>NZ_MUNX01000081.1 GCF_002001005.1 Flavobacterium sp. A45
CCGTGTCTCAGTACCAGTGTGGGGGATCTCCCTCTCAGGACCCCTACCCATCGTAGCCTTGGTAAGCCGTTACCTTACCAACTAGCTAATGGGACGCATGCTCATCTTTTACCGTTGTGACTTTAATGTGAAAATGATGCCATTCTCACATACTATGAGGTATTAATCCAAATTTCTCTGGGCTATCCCTCTGTAAAAGGTAGATTGCATACGCGTTACGCACCCGTGCGCCGGTCTCTAGTTCCGAAGAACTATACCCCTCGACTTGCATGTGTTAAGCCTGCCGCTAGCGTTCATCCTGAGCCAGGATCAAACTCTTCATCGTATATTGTTTGCTTAATTAATTAAGCTATTAATTTTTGACTGAAGCTCTAGTGGTTATTCTCAAATCTTCCGATTCTATTACTCTTATTATTTTGTTCCGATTTGCATCGGAACGGCTGTCAATTCAATATGTCTAGGAACGTAGTCTTCTTTATTATTTTCGCCTTTCGTTGTTTCTCAAAGCGGGTGCAAAAGTAGCTATTCTTTTTTAACTGACAAGAAAATTTTAAAGTTTTTTTGAAAATTTTATTTTTCGTTTTCTTCTCTTTTTCTCAGCAGTCTTTCAAGGAACGTTACGCGTTTTGCGGGGTGCAAAAATAGCTTACGTTTTCGAATCTCACAAGCTTTTTGGAATCTTTTTTTGAAAATAAATTTTCGTTTCGATTTCGTGGGCTTGTCAGGATTTCTAGGAACGTATGCGTTGTTGCGGGTGCAAAAGTAGACCCTTTATTCGTGTAAACAATGGCTTTTTCAACCTTTTTTCAAAGTATTTTTTAATCTACTGGTATGTTGTTATTTACAAACCTCCTTTTTTAAGGTTTTCCTATTTTTAGCTCTTACTTTTATATCCTTTTTGAGGTTTTGTTGACGTTTCGTGGCTTTTATTAATTTTTTACTCGTCAAATTGAATAGCGACAAAACGAATTCGCCTGAGCAATAAGGGAGATTCTCGCTGATTTTCTTGCGAATCTTTCTCTCCTATATATAAGGTGTGGACTTATTACCTTCTTTCTGATGAAAAACTTAGGCCCTAGCCCCGATAATAGTGAAAATCCTTGTGGTCTGGGGTTCGGACCACAAGATTGTAGCGGATAGCGGGATTAAGCTCCTGAATATTTGGATCGATTTAATCGAAGTGATATAAGGAGGAAATAATTACTATTAGTAAAAATGCAGAAGCGAGAAGATCTCTTTGATTGAGAATTCGGCGCCACAGACGAATTCATCGGAAGCTCCATAAAATACAGCTATTGTATCTCCGTCAGGATTTACTATATGACCATTGGTAAAAACTACGTTCCCAAAGAAACCTGTTAGTTCATATTTCTCAGTTGGCACCATAATAGGATCTTCTGTTCTTGCTATGACTTTAGAAGGGTTATCTAAATCCATTAAAAACGCACCTAAACAATATTGGTGATTTTGATTAGCTCCGTGATATATGGCAAGCCAACCTTTATCAGTCTTTATAGGTGATGCTCCCGCACCAATTCTTGCAGAATCCCAAAGACCTTCTCTTGTTTTGAGAACACATTGATGATTTCCCCAATGAATTCCATCTGGAGAAGAAGCTATCCAAATGTAGTTCCCTCCGATTTCGACACTGCTTGGACGATGTAAAGCATAAAACAGTCCGTTGATTTTTTCTTCAAAAATAGCGCAATCCTTATTGTGGGGAGGAAAAATCATTCCGTGCGACTCAAAATTCTTCCAATCGGTTGTTATTCGTAAACCAACACCAACACCATTGGGCGAAACTGCGGTATAGGTTAAATAATAAACTCCTTCTATATAGGACACTCGACAATCCTCGATTCCGAATGATTCTAAAAAACCCTCTCCAATTAATAAAGGATAACCTTTGGGCTCAAAGAATTTATGTCCGTCATCACTACAAACTAATCGCAAGTGCGATAATGTTGTTAAATAATTAACTCCTTTATATTTGATAACTCTTGCATCTTTAGAATCTAATTCGGGATCATTTAATGGGATCTCTATGATTTCGATTCCTGCCTCGGTTAGAATTGGAAATGAGATTGAATTCTCTTTTTGCGCTGGTCTTTCGGCTACACGAACAATCATCCATGTTTTACCATCAAACCGGAATACTCCTGGATTGAGAAGACAAGATATTTGCAAGCCTTCGCGACTCGGCAAAATATCTGGAGGAGACAATAACGGATTTTCAGGAAAACGCTTGGCAATGTCTTTCATGTTACTCTTAATTATTTCATTTTGAAACAAAAATCAGAAATCAAAAATTGCAGATATAAACAAATGATAATATTCTGAATCTTTATACTAAGGTAAGAAGGAATTCATTACGAAAGGGATTAAAACAAAAAAGCTTCTCAAGATGAGAAGCTTTTGGTGCGGATAATAGGACTCGAACCTACACGCCTTGCGGCACCAGATCCTAAGTCTGGCATGTCTACCAATTTCACCATATCCGCGTAATTGTGGGTGCAAAGATAATCATAACTTCGAATTTTCAAAGGATTTTTTAAAAAAATATTCATTCTATTTTTTGTATTTTTGATTCTTAAAAAAATTTGATTCAATGGAAGATATAAAGTTATACGTCACAAAACACAAAGATCGGTTTATCAATGAGTTAATTGAATTATTGAAAATTCCATCCGTAAGTGCAGACACTGCTTTTTCCCAAGATGTTCTTGACACTGCCGAAGCTGTTAAAGCTAGTTTAGTAAAAGCTGGATGCGATTTTGTAGAAATTTGCGAAACTGCAGGCTATCCTATCGTTTACGGAGAAAAAACAATCGACCCAAAATTACCTACCGTTTTAGTTTACGGTCATTATGATGTTCAACCTGCAGATCCATTAGAATTATGGACTTCTCCCCCATTTGAACCCGTTATTAAGAAAACAGAAATCCATCCAGAAGGCGCTATTTTTGCCAGAGGTTCTTGTGATGACAAAGGTCAAATGTACATGCATGTAAAAGCCTTTGAATACATGATTCAAAGCAACACTTTGCCTTGCAACGTAAAATTCATGATTGAAGGTGAGGAAGAAGTTGGTAGCGTTAACCTAAAAACCTTTGTGGAAAACAATACCGAGAAACTAAAAAATGACGTGATTTTGATTTCAGACACTGGAATGATTTCCAATCAACAACCTTCTATCACCACAGGCCTTCGTGGTTTGAGTTATGTGGAAGTAGAAGTTACTGGGCCAAATCGCGACTTGCATTCTGGATTATATGGTGGAGCTGTTGCCAACCCTATTAATGTATTAGCAAAAATGATTGCCTCATTGCATGACGAAAACAATCATATTACGATTCCTGGTTTCTACGACAACGTTCAAGAATTATCTCTAGAGGAAAGAGCCGAAATGGCCAAAGCTCCTTTTAATCTTGACAATTACAAGAAAGCTCTAAACTTGAATGATATATATGGTGAAAAAGGATACGTGACCAATGAACGTAACTCCATTCGCCCTACGCTTGATGTTAACGGAATTTGGGGAGGTTATACTGGAGAAGGAGCCAAAACCGTTATCGCCAGCAAAGCTTTCGCCAAAATCTCGATGCGTTTAGTACCCAACCAAGATTGGGAAGTCATCACGGACTTGTTTACAAAACATTTCACCAACATTGCTCCGGCTGGTGTTACCGTAAAAGTTACTCCTCATCATGGTGGCCAAGGTTATGTGACTCCTATTGACAGCATCGGTTACAAAGCGGCCAATATGGCTTACACCGAAACCTTTGGTGTTCCCGCAATTCCAGTTCGTTCAGGAGGAAGTATTCCTATTGTTGCTTTATTCGAAAAAGAGCTAAAAAGCAAAACAATACTTATGGGCTTTGGTCTTGATAGCGATGCCATCCACTCGCCAAATGAACATTTTGGAATTTTCAATTACCTGAAAGGGATTGAAACTATTCCGTTGTTTTACAAATATTTTGTGGAGTTAAGCAAGTAAGATTTCTCTAATAATATCTAAATCCGTTCCTAGTAGCGGATTTTTTTATGCCTTCTCCGAAATGATTATGGTTTTAATTAGGAGCTATTTCCTGCTATCCGTTACAATCTTATGAGTCTCGTTAAAAAAAAAGAGCCTCATAAGGATTTCCACTTCTATCAGGGCTAGGGCTTCTCCATTTCATAAGTAGATTTTATCCTACATTAAGGAAATAATTATATATTTATAAAAAAATATTATATGCGCTTCTTCTACATCTATCTATTACTAATCGGATTTCTATTTAGCTGCAAACCCAAGCAACTGAATCAAAAAGTAAACAAACAGCGAGAGGGCCTTTGGATAGAAAACTTCAGTCAAGATAGTTCAAATTATAAATCTGTTGGAAACTATCATAATGGCGAACCAATAAAAAAATGGACTTATTATTTGAACGGCAAACGCATAAAAAAGGAAACCTATTTAAGCTCATACTGCAAAACAAAAAACTACTTCAAAAATGGTAAAGTTGAATCGAAAGGAATAACAAAAATAACAACTGAAGGAGAACAAACGCATTGGTTTTATAATGGCAATTGGAAATACTATACCGAAAAAGGAAAGCTGATTTTAATACGCAAATACGATAAGGGCGAAGTAGTTTCTGAACAAGAAATAGAATGATTTTATAACTATATAATAGGTACCAAAAACAAAATCCGCTTCTTTCGAAGCGGATTTGTCTAAAAAAATTTAAAAAAAATCTAAAATTAAAAAAAACCTCAACTAAAAACTTTATCAGGATTATAACCTACATAAGGCATCTCTTGTTCATTAAAAACAACTCCATATTCTTCCAACTCTTTCAAAATAGGCAGATATACTTCTTTGCGAATAGGAAGTTGTACTCCAGGAGTTGTGATTTTACCATTCAAGATTAACAAAGTCGCCATCGCAACTGGTAATCCTACTGTTTTGGCCATTGCGGTATACGTTTGATCTTCACCAATGCAAACCATTTTGGAATCTATTTGCTTTTCTTCGCCATTAAGGACATATCCAAATTTGTGATACATCACAATCATATCCTTATCATCTGGTTCTAAAGTCCAACTATCAGTAAGTATTTTTTCAAGAATCTGTGCTGGTGTGGCATTTTTCAATCCTACTTTTTTATTGCGATTGAACAAATCCAATTCCAATAATTTATCCCACATAATATCGTCTTGGTCAATTTTTAGAATCAAGCGCATTTTGATTTCAACTGAATCCGTTGGGTGATAAGGAAGGAACGAATTTACAAATTGACGGTAACTCATATTTTCCGAGTTTTCCATAATATAACTATCGTCTGTCATCCCCAATTGCACGAACATATTCCAGGCTTTAGAAAAACCTACTCTTCGAATCGTACCTCTATATAAGGTAAGTACATCATCGAGACCATAAACACTTCTGTATTTTAGCGAATCCCTGTTCGAATAGGCTTCAAATTTACCATAACCTTCTACCTCCAAAAATTCGGTTCTACGAAACAAATTTACATATGGGATGTATTTGTAGGCACCTTCCTGAATAAACTTGGCAGCTCCTCCCTGTCCCGCAAGCACCACATTCCTTGGTGCCCAAGTAAATTTATAATTCCATAAATTATTGTCTGATTCTGGAGCTACAAGACCTCCGCAAAAAGATTCAAACAAAAGCATTTTGCCGCCCTGTTCCCTAATCTCGTCAATCACTTTCATGGCACTCATGTGGTCGATTCCGGGATCAAGTCCAATTTCGTTCATAAAAATCAGATTGTTTGCTTTGGCAGCTTCATCCAATTCTTGCATCGCATCACTTATATAGGAAGCCGTCACAAGATGCTTTTTATACACGATACAATCTCTTGCCACTTCAATATGAAGGTGAGCCGGCAACATCGATATCACAATATTTGCTTTTTGAATCGCATTTCTTCTTTGATTTTCATCAAATATATCTAAAGCAATAGGAGTTGCATTAGGATGATTGTTTGTCTTTTTCGTAGCTAAATCCAAAGATAAATCACCAATAATAAGATGCAATTCTTCTGATACCGATTTATTCAAAAGGTATTGTATCAACGAAGAAGCAGATCTTCCCGCTCCAATAATAAGAATTGTTCTCATGAGTTATTTTCTTTTATACACCTGACACTATATATTATTCTTACTAAAACAGGATACATTTATCCTAATTTAAAGCAGATTACAATTTGATTGTTTTAAAATTATAACACAAACATACAATATTGTTGTATTTATAACAAATGATTTTAAAAAAACATTTAAATTTAACCCATTTAATAATTTAAAAAAATGATGAAAAAAATTTAAATATCTATGTTTTAAATTACTAAAAAACTACTTTTATGGCTTCATACAAAATACTTTCAGTTTAAAAATTTTAGAAATACTTTTGCCTTTTATTAAACAAAAAAACATGGATAAAAAAATAATTTCGACGTCAGCCATTTTAGGAATGGTAGCCATAATTTTAGGTGCTTTTGGTGCACATGCCCTAAAAAAATTACTATCTGTTGAACAACTTACTACTTTTGAAACAGGTGTACGCTATCAAATGTACCATGCTTTGTTTTTATTGTTTATTGGAACAACAACAGTAATTCGTCAAAAATTAAAAAAAACGATCTATAATTTAACTATTTTAGGGGTTGTGTTTTTTTCAGGCTCCATTTACCTATTGGCTACCAATTCTTTGATGCCAATTGATTTTAAAATATTTGGCTTCGTTACACCAATTGGGGGGATATTTCTTATTTCTGCATGGTTCCTACTATTTTTTGACTTAATAAAACCAATAAAAAAAGAAAAATAAAATATAATGTGATTCTAAAAAAAATTATACTTTTGCAGTGAAATAAACAACACTCAAAAAATTTATTTTTTATGGACAACTACGCTTTGTTTACGAAATCGATTTCGCTAAAAGAATTAGGAATTGAAAATGCAAAAATTAAGTATCAACTAACCCCTAATGAGTTACATGATATTACTATTCAATCTGGACAGGGAGTTGAAAACTCTACTGGAGCTTTAGCAATAAATACAGGAGAGTTTACAGGACGTTCTCCACAGGATCGTTTCATTGTAAAAGATAGCATTACAGAAGACAAAGTATGGTGGGGAAAAGTAAATATTCCTTTTGAACCTTCTGCTTTTGACTCTCTCTACAAAAAAGTAACTACTTATTTATCTAACAAAGAGATTTTTGTTAGAGATTCTTATGTTTGTGCCGATACCAATTACCGATTAAATGTTCGTGTCGTAACCGAAACCGCTTGGGCCAATTTATTTTGCCACAATATGTTTCTTAGACTAACCAATGAAGAACTTGAAAATTTCACCCCTGAGTGGACCGTAATTTGTGCTCCTGGATTTGTAGCAGATCCAGCCATTGATGGAACACGCCAAGGTAATTTTGCAATCTTGGATTTCACAAAAAAGATTGCGTTGATTGGTGGTACAGGATATACCGGAGAGATGAAAAAAGGAATATTTTCTGCATTAAATTTTATACTGCCTGTTTTCAAAAATACATTACCTATGCACTGTAGCGCTAATGTTGGAGAAGATGGAGATACTGCCATATTCTTTGGTTTGTCCGGAACAGGAAAAACAACTTTATCTGCCGATCCTGACAGAAAATTAATTGGTGATGACGAACACGGATGGACGAATGAAAATACCGTTTTCAATTTTGAAGGTGGTTGTTATGCTAAAGTAATCAATCTTACTGAAGAGAACGAACCAGACATTTTCAGAGCTATCAAAAAAGGAGCTATTCTTGAAAATGTGGTTTTCAAAGCTGGAACCAATGAAGTTGATTTTGAAGACGTTTCAATAACACAAAACACAAGAGTTAGCTACCCAATTGACCATATCGATAATATTCAGCCTGGTTCTATCGGGAAAAACCCAAAAAATATATTTTTCTTAACTGCCGATGCTTATGGGATATTGCCTCCTATATCCAAACTGACTGCTGGGCAAGCCGCTTATCACTTTATTTCTGGATATACTGCAAAAGTTGCAGGAACAGAAGCTGGTGTTACAGAGCCACAACCTAACTTTTCAGCTTGTTTTGGAGCGCCTTTCATGCCATTGCACCCAACAAAATATGCTGAAATGTTGAGTAAAAAAATGAAAGATGCCAATGTAAAAGTTTGGTTAATCAATACTGGATGGACAGGTGGACCTTATGGAACCGGAAGCCGAATGAAACTGAAATACACTCGTGCGATGATTACAGCAGCCTTAAAAGGGGAATTAGACTCAGTCGAGTTTGTAAACCACAATGTATTTGGCATTGCCATTCCGCAATCATGTCCAGAAGTTCCTAGCGAAATTTTAAACCCAAGAAACACATGGAACGACAAAGAATTATATGACACAAAAGCCTCTGAATTGGCTCATAAATTTGAAGAAAATTTTGCTAAATTCAAAGAATTCGCTAATGCCGAAATTTTGGCAGGAGCACCAATTGCTTAGTTAATTTTAATTCAATATGTAAAAGAGCTGTTCTTAATCGAACAGCTCTTTTTTTATTTATAAAAGAGGCTGAAAAAAATCTAACCAAAAACAAATCAACAATTTAAGATATAATTAATTTATTTGGTATTAAATTTGTACCGTCTTTCGATAATTATCGGAACAAAAATCAATCAATCAAAAATCAAATCAATCATGTTAAAACAATTCTTTATCCTTTGCTCAGGAGCTGACAAAAACCTACTTGAGGGTTGCTCCGATGGCGAACAAACCAAATTTGTAGGTATTGGTGCCACAGTTTTTTTTACGGCTGTTATGGCTTTTATCGCCAGTGCTTATGCCCTTTTTACCGTTTTTGACAACGTCATTCCCGCTTTACTTTTTGGCTTCGTGTGGAGTTTGCTTATTTTCAATCTGGATCGTTTTATTGTTTCCACTATCCGAAAAAGGGATAGCTTTGCCAATGAATTTCTACAGGCAACCCCCCGAATTATTTTGGCTTTTATCATTGCAATTGTCATTTCAAAACCATTAGAAATCAAAATTTTCGAAAAGGAAATCAATACCGTTTTATTAAAAGAGAAAAACGCAATGGCTTTGAATAACAAAAAAGAGGTCGCCAATTATTTCAAATCGGATTTAGACAAAAACAAAAACGAAATCAAGAGCCTTAAAGCAGAGATGGTCAATAAAGAAAAAGAAGTAAACACACTTTATGATACCTATATCAAAGAAGCTGAAGGAACTGCTGGAACGAAATTAATGGGTAAAGGACCTGTTTTTAAGGAAAAAATTGCCAAGCACGATTTGGCTAAAAAAGAATTAGATACCATACAGAAGAATAATTTAGCCAAAATCGCTGTTCTTGAAAATGGAACTAAAACACTGCAAACCGATTTGGACAAGAAAATAACCGAAACCCAACCTATCATTGATGGATTTGATGGTTTGATGGCGCGTATCAACGCTTTGAACAAACTGCCTTGGATTCCGTCGTTTTTTATAATGCTTTTATTTTTAGCGATTGAAACTTCTCCAATCATTGCAAAGTTACTATCACCTAGAGGTGAATATGATTTCAAATTGGAAGACTTAGAAACTGCGCTTAAAGCCACTATCGAGCAAGACAAATACCAACGAGAATTATTGATAAAAACCAGTGCCGAAATGCACGATAAAGTCTACGCAGATATTGCAGAGGACAAAAAATTATATGATTTGCAAAGAAAAAATGCGACCGAATTATTGGAACAGCAATCCAATAACTTTTTAGAAAAACAAATGAAGACATTATAAGAAAAGAGGCAATTATGCCTCTTTTTTATTTTAACCAACCATTCAGAGTTGCCATAATCTTTTCTTGGTCTTCTTTTGGATTTTTTTTAACTCTCGTTGCATATTGGTTGAATTATTATTTTTAAAATATAATCTCTTCACATCTTAAAATAATACTATATTAACCTCAAATTGTAATATTTTATCTGAAACGGATTGAAAAGTATTTTAAAAAAATAAATAGTTTAATTTTATTGAAAATACAACCTTAAAATGAATACTATTCAACTCATTTCTGATTCGTTTATAGAAAACAATTGCAATTTCAAACAACTTATCCAGCGTCTAAAGGAAGGTTTTGCAAACCCATCTATAGAAGTACCAATGCGCCATCACCATGATTATCCAAATCCTCCTGAAGACAAAGACTCGACTTTGCTACTGATGCCGGCCTTTAATCCTGGGGTAGATGCAGGGGTAAAAATAGTAACAGTAAGTCCCAATAATGGCAACTATAATCTTCCAGCTATACAAGGAACCTATATTTATCTGGATGCCCATAAGGGGAATATCAAAGCCATTTTGGATGGAAAATCACTAACGACAAAACGTACTGCTTCAACCTCAGCATTGGCCAGCAGCTATCTCTCCAGAGAAAATGCCTCTTCCTTATTAATGATAGGAACTGGAGCTTTAGCTAAAAATTTAATCCAAGCACATGCCAGTGTACGGCCAATCACCAAAGTATATGTTTGGGGCAGATCATTGGAAAAAGCACAAACGGTATGTGATGAATTATCGAATGCTTCTTATTCTTGCACAGCTATTACAAACATTGAAGATAAAATCTCCGAAGTCGATATTATCTCTTGTGCCACTTTATCACCTACACCTTTAGTCTTTGGAAAATGGCTGAAAGAAGGTCAACATCTCGATTTAGTGGGCGCCTATAAAAAGGATATGAGAGAAGCAGATGATGAAGCTGTTTTGAAATCATCAGTATTCTTAGACACTTACCAAGGAGGTTTAAAAGAAAGCGGTGATATTGTAATCCCTTTAAATAATGGAACTTTAAACATAGAAGACATTAAAGCGGATCTATTCGAGTTGTGTACTGGCTCCAAAAAAGGAAGAACATCCGAAAAAGAAATCACCTATTTTAAATCGGTTGGGCATGCTCTAGAAGACTTGGTTGCAGCCTCCTATTTTTATTCTGAATTTATATCCAAAAAATAAAAAACTATGTCTTCTACTTATAAAAACATAATTTCAAAAACAGATTATCCTGTACCACAAAATTGGGTACAAATTAAAACCATTGACATGCATACGGGCGGAGAGCCTTTGCGTGTGATTGTTTCCGGTTTTCCTGAATTGAAGGGAACTTCTGTATTGGAATATCGCAGGGACATTAAAGAAAATTACGATTATTTGCGTACTGCACTTATGTTTGAACCTCGTGGTCATGCTGACATGTATGGTTGTGTTTTGCTTCCGCCAAATGATGCAACTGCCGATTTTGGCATCTTATTTATGCATAATGAAGGTTACAGTACCATGTGCGGCCATGCCATTATTGCAATCAGTACTTTGGCGGTAAACATGAACTGGATTACTGCAAAAGAAGGAGAAAACAAACTTGAAATTGATGCTCCTTGTGGCCGAATAACCTCTTACGTAAATGTAAAATCGGGCGAAGTAATGGGAGTTCGCTTTCATTGTGTTCCAAGTTTTGTCGTAGGACTGGACCGTGAAGTCGAAGTGCCCGGAATAGGAAAAGTTATTTATGATTTGGCCTATGGTGGTGCCTTCTATGCGTATGTTGATTTGAGAAAAAACAACACTTTAAAGTTTATCTTAACCGATTCAGATTATCGTACTATCATACAAAAAGGCATGGAAATCAAACATACGGTAATGCAACAAGACAAGGAAATACTGCATCCTTTTGAAGACGATTTAAGTTTTCTATATGGAACCATATTTATTGATGATGCACAAGAAAAAGAAAATCACAGTCGCAATGTATGTGTGTTTGCCGAAGGAGAAGTCGACCGTTCCCCTACAGGCTCAGGTGTTTCGGGAAGAATTGCGATAGAAAAATCAAGAAACACAATAGATTACAACAGTAAACTGGCAATTGAAAGTATTACGGGAAGTGTTTTTAACGCTTCGTTGGTTTCTGAAAAAAACTTCGGAACTTTCAATGCCGTTATCCCTCAAGTGGAAGGAACAGCACATATTACTGGCATGAACACTTTTATTATTGACCCGAATGATCCCATGAAAAATGGTTTTATCCTTAGATAGAATAAAAATTAAATTTCATTTAAAAATATAAAGATGAACAACGGAATAGGCGGATCTACCGTACAAATTGAATTGGATAAAATAGCCAATAGAACCCAAGGCATTCAGCCCATACAGTTGGAAGAATACCAAGCTCGAATAGAAAAAGCTATTCAATTAATGATAAACTTAGACATTAAAGCCGTTTATATTAATGCAGGAACCAACTTGTATTATTTTACTGGGACCAAATGGAATGCTTCCGAAAGAATGGTCGGCGCTTTATTGTATGCCAATGGAAGTCTAGAATACATTGTTCCAAAATTTGAAGAGGGCACTTTTAAAAAATATCAAAAAATAGAAGCCACCATAAATTGTTGGGAAGAACATGAATCGCCTTATGCATTAATAGGGAATTTATTGAAAAGCAAAAATATTACTGAAGGACATATTGCACTTGATGAATCGGCAGCTTACTTTCTGATCGATGGCGTTTCTAAAGCAAATCCTGCTTACAATTTTATTAATGCTCAACCCATAACAACGGGTTGCCGTATTCAAAAATCAGTCAATGAAATTGCCATTATTCAAAGAGCTAAAGACATTACCATGGAAGTACACCGTGCCGTGGCTCGCATCCTACGTCCAGGGATTAGTGTAAAAGAAGTAACCGAATTTATAAACAATGCTCACATAAAAGCGGGAATCCCTTCTGGATCCTATTTTTGTATCGTTTTGTTCTCGGATGATTCACAGTATCCGCATGGTGTAACAGTTCCTCAGGATCTAAAAGAAAATGACATTGTTTTAGTCGATACAGGTTGTCAATTGGAAGGCTATATTTCGGATATTACCAGAACTTATGTCTATGGAACACCGACCGAAAGACACCGAGAAATTTGGAATCTTGAAAAACAAACCCAACAAGCAGCCTTTGATGCAGCCCAAATTGGTGCTACCTGCGGATCTGTAGATGATGCAGCCCGTAAAGTTCTTGCTGCTGCAGGATTGAGTGGCGATTATCAATTGCCTGGATTACCGCATCGTGTGGGTCATGGAACTGGATTGGATATTCATGAACATCCTTATTTGGTAAGAGGAAATACCACCACATTGCAGGAAGGAATGGTAGTTAGTAACGAACCCATGATTTGCATTCCTGGTGAATTTGGAATTCGACATGAAGACCATTTTTATATGACAAAAGACGGTCCAAAATGGTTTACCTCCCCAATGCATAGTATAGACAATCCGTTTGGATACTAACAAAATTGAATAAACAAAAAAAGAGGATGTCAGTTATGACATCCTCTTTTTGGTTAAAGAAAATTTCCTACTTTGCTCCAGCGGGAGAATATTCCATTATAAATTTTATGAATGTGTTTCCTAAATGTTGACCTGTTCCCTCTCCTTCGCTAATACTATGCGTACGATTTGGATAGATCATTAAATTGAACATTTTATCGTATTTTACCAATTCATTGATCAGTACTTCTGCATTTTTATAATGCACGTTATCATCTCCTGTTCCATGAATATAAAGCAAATTCCCTTTTAAGTTTTTGGCATATGTTACCGGAGATGCTTGTTTGTAAGCGGCTTCACTTTCGTTTGGAAGTCCCATATAACGTTCGGTATATATATTGTCATAAAAATGCTGATCAGTCACTGCTGCAATTGCCACACCTGTTTTGTAAATATCTGGATACTGAAACAACAAGTTTAGGGTTACCGCTCCACCACCACTCCATCCATGCACCGCCACACGATCAGTATCAATGAAGTTCCATTTCAAAATTTCTTTGGCCGCCATCGCTTGATCACGAGTATTAATTATTCCAATATTCTTGTAAATACATTTTCTCCATTCTGTTCCTTTCATAACTGGAGTTCCTCTGTTGTCAAGAGCAATTCCTATATAGCCTGCCGGCACCAAAGCAGCAATAAAGTCATTAAAATAAGGTTCATCATTGGCAACTGAAGTCATTGGTTCTCCATAAACATAGAAAAAAACTGGATATTTTTTTGTTGGATCAAAGTCCAATGGTTTTGCCATTATTCCGTCAAGCTCTACATTATCAATGGTCTTTACTTTAAACTTTTCTAATGAATAGTCTCTTTCTGGTTTTACAAAATTATCTTTCCCTAATGGAAATATCTTTTCATGATTCTTTAAAGCAACCAAACGCGTATTCCAATTGCGGTTGATATTCGAATTGTTGTGTTTTGCAAATGCTCCATCTGGTGAAAAAGTATAGGTATTGGTACCATCAAATTCGGCTGGTGTGGTGCGTTTTGTTTTTTTAGTGTCTAAATTCGTTTCATACAAATACCTTTGTGTGGCATCCGTCGGACTCGAAGAAGAATAAATAGTTTTAGTCTCTTTATTATAGGCTAAAAAATAAGAGTCAAAATTCTCTTTAGTGATCAGTTCTTTTTTCTTCCCATCCATGCTTATTTTGTAGACATGCATCCAACCATCGGCATCAGAACTCCAAAGAAATGATTTTCCGTTATCTACCAGTGTACATGAAAATCCATCGTAAACACCCGATGATATATCAAAAACATCAATCCAGGCTTTTGATTTTTCTTGATAAATTACTGATGCCTTACCTGTATTTGAGTCACAATTGTAAATCGTGGCTTCATTTTGATGTCTGTTTAATTGCACTATCATTAATTCATTTTTACCAATCCATTCCATTCTTGGCAAATAATTGTTATCGGCTTCGCCTGGAATTGCCAACCAATTTGTTTTTTCGGAAGCTATATCAATAACACCTATTTTCACTGATGATGGTTTCTCGCCCGCTTTTGGGTATTCAACTGGAACCACATAAGAATACAATGAATCTGTATTGTTAATCATCAAATGGTATTTAGTATCGGTAGCATCCACACTCCAAAAAGCAATACTACTCCCGTCAGGGCTCCATCTGAAACCATCTCTACAGGCCAATTCTTCCTCATAAACCCAATCAAAAGTTCCATTAATTATTTTAGCCGTTCCGTCTTTCGTTAATGGTTTAATTGCATGTGATTGTAAATTCTCTAAATATATATTGTGTTTAGAAACGTAGGCCACATTCATATTATCATTGGAAAACTTAGCAAACATCAGCGAAGAAGCATCTAATCCTTTACCTAATTGATAGCCCTTTCCTGTTGCAAGATCAAAATACCAATAGTCGCCTTTGGTATTCGCACGCCAAACTTTTTTGGAATTCGTATAAATCAACACTTTAGTCTTAGTGGCATTCCAAACTAACTTTTCAATTTCCCCTTGAAAACCCGAAGCTTTCATTTGGTCTTTTGTCAAAACTATTTTGTTTTCTGTTAGTTTTTTGGCATCATAAACTGCAATGTTATCTTGTTCATTCACCCAAAAAGAATGGGATTCTGGTAACCAGTTTAGTTTATCAATATTGATGGTGTTTTGCGCAAACATGGTTTGGGCAAAAAGATAAAAAATAAGGAAAATCTTTTTCATGCGTTTATATGGTCTTGGTTAATAATACAAAAACTGGTTTGATAAATTTATTTTCTTTCATGTACTTTTTAGTCCTAAAAAAACATAAAATGTTACATATCTATTGCTTCATTAACAACTCAATTTCATCCATTTCGATAGGAATCCCTTCTGTCAAATTGATATTTCCATCTTCGGTAAGCAGGTAATCATTTTCCAAACGACATCCTATTCCTTCTTCCCTAATATAAATCCCAGGTTCACAAGTGAGTACCATACCTTTTTCAAATCGGCGGGAATACAAACCAACATCATGTATATCCAATCCCAGATGATGTGCCGTTCCATGCATAAAATATTTTTTGTAGGCTGGAGCATCAGGGTTCTGGTTTGCAATCTCATCTAACGTTAGCAACCCAAGTCCTATGAGCTCATTTTCTATCAAGGAAGCCATTTGTTTTTCATAATCACTTGACAATACACCTGGTTTTAATAATTTTGATCCCTCTTTCAAACAGTTTAAAACTGCCTGATAAACTTCACGCTGACGAGAAGAAAATTTTCCGTTTACCGGAAAGCATCTAGTTGTGTCCGAGTTGTAATTACCATAACAAACTCCAAAATCCACCAAAACCATTTCCCCCTCTTTACAAATACCATCGTTAGAATTGTAATGCAAAGCACAAGCGTTTTTCCCCGAAGCCACAATCGGTTTGAAGGCATTTCGCGTTCCTCCGTTTTTAATCGCTTCGTAAATAAGTTCCGCCTCCAATTGGTATTCTTTACAATTGGGTTTCGCAGCTTTCAAAAGATTTTTGAATCCTTCTATACTTATTGCAGTTGCTTTCTTTATGAGCTTTACTTCTTCATCCGATTTTATGGGTCTGAGTTCGCGTGTTATCTTGGCCACTCGGTCGTACTGATGTAAAGGATATTTTTCTTTACACCATTGAATCATCCGATCTTGTCTGGTGGTCATTTCAAAAGTAGTTCTTTTTATATGCTCATTATGTCCTAAATAAAAAGTATCAGCTTCAAAAGCAAAAAGTTGTAATGTCTTTTCGAATTCATGAATCCATTTTACATTTTTAATGCCCGAAATTTGAAAAGCTTCTTCTTTGTTTAGAAAATCACCATCCCAAATCTTGCTGTGTTCTGTTACTTCTTTTATAAAAAGAATCTCTCTGTTTTCTTCCTTAAAAGCATGAGGATATAATACCAAAATAGTTTCGTCTTGGTCAATTCCGGTGAGATAAAACAAATCATTATTTTGGGCAAAACCCATCACGTCATCGGCATTGGTAGGCATGACATCATTAGAAGTGAGAATCGCAATGCTGCTGTTTTTTAGTTTTTCTGAAAAACGTTGTCTATTTTCTATAAATAAGGAAGAATTTATTTTATCGTATCGCATCGTTTATAATTGAAACATTTGAGTTTTAACCGAAGTAGTTTTATTTGAAATAATTTCTGTTACTATTTTTCCTGTTGCCGGTGCCAGACTCAATCCCATCATGGCATGTCCAGTAGCCAATACCAAATTTAATACTTTTTTATCTCTCGCAATGATTGGTAATCCCGAAGGTGTACAGGGTCTAAAACCAAACCAAGTATCCTTTTCTTCTGGTCTGCTAATTTTTAAATCGGGATAAAATTCATTGATGCTGTTCACAATACCCTGAAGTCTGTTTTGATTTATTTTCAAATCATTGGTATGGGTAATCTCCATAGTTCCACCAAAACGAATATCAGTATTCATAGGGGTAACAGCTACTTTTCCTTCGCATAAAATAGACGGAATTGAAGGTTTTTCGGCTCTGTTATTCAATGTAAAACTATAGCCTTTTCCTGGTAATATGGAAATATTTATATCTAGTTTCTTGGCTATCTCAGGACTCCAAGATCCAGAAGACAAAACAATCTCATCTGTTGGAAAATCCCCTTTGTCGGTAATTATTTCAGTAATTCGATTATTTTTTATTCTAAAATCTTTTACCAAAGTATTTGTATGCACCACAACATTCATACGTTGCAGTTCCTCTTTGATAAACTGCATGAACTTTTGGGGATACAAATGGGCATCACTTTTATAATGCACACCTCCAACAACATCGATTCTAGTTCCTATTTCCAATTTTGAAACGGCTTCCTTAGAAAGAAAATCCACCTCTAGTCCCAAACGTTGAGCTTCCTTTCCCTCATGTTCTATTTCTTCAGCTACTTTATCTGTTTTATAAAGCATTAATAATCCTTTTTCTTCATAGAAAAAAGAATGCTTTTCACGATCTAAATCCTGAAATAATTCTTTACTCAGCAAAGCCAAATCTCTAAGTGCCGGCATTGATTTTTCTACATGTTGAGGCGTCGCATGCTTGTAGAATTGTAACCCCCATTTTATCAAATCGTAACTTAATCTTGGTTTTACGTAAAATGGACTCTGACTGTCAAACATCCACTTCATCCCTTGTGCAATCATGCCCGGTTGTGCCATCGGAATAATATGTGAAGGAACAATCATTCCTGCATTTCCGTATGAACAACCATCAGTCATGTTCGATTTATCAAAAACAACTACTTCATATCCTTCTTTGGCTAGATAATATGCAGAACATAACCCTACTATTCCTCCTCCTATTACACTTATTTTCTTCATTATAAATACAATATAATTTTAAATATTCAATTAAATTACCTGAAAACCAAATGCATATGGGTCATCTTCATCATCAATGATAATGTTATTATATCCATACACTTTTGCCCATCCTTGAATACTTGGAACAATCGCCTTAATATTTCCTATTGAAGTTTCTTCAACAACCCTACCAATAAATTTACTGCCGATATAGCTTTCATGAATGTAATCTTCTCCTTTTTTCAGCTTCCCTTTGGCGTGAAGCTGAGCCAATCTAGCAGAAGTTCCAGTGCCACAGGGAGAACGATCAATGGCTTTGTCGCCATAAAAAACAGCGTTTCTACCTGAAGATACTGGATCTAAAGGATCTCCTGTCCAAAGCATATGACTCACATCACGAATGGTATAATTTTCGGGATGAATAAATAGATTCGGGTATTTTTCATTGATTCGTTTGCGAACTTCCTGACTGTATTGTACTATTTTGCCGGCCGTAAAATCATGAACTCCCGAAAAGTTCTTTTGTGGATCCACAATTGCATAATAATTTCCACCATAAGCCACATCAAACGTAATTTCGCCCAAATCTGGGCAATCAACAGTCAATCCTTCGGCTGCCAAATACGATTTTACATTCGTCAACCGTACCCAATCCACTTTTTTGCCTGTTTGCTGATACTCAATCTGAACCAATCCAGCTGGTGCCTCCATTCGTATTCTTCCGGGAACTTTTGGAGTAACCAATCCTTCTTCTATAGCGATAGTGATGGTACCAATTGTTCCGTGTCCGCACATAGGCAAACAACCAGAGGTTTCTATAAAAAGTATTCCAAAATCATTTTCTGGGTTACTTGGCGGATAAAGAATACTCCCACTCATCATATCGTGACCACGAGGCTCGAACATTAATCCTTTCCGAATCCAATCGTATTCTTTGAGAAAGTGTTGTCGTTTCTCACTCATATTCTCCCCGATAAGGTTTGGACCTCCACCAGCAACTACCCTCACAGGATTTCCGCAGGTATGTGCATCTACGCAAAAAAAAGTTTTTCTAGACATTACAGGATAGGTAAAGAGGTTTGTATTGTATTAACTGATCTTGAAATTCCCAACGGATTTTCGTTTTGCAATTCTAAAGGTAATAACTTATCAGGCCAGTTTTGAAAACTAAAAGGCCTAACCCAACGTTTCACTGCATGGATTCCAACTGCTGTAAATCTTGAATCGGAAGAAGCCGGATATGGACCACCGTGAATCATAGAAGGACAAACTTCTACACCCGTTGGTACTCCATTGAAGATTAGTCTTCCTACTCTATTTTGCAAAGAAGCAATAACATTGGTATAATTTCCAATCTCTGAATCTTCAGAAATAATAGTTCCGGTTAACTGGCCGTCCAATTGATTAATTATGGAAACCAACTGCGCTTCGTCATCGCATTGAACCAAAATAGAAAACGGACCGAAAACTTCATGACTTAAAGTTGGATTCTCCAAAAATGTTTTTCCGTCAACGGTAAGTATCGTTTGTGAAGCATAATTAGGTGCTATTTCGCCTTTATATTCTGCAACTATTTTTACCCCAATTTGAGATTGTAACATTTCTTTTCCATTAACAAAATCAGCTTTAATAGAAGGATGAAGCATACAGGATGGCGCTATTTTTTCAATTTCCTCGGCCAATTGGACTTTGAAATTATTCAAATTCTCTCCTTTAATAGCCAATAACAAACCTGGATTGGTACAAAACTGGCCAGTTCCTAAAGTGATCGATCCAGCATAAGTAGCAGCCCATTTTTTACTTTCATTCGCTAAAGCTTTAGGCAAAATAACAACAGGATTTATACTTCCCATTTCTGCAAAAACAGGAATTGGTTCCGGTCTTTGGGAAGCCAAATCAAACAAGGCTCTTCCTCCTTTAATGCTTCCTGTAAAACCAACTGCCTTAACTAAAGGATGTTTTACCAAACTTGTTCCTAAAACAACTCCGCTACCAATTAAATTTGAGAACACACCTTCTGGCATATTGGTCTTTTTAGCTGCTTTAATCACTGCCGATGCAACCATTTCACCTGTTCCAATATGCATTGAGTGACTTTTTACAATAACAGGACAACCCGCTGCCAAAGCAGAAGCTGTATCTCCTCCTGCAGTTGAAAACGCAAACGGAAAATTACTGGAACCAAATACTACTACGGGGCCTAACGGTATCAACATTTTACGCAAATCCTCTTTCGGAAGAGGTTGTCTTTCTGCAACAGCAGTATCTATGGTCGCTTCAACCCAGCTTCCTTCATTTAGCATCTCTGCAAAAGATCGCAATTGAAAAATAGTACGGCCTCGTTCACCCTCTGCTCTACCTCTTGGATATCCTGACTCGGTGCAGTAGGTTTCTAACAATTCGTCTCCCAAAGCTAAAATCTCATCAGCAATAGCATTTAGAAAAGCTGCTTTTTCCTGTCCTGAACAATTTCTATAGATTTTAAATGCCTGATCCGCCAGAGTAACAGCTTCTTCTATTTCCTCTTGGGTTGCTTCTGTAAATTCCCACGGATTTTCTATATTAAGTTGTGGGTTAAATGTTTTATAATTTTTATCCCCGTTCCCTTTCAGCTGACTTCCTATATAATTTTTTCCTGTAATCATTTCTTAAATTTTAATTTACAAACCATTATTTGTCAAAAAATCAAAATAGTCGAATCAAGAGACAGATTTATAAAAACCTATCTCTGAATCGACCTTAACCAAACTAAAAAACCAATTAAAAACAATTAATTTTCAAAATCAGGAAGAGTAGGTCTTGTTCTCAATCCTTCACTGATAATTGCCAATACTCTTTCTCTTTCTGCTCCTTGAAGAGGTAATCTAGGTGCACGAACATATTCTGTTCCCAAACCGGTAGCCACTTCCGCCAATTTAATATTTTGAACCAATTGTGCGTTGATATCTAATTCTAAAAGAGGCAGAAACCAGCGATAAATTTTTAATGCTTCATCAATTCTTCCTTCTTTAGCCAATTTATAAATTGCGACAGTTTCTTTCGGAAAAGCATCTACCAATCCCGAAACCCAACCATGAGATCCCATCAATAAACTCTCTAATGCCAATGTATCAACACCTGATAAAATCTTTAAACGATCTCCAAAACGATTGATAATTCTGGTCACATTTGAAATATCTCTTGTAGACTCTTTCACTGCTTGAATAGTGTCAAATTTTAATAATTCTTCAAACATATCCAGCGTCACTTCAATTTTATAATCTACCGGATTATTATAAACCATAATTGGCAAAGAAGTACTTTTTGCCACCTCAGAAAAGTATGTTACTGTTTCATGATCAGTAGCCATATAACGCATTGGAGGCAACATCATCAATCCTTTGGCTCCATCTTGTTCGGCTTTATTTGCAGCTTCAATAGCTCCGCGAGTGGTTTGTTCAGCTATATTCATTATAATTGGAACCGAACCTTTAACAATCCCTACGGTACCTCTTACGAGTTCACGTTTTTCTTCTTCTAATAATGTGCTGGCTTCCCCAAGAGTTCCTCCCAGAATGATTCCACTTACGCCCGCTTCCAGTTGGGCTTTTACATTTACCTCAAACATATTGAAGTCTAATTTATCGTCTGCAGTGAATTTTGTTGTAACTGCCGGCATTACACCATTCCATTGAACACTCATAATTGCTAAATTTTTGTTTAGACAAAATTACCTGCAAGACACAGAAAAATCTTTTAATAAATTATCACAAAATAATACTATATTATCCATTATATAATTAATACAAAAATAGAAGAGTAATATTTGCGCATTTTTTCAATAATATATACATTTGGTTTAAATTCATATACTATGAAAGTTTTTCCTTTTAAAATTACAAAAACAGGCGCCGAATCTATTATTTATCAAGAAGATAGAGAGCTTATGTTTTATAACAAACTACATCAGCATGAAGAGACACAGATAAGTTATATTGAAAAGGGAGAAGGAACACTATTAGTAGGAGACACTATAACTCAATATCAAAAAGGAGACATTCTGGTCATTGGCAGCAACTTACCACATGTGTTTCGAAGTGACACCAACTCCGAAGAATCATCCGTAATGATTTCACTTTTTTTTACCAATAACTCTTTTGGGAAAGATTTTTTTGAATTACCAACATTCAAAACCATTCAACCCTTTTTTGAAAACTGCAAAAACGGATTTATTATTAAGGACTGTCCAAAAAAAATTATCAAATGTTTCAAAAAAAACAAAACAGAAAATGAACTTGATCGTTTTATTATATTTTTAGAAACTATAAAAAATCTTAATCAAGCTGATAAAACACCACTTTCCTCCTATATATATGAAAAAAAAATAACGGATAATGAGGGAAAAAGAATGCAAAATGTCTTCGAATATGTGATGAACAATTATCAAAAAAACATTTCTCTTGAAGAAATTGCTTCGATAGCCAATATGACAAAAAACGCTTTTTGTCGTTATTTTAGAGTGAGAACCAATAAGTCTTTTTTTCAGTTTCTAATAGAAATCAGAATTGAACACGCCGGAAAATTATTATCTAAGAAAAATGAGCTTTCCGTATTGGAAATAGCCGAATTATGTGGGTTTAACAACATTTCCAATTTCAACAGGAAATTCAAAGAAATCAAGAACAGCTCTCCTTTACAGTATCGAAAATTAAACACATAAAAAAACCCGACAATTAATTAATTTGTCGGGTTTTGTCTTTTTGATACTTGTGATTTACTACATATAACTCAAAATCTCTTTCTTGAAAGCATCATATTCACCTTGTAAAATCAAACCGTTATCAAGGAGTTTTTTATAGTTTTGAAGCTTCGCAAAAAGCTCGTCTTGTGTCAATTCGCTTGTCTTTTTCTCAGTTGAAGCATTTGTATTCTCTGCAATAGGCTCTGCATAATTAGAAACCACAGGCATTATTTCTGCAAAATCAGTCACTTCTTCTGTTTCCATTTCTTCAATCAATTCTGATTCATGAATTAATGTCGGAGCAATTTCTTCAGTGATTACTGATTGTACTGCACCATTTTTTAAAATATCCAATTGTTCTTTGGCATACGTAAATATTTTACGAGCTTGAATTTTAGGAATATAATCAATTGAAACCTGCATCTCTGTTTTGGTAGAAAAAGAAAATTCAGACCCTAAAATATTTTCTTTTACAAAAGTCCCTTCAATATCATCCCAAGTGTAATCAATAAAATTCATAGACAAACCTAAATTCTTAGGTTGACAAATGATGATTCTTTTAGTCGTAACTACTATACTGTCCGGAAGTACTGTCAATGCAGGTTTTTTTTGCACAGCAATATACCCTACTTCTTCGTTTTTCATTAAGATATCCTGCAATTTTGAAGTGACTTTCTCAATCGCTTTTGGATCTTGTTCTTCGTTTAAAAACTTTTTAATTTGATCTTTCATTTTTTATAAAGTTGCTGAGTTACAGAGTAACCGAGTTGCTAAGTTTTTTAATTGTTGCACAAAAGTAATGTCTATTTTTCTAATTGCTTCGACTGCTCGGTAAATATTTTACCTCTGGTCGATAATTTCCATTTGAATTTTCTTGGTTAAACTTTTAAAAACCAAGTCATACGAATGATCTATCAATTCTTTCAGCAAAGCATCGGGAACATCTTGATTTACGGCAATCGTGTTCCAATGTATTTTACTCATGTGAAATCCAGGCTGAATTGCATCGTATTCGGCTCGCAACTCCTGTGCTCGTTCTGGGTCACACTTAAGATTCACGGAGGGAGCTCCTTTTTCCCATTGCAATAAAGAGGACAAAGCAAACATTTTACCGCCCACTTTGAAGACCAAAGTATCTTCATCAAACGGAAAATGTTCGGTAACTCCTTTTTTGGAAAGGCAATATTCGTAATAGTTTTCTAGGTTCATATTTCTTTTATTTTTTCCATCATTCGTTCGGGAAATGCCAATTCTTTGAAACCAAATTTCTCATACAAAAAATGAGCATCCCTTGTCGCCAATCTCCATATTTTTACTTCTTTCAACGAAGGTTCTTCCATCATCGCCGAAATCAAAACAGAAGAATATCCTTTTCCTCTGTGTTCTTCGGCTATAAAAACATCCATCATATAAGCAAAAACGACATAATCGGTAATGACTCTCCCAAAACCAATTTGTACATCATCCAAATATATTCCAAAACAAACCGAGCTGTCTATTGTTTTTTGAACTTCTTCAATGGTTCTTCCAGCCGCCCAATAAATATCCTTCAAAAAATGTTGGATAAAAGGAATATCCAACTTTTGTTTATCTGTAGAAACGGCAATCATAGCTTTATATTTTAATTCGATTTATTCTTCAACGCTTATAGGCTTATATAAAATGGGTTTACTCGGACTCGCATCATTTTCGAAAGAAGCGATTTGCAGATTCAACAAATAACTTCCATCTTCGACTTCATTGGCAACAAAAATCATTTCGGTGATAGTGCAGTCCAATCGTGCATCGGCATTTAGATTATGGACATCTTTCACTTTCCAAAATGCTTTGTGAGCCAACAATTTTCCTTCATCATGTTCTTTGTCCACGCTCGGCAAATCAATCAATAAATGTTTGATCCCGCTTTCGCGAATGAAAAGCGCTGCGTCTTCTGCCACATAAGGCGGATTGGTATTCGAATATTTCAGTGATTTTTTTATTTTGAAATTGGGTAATGTTCGTATGATTATGGCTTCTGGAGTTTTATTGTCCAACGCTTTTTTAATCTGATTTCTGGTTATTACCAAATCGTCACCTTGAATTTCGGGTACAACTGAAACCAATTCGGCCAAAAAGAAAAATTGCTTCAACGATTGATTAATGCTGTAAAACTCTCTTGTAATATGTCCCAGACATTCTGTATGTGTCCCGTGTCCGTGCGGATTGAAGAAGATATTATTGAAATTGGTTGATGACTTCCCTTCCGAAACTTTGCCAATCCAATCGCCAAAAACAACGGGTTCAATTACTGGTTTTTCTATATACCAAGCAATTGGATTCTCGTCTGTATTGGTTAATGGAATCGAAATATCAATGGGTTTTGACAAGTCAACTTCAATAGTCTGATTATTATGTTGGATTGTTGTTTTCATAGTTCAAACACTAAGTTCACTAAGAAGGCACGAAGCACACAAAGCTTAGTGAACTTAGTGACTTCTTTGCGCCTTTGTGGTTAGACTTCCAAATTTAAATAAAACAAATCACTTGCAATTCCATCCGTCAAGAATTTTCCTTTTTGGGTTGGTTTCAAAATACCATTATCAATAAAAAGCAAATCATCATTTATAAATTTCTGAGCTTGCTTCTGCAAATAATTTAAATATTCCCTTCCAAATTCCGTTTCTATTCTATCCAAAGAAACCCCCCAAATAGTTCTCAAACCTGTCATAATATATTCATTGTAACGGTCGGTAATAGATAATATTTCAATTTCATTCGGCAGGTTTTCTTCTTGGATGGATTTTAAATAAAGTGAATTATTCGAAACATTCCAACTTCGGGAAACACCGTCATAACTATGTGCAGACGGGCCGATTCCCAAGTATTTTTTCCCCAACCAATAAGCCGAATTGTTCTTTGAAAAATAATTGGCTTTACCAAAATTGGACAATTCATAGTGGATAAAATTATTCGCTTCCAAAGTTTTAACCAAAATCGCAAAGTGTTCTTGCGCTGATTCGTCATTGGGTTTGGCAATTTTTCCGGTTTGAATGAGTTTGTTCAAAGCCGTTTTGGGTTCCACTGTTAATGCATAACTTGAAATATGCGGGATTCCAAAAGACAAAGCCATTTCTATATTTTGTTTCCATTTCTCATTGCTCATTCCCGGAATTCCATAAATCAAATCCAGTGAAATATTATCAAAATATTGTGTCGCTTCTTCCAAGCATTTTTTGGCTTCCGCCGAATTATGCGCTCGATTCATCATCACCAAATCATCTTCAAAAAAAGATTGGATTCCGATGGACAGCCTGTTAATTGGACTTTTCGCCAATTCGATTATTCGTTCGCTCGATAAATCATCCGGATTGGCTTCGAGGGTGATTTCGGGATTTTCAGCAACGGTATAATTTTTATATACTTCAGAAATTAAAAATTCAATTTCTGCTGTTGTCAAAACCGAAGGAGTTCCTCCACCGAAGTAAATTGTTTCGACAATTTCATCTTTAAATTCACTTTTACGCATTTGCAATTCTTTGGCAATAGCAAAAACCATCTCTTCTTTCTTCTTCATTGAAGTCGAAAAATGAAAATCGCAGTAATGACAAGCCTGCTTGCAGAAGGGTATGTGTATGTAGATTCCTGACATAATAAAAAAATTGAATCTATTGTTTCGATAAAAAATACTTCATACTATCTTTATCTTTTTTATACCAATAAATAAATTGTTCTAGATTTTCCTCAATAGTACATTCATCAACTGACGAAAATTCATAAGTGCCAAAATCAACACTTTTAAGTAATTCAGGATTAAATTCAGATATTTTTTTATAAATAAAATCAACATCTATCAGCTTTTTCATGTATTCATAATTTTCTTGTTCCAGTGCTCCGAAATAAGAGTTGTTCCAGAAAGTGGGGAAGTTTCTAATTAAAAGCTTGATGTTTTTCTCATTTATTATTGTTTTTTCTATGTATTTATTAAATTCAGCTCCATTACCTAATTTCCAATAATGCATAATCATTTTATTAGGACTGTTTACAGGGTCTTTATAAAAAGGGTTTTCAATTTCAAATTCTTGAGCTTTTATCGCAATAGATTTCTCAAATTGCTTTTTATACAATTTATCGTCTTTGAATTTTCTAGTAAAATGGCATAACTGATAAATATCGAGATTTTCAGCTAATTGTAAAGAGATCTTTTCATTGTCATTTTCAAGATCTTTATTTAGAATTGACGCTGTTAATTCAATCAATCTTATTCGATAATCAAGGCCATACATGTCTTTTTTTGAATCAGGAACTAATTCAAAATTTTCGAATAAAAATTCATAAAAGAAATTGCGCTCATGGATTTCTTCTATATTTTTTATCAAAGTTTCGATTCTGTAAAGAACCTTATAATGTTGACTTTCATCTGAAAACAAACTCGTAATTAATAAAGCTAATTCTTTGGAATCTTGTTCTTTAACAAGCTTCTCAATCTTATTGATCTTTGTCGCCGAAATCTTTCTAACAGTGTGATATGAAAAATATTTATCAAAATGCTCTACCGAATTTATTCTTAATTCTTTTTCTAATAAATCGGAATCAAGTTTAGTATTAAAAAGAGTGCTTTCTTTATGGTTAATAGGAAATAGTGAATTTATAATATCACTCACATTACT
>NZ_MUNX01000108.1 GCF_002001005.1 Flavobacterium sp. A45
CAATTACATTCTGTGTGTTAATTATTAAAAGTATAAAAATTATCTCTTCAAAGAAAAATGACCTTTGACTTCTGGGCTATTTGAATCCAATTTTAATACATACCAATAATCCGTTGCAGGTAAAGGATTTTTGTTAGAGGTGCCATCCCAACTGTGATTGTAATGATTGAGTTGGGTAATTAATTTTCCATAACGATCAAAAAGAGTGACTTCGGCTAAGGGATAATTAATTAAACCTTTTATTTCCCACACATCATTAAAGCCATCGTTATTTGGCGTAAAATATTTTGGAACAATAATGACTATGAAAGTTTCGCTGTCAGTACTGCATTTAGTTATGTCTCGCACATAGGCGGTATGTAATCCGCTGGGTGCATTGGTGAAAATATTTGAACTTTGATAATTAACACCGTCTATTGAATATTCAAAATAATCCTCACTTTTTATTAGTTCTATGGTAACGGTTGTTTCGTTAACCTTTACTTCCTTTATTTCGGGTTTGTTGTCTTCAGTTACTGTAATTGTTTTTCTGCTGGTACAGTTTTCAGGAGCTTGGCTAGTTACATCTACTGTAAAAATTCCAGTTGTTGAAACGTCAATGGTTTGAGTGGTTTCATTTGTTGACCATAAGTAACTCATGTTTGAAATTGATGCGTCTAGTGTAACTGTACTGGAATTGCATTTTTTTACAGTTTCATCCGCAACAGTTGGTAAAGGGTAAACGAATAAGTCAACTGGAATTTTAGTATTGTTTGTACAGCTGTTATTTATGGCTTCAGCATAATAAGTTGTATTTGCACTAATGAAGGGTGTTGTATAGGACAATCCAGTGTTTATAACTGTTCCGCCAATTTGAGAATACCAATTTATGGTTCCAATAGAGGGTGTCGCTGTTAAAGTAAATAATCCAGGCCCGCAATTGGTCACGGGAGAATTTGTATCTGCTATTGTGATTGTTGGAGTGATGTTTATTTTGGCCTCGACAGCAGTTCTACTGCTAGTGCAACCTGCGGTTGCTGTTTCGACATAATAGGTGGTTGTAGTATTTAAAATTGGAGTAATAAAACTAGTGCCAGTTCCCATATTACTGCCTCCTGTTATAGCATCATACCAATTAATAGTTCCTGTTGTGGCTGTAGCTTGCAGTGTAACTGTTCCTGGGTCGCATTTGGAAGCAGGCGTTGTGCTGGATATGGAGGCTATGGTCAAAGTTGTATAGGCCGAAAGCTGTAGAACTGGATCTCCGGCAGTTCCTCCATATTCAACGACATATCCTTTGGGTTGGTAATCACCACTAGGATTTCCAGCATCTGCCAAATCATTCCAAGATCCTGCAATTCCAACTCCTGGTGCCGTGATGTGTGCATAATCTTCATCTCCTGCCTGGTTAGGTTCTCCTGAATTCCAGAAAGCAAAATTAGGAGATGAGCCATTTGAAAGCCCATTCCAAAAAACGGTGCCAGCTTCTGGGCCAGTTACCCATTTCCAAGTATTTTCGGTTTCAGCGTCGCTACCCCCAATCCATCCTGCCCCAGGAGCTTGTTTTCCTGCTAATTGCGCTTCGTCTGCTGCGGTAAGTGTTGCCAAATATCCTTTTAGGCCATAATATGTTTTTAAATCTGCGGCCGCTCTAGCTTTAGTCCATGTAATTCCTATGTCAGATACATATTCATAATAGTGCTCGTTTCGGGGTAAATAATTGGCCTGTCCAATACTGATTGAAAATTTTCGTATTCCTGAAGGTGTGGCCGAAGAATTACTGAATTGAACATCTTTTATGGCGTTTTCAAAATCGGTATAGCTTACTGGTATTCCCGTAGGACTTTTTAGTGTTAATTTTCCTTCGGTGGAATTCCAGCTGCTAATGATTGTGGTATGTGATGAAGTGTTATTGAGTGTTAATTGATCTTCACCTTTTGTGTAACCAGATGAAATTTGGATATAGATAGCGTCTGTGCTTGTGTCATCAGGGTCAGTTATGGTAATGCTGGTTGCAATGTTTACAATGCTTAAAGGGCAATAAGCTTGGTCTCCAACTGCTGTAAGTGTTGGTGCAACATTGGCAAGTTGATGTTTTTTTTTGATTTTTAACAAATTACTTGTAAATCCTTTTTTGGGAGGATGAGAAACAAAATTTGCATAACTAAAATTATAAAGCAAAAATGCAAAAAACAATAGTATATAGTTGTGGGGGGTAATTTTCATTTTATAAAAATAGTCTTTTAAATCAAAATGCAAAAGTTTGTTTAGAAGTTTATTAGATAAAAAAAGAGTAATTACAAATTGACTTTTAATTGTTAAATTGTTTGAATAAATCCCAAACTACAATTCCGGCACTAACTGAAATGTTCAAAGAGTGTTTGGTGCCCAATTGCGGAATTTCAATGCATCCATCACACAAAGCGACTGCTTCCTGAGCTACACCATAAACTTCATTCCCGAATATTAAAGCATATTTTTTGTTTTTATCAACTTTAAAATCCTGTAGAAAAACGGAGCTTTCTACTTGCTCAATGGCAAGGGTAGTGATATTTTCTTTTTTTAGATCAGTAATAACTTGAAGTACATTTTCATGATGTTCCCAAGTTACGGTTTCGGTTGCGCCAAGAGCTGTTTTGTGAATTTCTTTATTGGGTGGAGTAGCAGTGATACCGCATAAGATTATTTTTTCGATCAAAAAAGCATCAGCCGTTCTGAAAACGGAACCTATATTGTGCAAACTGCGAATGTCGTCTAAAACTAAAATCAAAGGTGTTTTTTCGGATTTTTTAAAATCGTCAATTGATTTTCTCTCTAGTTCGCTGTTCTCAAGTTTTCTCATTGTTGGGTAGTTGTTTTTATAAAAAAAGCTTCCCAAAAATCAGGAAGCCTTTTTTTTATTTGATAAAAAAGTAATACTAGCTTTTTGTTACAGCTGGAGCTGCGTCTGGTAAAACAGTTCCTTTTATAGTAAGAGTTTTTGTAGGCTGTCCCGCAGCATTAGACGTAACGATTACCTGTTTTGTAAAAGGACCAACTCTGTCAGTTGCATATTTTACACCTATAATACCTTTTGCTCCAGGAGCGATTGGTTCTTTTGGTGTAGATGGAACTGTACATCCGCAAGTTCCTTGAGTGTTTGTGATAATTAATGGTTTGTTCCCATTGTTAGTGAATACAAATTGACGGTTACCGTCAGCATTGTGCGCTACAGTTCCATAATCGATTGTTTCATTTTCAAAAACCATTCCTGCGCCATCTACTTTTGGTAATGCGGCAACAGCAGTCGTTTTTGCTTTTTTAGCTTTTTTTGAAGTCTCTTGAGCGTTAGAAATCGTTGTTCCTAAAACAGTTAGCATTGCTAATAAAAATATTTTTTTCATGGTGTTTTGAATTGGTTGACAAATTTACGCAAATTAACAAAAATGTATTGTAAGTTTTTCTTAAAACTAATTTAATTTTTTTACTCCTTAGTTTTTTGTGCTTTAAAATTATAAATTCGCCGAGTAAAGGTTTTAAAATAAATAATACAATTTGTTTCGTTCTTTCGCCCTTTTTCTTCGTTAAAAAATCTTTCAATAGCCCAGCTATTCAAATATTTTTTGCCTTGAAAAAAAACAAAATAACTTCGCCAAATTTCGCATGATTTATTTCAAAACCTTTACTAGTTTTTTATTCATTCAAATACAACAATTTTGGCAGCAAAAGATAAGATAGTTAAGGAGACTCCATTAATGAAGCAATACAACGAAATCAAAAGGAAATATCCTGATGCTTGCTTGTTGTTTCGGGTTGGAGATTTTTATGAAACTTTTGGAGAAGACGCCGTTCGGGCTTCAAGAATTTTAGGAATAACATTGACAAAAAGAGGGGCTGGTTCCGAAACCGAAACTGCTCTTGCAGGGTTTCCTCATCATTCTATCAATACCTATTTGCCTAAATTGGTCAAAGCGGGACTTCGAGTGGCTATCTGTGATCAATTGGAAGATCCAAAAATGACCAAAACTATAGTTAAGCGGGGAGTGACTGAGCTGGTTACACCGGGTGTTTCTATGAATGATGAGGTTTTGCATTCTAAAACTAATAATTTCTTAGCGGCAGTTTATTTTGCCAATAAAATGATCGGGATTTCATTTTTGGATGTTTCCACCGGTGAGTTTCTTACCGCTCAAGGGAATGCTGAATACATTGACAAACTGCTTCAAAATTTCAATCCAAGTGAAGTTTTGGTTCCAAAGAATAATAAGAATGAATTCCGTGAAATTTTCGGAGAGGATTTTCATAACTTCTACTTAGAAGATTGGATTTTCAAAGAAGATTATGCTCTAGAAACGCTGACGAAACATTTTCAAACCGTTTCGCTAAAAGGTTTTGGAATCGAAGAGTTAAGAGAAGGAATTATCGCTTCGGGAGCCATTCTTTATTATTTATCCGAAACACAGCATAATAGGGTACAGCATATTACGGCGATTCATCGAATTGCAGAGGATGCCTATGTTTGGATGGATCGATTTACGATTCGTAATCTTGAATTGTATCATAGTTACAATCCGAATGCCGTTACGCTACTGGATGTGATTGATAAAACGCTTTCGCCAATGGGAGGCCGTTTGCTGAAACGCTGGTTGGCATTGCCTTTGAAGGACAGTAATAAAATAAAGAGTCGCCATCAAGTGGTTTCTTATTTGAAAGAGAACCAAGATGTTTTAAAAAATATTCAGAATCAAATCAAACAGATTTCAGATTTGGAACGTTTGATTTCTAAAATTGCCACGGGGAAAGTTTCGCCTCGTGAAGTAGTGTATTTGAAAGAATCGCTAGATGCAATAATTCCAATCAAAACATTGGCTTTGTCTAGTCCGCAGGAAGCGGTAAAAGTAATTGGGGACAGTTTGCATAGCTGTGATTTGTTGCGCGAAAAAATACAAACTACCTTAAATCAGGATGCACCTGTGGCTATTGCCAAAGGGAATGCGATTGCTAAAGGAATTAATGTCGAATTGGATGATTTGCGTGCGATATCCACTTCGGGGAAACAGTTTTTGGAAGGAATCGAGAAAAGAGAGTCAGAACGCACAGGAATTTCTTCATTGAAAATATCGTTCAATAATGTTTTTGGATATTACATTGAAGTTCGAAATACGCATAAGGATAAAGTTCCTGCAGAGTGGATCAGAAAACAAACTTTAGTAAGCGCAGAGCGTTATATTACTGAAGAACTAAAAGAATACGAAACTAAAATTCTGGGAGCCGAAGAAAAAATTCAGAAAATTGAAAGTGATTTATTTGAGCAATTGGTGAGCTGGGTAGCTACGTACATCAAGCCGGTTCAGATGAATGCTAATTTAGTAGCGCAATTGGATTGTTTGTGCTGTTTTACGCAATTGGCAATTGAAAATAAATACGTTTGTCCGGAAATTGATGAAACATTCGAACTTGAAATTAAAGAGGGGAGACATCCTGTAATTGAAAAACAATTGCCTGTAGGAGTTCCATACATAACAAATGATGTTTTCTTGGATCGAGAAACACAGCAGCTGATTATGATTACTGGACCCAATATGTCGGGTAAATCTGCAATACTGCGTCAAACGGCTTTAATTGTATTGCTTGCACAAATGGGAAGTTTCGTGCCTGCCGAAAGTGTAAGAATGGGAATTGTGGATAAGATATTTACTAGAGTAGGAGCTTCTGATAATATTTCGATGGGGGAATCTACTTTCATGGTAGAAATGAACGAGACAGCTTCTATTTTGAATAACATATCTGATCGAAGTTTGGTATTGTTAGACGAAATTGGTAGAGGAACGAGTACTTATGACGGAATTTCAATCGCTTGGGCTATTGCCGAATTTTTACACGAACATCCGTCCAAGCCCAAAACATTGTTTGCAACGCATTATCACGAATTGAATGAAATGAGCGAGACGATGCCTCGAATTCAGAATTACAATGTTTCTGTAAAAGAATTAAAGGATACGGTACTTTTTATTAGAAAATTAGTAAAAGGGGGAAGCGCACACAGTTTTGGTATTCATGTGGCTAAAATGGCTGGAATGCCTCAGTTGGTTATTTCAAGAGCGCAAAAAATGCTGAAGAAATTAGAGAAAAACCATTCGAGTGATGTATTAAATGGTATAAAATCGGCAAAAGATGAAATGCAAATGAGTTTCTTTAATCTTGATGATCCTTTATTGGAAGAAATCAAAGAAGAGATTGTAAATTTGGATATAAATGCCATTACTCCTGTTGAGGCATTGATGAAACTCAATGAGATTAAAAGAATGCTGTCTAGAAAATAATTTTTTTGCAGATTTAAAGTTATCGTTGTCAGAACGTTAAATTTTATCTTTGTTTTTTTTAAAAAAAAGGTTTGTGTAATTGAATAAAAGTTCTAAATTTGCAACCGCAATATGAACCAAGTATTGCGGTTCTTAATAGAAATGCGAAAATAGCTCAGTTGGTAGAGCGCGACCTTGCCAAGGTCGAGGTCGCGGGTTCGAGCCCCGTTTTTCGCTCTAACACCACACAATGCTCGGATGGTGAAATTGGTAGACACGCTGGACTTAAAATCCAGTGAACAGCAATGTTCGTGCGGGTTCAAGTCCCGCTCTGAGTACAAGAAAGCTTCAAACTATGTTTGGAGCTTTTTTTATTTTAAAAAGGCATGATTGTAAATCAGTTTGACTGTAAGTGGTTTGAGTCTAATAAAGCGGTAGTCTAAATTCTTAAAATCTAAATTCAAATGGGGGCTTTTGTAATTAGTAAAAGATTTGATGATCAATATAAGTTTGTTTTTACATCGAGGAAAGGTAAAGTGATTTTCACGAGTATGAAATATGAACTTAAATTTGAAGGTGAAGAAGCGATTGATTATTTTAAAAGTAATATTGGCTTGGCGACTTTTGAAAAGCATAAATCAGCAGGAGGAAAATATTTTTTCAAGCTTTTTTTAGATGGGGCGCCTTTTGCTTTAAGTAGAAAATACACTACTGAATTAAGAGTTCAGAAAGGGATTGATGAAATTATGAAGTATGCTTCTGTTTCTGAAATCTTGGATTTCTCGGATAATGATTTGGTTTTCTTTGATTGATTTTTAGGTTTTCTATTTTAGTGGTTGATGTATGGGTATAAAAAAAGCTGCATAAATGCAGCTTATTTTTTTCTAGTGTAATTTGAAATTACTTAGCTGGAGCAGCTTCTGCAGGAGCAGCAGCAGCAGTTGTGTCAGCAGCTACAGCAGCAGTAGTATCAGCAGCTACAGCAGTAGTGTCAGCAGGAGCAACAGCAGTAGAATCTACAGCAGTAGTTTCTTCAGCAGCAGCGTCAGCTTTTTTACAAGATACAACAGTTAATACAGCAACAACAGCTAAACTTAAAAATACTTTTTTCATCTTAATTTAATATAAAGGTTAATTATTAATTCGTGGCAAAGATATAAAATTTTTAATATGTAAAATATTTTTTCATTTATTTTTTAAAAATAATTTTCAATCAAGGGATTAGCTTTTTCTTTTAGGGAATAAAAAATAAGTAAATAATTACAAATTGTAGAATAACTCCCTATTTTATGTGCTTCTATGCTTCTTTTTTGCTCGTCTAAAAATAGCAGTAATTCTTTTATTTTGAGCTTTTATTGTGAGTTATTTTTTCTAAAATACTATTAGTTGCTCCTTTGTTTTTTTGGACAAAAGTACCGCAAATTTTACCTTTTTGATGTCTTATTTCAGTGTCTTGAATTAATCCTGAAAAGGCAATTTCGAGTTCTTTGGAATTGGTAATTGATATACAACCTCCAATTTTTACTAAATTAATAGCTTCATCAAAATGAGAATAATTTGGACCAATTACGATTGGGATTCCAAAAGTAGCTGGTTCCAACAAGTTGTGCACTCCTGGATTTCCAAAACCACCGCCTACATAAGCAATGTCTCCATAACTGTAAATTCTGGTCAATATGCCAATAGTGTCAACTATAAATACTTCAAATTGTGATAAATCTTTGTTTTCTTTTTCTGAAAAAAGTACTGTTTTTTTAGTGATGTTATTTTGTAGTTGTTTGATTTGTTCGGGTTTTATGTTGTGAGGTGCAATAATGAATTTAACATCGTGATCGCATGAGTTGATGTATTCTGAAAGAATTGACTCGTCTTTAGGCCAAGAACTTCCTATTACGATTGTTGTTTTGTTGTTTTTAAACTGGTCTATAAAGTCCAAAGTGTTGTCTTTCTCTAAGATTGCAACAACTCTGTCAAATCGAGTATCGCCAGAAACAGTGACATTGGATTTTCCTAACGAAGTAATTAGTTTTCCCGAGTTTTCATTTTGAACAAAGAAATGGGTAAAGGTGTCTAATGCTTTTCTGTAAAAGCCACCGTACCATTTGAAGAATAATTGCTTTTCTCTAAAAATACCCGAAATCAAATAAGTTGGAATGTTTTGCTTTTGCAATTGGTCTAAATAATTAATCCAAAATTCATATTTAATGAAGAATACAAAGTCTGGATGCACTAATTCTAAAAAGCGTTTGGCATTTTTTGGGGTGTCCAATGGGAGATAAACCGTTGCGTCGGCAACAGTGTTGTTTTTTCGAACTTCATAACCTGATGGAGAAAAAAATGTAACTATAATTTTATGGGTTGGGTAGTTGTCTTTGATTTTTTCAATGACGGGAAGCCCTTGTTCGTATTCACCTAAAGACGCAGCATGAAACCAAATGGTTTTGTCATTGGTTGCTATTTTTTGTTCCAAAACAGCAAAAACATCTTTCCTGCCATCAACGAAAAGTTTCATTTTAGGGCTGAAAAGCGCAATGATTTTTAATAAAAATTGAGTGAACAGAATGGTTAAATTATAAAGAAAAGGCATCGATAATTTTTTTTGTAAAAATACATTTTCTTTGTGTTATTTTCTTCCTTAAGAAATGTTTAAATTATGGTTGTCAGGAACCCACTTTTTATTTCTTTGGAAAAATATTTTTTATTGTGGGTTTGATTGGTTTAAACTCATTAAATAACTATTTTTGTGGTGCTTGTTTGGGGTGGTTAAATTGTAGTGAAATTTGATCTTAAAGCAAGTTTACTTCTATTAATTGTTCCTATAAATAGGTATAGGATGCTAAAAAAGATTACATGAAAAAAATACAAATGGTTGACTTAAAAAGTCAATACGATAAAATCGCAGCAACTGTAAATGCTTCGATTCAAGAAGTTTTGGATACCAATACTTACATTAATGGGCCTCAGGTTCATACATTTCAAAAATCATTAGAAGAATATTTAGATGTTAAGCATGTAATTCCTTGTGCTAACGGAACCGATGCCTTGCAAATCGCAATGATGGGATTGGGTTTGAAGCCTGGAGACGAAGTTATCACAGCTGATTTTACTTTTGCTGCTACTGTTGAGGTAATCGCTTTGTTGCAATTAACCCCTGTTTTGGTTGATGTTGATATGGTAAATATGAACATTTCTATTGATGCTATCAAAAAAGCGATTACTCCAAAAACAAAAGCTATTGTACCTGTTCATTTATTTGGACGTGCTGCCAATATGGAAGCTATTATGGCTATTGCCAAAGAACATAATTTGTACGTGATTGAAGATAATGCACAAGCCATTGGAGCTAATTGCAAATTTTCGGATGGGACAAAAAAGAAAGCTGGAACTATTGGACATGTATCTTCTACTTCTTTTTTTCCATCAAAAAATTTAGGTTGTTATGGTGATGGTGGAGCTATTTTTACCAATGATGATGCTTTAGCACATATAATTCGAGGTATTGTAAATCATGGAATGTATGAGCGTTATCATCATGATGTTGTGGGGGTAAATTCTCGTTTGGATAGTATTCAAGCAGCTGTACTTAATGCAAAATTACCGTTTTTGGATTCTTATGGGAAAGCAAGACAAGATGCTGCAAGAAAATACACTGCTGCTTTTGAAGGGCATAAAAATATTATTGCTCCAACTATTTGCGATAATTGTGATTGTCATGTTTTTCACCAATATACACTTAGAATTATAGAAGCTAATAGAGATGGATTGATGCAACATTTATTAGATAAAGGAATACCATGTGCTATTTATTACCCTATTCCGTTGCATTCTCAAAAAGCTTATTTGGATGTTCGTTACAAAGAAGAAGATTTTCCAGTAACGAACCAGTTGGTAAAAGAAGTAATTTCATTGCCAATGCATACGGAGCTTGATGACGAACAAATTAAATTCATAACGGATTCCGTTCTGGAATATTTTAAATAATACCTGTAAAGACGCTTTTATAGCGTCTTTTTTATAAATACAAATATGAAAATACTAGTAACAGGAGGTTTAGGTTTTATAGGTTCCCACACTGTAGTTGAATTACAAAATGAGGGTTTTGAGGTTGTGATTATTGATAATCTTTCCAATTCTTCAGAGGAAGTTTTGAAGGGTATTGTTACTATTACAGCTAAAATGCCAATTTTCGAAAAGTTGGATTTACGCGAGAAAAAAAGTGTACAAGAATTTTTCAAAAAGCATAATGATGTTAATGGGGTTATTCATTTTGCAGCTTCAAAAGCTGTGGGTGAAAGCGTTGAAAATCCATTGTTATATTATGAAAATAACTTAGGTGCGTTGGTTTATATTTTGCAGGAATTAGAAAAAAAGCCAGAAGCTAATTTTATTTTCAGTTCGTCTTGCACTGTTTATGGTCAAGCCGAAGTGATGCCGATTACTGAGAATGCTCCTGTACAACAACCTATTTCTCCTTACGGAAACACCAAGAAAATAGGAGAAGAAATTATAAAAGATGTAACCAAGGTGACAAATGTAAATGCAATTTTGTTGCGCTATTTCAACCCGATTGGTTCACATCCTTCTGCCGAAATCGGGGAATTACCATTGGGTGTGCCACAAAACTTAGTGCCTTTTATTACCCAAACCGGTTTTGGTTTGCGTCAGGAATTATCCGTTTTTGGAGATGATTATCCTACGCCAGACGGGACTTGTATTCGCGATTACATTCACGTAGTCGATTTGGCTAAAGCCCACGTTATAGCTTTGCAACGTTTATTAAACAAAAAGAATCTTGAAAAAGTAGAAACGTTTAATCTGGGAACGGGAACGGGAAGTTCAGTGCTGGAAGTGATTCATAGTTTCGAAAAAGTGAGTGGTAAAAAGCTTCCTTATAAAATTGTTCCGCGCAGAGAAGGCGATATTACCGAAGCTTATGCTAATACTGACAAAGCCAATAATGTATTGGGATGGAAAGCGCAATCAACCTTGGATGAAGCCATGGCCAGTGCTTGGAAATGGGAACAGAAGATTAGAAGTTAGATTTCAGTCTCCAGATTTCAGAATAAAAGAAATCCCAAACTATCTAATTTGGGATTTTTGTTTTTATTCTGCAATCTAAAATCTAAAATTTATGCATTAGCAGTCACAGCTTCTTTATCAATTTTTCCAATTAAACCAGCCAATACTTTTCCTGGACCTACTTCTGTAAACAAAGTTGCACCATCGGCAATCATTTGTTGTACTGATTGTGTCCAACGTACTGGAGCGGTCAATTGGATGATTAAGTTTTTCTTTATTTCATTAGCGTCAGATACTGCGCTTGCCGTTACGTTTTGATACACTGGGCAAATAGGAGTTGAGAACGTAGTCGCTTCAATTGCAGCAGCAAGTTCTTCTCTGGCAGGCTCCATCATCGGTGAGTGAAAAGCTCCTCCAACAGGTAATAATAATGCGCGTTTTGCTCCAGCGGCTTTCATTGCTTCACAAGCTTTTTCTACTGCTGAAAATTCTCCTGAGATTACTAATTGTCCAGGACAATTGTAATTAGCAGCTACAACAACGCCATCAATAGATTCACAAACTTCTTCAACTATATTATCTGCTAATCCCAAAACGGCAGCCATTGTCGAAGGAGTGATCTCGCAGGCTTTTTGCATTGCTAAAGCTCTTTGTGAAACTAATTTTAATCCGTCTTCAAAAGACAAAGCGCCATTGGCAACCAATGCCGAGAATTCACCCAAAGAGTGTCCCGCAACCATCTCTGGTTTGAAATCTTCCAATGTTTTGGCCAAAACAACCGAATGCAAGAAAACTGCCGGTTGCGTTACTTTGGTTTCTTTCAATTCCTCAGCCGTTCCTTCGAACATGATGTCGGTGATGCGGAAGCCTAGAATTTCATTTGCTTTTTCGAATAATTCTTTTGCCAATGGTGAATTTTCATATAAGTCTTTGCCCATTCCAGTGAATTGTGCGCCCTGACCCGGAAATACGTATGCCTTCATATTTTTTCGTTTAAAGTTTAAAAGTTTTAGGTTTCAAAAGTGAAATTAAAAAAACCGTGTGCAAAAGTACTATTTTTTTTAGGAGCAGCAATTTTTTGCTTATCAAGAACAGTTGTCCTGCTGTCCGCTATATCTTTAGTGTCTCTAAAAAAGAGACACTAAAGGATATCGCTTCCATCAGGGCTAGGAAAGACGTTTTGTTTTTATAGGAATAAACTATCTAAATGTAATTGTAGTATGATAATTATCATGTAGTTAAGTTGTTTTTTATTTGTAAATTTGAATGTGTTTGATTTAATTTTTTTAAAATCTACCACTTTTGCTAAATAGAAAACTATTTAGACAACATTAAACAAAACACACAAGTCCCCAAAATAAATCGGCATGTTTATTAAAATACCTTTCTACTACAGCCAGAAAGCGTTTGTTTCTTTTTTTGTAATTTAAAAATAAAAATTTATGAAAGTTTCTGTTACACGAAAAAATATAAAGTTTTTACCAGATTCCAGTAGAATTGTTGCCAGATATTTTATGAGTGGCGAGGAACGGACTAAAGAATTGATAGGTCGTATATTGGCAATGAGTAACCAGCAAGTTAATCTTACGTTAGAACAGATAAATAGGGAATTTGCAAGACGGCATCGGAATATTTCGTATATATTTTATAAGCATTACGGAAAGATTCGAAACATAATTAAAGAGATGAAAATTAATGAATTGGATTTGTCAGAGGAAAGAAAATTGCTAATCGGTTCGTATCTTACTATGGAATACTCCATTGAATCGGCTGCCTTTTTCAATCCGTCTATGGTAGAAGATTTTGATCAATCGAGTTTGGAAAAAGGAGAAAAGCGAGTTGTTATTTCATTTCGGGCTACCGGAGAAGGTCATGTTTCTTCCATCGTATTTAGAAGAGGGATTATTGATAAAGACAATAATCTAAGGATGATGCGGATTGGAGATAGTATTGAAAAAGCAGAGATTTCGCATAAAATGATGTTTAATAAAAAACGGATTTTATCCAAATTAGCAGAAATGCATACATTGGATATTTATTCTCGCATAATGTGTGATTTGCCAGAGGTCTTTGAGTATTCTGTGTTTAAAGATTTACTTAAAATAGAATTAATGGATCCAAATATCAGTAAAGAAAAACATGAAGCTTATGAAGAAGTAATTTGGCTGTTGGATTCGTTTTATGACATTCAATTCAAGCATGATTCCGATATTTCCGAGCGCGTTATATTTCCAGTGTCTGATGTAGAGAGTCGTGGCATTGAAGATGCCCGCTTTGTCCGTTTTGTTGATGATGATGGTTCCGAAAGTGTAATGGGAACCTATACTGCCTATAATGGACATTCGGTCCTCTCAAAATTAATTACCACAGAAGATTTTTACACCTTTCGTATAATGCCTTTGCATGGTGAAGGGTCGCAGAGCAAAGGAATGGCGTTATTTCCTAAGAAGATAAAAGGTAAATATGCTATGTTGGGAAGAGTAGACGGAGTTAATAATTATCTGATGTATTCGTTAAGACCCAACGAATGGAAAGACCCACAAATTATTCAGAGACCCGAATATCCATGGGAGTATACTCAAATTGGGAATTGTGGCTCACCTTTATGGACTCAAGAAGGGTGGTTGGTTATCACTCACGGAGTGGGCGCAATGAGACGTTATTGCATAGGTGTGTCATTGTTTGATTTGGATGATCCATCAAAAGAAATAGGCAGACTTCCCGAACCTTTGCTAACTCCTTTGGAAGATGAACGTGAAGGATATGTGCCAAATGTGGTCTATTCCTGTGGCTCAATAATTCATAATAACAGTCTGATACTTCCGTATGCGGTTTCAGATTATTCTTCTACTTATGCCGTAGTGGATATGGTAGAATTAATGGTTGCCTTAAAAAATAGTAAAAAGTAATTACTATGACCTGATCCCAATTCAAAATGAATTCTAAACACCGATTAAAGTAGAAAAATATGTACAAGTGAAACCAAAAAAAAGTAAAACCATACTGTTGATGAGTTCCTATCCTCCAAGACAATGTGGATTGGCAACTTTTTCCAGTGATATCGTTAATTCCGTCAGGTTGGTCTTTGGAGATTCACTGCCTATAGAGGTGTGTGCTTTGCAAAAAGAAGAAAATCAATTTGAATATGGTCTCGATGTACATTATGCGCTAACTGTTTCTTCGATTGATGAGTATCGTCTTTTGGCTGAAAAAATTAACACCCGCGATGATATTGGGATGGTTTGCATTGAGCATGAATTTGGTCTTTTTGAAGGCGATTATGGAAACTATCTGTTATCCTTTTTATTGGCAATAAACAAACCCATTGCTACGGTTTTTCATACGGTATTGCCAGGTCCAAATGATAAATTAAAAAAAATAGTTAAGGCAATCATTGATTTATCCAACAAAATTGTGGTACTGACCAAAAGATCTCAAAGAATCTTAATAAGTGATTATGATTGTCCGGAATCGAAATTAAGGATAATTCCGCATGGAACTCACATGGTGCTTTGGGATCAAAAAGATAAATTAAAAAACGAATTCAATTATTCCGATAAAACTGTTTTGTCAACATTTGGTTTAATAAGCGATAATAAAAATATTGAGACCGTTTTATATGCCTTGCCCGAGATTATAGCAAAACATCCAGAAGTTGTCTATTTGGTAATCGGGAAAACGCATCCTGAAGTCTTGAAAAAAGAAGGGGAGAAATATCGTACTATGCTCATTGAAACAGCCAAAAAACTGAAAATTGAGAACAATGTTTTTTTTATCAATGAATTTCTGGAATTAAAACAACTGCTTAATTATTTAATTTTATCAGACATTTATTTGTTTGCTTCCAAAGACCCCAATCAAGCCGTGAGCGGTACTTTTGCATATGCGATGAGCTGTGGTTGTGCGATTATTTCTACTCCGATAGCTCACGCCGTTGAAGCTTTGAATCCTGAAACTGGAATATTGCTGAACGAGTTTGATAATTCGGAAGAATTTCAAAGCGCCATATTGAAATTGGTTGAAAATAAAGAAAAACGATTGGAAATGGGGCGTAATGGGTATGCTTTTACCCATGAAACAACTTGGGAGAATATCGCTTTAAAGTACGCTTTTCTGTTTGCTGAAGTAACAGAGAGCAAGGGCAAATTAAGATTCAATTTTCCGCCTTTAAAGTTAGATCACATCAAAGAGTTGACAACAGATTATGGGATTCTTCAGTTTTCGAAATTTAGTCAGCCCGATTTATCGTCAGGTTATACCTTGGATGATAACGCTCGTGCATTGATTGATATGGTAATGTATTATGATACGAGTTCAGACCCTATTGCCTTGGATTTGGCAACAATCTATTTGAATTTTATTACCGAAATACAGCGAGAAGACGGTAGATTTGATAATTACAAAGATAGTAACCGTCAATTGACAAAACAGAATGAGTTGGTGAATCTTGAGGATTCCAACGGAAGGGCATTGTGGAGTTTAGGTTTTTTGTTATCCTACCAAAAAAATCTTCCGATAGATTTAGTTGAACAAGCACAAAAAGTATGGGACAAAGCCGTTGTGCATATCGATGGGGTTACTTCTCCCAGAGCGATTGCTTATACGCTCAAAGGGCTTTATTATTACTATCAAGTAAATAAAGAGATGAAAATTAAAACAGCTATAATTCTACTTGCCGACAAATTGCTGAATCATTATCACATCAATTCCGATGATGATTGGTGCTGGTATGAAGATTATATGACTTATGCCAATAATGTGCTCCCCGAGGCGATGCTCTTTAGCTTTTTAGCAACTGGAGATTTGAAATATAAAAAAATAGCATTGACTACTTTCGATTTTCTTTTGTCGCATTATTTTATGAAAGGAGAATTAAGCGTCATTTCAAATAGAGGATGGTTTGTTAAAGGCGAGAAAAAAAGCACTTACGGGGAACAACCCATTGAAGTTGCAACAACAATTATTACCTTGCATTTGTTTTTTCAGGTGACTGGAAATGAGAAATACAGAAACCAACTGAATCTGGCATTTTCATGGTTTTTGGGAAATAATCATCTGAATCAGATTATTTATAATCCAGTAAATGGGGCATCCTATGACGGACTTGAGGATAAAAATGTCAATATCAATCAAGGAGCTGAATCGACACTTTGTTTTTTTAAGGCACAGCTCATCATGAATGAATATAAGGATTATAAAAAGTACAGACACTTAGATACCAAGAATGCTTTACAATTTGAAAAATAATTTAGAAGAATGACCGAAAAAGAAAAAATGCTTTTGGGCGAAATTTACTTTGCCAATGATAAGCAGTTAGTAGAAGAGCGTACCAAAGCCAAAAAATTATTGCATAAACTGAATGTTACCGAATATTTGATGAATGGAAGATCGCGTGCGATTCTTAGAGAGTTGATGCCGAATTCACATAAACGACTGTATATAGAACCACCATTTCATTGTGATTATGGTTACAATATCCATTCGGGGGAGAATGTGTATTTCAATGTCAATTGTGTGGTTTTGGACACGATGAAAGTCACCATTGGGAATAATGTTTTTTTTGCGCCGGGAGTTCATATTTATACCGCGACCCATCCGTTGAATGCCATTGAAAGAAGAACTGTCGAAAGTTCAAAACCTGTGTCGATTGGAGATGATTGTTGGATAGGAGGGAACTCCGTTATTTGTCCGGGAGTTACCATTGGAGCCGGTTGTGTAATTGGAGCTGGGTCTGTAGTGACCAAAGATATTCCCGAAAATTCCTTGGCAGTGGGTAATCCTGCCAAAGTTATTCGGAAATTGAATGAGGATTAATCTTTTTTATTCATATAAAAGCTCAATGCTCCCGATGGACATTTATTGATAGTTTCAATAATTTTTTCTGTTGTTGAATTTTCGGCCGTAATCCATGGTTGTTCTTTTGGTTTGAAAACGTCAGGATTATTGCGCACGCAATTTCCGGAATGAATACATTTCCCTGATTGCCATACAATGGTTACTTCACCATTGGTATATTCTTTTTTGATGTCTTTTGGATCCATGGCTAAATTGAGGTGTTAATGATTGTTGTTCCTTTAAGTAGTTTTGAAATTGGACATTTATCTGCAATGATTAGTAATCGTTTTTTTTGGTCGGCAGTAACTTCTCCCGAGAAAGTGATGTTTCTTCTTATTGTTGTCGTCAATTCGCCAACTACGGTTTCTTGATATAAATTTAGTGAAATATTTATTTCTGGGATTATCCATTCTTTTCGATCAATGTACATTCTTAGGGTAGAAAGAGTACAGCCCGCCAAAGAAGCTAGTAAAGTCGAAAATGGATCCATTCCTAAGTTTTTACCGCCCACATTTTCGGGTTCGTCCATAAGAAACTGCCCGTTTCGCCAAGTGATGTTACATAAGTACTTTTGAGTGCCAATGCGACCAAGTATGTCATTTTCGAAAAGCTCTTCCATTATAATACATCGTTAAATTGAGGGTTTCTGTCAAAAGTTTTTTTTGCAAAAGGACATAATGGAACAATCTTCCAGTTTTTTTCTCTTGCAACTTCAACGGCTTTTTCTACTAATTTTTTGCCCAATCCTTTTCCATTGAACACTGGAGATACTTCGGTGTGATCAATGATGATTTTATCGGGACCGGCAAATACAAAAGTCATCAAAGCGACTTTTCTGCCTTCGGAGGTAATATTGAAATTACCGTTCTTCTCATTGAATTCTATATTTACTGTTTCGCTCATTTTTTTTTTGTTTGTTAAGTTTCTAAGAATCTAAGTTTCTGAGATTCTAAGTTTGATCTATATTGTTTGTTTTGTGATGGCAAAAAAAACGGAATGCTAACTTTTAGCCCCGATTGTAGTGAAAATCCTTTTGTAAGCTTTGTCAAAGTTTTGAACTTTGACAAAGCTTACAAAAGATTGAAACGGAAAGCGGGACTATATTTCCAAAGATGCCTAATCTTTCTGCTCCAAAAAAAATCTAACTTAGAATCTTAGAGACTTAGCATCTTAGCATCTATTATATTTAATAACTCATAGGAATTTCCATTAATAGAAATTTCGCGTCAGTTGTTGCTTTAATGTCTAAGGTCTTGAAATCGGTTATTCCTAAACCGTCACGAGTTTCTAATTCCTGACCGTCAACAGTTATTGTTCCTGATATGACAAAGACATACATACCGTTTCCTTCTTTTTTTACTTCATATTGTTTAGAAAAACCGGCGCTAAAATCGGCTAAATGAAACCAGGCATCTTGATGGATCCATACTCCAGCATCATCAGGATTTGGAGATAATATTTGAGCAAAATTATTTTTTTGTTCAGTAGGATCATACGTGATTTGTTGGTAACGTGGGGTCACATTTCTCGTTTTTGGGAATAACCAAATTTGAAAAAGTTTGGTGCGTAAATCTGCATTTGGATTGAATTCACTGTGTTGGATTCCAGTACCGGCACTCATAACCTGTACATCGCCAGTTTTTATGGTAGATTCATTTCCCATACTGTCCTTGTGGGCCAAATCACCTTCCAACGGAATAGTAATGATTTCCATATTGTCGTGTGGATGTGTTCCAAAACCCATTCCGGCACCAATAGTATCATCGTTTAAAACACGTAAAGTTCCAAACTGAACTCTATCTGGATTGTACCAACTAGCGAAGCTAAAACTGTGATAAGCATTTAACCATCCGTGATCTGCGTGTCCTCTTGTGTCGGCTTTGTGTAAAACTGTATTTTTCATGATATATAAATTTAGTGATTTTTTGTTATACAAATTTATATCTGATGTCAGCGTTTTGCACTTAACCTAGATTAAGAAATTATTTCCTAAGCATTTTGCTTTTCATTTTGCTGAAAAACTCGGGAGTAACTCCGAGATAGGATGCTATTTGCTTTTGGGCTATTTTCTGAATGAGCGTGGGATACTTTTTGCAGAATTTTTCGAAACGCTCTTCGGCGGTGAGGCTTAGATTATCCATCAAGCGTTCTTGGTTAGCCACCAATGAATTTTCGGTCAGTATTCTGAAGAAACGTTCCAACTTTGGTATTTCCTGATATAGTATATCTTGGTTTTCTTTGGATAACAAAACCACTTCGGCATCTTCCAAAACTTCTATGAACAGGTTGCCCGGCTTTTGCGAAAGCAAACTGTACATATCGCCAATCCACCAACCTTCGCAAGCAAAAGTCAATACATGTTCTACAATATTATCATTAATGTTGAAACTGCGTAAAATACCCGAATTCACAAAATAGGAATGTTTGCAAATCGCGCCACTATTCAATAAAATGGTTTTGGCTTTGTAATGGTGTATTTCTGTTTTGGACAAAAAAAGTTCTTGCTCCTGTTGGGTAAGCGATACGTGCTGCGCAATGTTTTTGAGTATTAATTCCATTTATTTTTCCTCTGGAAGTAAAGTAAAGGTGGTGACTTTGAAACGATTATTCACTATTTCTCCGGTAATTTCTGCTTTTCGGATAGTCTCACAAAAACCATCTTTGGCATGTGCATCTCCATGGTCATCAATTTTGGTTCCATCGACAAAATAAGATTTCCCATCGATGCGAACAGCTAAGTCACAGCCTTTTCCTTCTAAACCAAATTGGCATTCACCACAGGAAACTTCTACAATTTGAGATTTTATGGGTTCTTTTTTAACTTGGGCATTAGACAAGAACACAGTGAAAAAGAATGCAATTGAAAGTAGATTTTTCATATAAGGCTAATTTGAGAGCCCTAAGTTAAGAATTTTATTGTGGCTCTATATTCTAAATTGAATAGTTTTTAAACATGTAAATCCATAATAATCTCGAAAGACGAATATTGAACGAAGCCATCAATACAATGACTGCTGTAATAATTGCAATTATTCTTAAGTCGAAAGTTTCTGCAAAAAAATGATGTGCAATTAAATAAGTTCCAATTCCCTGCGCTACAGTCAAACCATAATTGACATACATGGCGCCAAAGAAATATCCAGGTTCTTTTTCGAATTTGTATTGGCAGTGAGGACAATATGGATTCATTTTTGGAAAGCCAATGTTGAAGAAGATGTTTTTTTCGTTAAATACTTTCCCTTCAAGACAATGCGGGCAGTCATTATTTAGGATATGAACAAGAGTGTGTGACATTTTAAATTTTTTTTCAAAGGTATTTTTTATTCCTTTCATGGATGTTTTCTATATTCGCTAATTATAGGACAATAAAGACATTGAAAAACTATGAGCAAATATCCAATTTATTCCATACAGCGGTTTAACTGCAATGATGTCAACAGTGATTTCTATATAAACACCTTCAAAAATCACTTAGTAAATCACAGTTTTGTCGAAGAACCGCATAGACATAATTCGTATGTGCTGGTTCTGTTTACCAATGGATCAGGGACGCATGACATCGATTTTGATACTTTTGGGATTCAGCCAGGGAGTATGTTTTTTTTACAACCTGGACAAATGCATCACTGGAATTTGTCGGGGGATATTGACGGGTTTGTGGTGTTTTATTCTCAGGAAATGTATAATCTTTATTTTCGACAAAAAACAATTGACTCTTATCCGTTTTACCATTCGTTGGAAAATTCGCCCGAAATGGTTTTGGGTGCTAAAGAAGTCAAAGATATTAAACCCTATTTCTATAATATGCTTACTGAATATCAAGGGAATAAAATGATGAAGCAGGACAAGATTATAAACTTATTGGATAGTATTCATATTGAAATTGCCAGAAAGTATAATGAAACTCATGTTCTGGAAACACATTCTTATAATTCGAGAATCAAAGATTTTGATGTGCTTTTGGAAAAGTATTTTTGGACAGAAAAAGCGCCTTCTTTTTATGCATCACAACTCCATATTACTCTGAAACATTTGAATAGGATATGCAATGAAATCCTAAAAAAGACAACCACACAGGTTATTACCGACAGAATTATCCTGGAAGCCAAAAGGATGCTAATGGATAAAAAAAGAACAGTCAACGAAATTGCATCAGCGTTGGGTTTCGATGACTATTCCTATTTTGTGCGTTTGTTTAAAAAGCATACTGCAATGACGCCGACGGCTTTTAGGGTTTCTAAAAACAGTTGAGTTTTGAGATGAAGAAGTCTGAAACTGGAGGTTTTATTTTGAAAACTGTAATGTCTTGTTTTGTTTTTTGGGTTAGGGATAGAAGGGGAAATCTTTTTATTTTTTTTTCTTTAAATAAAAGATTACTTCACTTAACATTTATTTTTATAGGAGTTCAGTGAACTTCGTTTATAGCGTATAGCCCGCCCCGCAGGGAACCCCATAAAAAAATAGCTTAAAATTTAAAGCGGTAAAACTTTAAACCTTAAGCTATTTTAAACTTTAAGAAAAAACTATGTGTTATGCAGGAACTTCAGTAAATGAAACTGCTTCTTTGATTCTTTTTAATGCTTCTTTCAAAATGTCTTCGCTTGTTGCGTAAGAGAAACGGATACAATCTGGGTTTCCAAATGCGTCTCCTGTTACAGTTGCTACGCAAGCTTCAGCCAAAAGATACATAGAGAAATCGTTCGCATCTTTGATTAATGTTCCTTTTAATGTTTTTCCGAAGAAAGAAGAAACGTCTGGGAATACATAGAAAGCTCCTTCTGGAACGTTGATTTTGATTCCTGGAATTTCTTTCAATAATCCAACAACTAAATCTCTACGGCTGTGGAAAGCTTGAACCATGTGGTTTAATACGCTTGGATCAGCATCTACTGCAGTAATTGTAGCACGCTGCGCTACAGAATTTGCTCCAGATGTTACTTGACCTTGAATTTTTGTACATGCTTTAGCAATAAATTCAGGTGCTCCAATGTAACCAATTCTGTATCCTGTCATTGCGAAAGCTTTAGCAACTCCGTTTACAGTAATTGTTTTTTCCAGCATTCCCGGAATAGACCCGATGCTGCAGAAAGTTCCTGAGAAATTGATGTGCTCATAGATTTCGTCAGCAACTACATATATGTTTGGGTATTTTTCCAATACTTTAGCCAAAGCTGTTAATTCTTCTCTACTGTAAACAGATCCAGAAGGATTACAAGGTGAAGAGAACCACATCATTTTTGTTTTTGGCGTGATAGCAGCTTCTAATTGTTCTGGCGTGATTTTGAAATCTGTATCTACAGAAGTTGGAACTTCTACAGGAACTCCACCTGATAATTTTACGATTTCAAAATAAGAAACCCAGTAAGGTGCAGGCAAAATAACCTCGTCACCATCGTTTAACATTACTTGGGCAATGTTGTATAATGATTGTTTTGCTCCTGTCGAAACTACGATTTGTGATGGTTTGTAATCTAATCCGTTGTCTCTTTTGAATTTTCTGCAGATAGCCTCTTTTAAATCAACATATCCGTCAACTGGAGAATACGTACTGTAGTTGTCATCGATAGCTTTTTTAGCTGCTTCTTTGATGAAATCTGGAGTATTGAAATCTGGTTCTCCTAAACTTAAACTGATAATGTCTTTTCCTTGTGCTTTTAATTCTCTAGCCAAAGCAGCCATCGCTAATGTTTGTGATGTGGCTAAATTGTTAATTCTGTCTGAAAGTGGATTGCTCATTAAATTGTAATTTTTTGGTTTATTCTTTTTTTAGATAATTATTATAGTGCGGGTTCTAGTCCCAATGTTCTTAAATGTTTGAAATGGGCAACAACAGCAGCTGTCATTGTTTTGTATTCGTAATATGGCAATTGGCATTCTTTTGCTGTTTCCTTAACTATTTTTGCAATTTTTCCATAATGAACATGGCTGATGTGTGGGAAAATATGGTGCTCAATTTGGTGGTTTAATCCTCCTGTGTACCAGTTTACAATTTTGTTTTTTGGTGCAAAATTAACTGTGGTAAACAATTGGTGTATTGCCCATGTGTTTTCCATTTCGCCAGTTTCATTTGGTTGTGGATTGGCAGCTTCGTCAACTACGTGTGCCAATTGGAACACAATACTTAGGATTAATCCAGCAGTGTAGTGCATGATAAAGAATCCAACCAAAACTTTCCACCAAGTGATTCCGATAACAATTGGTAAAACAATCCAAATAGCTATGTAAATTACTTTTGTGATGATTAGTGTTGTCCAAAGTACTTTTGGGCTTTTTGGTTCACCATAAGATAATTTTCTTTTTAGGTAATTGCGCATTTGTTTAAAATCGGTAGTAATGGCCCAGTTGAAAGTCAATAAACCATATAAAAACACAGCATAATACTGTTGAAATCTATGGAATTTATGCCATTCTGCTTCTTTAGAAAAACGCATGATTCTTCCTGCTTCCAAGTCTTCGTCGTGACCAATTATATTTGTGTAAGTATGGTGTAAAACGTTGTGCTGTACTTGCCAGTTGTGTACGTTTCCAGCTAATACATATATAGTTCCACCCATAAATTTATTAACCCAGCTTTTGGTTGAATAAGATCCGTGATTGGCATCGTGCATTACGTTCATTCCAATTCCGGCCATCCCAATTCCCATAACGATAGTTAATAGAAGATGAGCCCAAAAAGGCATGTCTAAAGTAAGTATCAGAAAATAAGGGACCAGAAAAACGGTGAAGAGAATTACGGTCTTCAAATGGATTTTCCAGTTTCCAGTTTTCTCAATATTATTTTCTTTAAAATAGCTGTTAACTCGTGAATTAAGAGTTCTAAAGAACTTCAAATTGTCTTGTTTTGCAAATGTAGGTGCGGTATTGTTCATATAATTTTTTGAATATTTGCAAAGGTAACTAATATAAATTTTCAACATACAATATTGAGTTAAATATTTATAAGCTAAAAGCAGTACTTTTGTTAAAAATTTTTAAGATGGACGAGATTCTAAAGTATTTTCCTAATCTATCTGATATTCAGGTAGAACAGTTTCAAAAATTGGATTTTTTATACCACGATTGGAATGAAAAAATCAATGTTATTTCACGTAAAGATATTGATTCATTGTACACTAAACATATATTGCATTCATTGGCCATTGCCAAAGTAAATAAGTTTGAACCCGGAACTTATGTGTTGGATGTGGGTACCGGTGGTGGATTTCCAGGAATTCCATTAGCTATTCTTTTTCCAGAAACGCGTTTTTATTTGATTGATGTAATTGCCAAAAAAATAAGGGTGGTCAAAGCTGTTGCCGAAGCTTTAGAATTAAAAAACGTAAAAGCCGAACAACTTCGTGCCGAAAATGTAAAAGGAGATTTTGATTTCATAGTAAGCCGAGCGGTGACTAATATGCCTGATTTTGTTTCTTGGATAAAAACCAAAATCAAGAAGCAAAATAAGCACGAATTGAAAAATGGAATTCTTTATCTAAAGGGTGGTGATTTAACTGAGGAACTGAAAGATTTTCCTAAAGCAACCGAATACAATATTTCTGATTTCTTCGAAGATGAGTTTTTCGAAACCAAGAAAGTGGTTCACTTGCCGTTGAAGTTTGTGGTGTAAATTTGTTGAAAATAATTTAGTTAAGTTTAAAAATAAATAAATGATTAAGAGAATACAATTATTGAGCTTATTGTTCGTGTTTTTTATTTCAGCCAATGGTAATGCACAAGATTCAGAAGTAGGAAATTGGTTTCTGTATTTTGGGAATCAAAAAATAAATAATCGATGGAATTTTCACAATGAAGTGCAATATCGAAATTATAATTTTGCAGGAGATTTAGAGCAATTGCTTTTAAGAACAGGGATTGGATATAATTTGTCCGAAAACAATAACAATGTACTTTTGGGATATGCTTACATCCATTCAGAACCTTATATTGCTGGAACAGATGATAAGTTTAAAACTGATGAGCATAGAATATTTCAGCAGTTTATTACCAAAGAGCAATTTGGTAGAGTAAATATTCAGCATAGATACCGTTTTGAGCAGCGATTTATTGATGAAAATTTCAAGATGCGTTTGCGTTATTTTCTGTCTTTGAATATTCCAATTAACAAAAAGGTAATGGATAAAAATGCTATTTATGCTTCTGCATATAATGAAATTTTCATCAATACTGAAGCCAATTATTTTGACAGAGACCGTATTTATGGAGGTGTTGGTTATTGTTTTAATAAAAGTTTAAAAATGGAAGTGGGTGTGATGTCACAAATCTTGTCGAACTCAAGTAGAACCCAATTTCAAATTATGTTTTTTAATAGTTTGCCTTTTTAGGTTTTTATGCTTTATTTTTTTGATAAAATGATTTTATGAAATTATGTATAAAGGAAAAAAGGTATTGCCTAATTTAATTATTTTGTTTTTTATTCTTTTAGTATCGCTATTGTATGGTTGTAATAAAGAAAATAAATTCAAGAAAAATGAGAGCTTTTATCGAGCTATAAATGGAAATGATACTGCTTTTTTGTCATTATCGTTGACAGAGAAACATTTCACTGGAAAATACGAGATACGATATGGGACAGTAGGGAAAGATTCTGGAGATGTAAGAGGTAAAATTTCTGGAGATACTTTACTGGGGTTGTACAATTATGTTACTTACGGTGGAAATAATAATATAATTCCAATTGCTTTGTTAAGAAGAGGGAATAAGATTTATTGGGGTAAAGGATTAGCAATGAGTCTGATGAATGTTCATTTTTTTTCGAAAGATGTCCAGATGGACTACGATAATTCAGAATTTGTTTTTGAAAAGATAAATAAAGTAGAAAAGAAATAAAAAATGTAGTTTTTTTAAACTGATTTTATTTCTAAAGACAAACCCCACAAGACTTCAATATTATTTGAATCTTGTGGGGTTTTATTGTTTATAATGTCTTTTACGACTTTAGACTTTCAATTTTGTGACTAAAAGCTATTCTCCCAAAAACGGATATCTGTAATCAGTTGGAGTTACAAATGTTTCTTTGATAGTTCTAGGAGAAGCCCAACGCAATAAGTTCAATGCAGAACCAGCTTTGTCGTTAGTTCCAGAAGCTCTTGCTCCACCAAATGGTTGCATTCCTACGATAGCTCCAGTTGGTTTGTCATTGATATAGAAGTTTCCGGCAGCATTTTGCAAAGCGGTTGTAGCCTCTTCTATAGCATAACGATTTTGACTGAAAACGGCTCCAGTTAAAGCATATTCAGATGTTGAATCTACTAATTTCAATGTTTCAGACCATTTAGCGTCTTCATAAACATAAATCGTCATAACAGGTCCGAATAATTCGGTTTCCATTGTAGAATAATGAGGATCTGTAGTTACGATTATTGTTGGTTCAACAAAGTATCCAACAGATTTGTCGTAATTTCCACCAACTATAATTTCCGCATCAGTGTCCTTTTTGGCTTGGTCAATATAGCTAGCCAATTTATCAAAAGAGCCTTCATGGATTACAGCAGTAATAAAGTTGCTGAAATCTTCTGGAGAACCCATTTTCATTGATTTTGTATCGGTAATCAATTGTTCTTTAATAGCTGGCCATAAGCTTTGTGGTACATAAGCTCTTGAAGCAGCAGAACATTTTTGTCCTTGAAATTCAAATGCGCCTCGAACAATTCCTGTGGCCACTTGTTTTGGGTTGGCACTTGGGTGAGCAATGATAAAATCTTTACCTCCTGTTTCTCCAACGATTCTTGGATATGTTTTGTAATGGTGGATGTTTGTTCCAATTTTTGCCCAAATATCTTTGAATACATGAGTAGAACCTGTAAAGTGGATTCCGGCAAAATCACGACTTGCCAAAACAGTATCAGTAATCATTAATGCATCTCCAAAAACAACATTGATAACTCCATCGGGAACTCCTGCTTCTTTGAAAACATCTATAATAACTTTGGCAGAGAATACTTGACTGTCACTTGGTTTCCAAATTACAACATTCCCCATCATAGCAGCACTTGCAGGTAAATTGGCAGCAATAGCAGTAAAGTTGAATGGAGTTATTGCGTATACAAAACCTTCAAGAGGTCTGTATTCTAAACGGTTCCACATATCAGAGGACGATTTTGGCTGGTCAGCATAAATCTGAGTCATAAATTCTACGTTGA
>NZ_MUNX01000112.1 GCF_002001005.1 Flavobacterium sp. A45
GTACCGGGAATGTTATTGGCCAATAATCGGAAACGTTCTTCACTTTCTTCTATAATGGTTTCATTTATGTTTCTTTCTATAGAAGAGGATATGTTTTTTACCAATAATTGTAAAATTGAAATTTCATCGTTACTCCAAATACGTTGCTTGGTTGAATCATCAAAAGCAAAAAAACCATCAAACTCATTTTTTATGAAAACAGGGAAAAACAACATTGAATTTGGGTTCAAACTATTCAAAAATAATTTTATGTTTTCATTTTGAATTTTATCTTTGATAGCTTCAAAAAATTGTTGGGGCGATAAATCTTTTATACTATTGTCAAATTCAGAAAAGGACAGATTTTGCAATTTAGGATGTACTTCGTCAAAATCTTGCAATTCATTTGTCCACATACATTTTTGGTCAAATAAATTTGTTTTGAGATCTTTCTTAAAATAGGAAATACGTTCTGAAAGAGTCACTTTTCCAATCTCATTTATTATTCCCATAATGAGTTTACTTGTACTTTTTTGCAATAAAAATTGATTTGCATTTTTATTGATAACTAAAAGAAGTTCACTTTTGTAGGCTAGTTTTTGTTCTATTTCTAAACGCATTTGTGAAGCCAAAGCAATTACTATCAAATCTGAGATGGATTTCGCAAAATTAATATCCTCATTGTCCCAATTTTTGATACTTTCTGTTGATTCATAAGAAAGAATGCCTTTTAATTCACCGTCAATAAAAACAGGAGTATCAAGTGTTGAAAATATGTCATTACTATTTACATAATTACTTTTTATTTCATTATTGGTAGCATAAGATATAATATCGGATTGAACAACTTGAAGTTTACTTTCAATTTTTTCGAAATAATCTAAATTTTCATTTCTATAAAATTGAAGCCCACTTTCTATTGTGTTTGTTTTCGATTTATAAAGTTTATCGCATATAATTTTATCAGTATCATATATCCAATAACTTGCTCTATTTACTTCCAATTCTACAGATGTAATTTTTAGGATATTAATAATGGTATCCTCTAATTTTTGTGAATTTGAATGATTTAATACAGCAATATCTTTTAGCGTTTTACTATATTTTTCTATTTTTTCTTGTCTCTTGTTTTTTTCTTCTTCTAAGTTTTTGAAAAAGGTGATATCTCTGGCAATACCTGAATATCCTGAAATTTCCCCGAAACTATTTTTTCGGATAAAAACATTTTGAGAGATCCAAATGGCTTCACCATTTTTTTTGATGATTGGAAATTCAAGGGTGGTATAATTCTCTTCGTAATACTGAATGTTTTTATAAAACCCCATTGTATTGTTTACATAATCTTCATGAATAATGGATTGGAAGTCTTTGGTTAGAAATTCTTCTTTTGAGTACCCCAAAACCTTTATTCCATAATCATTTACGAAAGTAAAGTTTCCTTTGTAATCTGCTTCAAAAATGATGTCTACAGCAGTTTGAATTAAGGTTTCATACTGGTTTCTAATTTTTATTTCATTGGTAATATCTTGACCTATTCCAATAATGGAGTCTTCTGAAAACTGTTTGTCAATCCATTGGATAAATTTATATTCGCCATTTTTGCATTTTAATTTTCTAACATATAGTCGATTATCTATAAAATTTGTATGATAATCAATACCAATAAATTCAGGATCTTCGGTTAGTTTCCAAAATCCATATCCCATTACTTCACTTGGGGTATATCCTAAAATTGAAGTAATAGTGTCACTGCAAAAAGTAACTTCCCCTTTTTTGTTTGTGGCTATTGTAAGTGAGTTTCCTTTGTTTACAATTTCATTGGTGAAATTAAATTTTTCTTGAATTTTTGTCAATGAAACATGTCGTATATGGTTTATTATGAAAACCAAAATGGAATAATTGAGAAGTATTATGGCTCTTTTGACAGGAACTAAATCAAAAACATAAATTACCACTAAATAGCAAAAAATAATTCCTGAATAAATCCAATATTTTTGTATCGGTTTAATAACTATATACGAAAAGAAAAATAAAATTATAAATGCATAAGTGGGGATAATGTCATTTGGCAGAAATATAATGTTGTAGCCAATCAAAATAGAATAAATATAAAATAAGGAAATATAAATAGTTTGAATTCTATTATATAAAAATTTTGACTTTTCGCTTAGTAAAAACAGTAACAGAAAAAAACATCCTATAGAAAAATTGTTGATTAATAGGCTTTTGGGTCTAATTTGAAACAATTCAAATAGGATTTCTATTAAAGGAAGTACTAAGCCCAGAAACAGCATATAAAGTTGGTATTCTCTTTTGTCTGATTCCTCGGTTGGAAGGTTATCTATGTTTTTTAAAATAGAATTTATTCTAGAGTTTGAATAAAGAATTACTGCCAATAAAATAAAAAGCAATGCTAACAAAAAAAGAGTTCTAGGGGTATATATTAAATGCGTTGATTCCAGACTTAATGGCGTAAGAATACTAACTAAGCTTGGAAAAGAAAAGTTGAAGTTTAAAGAGAGTAATATGCTACAAAATAATAACATAGATTTTGGGGTTAACTATTTGATTAAATTGTTTGTGTCTATAATTAAACTTTTTTTATTTTTATATAATTAGAAAAAAATTATTCTATTTCAAGAGGATTGTCTACCCCAACTATTGCACTATAAATAGCATAATTCATTGAAAACAGAAAGGGTAAGGTAAAAAATAGCCCAATACAACACCCCATAATACCTACTAATGAACCTATAAAAGCTACAATTATTAACCCTAGTATAACAAATGGTTGTTTAAAGATGATCAAAATACTGTATTTAATAGCTTCAATTGCTTTTAAATTTCCGAAAATTATAAGTGGCACAGCAAGAATAGTAATAAAGGATATAAAATAAGTGATAATTGTTCCAAGTAAATCAAAATGCAAATATGAAAATAGATAAGCTTGAGCAAAACCAATCGCTGTAATTAAAAATGTGGATACAATAATTTCTGTTAGATATGGAAGTTTATAATAACGGAATAAGTCTACGATATGAAATTCTTCATCACGGTCTCCACAATCTGCCATTTTTAAAAATGCAGCTTGAAATGGACTCAATAAACAAGACACTACAAGAGAAATAAGACTATAAGCTAAAAATTTTGATTCGGATAGATTTTCAATTTTCAATTTTTCAGGAGAAAGCTCACGTGTCATTGCAGCAACACCCATTACTGAGACTAATGATATTCCAATAAATATTACGAACAAAATACTAAAAACGAAAAGAACTAATCCAGCATATAAAGCAATTTTTTTATAATTTTCGAAAGCATGGTTAAATACGTTTGCAAAATCTATTTGGTATCCGTTTTTTTCAATATCGTGTAATCTTTCTTGCGTTTGGTTCATATTGATTTGGTTCATTATGGTGGTTAGATTGATTTATATTTTAAATTAATTTTATTCAAAAAAACATTCGTAATCATTTCCCATTTTTCTTTGATAATAAACTTTGAAATAGGATTGATTTTGAATCAGTTTGTAAATTTACTATTTTTTTACTCTTAAGAAGTCAAAATTTTGCTTGGGTGAGTTGCGTAATTATTGGTTTTGTTAATTAATACAATTTTTTGCCCCTTGTTCAAAGTAGCAGCATGCATTTATCGGATTTAAAACTGTTATTGAGTAGATATAGTGTGTTTCTTTTTTGTTAAAGAGAAAAATCTTAAGTGTTTTTATATTAACCGACTTTCTTTTTATTCGTTAGAGCCATCTTAATATTTTTTTTAAGGTCTCTATTTTGTTAGCATAGGGAGCATATCGTAAATGCAAATCCAGCCAATTTGCTTTTTTTACAATTCCTTTATGATGGGAAAAAGTATCAAAACTCAATTGACCATGATATGCACCGATTCCGCTATGACCAACACCTCCAAAAGGAAGTCTTTTGTTGGCAAAATGAATAACAGTATCGTTAACGCAGCCACCTCCAAATGAAAAACTAGTAACTATTTTTCTAGCAAATTTTCTATCGTCGGTAAATACGTATAGCGCTAATGGTTTCTCGTACCTTGAAATGGTTTGTGCTATTTCCTTTTCTTCTTTATAGGTGATTATTGGTAATAATGGACCAAATATCTCTTCTCTCATTAATAAGGTGTCAAGAGAATTTTCTTCAATTAGCGTTGGAGCAATGAAGCAATCTTCAATGTCAGTTTCGCCTCCAAAAATTACTTTTTCAGGTTCTATCAAACTCATTAATCGGAGACAGTTTTTTTCGTTTACGATTCGAGCAAAATCGGGAGATTCCTTTGGGTTTTTACCATAAGATTTTGTGATTTCTTTTTTCATAAATTCAACAAAATGGCTTTTCATGTCTTCTTGAATCAAAATATAATCTGGGGCAATACAAGTTTGTCCCGCATTCAAAAATTTGCCCCAAACAATTCTCTTGGCAGCCAATTTCAAATTTGCCGTTTCATCTATAATACAAGGATTTTTCCCGCCTAATTCGAGGGTAACTGGGGTGAGATGTTCTGCGGCTGCTTTGGCAACAATTTTTCCAACAGCGACACTTCCTGTAAAGAAAATATAATCCCAACGTTGTGTCAATAATTTTTGTGCAGTTTCAACACCACCTTCAATTACTTTTACATGCTGATGCTGAAACACTTTTCCAATAATTTTGAGTAGTATAGCAGAAGTTTTTGGTGTCAATTCAGAAGGTTTCAAGACAACCTGATTGCCCGCTGCTACTGCTGAGACCAAAGGACAAATTGCCAATTGAAAAGGATAATTCCAAGGCGCAATAATCAAAACTTTGCCGTAGGGTTCTTTTACAATATAATCGGTTGATGGGAAATTGAGTATAGAAGGGAGTACTCTTCTAATTTTTGACCATTTGTGGATGTTTTTTATTGTGTCTTTTAATTCGGATATAACATAATTGGTTTCGGTGGCAATAGACTCAAAAGGAGGTTTTTTGAAATCATCATATAAGGCCTGAATGATTTCATTTTCATGCTTGATAATTACATCCAATAATTTAATTAAAGCTTCTTTTCTTGAACTAATGTTTAATTTGTAACTCATAGCAAAATAGATTACTTTATATACTGCAAGTTAAATTTTAAAATTCAAATTATAATATTTTTTTCATTAAAATATTAAATGGCTTTCCAGATCACTTCGTCTGGAGTTGGGGCAATAATAGTAATTTCTTCTTTCGAAACGGGGTGTGTAAATACCAGTTTTCGGGCATGAAGATGGATTCCTCCATCAGGATTACTTCTGTCAAAACCGTATTTCAAATCCCCTTTTATTGGAGAACCAATTGCGGATAATTGCGCTCGTATTTGATGGTGTCTGCCTGTATGTAATTGAATTTCGAGCCCGTAATAATTGTCGAGTTCTTTGATGATTTTATACTCCAAGCTAGCCAATTTACTATCAGGGACTTCTTTTATATGCGCTTTGGAAGTATTATTTTTCTCGTTTCTTTTGATGTAATGAACGAGAGTCTCTTCGTCTTTAGATGGTCTGTTTTTGACTACCGCCCAATATGTTTTTTGAGTTTCTCTGTTACTGAATAATTCATTCATGCGGGTCAGAGCTTTACTTGTACGTGCAAAAACTACAATTCCAGTTGTTGGTCTATCCAATCGGTGCACCACTCCCAGAAATACTTCGCCGGGCTTGTTGTATTTGTCTTTTATGTATTCTTTTACAACATCACTCAATGGTTTGTCTCCCGTTTTGTCACCTTGCACAATATCACCTACACGTTTATTGACCACTATTAAGTGATTGTCTTCGTGTAGGATTTGGAGATTGTTTTTATTTGAAATTATTTTATTGGACAAGGTTGATTGTTTAGGGTTATAAAGAGGTTTGAAATTGTTTAAGCATAGTCGAGCTAACTGAATACTGCTACCTGATTACTGAACACTAATATTGTTCCTTCTCGTTTGGAAAATCCTGTGATTTTACATCCTCTACATATTGACTGATGGCAGAAGTCATTCCTTCGTATAAATTCATGTAACGTCTCAAGAAACGAGGGCTGAATTCATTATTCATTCCCAACATGTCGTGAATTACCAATACTTGACCATCTACACCACCTCCAGCACCAATTCCGATAACAGGAATAGAGATGCTTTTAGCTACTTTTTCGGCTAAATCAGCAGGAACTTTTTCGATAACAATTGCAAAACAACCCAATTTCTCCAATAGTTTGGCATCTTCCATTAATTTTTCAGCTTCTTCCTCTTCTTTGGCGCGAACGGTATAAGTGCCAAATTTATAAATAGACTGAGGAGTTAATCCCAAATGTCCCATAACCGGAATTCCTGCATTCAAGATTTTTTTGATTGATTCCTTGATTTCTTTACCACCTTCCAATTTCACGGCGTGACCACCACTTTCTTTCATGATTCTGATAGAAGAGCGTAAAGCCTCCTTAGAATCGGATTGGTAGCTTCCAAAAGGTAAATCAACAACTACTAAAGCTCTTTCTACAGCTCTAACCACAGATGATGCGTGATAAATCATTTGGTCTAAAGTAATAGGTAAAGTCGTTTCATGACCTGCCATAACATTGGAGGCTGAATCTCCAACCAGAATTACGTCAATCCCAGCGGTATCAACTATTTTAGCCATGGTATAATCATAGGCCGTAAGCATTGAAATTTTTTCACCATTGGATTTCATATCAATTAAAGACTTGGTGGTAATTCTTTTGTAATCTTTTTTTATTGCAGACATTGTGATTTATGATTTTAATTCCGAAATGCTCGGTATTGGTTTGTTTTGAGAGTGTAAAAGTAATAAAATGAATTTTTTTAAATTGAATTTTTATAAGGAATATCAAAAAGGAGGTTATGGAAATTATGAGATTACTATTTAACCAAACTATTTTAAAGAATTTCTATAACAAATAATTAAAATAACTAATTTTGGAAATTGAACTCACAAAATACAATTTTGAAAAACATCCTTATTATTGACGACGAAGAAAAATTGCGTCATCTTCTTGCCCGAATCATAAAATCTGAAGGGTTTGATGTATTTGAAGCTCCTGATTTAAAGTCAGGTTTCAAGAAATTGGAAACAAATGATATTGATGTTGTATTATGTGATGTTAAACTTCCCGATGGTAATGGTGTTGATTTTCTTCAAAAGATTAAACCTGCATTTCCATTAACAGAAGTCATTCTACTGACTGCTTTCGGAAAAATTTCGGATGGTGTGCAAGCAATGAAAAACGGAGCTTTCGATTACATAGTGAAAGGTGATGATAATGATAAGATTATACCGTTGTTGTACAAAGCCTTGGAAAAAGTGCAACTTCAAAAGAAAGTAAAACAACTCGAAAAAAGAATTTCCGATAAATATTCTTTTGACGGCATTATAGGAAAATCAAAAGGATTGGAACAAGTAATTGATTTGGCCAAAAAAGTTTCTAAAACAGATTCAACCGTACTTTTGACGGGAGAAACCGGAACAGGAAAAGAAGTTTTTGCGCAAGCCATTCACGAAAATAGTAACCGAGCCGGGAAATCGTTTGTAGCACTGAATTGTAGTACTTTCAGCAAAGAAATTCTTGAAAGCGAATTGTTTGGACACAAGCAAGGTGCCTTTACAGGAGCCATGAAAGACAAAAAAGGATTTATAGAAGAAGCCAATGGAGGAACTTTATTTCTGGATGAAATTGGTGAAATGCCATTAGAACTTCAAGCCAAATTGTTACGGGTTCTAGAAACCAATGAGTATATTCAAATTGGTGATACGACTCCTAGAAAATCTAATTTTCGTCTTATTGCCGCAACTAATCGCGATTTAAAAACGGAAAGCGATGAACACCGTTTTCGTTCGGATTTGTATTTTAGATTAAATATTTTTGAGATTAAAATTCCGCCATTGCGAGAAAGAGTAAAAGATATTGCACCCTTAACGTATTATTTTGCAGAGAAATTTTCATCAAGAGGGAATAAGAAGACATTGACCATCGATCCTGATTTTCTTCATAAATTAGAAACTTACCATTGGCCTGGTAATGTTCGTGAATTGAGAAATGTAATTGAGCGTTCCGTTATCCTAGTGAATGACGATGTTTTGACCCAAGACGTTTTGCCTTATGAAATACAGCATCAAGTAGGTAATATCAATAAAACATTATCAGCCTTTTCGATGCAGAGCGTTGAGAAACTTCATATTCAAAAAGTGTTGAATTATACCAAAGGGAATAAAGCTGAAGCAGCACGTTTACTAGAAATTGGAGTTGCGACTCTTTACCGAAAATTAGACGAATACAATATTCAATAAGTCAATAACAAAACTATCGTTTTGAGAAAAGCCTATCATTTTGATAGGCTTTTTTTATGCCTTTTTTTGGCACGAAAACAACAATGCTTTAGGAAACAATGCTTTATACTTTTTTTCTTTTTTTGGAATACTTTTTGGCATAAGGGAGGAAGAACAAAATAAACTATTACTAATAATGAAAAATAAAATAGCAACGATTTACGAAAAAGCAGAACGCTTTGCCGAAATCACAAAAATTGCAATTATTACCGGAAATATTAACCGGGCAAAAAAATGTTTGGCGCTTGCCGAACGATTGTTCGAAACAGGAAGCAACGAGACAAAGAATGCCATTTCGAGTGTGTATGTTTTTTCGGTTTCCTCTTTTATGGAATTGCGTCATTGCAGTATTTCCAATCTGTTTCCAAAATCGTTGAAGGCAGAATATATCAAGCAAATTAGTACATCAGGAGTTTAAATCTAACCTTAATTTTTAATAATATGATAATCACTATTCTTTTACTCGCGTTAGGAGTTTTGCTTTTTGCGATTTGTTTTAAATCCGTCGAATTTTTTGAAAAAATCTAAATCATGACAGCACTATTTATTATTGCACTCGCCGTATTCGGATACTTGGTTTATGTATTAATCAAACCCGAAAAATTTTAAAAATGAAAAAGGGAAAAATTAATACGGTATCAATAGCAATTATGGCTTGGACATTAGCCTTTATTACGCTTATAGCCTTTTTATAAAATCCAAAAATTTATTTAATTTCTAATAAACAAAACATGAACACAGAATTTTTTGGAGTCATCAGTATTTTTATCACCTCGATAGTTTTGGCTATTCCTGTTGGAAGGTATATAGCCAAAGTGTATTTGGGAGATAAAACAATGCTTGATGCAATTTTCAATCCTATTGAAAATTTTATTTTTAAAATCAGCGGGATCAATTCCTCTGAAGAAATGAACTGGAAGCAACATCTGAAAGCGCTTTTAAGCGTAAACATGGTTTGGTTCTTTCTATGCTTTTTAGTTTTAATTTCTCAAGGAAGTTTACCGCTAAATCCAGACGGGAATCCATCCATGACACCGGATTTGGCATTCAATACCGCCATTTCATTTGTTGTGAACTGTAATTTACAGCACTATTCTGGTGAATCCGGTCTTTCTTATTTAGGTCAGCTTATGTTAATGTTCCTTCAATTTGTTTCTGCAGGTACGGGAATGGCTGCTGCCGCAATGGTTTTTGTTGCCATGAGAGAGAAAACAACTGATAAACTAGGGAATTTCTATAATTTTTTCATCAAAAGTTGTACCCGTATTTTATTGCCTCTTTCTGCTATTGTAGCTGTGGTTTTAGTGTTTAGCGGAACTCCAATGACTTTTGAGGGAAAAGATAAAATCGTGAGTTTGCAAGGTGATGCTGTTGAAGTTTCTCGTGGTCCAGCCGCTGCATTTATTGGTATTAAACATATCGGTACAAATGGTGGAGGTTTTTTTGGGGCTAACTCGGCACATCCATTAGAAAATCCTACTTATCTAACTAATGCAGTTGAATTGTGGGCACAATTAATCATCCCGTTTGCAATGATCTTTGCGTTAGGTTTTTTCCTTAACAAAAGAAAATTTTCTTACGTCGTTTTTGGCGTTATGACTGCTGGTTTTTTAATGCTGGTTATACCAACAATGATAAGCGAAATTAATGGAAATCCAGCTATTGAAAGAATGGGAATTACCCAAGCGACCGGTGCTATGGAAGGTAAAGAATTACGTTTTGGTACTGCAGTCACCAGTTTTTGGGAAATTGCTACAACAGTAATTTCTACTGGTTCTGTAAATAGTATGCATGATAGTGCAATGCCTGCTTCAGGAGCTATGCAATTGATGGCTATGATGGTCAATGCTTTTTATGGCGGTTGTGGAGTAGGATGGTTGAATTTTTACATCTTTATCATTCTGGCTGTTTTCATTTCAGGTTTAATGGTGGGACGAACACCTGAATTTTTTGGAAAGAAAATTGAAGCTCGAGAAGTAAAAATTGCAGCTATCATCGCTATTCTTCATCCATTATTAATCTTGGCAGGAACTGCTTTGTCATCCTACTTTGCCGCCAACGATACAGCAATGGGCTATTGGTTTAGCGGAAACGCAACTGGCTGGTTGAATAATCCAGGAAACCACGGATTCTCAGAAATGCTATATGAATACACTTCGAGTGCTGCCAATAATGGTTCTGGTTTTGAAGGGTTAGGCGATAACAATCCATTTTGGAATATCACAACAGGAATTGTGTTATTATTGAGTCGTTTCCTTCCTATTATTGGGCCTTTAGCCATAGCAGGATTGTTAGCCAATAAAAAATACATTCCAGAAAGTGCAGGAACTTTAAAAACAGATACATCTATTTTTGGTGTGATGGTTTTAGCCGTAATTCTGATTATTTCTGCACTATCATTCTTCCCAGCTTTGGCTCTAGGTCCTTTAGCGGAGTATTTTACATTAAAATAATATAAAAAAAAATGACTAAAAAGAAATCCAATTCATTGTTTGAAAGTAAGCAGGTGAAAGATGCCTTGGTGCAGTCTTTTGTTAAGCTGAATCCAAAAACAATGTTCAAAAATCCGGTAATGTTTACCGTTGAAATAGGTACTGCCATTATGTTTGCCGTATGTATTGCCATTTTATTTGGTGCACAGGATCAAGGTAGTTTTATCTATAATTTCATTGTTTTCCTAATTTTGTTTGCAACGCTTTTGTTTGCCAATTTTGCCGAAGCCATTGCCGAGGCCAGAGGAAAAGCACAAGCGGACAGTTTAAGAAAAACGCGTGAAGAAACGCCAGCGAGACAACTTTTGTCAAATGGGGAAATTAAAAGCGTAAAATCTTCTGAACTAAAAAAAGGTGATGTTTTCATTTGTGAAGCGGGTGATTTAATTGCCACAGATGGTGAAATCATTGAAGGATTAGCCACTATAGATGAAAGTGCAATAACGGGTGAAAGTGCTCCTGTAATTAGAGAAGCTGGTGGAGATAAATCATCGGTTACTGGAGGAACAAAAGTATTGTCTGATAAAATTAAAGTGGTTGTAAGCTCAGAGCCTGGGGAAAGTTTTCTTGATAAAATGATTGCCTTGGTGGAAGGTGCTAGCCGTCAGAAAACACCAAACGAAATTGCTTTGACAATTCTTTTGGCAGCGTTTACCTTAATATTCGTGATTGTTTGTGTGACTTTGAAACCTTTCGCAGATTATGCCAATGCACCAATCACAATTGCAGCTTTCATTTCTCTTTTTGTATGTTTAATTCCAACAACTATTGGAGGTTTACTTTCTGCAATTGGAATCGCGGGAATGGACAGAGCATTGCGTGCTAATGTAATTACGAAGTCAGGAAAAGCGGTGGAAACTGCAGGAGATATTGACGTATTACTTTTGGACAAAACAGGTACAATCACTATCGGGAACAGAAAAGCAACTAATTTCTATCCCGCAAAAGGAGTAGAGTTGGAAGATTTTATCAAGTCGGCAGTATTAAGTTCACTAGCCGATGATACTCCGGAAGGGAAAAGTATTGTAGAATTGGCTGGGCCTGAAGTGACTCAAAAATTATCTATTGAAGGTGCTACTTTAATCAAATTTACTGCCGAAACCAGAACGAGTGGAGTGATTTTAAGAGACGGAACCAATATTCGTAAAGGAGCTCAGGATGCGGCAAAAAACATTGCACTTCAAGCGGGGCATATTTTCCCCGAAGATGTTTCTGAAAGAGTTATTGCTATTTCTTCAAAAGGAGGAACACCATTAGTGGTTGTTAAAAATAATGAAGTTCAAGGTGTTATCGAATTGCAGGATATCATTAAAACGGGAATGAGAGAACGTTTTGAGCGTTTGAGAAAAATGGGTGTAAAAACGGTGATGGTTACCGGAGATAATCCTTTGACAGCCAAATTTATTGCCGAAGCTGCCGGTGTTGATGATTTTATTGCCGAAGCCAAACCTGAAGATAAAATGAATTACATCAAAAATGAACAACAACTTGGTAAGCTCGTTGCGATGATGGGTGACGGTACGAATGATGCACCCGCTCTTGCTCAAGCCGATGTTGGTGTTGCAATGAACAGTGGTACTCAAGCTGCAAAAGAAGCGGGTAACATGGTCGATCTAGACAATGATCCAACTAAGTTAATTGAAATTATTGAAATTGGAAAACAACTATTGATGACTAGAGGAACGCTTACCACGTTCTCGATAGCTAATGACGTTGCCAAATATTTTGCTATTGTTCCTGCACTTTTCATAGCTTCAATTCCGGCTTTACAAGGATTGAACATTATGCAATTGCACAGTCCGGAAAGTGCCATTTTATCAGCGGTGATATTTAATGCAATTATCATTCCGATATTGATTCCACTAGCATTGAGAGGGGTAGATTACAAACCAATCGGTGCGAGTGCTATCTTGAAAAGAAACCTGTTAATTTATGGCTTAGGAGGAATTATCATTCCTTTCATCGGAATTAAGTTAATCGATTTACTAGTAGCATTATTTATGTAGTCCTCACCCCCCAACCCCCTCTCCAAAGGAGAGGGGGAGACGAGGCGGATTATAATAAGTGCAAAATAGAAACAAATTATAATTCAAATTGAATAAAAATTAATAACCTCTATTTCCACAATAGCTCCCATCTCCTTTGGAGAGGGGCTGGGGGTGAGGAAAAAAACAAACAAAATGAAAAACATATTTTCAATAGTAAAATTTACCGTGTTAACGATAGTTTTATTTGCAGTCATTTATCCCTTGGCGATATATGGAATTGCACAATTTGCTCCAAATAAAGGAAAAGGAGAAACTGTTTCTGTTAATGGAAAAGTAGTTGGTTACCAAAAAATTGGACAAAAATTTGACAAGTCAAATTATTTTTGGGGACGTCCATCAGCAGTAGATTATAACGCTGCAGGAAGTGCAGGAAGTAACAAAGGACCAAGCAATCAAGATTATTTGGCTTTGGTTCAAAAAAGAATCGACACGTTTTTGATTGTTCATCCATATTTGAAAAAATCGGAGATTCCATCAGATATGGTAACAGCTTCAGGTAGTGGTTTAGACCCAAATATTTCTCCTGAAGGTGCTTTGATTCAAGTAAAACGTGTTGCTAAGGAACGTAAATTATCTGAAGAAAAAGTACTGGCTTTGGTGCAAACCAAAATCAACAAACCATCAGTTATGGGAACTTCAACGGTAAATGTACTGGAATTGAATGTTGCTCTGGATGAGTTGAAATAAAAAAAAAACAACCCTTTCAGATTTACATCCCCGGTCAGGGATCTGAAAGGGCATTGATTAATAAAAATCTAAACAAAAATAATGAAAAAAATAATAGTTACAGCTTTTATAGCTTTTGGTTTTACAACAATTAGTGCTCAAGAAGAGTCAAAAAGTCCAATTACTTTCTCCGCTTATGTGGATGTGTATTACAGCTATGATTTTGGGAAACCAGATAATCATACCAAGCCAGGATTTATTTACAGTTACAATCGATCCAATGAAGTTAATTTGAATTTGGGGATGGCAAAAGTGAATTATGCGAAAGAAAATGTTCGTGGGAACTTGGCACTTATGGCTGGAACGTATGCACAATACAACATGGCAGCAGAACAAGATTTGTTGAAAAATGTTTATGAAGCTAATGTGGGTGTTAAAATTTCAAAAGACAATAATCTTTGGATTGATGCAGGAGTTATGCCTTCACATATTGGATCTGAAAGTGCGATTGGAAAAGATTGTATGACTTTGACAAGAAGTATTGGTGCCGAAAATTCACCCTATTATGAAACAGGGATTAAAGTTGGATATACTTCTGAATCTGAGCAGTGGTATTTGGCGGTAATGTATTTAAACGGTTGGCAACGTATCCAAAAAGTTGATGGTAATCAAACGCCTGCTTTTGGAACTCAGGTGACTTTCAAGCCAACCGGAAAAGTGGCATTAAACTGGAGTACTTATGTTGGAAACGAACAACCTGATGTTGATAAGAAATGGCGTTATTTTAACGATTTTTACGGAACATTTAAATTGACCGATAAAACAAGTATTATCGCCGGTTTTGATATTGGAGCGCAGCAATCTGCAAAAGGAAGCAGCGATTACGATGTTTGGTACACTCCATCTGCAGTTGTTCAATACAAGCCAACGGACAAAATTCAGTTGGCCGCAAGAGGAGAATATTATGAAGATGAAAAAGGGGTAATTATCCCAACAGGAACTCCAAATGGTTTTAAAACCTATGGTTTCTCAGCCAATTTTGATTATTTGCCAACAGAAAATGTAATGTTTAGAATAGAAGCACGAACTTTGAATAGCAAAGATGATATCTTTTTGAAAGATAACGACCCTACCAACAGTAATGTTTTTATAACTGCATCTTTGGCAATATCGATTTAAAAAAAGATAATAAATTGTAAATTTTATTTGAAACCATTAAGGAATTAAGTTTGGCAGCACTTAGTTTCTTAATGGTTTAAAAAGGTTTATTTGAAGTGGAATGATTCAATAGCAAGTTTAACTTATGGATAACGAAAAAGAAAATAATGTCAAACACTTTTTGGATTTAATTCAAAAATCACGTAAAGGAAAGTTTAAAGTGTACATCGGTATGAGTGCCGGTGTGGGCAAGACTTTCAGAATGCTACAGGAAGCGCATACACTTTTGAAAAACGGAATTGATGTGAAAATTGGTTATATCGAAACTCACAATCGTAAGGAAACACACGATTTGTTGGAGGGTTTGCCAATAATTCCGCGGCGAACTATTTTCTACAAAGGAAAACAGCTCGAGGAAATGGATGTGCAGGCGATTATCAATTTGCGTCCAGAAGTGGTTATTGTAGATGAATTGGCTCATACTAATATTGAAGGCAGTAAAAACGAAAAACGTTGGCAGGATGTTTTGGAGATTTTAGAAGCAGGAATCAATGTTATTTCGGCCGTAAATATACAACACATTGAGAGTTTAAATGAGGATGTAAAGCGAATTACCAATGTTGACGTTTTAGAGCGAGTTCCTGATAATGTATTGCGGTTGGCCGATGAGGTGGTTAATATCGATTTGACTTCGGAGGATTTGATTGCTCGTTTGAAAGAAGGTAAGATTTATACTGCCGATAAAATCCAGACCGCTTTGAATAATTTTTTTAAGTCGGATCAAATTTTGCAATTACGTGAATTGGCTTTGAGGGAAGTTGCCAGTCAGGTTGTTCGAAAAGTAGAGAGTGAAGTGCCAAAAAATCTAGCTTTGCGTCATGAAAAGTTATTGGCCTGTATTAGCAGTAATGACAGAACAGCCAAAATTGTCATTAGAAAAACGGCCCGTTTGGCTAGTTATTACAACAGTGATTGGTCTGTTTTGTATGTTCAGACGCCAAAGGAAAGCAGTGATAAAATTGCACTCGATAAGCAACGGCATTTGATCAATAATTTTAAATTAGCCACACAGTTAGGAGCCGAAGTTATTAAAGTAGAAGCTAAAAATATCACGGATGCCATGCTGGAAGTGGTTAAGCAAAAGCAAATCACAACAGTTTGTATAGGAAAACCGCATTTTAATTTATTTAAAGTAATTTTGTCTACAACCATTTTCAACAGATTGTTAAATAATTTGTCTTCATCTAATATTGACCTAGTAATTTTATCATAATATGAAATCGCCATGATTTCAAAAATGAAAAAGGAATGAAGAATGGCGACCCGAGTGTAAGCGAACAGGCGAAGCATAACATATTCCTCAAAAAAACTAATATTATCTTCTTATGAAAATTAAAACTAAATTAAATCTAGGTGTCGGATTGTTATTTGTAATGATAATTATCCTGACTTTAGTCAGTGCTTTTTATATTTTTTCGATAAAAAAGGATACCGAAAACATCTTGAAAGCCAATTACAATACATTGGAATATTCGCGGAATATGCTCCTTTCATTAGACAATATAAATGCAGATGCGGAGAAAGCGATAATCACATTTGAAACCAATCTCAATAAGCAGAACCGTAATATTACCGAAGTTGGAGAGGATAGTGTAACCCGAAGTTTATTGAAAAATTTTGAGCTTTTGAAAATAAACAGCACCGATGAAAGACTGAAAAGTCAAATTCGGCAGGATATTTTTGAGATAATGAAGCTGAATATGACTGCTATTAAACAAAAAAGCGATATTGCAAAACACACAGCCGAGACGGCCAATTTGTGGATCGCCATAACGGGAACATTTTGCTTTTTGATAGCTTTTAATTTATTAGTGAATCTGCCCAATAATATAGCCGATCCAATAAAGGAACTTACAGCAAGTATCAAGGAGATTGCCAATAAAAACTATTCTGAGCGAGTGCATTTTATGAATCATAATGAATTTGGAGATTTGGCACGATCATTCAATACGATGGCTCAAAAATTAGAAGAGTATCACGATAGTAATCTTTATAAATTATCGTTTGAAAAGAAAAGATTAGAAACTTTAATCAACAACATGCATGACCCTATTATTGGATTGGATGATCAGGGTTTGATTTTGTTCGCTAATGATCAAGCATTAAAGATTATTGGAATGAAATCGGAGGATGTAATTGGAAAAATAGCCACCACTTTAGCATTAACAAATGATTTGATGAAATCTTTGATTGCAAAAAACCTTGAAATTGAATCTAAAATGTCAGGGCAAAAAATACTTCCGATGAAGATTTTTGCCGATGGAAAAGAAAGTTATTTTGAGAAAGAAAATGTAAATATAACGATACAACCCACAGGAGAAGACCAAACAATTGATATTGGAGATGTGATTATTCTAAGAAATATAACCCCTTTTAAAGAATTGGATTTTGCCAAGACCAATTTTATAGCTACTATTTCCCACGAATTAAAAACACCAATTTCGTCTATAAAATTCAGTTTGAATTTATTGGAAAGAAAGCAAACGGGAATTTTAAATGATGAGCAAAAACATTTGGTGGAAAGTATCAATGATGATAGTGAACGTTTATTAAAAATTACAGGCGAATTACTGGAGCTTTCACAAGTAGAAACTGGCAATATTCAATTGAATATAGAGAAAAGTGATCCTTACCAAATTGTTCATTATGCTACCGAAGCCGTAAAAGTCCAAGCAGAACAAAAGCAAATAGAACTGCTTGTTGAAACTGATGATAATCTTCCAATGATAAAAGCGGATAGCGAAAAAACATCCTGGGTTCTGATTAATTTTTTAACCAATGCCATTCGGTATTCTTCTGAAAAAAGTGTGATAAAAGTGAAATTGAAAAGTGATGGTAATCAAATTTTATTTACGGTTGTTGATACGGGGAAAGGGATTGATAAGCGCTATCTATCCAAAGTTTTTGATAAATACTTTCAAATTCCAGGAAGCCACAAAACGGGAACTGGATTAGGATTGGCCATATCCAAAGAATTTATTGAAGCTCAAGGAGGCACGATAGGAGTTGAAAGTGAATTGGGTCTTGGAAGTACTTTTTATTTTAAAATGCTAAGCGCGTAATTCAGTTTTCAGATAGCAGATAGCAGATTTCAGTAGGCAGTTGGCAGAAAAAAAAGATTTTAGATAAAATGGTCAATCCACTTAATCTGAAATCTTTTTTTATTCTGCTTTCTGAAACCTGCCTACTGCCTTCTGTAATCTAAAAACCTAACAATCCGCCATATTCACTGCAATTGCGAGTCCGCCTTCGGAGGTTTCTTTGTATTTGGAGTTCATGTCTTTGGCTGTTTGCCACATGGTGTCAATTACTTTATCCAGAGAGACTTTGGCATTTTTGGCATCGGTTTCCAAGGCGAGTTCGGCTGCGTTAATGGCTTTAATGGCGCCCATTGTATTTCTTTCTATACAAGGGATTTGTACCAAACCGCCAATAGGATCGCAAGTCAGTCCCAAGTGATGTTCCATGGCTATTTCGGCGGCCATCAATACCTGATCTGGAGTTCCTCCCATCAATTCACACAAAGCAGCAGCAGCCATAGCACTCGAAACGCCAATCTCTGCTTGACATCCGCCCATTGCTGCAGAGATCGTTGATCCTTTTTTGAAAATACTGCCGATTTCTCCAGCAACCATCAAAAATTGTTTGATTTCCTTTTCGCCAGCTTGATGGTTTTCAATAACCAAATAGTACATTAAAACTGCAGGAATTACTCCTGAACTTCCATTGGTTGGAGCGGTTACCACTCTTCCTAATGCTGCATTTACTTCGTTTACCGCCAATGCAAAACAACTAACCCATTTTAAAATCTGACGAAATTTAACTTCTGTTTTTCTGATTTCTTCTAACCATTCTTGCGGATTGGAGTAATTGGATAAACCAATTAAATTTTGATGCATATCAAAAGCCCGTCTGCGTACATTCAAACCGCCGGGAAGAATCCCTTCGGAATGGCAACCGATGTACATACATTCCAACATGGTGTTCCAAATGCGCATTAATTCATGATGAATTTCTGCTTCGGGACGCATGGATTTTTCGTTATCGTAAACAATCTCTGAAATGGTTTTGTTTTCTTTTGTGCAATAGCCTAAAAGCTCTGTGGCTTTATTGATAGGGAAGGGGAATGCACATTTTATAGCAATTTTCTTTTGTGCATTTTCGCGCTCTTCTTTAACAACAAATCCTCCACCTATAGAATAGAAGGTAGAACTGTATTCGGTTTCGTCTTTGAAATAAGCTGTAAAGGTTAGTCCATTGGCATGAAAAGGAAGGAAGTTTTTATTGAAAACAATGTCCTGAAGAAAATAAAAAGGAATAGAGATTTGGTTTCCCAAATGGATTTCGTTTTTGGCTTCAATCGATTTGATGATTCCGTCGATATCTTGAATTGGAATATATTCTGGATCTTGTCCGCTAAGTCCTAGCATAACAGCCAAATCAGTCGCGTGCCCTTTTCCTGTTAAGGATAGAGAACCATATAAATCGACTTTTACTCTCGTTATCGTATTGATGTCATAATCGCTTCTCAGTTCGTTTAAAAAACGTTCTGCCGCTCGCCAAGGTCCGAGAGTATGAGAACTTGACGGCCCAACGCCAATTTTTAGCATATCAAAAACCGAGATACATTCTTCCATATAGTTTCATTTATTACTGAACAAATATAATTATTAATTGAACTATTGTAGCGGAAATTATGTCAAAAAATGATAATTTGATAATATTAATCTAAAATTCAGTTCTTAGTTTGAAATATCGACAACAAGAGGCGGGTTGTGAATGATTTTTCTTTTCTAAGGGCAACAGTGTTGAGTTGACTAATCCAGACATTCAGGGAGCATGTTTTTTTGAGTATTTAATATTTAAATCATTGTTTTTCATTTCCATTTTTGGATGCGAAAAATAATTTAGGATTATATTCATAGTTTTTACTGATTTTATTGGCTTTAAAAGATTTAAATTATACATTTGTCGCTACATTCAAAAATTCCGGAAAACATGTTTGAATTTCATCAGTATTTAGGCTTTTTACTTTTCTTAACCATCCTTACAATGGGATTTTGGTTAATGTTTTTCTTAGTTGGTTTCGTATCCTATTGGGTAGGTGGAGCAACTTGGGAAGCTTACAAAGAAAAGAAAGCAAAACAAAAAGAAGAATTAGAAGCTTAGTCTTTTATTTACTTTACAAAAAAAAGGATTCGTTTTGCGAATCCTTTTTTTATTATATACTGTTTGTGAAGTTTATCCAGGAAATTCCCCTCCACCTTCGCTACCGCCTTCATTTCTTGGTGGTGCATTCTTTTCTCTTTCGTTTTTAGTTTTGTTGAAACGGTAAGTAAATGATAAGTTGAATTGACGCTTACGGAATTGCATTTCACTATACGATGTTTGATTTTCAAGATACGTATAAGATCTCATAACTCTTGTGTTGAAAATGTCACTGATATTGAAAGCAATTGTTCCTTTATCTTTCATGACATCTTTACTGAAAGAGGTATTCATGCCAAATTGATCTAAGCTTTTACCCTGTGCAGTTTTTTGACCGCCATTATAGGTAGCATTCAGCTGCCAGTCGATTTTGTATGGTAAAGTAAGTTTGGAGTTAATTCTTGCGAACCAATTATTAGCTTGGTTGTCAAGATTCTGAACTACAAGTACACCTTTGTTGTCTATATAACTGTGTTCTCCAGTTGTTTTTACATTATAAAAATTGAAATTACTGTTTAATTTCCATATTTTAAACGGGCTGTAATTTAAAGTAAACTCAAAACCGAATTTTTGTTCTTTTCCTAAGTTGATTGGTTGGCTTTTAATTACTGGAATACCATCAATTTCCTCCCCAGGCGCAGGAGTTACCACTTCACCATCAGGAGTTACTATGTCACCAGTAGGAGATCTTACAAAGCTGAAAACATCTTTAGTATCTTCAAAATATGCTGAAGTATTGAATGTTACTTTTTCCCATCGTTTGATATAACCAACATCAAATTTGTTTGTCAGAGCTGGATCTAAGTCTGGATTTCCTTGAAAAATATTAACGTTGCTCGAATAGTTAACCGCAGGGTTCATGAAACGGCCTCTTGGTCGGGACAGACGTTTGCTGTAACTTGTTGTGATGTTACTTTGGTCTGATATTTCATAGCTTACAAAAGCACTTGGGAACAAATTGTTGTACTTTTTGGTATTGTATTCATTAGTTTCTAATAAGTTTACTTCAATATTAGTGTCTTCCCAGCGCAATCCAAATAAATAAGAGAATTTATTTTTTTTGAAGCCATATGAACTATAAAGGGCATTAATATTTTCTTTATATTCTAAAGTATTAGATAAATTATCAATTTTTATACCTTGATCGTCAAGAACATAATATTCGTTGTTTAAATCACCAAAACTTCCTTTATATCCAGCTTCAAATTGGCTTCCTTCTCCAATTGGAAGAACATAATCTGCCTGTAATTGTGTTTGTTTTTGAACCTGATTATTTAAGGTGTTATTAAAATTGTTTGAACCAGTAATAAGACTGTTTTCATCATCTGTATTTCTTGAAATAGAACCGTCAACAGTAAGTTTATGACCTTTGTCGTTGAAGTTTTTAATTAAGTTTGAAGTGTATTCTACATTTTCACTTTCGTTTTCCCCAGTGCCTAAACGGTAAGTTGAACCAGTAAAATTATAAGCAGGATCATAGTTATTATAATTGATTAGGTCAGTATTTTTACCAGTATTCTTTTGGTAATTAATAGCATTTGTCCAAAAAGTATTTGGAGCAACTGTCCATTCTATACCAGCTCTTCCGTTGAAACCGTCTCTTACTCTCTCTGTCTCACGGTCTTCATATAAAAAGTTTTTAGTCGTACCGTCTACATTGAAATACTCAGAATTAGTTTTTCCAGCGCCTTCATTTGTTCTGTGGTTGTAACCAGCAGTTGTGAAGTAGTTTAATTTTTCTGTTTTGTAATTCAAATTGGCACTTAAACCGTAGGTTTCTGGAATACCTGTAGAAGCTATAACAGTTCCGTTGAAGCCTTGGTTTTTACCTTTTTTAAGGATAATATTAATTATTCCAGAACCACCTTCTGCATCATATCGTGCAGATGGATTAGTGATAACTTCAACTTTATCAATAGCATCAGCCGGAAGCTGTCGTAAGGTTTCTGCAATATTTACAGCATAGGATGGTCTTCCGTCAATTAAAATTCGGATATTATCACTTCCTCTTAAACTTACATTTCCTTCAGTATCAACAGATACAGAGGGTACGTTGTCTAAAACATCACTTACAGTTCCGCCTTTTACCATCATATCCTGACCAACGTTGTACACTTTTTTGTCAAGTTTGATTTCAACTGATGATTTTTCGGCGCGAATAACTACTTCGTTCAATTGTGAAGCATCTTCTTCGAGTCCAATGGTGCCTAATGATGTTTTTTCGGTTATGCTTTTTCCTTTTATTTCAATAGGCTTGAATGAAATAAATTCTATGGTTATATCATAGACTCCTGGAATAACATCAGCTTCGTATTCTCCTTTTGCGTTTGTTATTCCTCCAGAAATGGCTTTTGGATTTTTAGTGTTTTTTAATGCAATGGTAGCATATTCAAGGGGTTGTTTACTGTTTTTATCTACAATTTTTCCAGTCACTTTGATTTTGCTAATTGCAGGCGGCCCTTGCTGGGCAAAGTTGGACAGCCCAAAAAATAAAAATAAAAGAACTAGAGGGAGTTTGAATTTTTTCATTAGTAATAAATATGATTTCATCATTGGATGATAAAAACTAAAAAAGGTTTAATGTTGATTTTATTAAAATTATGTTAATGTCTATATGAACGGAATTACCTTTTCCAAATCCCGACCTATAATTGCTTTGTCTCCATTAACAACTATTGGTCGTTCAATAAGAATAGGATTTTCGACCATTGCTTGAATGATTTCATTATCAGTCAATATTTTTCCTTTGAAATGTTCTATCCAAACACTTTCTTTTTGACGAACTAATTCAATTGGTGCTAAATCTAGTTTTTGAAGCAATAAAGCCAACTCCACAGCCGTTGGTGGGGTGTTAAGATAATTGATGGTTTCAAATGTTACTTTTGATTCTTCCAAAACGAGTAAACAATTTCTTGATTTTCCACATCGATTATTATGGTAAATTTGTATCATTTTTTAAGTGAGATTTGTTTTGTAGTAAAATAAAAAAACTACTTTAGTTCGAGCAAAAATAAGATTTGAAATGCCATTTTAAGTGTAATTTATAGAAAAAATAACAAATGTTTATAGAACAAGGAATTGACAGAAATAATAAATTTTGGAAATATATCTTAGGCTCAATATTCATAATTGGAGCTTCTTTTGTAGGGCAGATGCCCATGTTGGTGTTAATATTGTTGCAAACTTTTTTTAAAGGGAAAAATTATCCAGCCAACGAGGAAGAATTAATGCATTTTTTTGAGCCCAATTTGAATTTGTTTTTGTTGCTCATTTCGTTTGTGTTTGCTTTAGTCGGAATTTATTTTGTGGTTCGCCTGTTGCACAAACAAAAGTTGCTTTCCATTGTTACTGCTAGGAAAAAAATGGATTGGAAAAGAGTGTTTTTCTCTTTTGTGATTTGGTCATTATTTACAATAGTTTCAACAGTAGTAACGTTTTATTTAAACCCAACTGATTTTAAAATTAATTTTCAACTTATTCCTTTTTTGATTTTGGTATTGATTGCCACTTTTTTGATACCTATTCAAACCAGTGTTGAAGAATTAGTTTTTCGCGGTTATTTGATGCAGGGTTTTGGTAATTTGTCGAGGAATAAATGGTTTCCATTATTGATGACTTCCAGTATTTTTGGATTAATGCATCTTTTTAATCCTGAAGTTACCAAGCTGGGAAATGTTATTATGGTTTATTATATAGGAACAGGATTATTACTAGGTATAATGACTTTAATGGATGATGGGTTGGAACTGGCCTTGGGTTTTCATGCTGCAAATAATTTAATTGGAGCATTATTGGTAACCACAGATTGGTCTGCTTTTCAAACGTATTCCATTTTTAAAGATGTGTCAGAACCTGAGGCAGGACTTGATATTATCTTCCCTGTTGTTGTTATTTATCCTCTACTTTTAGTTATATTTGGAATAAAATACAAATGGTTCAATTGGAAAGAAAAACTGACTGGATCAATTGTATAATTGTCTAAGATTAAATACAAAAAAATAACAATTATGAATTCAGTAACATACAAGAATGTGCACAATCTTTTTAAATTGAATGGATACCATTTAACCAAGGAGGATTTATGTAGAATTGCTTATAGTTTTATAAAAGAAGGAGCAGATTTTGAGCAGTCAGTCGGAGATTTTTTATTGGATTGGTTTGACGATAAATCGTATATTGATATGTACACTTCAGGTACGACAGGAAGTCCAAAAACCATTAGGATTGAGAAAGATGCCATGGTCAAATCAGCCATTGCAACTGGAGACTTTTTTGATCTTCAGCCAGGTAATAGAGTTTTGCATTGTTTGCCGGCAAATTATGTTGCGGGGAAAATGATGTTTGTTCGTTCTTTTATTTTAGGATTGGATATGGGTTTTGTAGCTCCAAGTTCAAATCCATTGGAACATATTGATTTAAAATATGATTTTGCAGCAATGGTGCCTCTTCAAGCTAAAAATTCAATTAAAAAATTGACGAATATTAAAAAAATTATAATCGGAGGAGTTAAAATTCATAAATCATTAGAACAGGAATTAGTAAAGCTGCCAATCGAAATTTATGAAACTTACGGTATGACTGAAACAATAACCCACATTGCTGCCAAAAAAGTTGGTGTGGAGGCTTTTACTACACTACCTCATGTGACCGTTTCTGTTAATGAAAATCAATGTTTGGAGATTTTAGCCAAAAATATTGGAAACGATAAGATTGTTACAAATGATATCGTAAAATTAGTTTCAGATACTCAATTTGTTTGGCTAGGACGTTTTGACAATGTTATTAATAGTGGTGGAATTAAAATCATGCCTGAGCAAGTAGAAAGTAAATTATCAACTCTAATTCCAAGACGTTATTTTGTAAATGGAGCACCAGATGATATCTTGGGAGAAAAAGTGGTTCTATATGTGGAAGGTGAAGCAATGGATATCGATCATTCGGTATTTGATGTTTTGGATAAATATGAAAAACCAAAAGAAGTCGTTTTTGTGCCTAAATTCAAAGAGACAGCTACTGGTAAAATAATGAGAGAGGAAAGCAAAAAATTGGCTGTCTAAATAGAGATTGTAGAGATTGGATAAAACAGCAAAGAGAGGATGGTTATTCCTCTCTTTGTTGTTTTATGTTGATTTTAGTTTGTATTATTTTTGCATTTTGAAAAAATAATCTGCTGAATTTTTTCCGCTACCATAGATCAGAAAAAAAAGGCATATTGCTAGAGCGAGTAATGCTAAAAGTAAATTTTGCTGATGCATCTGTCCCATAAAGTTGATGATTACGGCACTAATTAAGATAGGTAATTGTGCTGCGATGGCCCAACGGGTAAGCAAACCAAAGAAAATTAAAATCCCGCCTATTAAATGCGCTGGAGCTATATAATGAACCAAAAACATTCCGCCTCCAATATGGTCAATTGGCGATATTAAATCAACCAAATATTGAATGTTTGTAAAGAAATAGATTCCTTTCATAAATAAAAAAACACCAAGAGCCATTCTGAGTAAGTCAACTGGCAAATAAGTGTGTGCATTGGCCCACTTATTTAAGGTTTTTACATTGTTCATAATATCTTAGTTTTAAATTAGTTACACTAAGTTATTAATAATTAATGATATATGCGCATTTTTTTGGGAATTTAATTCGTGATATGATTATTTTAAGGATATATTTTTATCATTTTGGTTTTGGGTAGGAATTGTTGAGCTTTTTTTTATGTCTTCAAGAATCCAATCCAACTCTGGGTCTTTTCCATTGATATAATCGACGATGGTTGGTACAATCTCTTTATCAGGGAAAATGCCACGACCTTCGAGAGTCGTTTTATGAAATGGGGCAACCACCAGTAGACCTATTGTTATCTTTATGTCAGAGTTTGGCAGTTTAACAGTTGGCATTATTCCAGCAACAGTTCCATTGTATGCGCCACCTGTTTCTTCGCCTACGAAAGTGGCTCTTTTTGAACCTTTCAAATTTGATGAGATAATGCTTGAAGCTGAGAATGTGCCTCCGTTTATCATTACATATATTTTTCCTTTGAAAACATTTTTGTTTATTAGTTTTGGCTTAGAATAGGAATTAGAACAAAAAAAGTTTCCATTTTCATCTTTATGTGTTTTTAATAAAACAACAGAAGCGTAAAAAGGAGTCATAAAAATTTTTGCTACAAATGGTAATTTGTTGAAAGGTGTTTTCTCAACCAATGTGGTTTTTGAAACAACTTGAAAAGGATCTGCAAATACATATGTTGAGTCTGATAAATAACTGTAAAAATTTTCAATATCTTTTAATGAGCCTCCTGGGTTATTTCGCAAATCGATAATTAAAGTCTTTGTTTTATTCAATTGAATTTTATTGAAACTTTCTTCATAAAATCGAGAAGGTTTCCCCAATGAAAATTGTCTTATTTTAAGCAAGGCAATACTGCTGTCATTTTCTATGAATTTTAAATCCCTATTGTTCGTTTAGTAATTTCATTATAACCGTAAGTACTTTTGTCTCTTTTTAATTTTTTCTTTTGTTCTGAACTAAGTGTGATTACGGTCTCTTTGGTTTTGGTCTTATTAGCTTTTAATTGTTCAGGTTTTTTTCTCTTGATGCAAACTACATATAAAGAATCATTTTGCTTGAAGCTGTAATTAATGCTGTCTTGACTTCCATTTTCATTGATGTAAAAAGCCGGAAACATATACGACATACGTTTTCTTTTGAATGTATTGTTGTAGCCATCAGACGAAAATAAAGTGTAATATTCTGGTATTAATTCGCTTATTTTTTTATTATTAATAGCTACAACTTCTGCACCTGTTTTTATGGTTTTGTTGCTAGATTTATTCTTAATAACATACATCTTATTATCGATAATTTCAAATTCAAATTGTGAAAATGGTCCAGTACCTTTGTTTTTTAGCGTTTTTTGTTCTGCTTTGCTTAAGATTTTTACTGAAGGGGAAACGATCAAATGACCTTGACGAACAGAAGCAACCACAGGACTTAACTTTTTGTAAAATTCAAAGCTTGTCATTGGTTTGGTAATGGTGCTTTTTAAACTATCAAATTTGTAATCAAGTTCATTTTTTGATATATACCAATATAATTTAGGTTGAAAACGTTGCAAATTTTTATAAGTGAAATCCACATCATCTTTTAGTTTACTTTCGGAAATCAAGTCGTTTAAGTGAGCGTTATGCTCTTTGATAGAGGTGCATTGTAGAAATAGCAAGCTGAAAATTGTAAATAAAAGTAT
>NZ_MUNX01000110.1 GCF_002001005.1 Flavobacterium sp. A45
CATTTTTAGTTTATAAAAACAATAATGCGTCAAAATTCATAAATTCATCATTAAAAATTCATTTCACACCTAGCACAATTATTTGTATCTAACTAAAAATAAAGACTTTAAAACAAAAAAAAGACTTCCTTAATTGGAAGCCCTTCCGTGTGTGTTTTTGTTAGATTATTAATTGATTAATGTTCCATTATTTTTTAAAATTTTACTAAAAAACAATAACTGATATGGCAATGCATTTTCCCAATATTCCCAAGTATGTGCGCCTGGACGTTCTGTGTATTCATGAGAAACTTTACCATACACTAATCGTCTATGTAATTCTCTGTTGGGTTCAATAAGAAAATCATCAACACCACAATCGATTATCAAAGCCAGTTTATTGGTCTTAATTTTTTCGACCATTCCAAGTACAGCATTTTGTTCGTATAACTCAGGTTTATTACTTTGGTCTCCAAAAACTGGTTGCATTAATTTTATAACCTGATCGTTTGGCTCTCGTCCTAACATTGTCCCCATATCAACCGCTCCACTCATACTCCCTGCTGCACAAAACAATTCTGGATGTTTGGCCGAAAGATACAAAGCCCCATGACCTCCCATAGAAAGCCCAGCGATTACACGACCTTTTTTATCATTTACCGTTCGATACGTTTTATCAATCTTTTGAATTACTTCTTCAGTTATATAAGTTTCAAACTGACTGCCTTTATTCACAGGGCTATTAAGGTAAAAACTAAACGTTTCCCCTTCTGGCATTACTATTATAATATTGTATTGATCGGCTAAATTTTTAACTGTATTTTTATTGGGGGTACTTGACAACCAATCCGAAAAATGTCCGTAAGCACCATGCAAAAGATATAGCACAGGATAAACTGCTTTTCCTTTTGCGTACGAATTAGGCAAAACTACAGCTGCTTTGTAGGTTTTATTCATTGCGATACTTGGAACTTGCAAAGTATCAACAGTTGAAGCGAAAGATAAAATAGTATTGCCGAATAAAAATGCAATAAAAAATATTTGTAATTTTTTCATAGTATTCCTTATATTTTGATGAAATGTAAATATACAATTTCCAAAAACAAAAAAGGAACACTCTCCATTTGATTAAATAATTTTAAAAAAACAAAACACTATCTTACAATCACTTACAAAAATATTGATTTGTTTTTGTTGTACAAAAATAAACAAACTATAAACATAGAAATTACTCCATAAAAGACTTCAATTCATGTCTGTATTGCGAAGCACTTTTTCCGGTAAACGCTTTAAATGACTTATTAAAATGACTGAAATTATTAAATCCGCTTTCATAACAAATTTCGGTAATGCTTTTGGTATTCTCTGATAAGAGCTTTGAGGCATGAACCAAACGATAATCATTTACAAAAGTGGTAAAGGTTTTATTGGTAATTTTTTTAAAGTACCTGCAAAATGACGGAGTTGTCATACTCACCATACTCGAAACAGTATCCAGTTGAATAGGCTCCTGAAAATGATCTTTTACATGATTGAAAACCACATTAATCCTGTCATTATCCTGAACCTGCATTTCCAACGAAAATCCATCGGCATTCAAAATAGTATATTCATTATTGGTTTCCAAAGTATTCAAAATACGGATCATTCTTAACAATCGATCAAAATTCGACTGGCTTTCCATATCTTCCATCAGGCCCGCAACTAGCTTCTTGGTTTCGGAGCCAAAAGCAATACCTCCTTTTGCTTTATGCAAAAGATGTTGAATATTCTTTAATTCTGGAATTTCAAGAAAATCGTTGCCCAAAAAATCCGGACGCATCTGGATTACCGTTTCATTCTTATTACCTGTTTGCTCGTTTGTAAATCCACAATGAGGCAAATTGCTACCTATAAGAACTAGATCTCCATCTGAATAATACGATATATGACTACCAATTTGCCTTTTCCCCGAACCTCCATTGACAAAAACCAATTCAATTTCGGGATGGTAATGCCAAAGATCCGATTTACAATTGGCGTTCTCAACATACTTGGAAAAAGCGAAAGAACTCCCAAAAGAAGGGGTAATAATTTCGAGTGTTGGATTCATTTTTTTCATTTGATGAATTTTTAAAACTATTCAAATTTACCATAAAACAATCCTATATTATCAAAAATTAACATACAACGTTTTCGTTTGGTTAAAATAACATACAAATAAGAAAACACAGTTGTGCATTGGATTAGATTATCATTCTACTTTAGCAATAGAAATTTAATTACTAATTTAAAACAACAGTATTATGAAAACGATTTTAAAATTAAGTCTGGTAGTTTTAGTGGCAATGACTACAATGAGTAGCTATGCAATCGATGGTGATTTTTTACTAAATGTAAAAAAAGGAACTGGAAAAGAAATTAGTTTTTCTGTAAATGAAATTCAAAAAGCGAATGTGACTATCTATGATAAAGACCACACTGTAATCTATTCTGAAGTTGTTACTGGAAAAGGTGGCATTACAAGAACTTACAGTCTTGATGAATTTCCTGATGGTGTTTACTTTTTGGAAGTCGAAACTAATTTGAAAAAAGTAACACACGAAATTGTGATTACTTATGAAGTTTCAACATTATCCAGAAAATCATTAGCCGAGGTTTACAAAGGAGAATTGAAAATGAAAAACCAAAATGTAGCCTCAACAAATTAATTGGGTTAGCCCATTTAAAAAAAATACTTCGAATTTTCTAAAAGCAGCTCTTCTTTGGGGCTGTTTTTTTTTATATTATATTCAAAATCATTACTTTTTGCCATACAATTGAATCACTTTTTCCAATTCAATACAATAAAGCAATTTATCATTTTGAAAGCTTCTTTTGTTTTCTTGTGCTGTTTCATAAACCAATGCTTTGGTCATAAATTGTAACCTATCGACCATATTTTTAATTGCAATATCTTTGCTCTTTGTTTTTCTGTCTTCAAGCTTTTTCAATTCTGTTTTCCAAAATTTAAAATCATTATCACTTTTGGCTACTTTCAATTCTTTATCAAATTGATCAAAAATTGAATTAGTAATTTCATTTTCTAAAACTGAAATTTCATCTCTTTTTGCAATTTGATTTTTATATTCTTTTGATTTTTTTATGGACTCAATAATGGTTTTTATTTTTTCATCCTTGCTGTCATTAATTACATTGCATCTTTCATATTCTGCAATAGCTAAAATCATTTCGCTATTTCCTTTTAAACTATCGGCTATATTCAAATTATCCTCGTAAATTTTCTTTATCGTGGTTTCATTGGATTTTCGAATGCTATTTTTAAAAGCCTGTATTTGTAACCAATCAAAAGCTCGAAGCATTTCTTTTTGTGATGGCCAAGTATGACCTTGATGGCTAACAAACAAAGTGTTTTTTACCATCATTTTATTCAACCATTCTTCATTTCTAATCATTTCTTGATAATTCATATCGGTATCACCTACCATACCCACATATGAAAAACTAGCATCTTGCAAAGCAAACTTATCCACTGCATAAAAAGAAGCTCCACAAGCAATTACTCCCTGAAAAGCAACAGAATTAACCGCTATACTACTCGCTAATCTAGCTCCTCCTGAAAAGCCTGAAATATAAAGTTCTGAAGGATTTAAATTATATTCCGTTGATACACTTTCAAACAGACGATTTGCAATTTCTAAATTTACATCGGTTGGTCCATTTTTTGAATTATTGGAACATACCAAAATATATTTATAGGTTTCCGCAGCCAAAACAAAAGGTTCAATTCCAATTTTTCCCCTTCCTTCTGGATCAAAAATAAAAACAATCGCTGAAGGCACTTCTCTCTTATATTGCTTTGGCAAATAAACAGCATAAGATTCATTGTCAGTATTTGCAATTTTAACCGAATCAACAATTACTCCTTTTGGCAATAATTGTTTTTCTTGGGAGTAGTTACAAATGCTAATGAGAAGTATAAAAAGGTTTAAAAAAGTTTTTTTCATAAGAGGATATATTTTATAGAATATTTATTCTATTTTCTATTGTTTATCAAATTAATAACAACCTTAACCATCATGTTTTTATCATCAGATTTTGATTCTGCTATCATCAAAGTTAGTGCTACTAAGGCATTATCATCAATTACTTTACTACCTTGATAATACAACAATTCGTTACGATCTAAAAACCAAACAAATAAGAAAGCTGCAATACGCTTGTTCCCATCCGAAAACGAATGGTTTTTGGTTACAAAATACAAAAGGTGCGCTGCTTTTTCTTCAACAGATGAATATAATTCAATACCATCAAAAGTCTGATAAATAGTTCCCAAAGAACCTTTGAAAGAATCGTCTTTTTCATTTCCAAACAATTGAGAGCCTCCAAATTTAATTTTCAATCGCTCAATCGCTTTTTTGGCTTCAGCATAAGAAATCCTAAAAACTTCTTTATTATCCGTTTCGTTAATTTTTAAGGTTTGATGATCATATTGATCTAAAATATCCAATGCAAAAGCATAATCACCTAATACCTTCAATAATCCTTGAGCTTCATCTCCCGTAACGACTTTAGTTTTCGTTATCGATTCCAATAAAGAAACCACTTGCTTTAATTCCTGAAATTTATTTTCGGCTTCCTTTAATCGTTTTTCATTTATAGCGTAACCTTTCACCAAATAATCTTTTAAACGCTGGGTTGCCCATTGTCTAAATTGAATTCCTTGTTTTGATTTTACACGATAACCAACTGAAATGATAACATCGAGGTTATAATGCTCAATTTTTCTTTTTATTTCTCTTTCTCCCTCAATTTGAACTGTCGCAAAATTTGCGACAGTTGAACTCGAATCCAATTCTTGCTCATCGAATACATTATTAATATGCTTCCCTATAGTTTTAACATCCCTATCAAAAAGCATTGCCAACTGTTGACGATTAAGCCAAACAGTCTCATGGTCAAGATTTACACTTAACTCTATTTTATTATCTAACGATTTATATATTTCAATTTGATTTTCCATATTTCACAAATTACTTTTCAAAAAAAAGATTTAGCTAAGTTATAGAAAATAGTCTAAATCAGAAAAATACTAAAAAAACCATTGATAAAAATCTGATCGCAAACAAAAAAAACACATTTAGCCAACGCTTAAGTCAACCAAATGTGTTTTAAATAATTAAGAATATTCTACATATTTCTTCTATACTGACCTCCCACTTCAAACAAAGCTTCAGTGATTTGTCCCAAAGAACAAACTTTTGTCGCTTCCATCAAATGTCCGAATAGGTTTTCACCTTTGATAGCAGCTTCCTGCAATGCATTCAAATGTTCTTTTACCAGAACTTCATGACACTGATGCAAATTATCCAGCATTGTAATTTGATATTGTTTTTCTTCTTCGGTGGCGCGAATAACTTCGGCTGGAATTACCGTTGGAGAACCTTTGGAACTTAAGAATGTATTTACGCCCACAATCGGGAATTCGCCAGTATGTTTCAAAGTTTCGTAATACAAACTTTCCTCTTGAATTTTTGAACGTTGGTACATCGTTTCCATTGCACCGAGAACTCCTCCACGTTCCGTAATTCTGTCGAATTCCTGTAGAACTGCAGCTTCAACTAAATCTGTTAGTTCTTCAATAATGAAAGAACCTTGGATAGGGTTTTCATTTCTAGCAAGACCTAATTCTTTATTGATAATCAACTGAATTGCCATTGCTCTACGAACCGATTCTTCAGTTGGTGTTGTAATTGCTTCGTCATAAGCATTGGTATGCAATGAATTACAATTATCATAAATCGCATACAAAGCTTGTAAAGTCGTACGAATATCATTAAAATCAATTTCCTGTGCGTGCAATGAACGTCCAGAAGTTTGAATATGGTATTTCAACATTTGGGCTCTTTCATTCGCGCCATATTTATTTTTCATGGCTTTCGCCCAAATTTTACGAGCCACTCGACCAATTACTGCATATTCTGGATCGACACCATTCGAAAAAAAGAACGATAAATTTGGTCCAAAATCATTGATATCCATTCCACGACTCAAATAATATTCCACATAAGTAAAACCGTTTGAAAGTGTGAATGCTAATTGCGTGATCGGATTTGCTCCAGCCTCGGCAATATGATATCCTGATATAGAAACCGAATAAAAATTTCTAACGTTTTTGGCTATAAAATATTCCTGAACATCCCCCATCAAACGCAGGGCAAATTCAGTCGAGAAAATACAGGTGTTTTGTGCTTGATCTTCTTTTAGGATATCGGCTTGAACTGTCCCACGAACTTGCGAAAGTGTTTTTTCTTTAATTTCATTATATACTTCCAAAGGCAATACCTGATCACCAGTTACTCCTAAAAGGAATAATCCTAAACCATTATTTCCTTCAGGTAAATCGCCTTGATAATGCGGGCGCTCTACTCCTTTTTGCTTGTAGATTTCGTTGATTTTATCAGCAACTTCTACTTCAAGATTATTTTCTTTTATATAATACTCACATTGCTGATCGATAGCAGCATTCATAAAGAATCCAAGCAACATAGGTGCTGGCCCATTAATCGTCATACTTACCGAAGTCATGGCATGCACTAAATCGAAACCAGAATATAACTTTTTGGCATCATCTAAACAGCAAATAGAAACTCCAGCATTTCCAATTTTTCCGTAGATATCAGGGCGAATATGAGGATCGTTTCCGTATAAAGTCACACTGTCAAAAGCTGTAGAAAGCCTTTTTGCAGGCAATCCTGCACTCACATAATGAAAACGCTTATTTGTTCTTTCCGGTCCACCTTCACCAGCAAACATTCTTGATGGATCTTCTCCTTCACGTTTAAACGGATACAATCCAGAGGTAAAAGGAAATTCTCCAGGAACATTCTCCTGCAAACACCAACGCAAAATATCTCCCCAAGCTTGATACTTTGGCATCGCCACTTTTGGAATTTGCGTGTGCGAAAGTGACTCCGTATGCGTAGCCATTTTTATTTCTTTGTGACGAACTTTAAACGTATAAACTGGGTCTTTATATTTGTTTACTTTTTCATCCCAATGCAAAATCAATTTCCAATTGTGAGGATCTAAATCCATTTTTACTTTATCGAATTGATTCAGCAAAAGATTCAAAAAGATTTTATTATCTGCACCACCTGGTTTTTCTAACTCTAAAGCACTTGGCAATACCGAATCTTCATCAATTCCTGCTTTAGTTATTACTGGAATTTTTCCAGAAACACTTTCTATAGTTTTGAATACTCCATATAACTTTTGAGCCACTTGTTCTTGGCTCAAAGCTGTAGCATCGTATTTTCTGTTGTTTTCTGCAATTTCAGATAAGTAACGTGTTCTATGAGGCGGAATCACAAAAATCTTCTCGCTCATTTCACGAGTGATTTGAAAAGTTGATTTCAAATCAGAATCCGTTTTTTCTACGATTTTATCCATAATGGATTTATACAGCGTATTCATTCCTGGATCATTGAACTGGGAAGCAATAGTTCCATAAACTGGCATTTCGTCTGGATTGACATCCCACAGATTATGGTTGCGTTGGTATTGCTTTTTCACATCGCGAATAGCATCCAAAGCACCGCGTTTGTCAAATTTATTTAAGGCTACCAAATCGGCAAAATCAAGCATGTCGATTTTTTCCAATTGAGTTGCAGCTCCAAATTCTGGTGTCATTACATATAAAGAAACATCCGAATGGTCCATGATCTCCGTATCGGATTGACCAATTCCTGAAGTTTCAAGGATTATAATATCATATTTTGCGGCTTTTAAAACCTCAATGGCTTCGGCTACGTATTTTGATAATGCCAAATTGGATTGACGTGTTGCTAATGAACGCATATAAACTCTAGAGTTGTTAATGGCGTTCATACGAATTCTATCTCCCAATAACGCTCCACCTGTTTTTCTTTTGGATGGATCTACAGAAATCAATCCGATGGTTTTTTCTGGAAAATCAATTAAGAAACGGCGTACTAATTCGTCGACCAATGATGATTTTCCTGCACCACCCGTTCCTGTTATTCCAAGAACAGGAATCTTTGAAGATTCATTCTTAGTATGGATTTTATCAAAAAATGGTTTGGCTATTTCTGGGAAATTCTCGGCAGCCGAAATTAAACGAGCAATAGCCGTTGGCGTTTTATTTTCTATCAAATCCAGTTCGTTCGTTAATTTATCTCCGATAGGAAAATCAGAACGTTGAACTAGATCATTGATCATTCCTTGCAATCCCATTGCACGTCCATCGTCTGGAGCATAAATTCTGGTGATGCCGTAAGCTTGCAATTCGGCTATTTCCGAAGGCAGGATTACACCTCCACCTCCACCGAAAATCTTGATATGGCCCGCTCCTTTTTCCTGAAGCAAATCATACATATATTTAAAGTATTCGTTGTGTCCACCTTGATAGGAAGTCATAGCAATAGCATTTGCATCTTCTTGGATAGCGGTATTCACCACTTCCTCTACACTTCTATCATGTCCCAAATGAATTACCTCAACTCCTGTGGACTGAATAATTCTTCTCATTATATTAATTGCGGCATCGTGACCATCAAAAAGTGATGCAGCAGTTACAATTCGGACTTTATTTACGGGTACATACGGTTTAAGTAATTCCATTTTGTGAATATGATAATTTAAGGGTGCAATTTACATAAATTTTAAAATAAAAATCATTAAAAATAACATAAAACACAAAATATGATAACATTGTTTTTTATTAAGAAAACGAGCTTAGTTTTCGGAAAAAATTGGTATTTTAGAGGTCTAGCCCCGATGGAAACGAAAAGCCCGGAATGGATGCAACTAGTTTTTCTTGCTCCAAAAAAGCGACTGACAGAAGCTCTTTTTGGTGCTTAGAAAAACAGTTTTATCAATGAGGACTTGCAGTGTATAGCGGGATTAGCTCCTAATTATTTTTAGAAAATTTTAAAGAAATGCAAAAAATTACCATACTTATCCATTGCGAAGACAAAAAGGCGATTATTGCCTCGGTGACGAATTATATTGCTTCGATTGATGGAAATATTATTTACCTAGATCAGCATGTTGATGCCGATGAGAATGTGTTTTTCATGCGACTGGAATGTGAATTTAGCAGAGACACTTGGAATCTTGAAGCTATAAAAAATCATTTTCAGACGAATCTTGCCACGCCATTCAATATGACTTGGGCAATGTATCCACAGGATGAAAAACCAAAAATGGCATTGTTTATTTCAAAATACGATCACTGCTTATATGATATTTTGGGACGTTTTTCGGCTGGTGAATTGCCATTGGAAATTCCTTTAATTATTAGCAATCACGAAGATTTAAAACCGGTTGCCGAGCGTTTTAATATTCCGTTTTTTCATATTCCGTTTACCAAAGAAAATAAGGAAGAAGGCGAAAAAGCACAAATTGAACTATTGAAAAAGTTTGACATTGATTTTATTGTTTTGGCACGTTATATGCAAATTATTACTCCAAATTTAATCGCACTTTACAAAAACAAAATTATCAATATTCACCATTCCTTTTTACCAGCATTTCCGGGAGCCAAGCCATATCATTCAGCTTTCAAGCGCGGGGTAAAAATTATTGGTGCCACGAGTCATTACGTTACCGAGGAACTGGATGAAGGGCCAATTATTGAGCAGGATATTTCGAGAGTTTCCCACAGCCATTCGATTGAGGATTTCATTATGAAAGGGCGTGATCTGGAACGTATGGTGCTCGCCAGAGCTGTTACTTTGCATGCCCAACGAAAAACGATGGTCTATAACAACAAAACGGTTGTGTTTTCTTAGGAAAGCACAACCGTTTTAGTATTTTTTATTAATCTAATAATCTACGCGCTATTTTTTTTACGTAGACCGCAGATCCCCATCACTTACTGAGCTCTTCCGCTCTCCGATTCACCCGATGAAGTGTTTCCATAGTTCACTTTTTTCAATTTTCCGAAATTGTAAGTTAGTATAAGTCTATAATAGTCTGTGTTGAGTGTTCTTCCATATTCAACAAATGTTTGACCAACTTCATAATTCCCCTCTGGTTTATCTTTATGAAAGATATCGTTTGCCATGATCTTAACTTTTAAGGATTGATTGAAAAAATTCTTTTCGACTCCTAAAGTAAGTAGTGAACGACTTTTTCGATAAAAAAGACCATCATACTTCTCTCCCAAATACCATCCTAACAACTGAACTTTAAATACTTTTTTAATATCGAATTGATTGCTGGAATAAAAATAATAAAGCGGTTTACTCTCTTTTATACTAAAAATTATATCATTGGATACAAATTCATCATAGCTCACATTAACGGTATTCATAGACGTCCACCAATCATTACCGTAGGGAACGGAAAGCGATGCAAAATAGGACTTCAGGGTACTCAGATTTATAGTTTTTAACACATATGAATTTTCATTATCTCCTTCTAATGCTGCACCAGAAATTGGGTCTGTGGTATAATTATACCCTACTTTAAAATTATATTTACTAATTGATGTTGATATTTCAAATGATTGCGTTCTTTCAGGCTTTAATTCAGGATTCCCTTCGATGGTTGTAAATGCATCTTGATAAATAATAGTGGGATTCAAAGCTTGATATCTAGGCCTGGTTATTCTTGATGAATATGAAGCTCTTATTTGTGCTTTTTCAGACAATTTCATATTGATATAGGCACTCGGAAAAAAATCTAAATAATCTTCCCTTTTTTGAATAATGGTATTCAAATCATATTTAGTAAATTCACTTCTTATTCCGATACCATAATTAGTTTTTTCATTAATTTCTCCAGCATAATTCATATAAGCCGCCGAAATCATCTCTTGATATTCAAAATCATTGGATAGCTGTTCATCCAGAATAAATGGATTCCCGTTTTCGGCAACATAAAAATCAGAATTCGATTTATTTTCAACGGCACTGTATTTCGCCCCAAAATCAAGCCTGCTTTTACTACTAAACGCTTTTGTATAATCCGTTTGAGTACTAAAAACTTTAATTTTATGACCTATTTTATTATTCAAATTTCTAAATGACTGTTCCCCGTTCACACTATTCTTTTCATCAATGTAATCATCTGTTTCTGAATCAAAAAGAGAGTATTGAGTTCCTATAAATAAAGAAGTGCCCAGGCTATCTATTTTTGTGTTGTAATTTGCCGAAATTGAATTATTATTGGTTATAACGTCATTATCAATTTTACTTTTAAAAAAACCATCCATAGTATTAGAAGTTATACTATTTTCACTTTTAGTAGTCCCTCCGAGACTATTAGAATATCCACTATATTCAACTGAGATATTTTTCTTTTCGTTAAAATCGTATTGCCCTCCTAATGTATAGTTAGAGAAATTTTTATATTCCCTTTCCCAATCAGTCTTTAATTTTGATTTAAAATTATCTATTTCTGGCGGCCTTGTTCTTGTTGTATTTAAAATTTCTCTAGTTTCTCCAAGCAGCAAACCATAACTTCCAATTAATGATATTTTCTTTTTTTTATAGTTTATATTAGCATTAGTGGTCGCACTTGGAGCGGAAAAATCAGATACAGTATAATATTGATTGACGGCCCCTTTGTATCCCTCCTCAAAATTTGCCACCGTAATTACATTAATGACTGCTTTGCCTTCGGCATCATATTTTGAAGAGGGATTAGATATAATTTCTATTTTCTTTATTTGAGAAGCAGATATAGAGGCTAAGCGTTCATTCGTTATTTGTACACCGTTCAAATAAATTATAGCTTCCCCTTTACCAAAAACAGATACTCCATTCTCTGCAACAATAACATTAGGCGATTTAGAAAGAATTTCAATTACAGAGGTACTTGTAGCCAGAATGGTATTTGCTACATTCACCTCTACCGTACCATTTGATTTACTTGTAAACAAAGGAACTTTAGACACAACTTTCACTTCATCCAAGTCAACTGTGGATTTTTGGCTAATCTTGATAGTATCCTTTACTACTTGCTTATTAGAATTTGTAATTCCTGATATCGTATTAATTGCTTGAGCATTTCCAAGCAATGAAATCAATACTAATGGTATTATCAATAGATTTTTTCTTTTCATTTTTTTGAATTTGTGATGTTATGATTTAATGCTGCGAAATTGCAGAACATCAGTCAATTCAAAGGATGAAAATCAGGAATTAGTAGTACGGATTTATATATCTGAACTATTTAGAGGCATTTTGAAGAAACATTGCCGGTGTAGTACCTTTTAATTTCTTAAAAGTAGAAAAGAAAGTAGATTTGGAATTGAAACCCACTTCATACCCAATACCTTCCAATGTTAGTTTATTCTCCGAAACCATAATAGTACAGGCTTCGTTGATACGATATTCGTTGATAAAAGCAGTAAAATTTTTCCCCATATTATCATTCAAGACTTGTGATAACTGGTGCATCGAAATATTAATTTCTTTTGATAATTCACCTAAGGTAAGATTAGCATTTTGGTATAGTTTTTTTTCCAACATTAATTGATCAAGTCTTTCAATCAAGTCGGCAGCTGTGTCATTATCTACTTTTTTATTGCCGTATTTATTTGAACTCGCTGAAAATAAATCATCTGTTTTTTTCCTGTATAAGAGTTTTAATATGAAGATGTAAAGGATAAAGGTATAAGCAATTGAACCACTAATGTAAATTGGATAATTGATTGGCATTAAACTTAAAACATAGGAAGTAAAAATGAGGATATTACCGATATAAATACTTAGTAACCATTTTTCGAACCCACTAATATTGCTCTCTGTTGTTCTACGTTTTGAAAATAATTTATAAATAATTGTTCTGAGTAAAAATCCAGTTGCCAAAATACAGACAAACCATTGTATGTAAATTATTTTCACGAAATATAGATTCCAATATTTTGGATACGTTTCATAGGGAAATACAATTCCAATAGGCAAAATCATAGCTACTAAAATAACAAAATTCCATTTCCATTTGTTGGGAATAACAATAGTTTGTTCAATAGATGATTTTACAAAATAAAATAATGCCGGGCCAATAAAAAAACAAGCAGAAAGCCCAATTTGCAAATAAATCCTTGGTAAATCAGGTTTAAAAAACAAAAAAACCGACTTCCCGATTCTGATACTTAATGCAAGCAACAATATGCCTAAAAAATAATTGGAAAGGTGCTTTTTCTTTGTAAAAAAGAAAAAATAGCAACTTAAAACTAAGCCATTGAACGCACCTAAAGCACTAAAAAAAAACAAGAGTTCTTTTGTGAAATTCATTATAAATATGTTCTATTTTTATTACTTACAACCAACTCACCAAATATAGGATTTAATTTATAAAATTAAGATTCTCTAAATGATTTTACTCAGAATGATTTATAACAACAAAACGGCTATGCTTACCTTGGAAACACAACCGCTTTAGTTTACATTAATTTTTATTCTAATTAAATGAATTACTTATAAGCAATTGCCGCACTTGCAGGTCCTGTCAGCGGAACAATCGAAGTCGATTTGAAACCCACACTTTTTGTCCATTTATTGAAACTGGAAAAAGTGTAATCAAAACCAGTTCCGGTTTCAATCAGCATATTCAGGCTCATCATCATTCCGAAAACATTTTTGGTTCTGTCATCGTCAATAACGTTTTCTATGGCAACAAATGCTCCTCCTTCTGGAAGGGCATCGTAAGCTTTTCGAAGAAGCGCTAATTTTTTAGGCTCATCCCAATCGTGAAGTATATTACCCATCACCACAACATCCGCTTTTGGAAATGGGTCAGCAAAAAAGTCGCCACTTGCAGTTGTAACTCTATCCGAAAAAGGTGTTTTTGCTATTTTTTCTTTTGCAATTGGCTCAACAACTGGAAGATCAAAACTGGTGCATTTCATATGCGGTTGGTGCTTGGCTACCGTTGAAGACAATGCTGCACCACATCCACCAACATCAGTCAAAGTTTTGTATTTTGAAAAATCAAACTGTTGAGCAAAGGCATTAAAATTACCAATTTGGATGCTTCCCATCGCATTAATAAATTCCAATAATCTTTCGGGTGATTTATAGAGTTCATCAAACAAATTATCATCACCAGCCTTAATTTCATTTTGTGGCAAACCGGTAAGCAAACCTTCCTCCAAATTTCCCCAAAATTGATACAAACGATTATTCAGCATATCGAGCATTCCGCCTATATAAGCCGGTTTGTCGATAACTAAAAAAGCATCGGCATTGAGGCTATTGGAATAGACCGCCGATTCCAAAATCCCTTTTCGATTAAGAAAACCAAAACCCGTTAAGGCATCCAAAAAATCAAACAAATGAATATCATTACACTTCAGATTCAACATCGTCTTTATTTGCTGTGCCGACATTGATTGCTTTTCAGCAAGCTTCGTAAACAATTTAAACTTTACTGCGGCCAACAACACTTTTGATGCCCAAAATCCAGAGCCAATTTGCATAATACTAGCCGGTGATGGCTGATTGTCTTGATTTTCCATTTTTTTGTTTGATTTAATGCTACATTTATTTTTATTTAATTTATTCTAAACTTCCAATACTCTAGTTTCTCCTTTATGATTAAAAACCACCTTTGTCCAAAATGATTTTGATTTTTTATCCGTTGGATACCAATCCCTATTTTCTTCCACAAGAACAAAAAGTCCCGTTACGGTTCCCAAAACAATAAATTTGGGCAATTTAGGTTGCTTTGAATAGGATGTCAGTCCGTACTTATCAAATAGTTCATCGCATTGTGCCGCAACATTTTTGGATACCAATCCAATCTCACTTACTGACATAATTGAATTGCCATCAAATGGATTTTGTGAAACGTTATCCAAATCGTTTCTCGCAATGAACTCCAGAATATTTCCGTTATTGTCATAAAAATAAAAGGCCTTCCCATTCCAGTTGTAGAAATCGGCAATTTTATCGGGCGGAATTACATACATGATTTCGGTTTTGCTTTCTATCCAAGAAAAAGCTTCGAACAGCTTATTATTGGGCACATCAAAAGCAAAATGATAAACTGGTTTTACATTTTGGGAAGCATGAAAAGTCAATTTTGTGGCACCTGCATTAAATGAAACACTGGAATCATCTCTGTATATCGTCTCCAATCCTAATACTTCATTATAAAAAGCTTCCGTTTTTAGAACATCATCCGACAGTAATTCCAATTCCAATATTTTCATTTTTTAAAATTGTAATTTCATTAATCGTAAACACTCAAATAACTATATTTCAATGCATTACAAATATAATAAATAAACTCAAGCGGTTATTATAAACGAAGTCTATCATTTTTAGCATTTCATTGGGAAATTGCTTTCAATTAGTAAATATTGTTTGTCTACTTTTGAAAAAAATTAAAACAAAATGAAAAAAGCCCTACTCCTACTCTTCATCTTACCTGCAATCAGTAATGCTCAATTCAAAGACATACTGACAAAAGCATCCGAAAAAATCAATGCTGTAACGAAATCAAATAATAGCTTAGATATTGCTGCTGGACTAAAAGAAGCCCTCAACAAAGGAGTTACCGTTCAAGTATCAAAACTTACTGCTACAGATGGTTTTTATAAAAATGAAGCAGTTAAAATTCTAATGCCCGAAGAATTAGCCAAACTGGACAGAACACTGAGAAAAATGGGAATGTCAAAATTGGCTGATGAAGGAATATTGGCCATGAATAGAGCAGCCGAAGATGCCGTAAAAGAAGCAACACCTATATTTGTTTCGGCTATCAAAAACATCACCATAACCGATGCCAAAGGCATTTTGCTGGGAAAAGAAAATGCTGCAACGGTTTATTTACAATCAACAACAGAAACACCACTCTATTCTAAGTTCAGCCCAGTGGTTCAAGAATCAATTGGTAAGGTTGGAGCCGATGTGATTTGGGCAAACATAATCAAGCAATACAACACTATACCCTTTGTTACCAAAGTAAATCCAGACCTTACGGATTATATAACCAAAAAAGCTTTGGATGGTGTATTTAAAATGATTACTGTTGAAGAAAAAAATATCAGAACCAATTTGAATGCCAGAACTTCCGATGTATTGAAAAAGGTTTTTGCTTTGCAAGACAAGAAGTAAGATCTCATTACAATGACAATTTAATAGCAATCTCAATGGTAATTTTATGCCTTTCAAAAAATTAAAATGTCAATTTCACACCAAACTAAAAAATATTGATAATCAATTGATTAGTTTTTTAAAAAATCAGAATTTTAATATGTTAAAATTGAATTGCAAAACTTAACTTTTTCTGAATAAGTAATAACAATTCCTTAACAACAAGAAATAAACATTATGCTGATCTTTGCAATGTAATAAACTGGTTATTTATTACTTTGGTTTTGGTTAGTTATAAAATTGCCTGCATCTATATGGTGCAGGCATTTTTTATTTAGATAAATAACACTAATTCAAAATATAAATCTAAACGATTAAATGTCATAAAAACCAATTAGCCTAAACTTTCAGGAAAATGATACTATATTACATTAAGTAAAAAAATTTAAAATCTGATTTCTCTATACATCTTTATATTCGGACAATTTCTAAGAATTTAATTTCTTTTGAGGAAAACAAAAAAGTAGTGAAGTTAAAATCGGCACAAAGAAAATAGCAACTGTTAAAACAGAGATGCCAATATCAGCAGTATGGCTTCCTAAAAATGCACTTATTGCACTTTTTGGATAATAATGTTCCCATAAGGAAAAAGTTAATTTTAGTCCTAATATTGCAATTACAACAAATGCTGCCGTTTCAAGAAAGCTATATTTTCCCATAAGTGTAACAAACCATTGCGCAATGAATCGCATGGCTAAAATCCCGATAAATACACCTATGCAGACTAAAATTATGTTTGGGGTAAATGCAACTGCTGCAAATACATTATCTATAGAAAAGGCCATGTCCATTAATTCGATTAAAACTACAGTAGCCCAAAACGTTCCCAAAGAACCAACTGTTACTCTATAGAGCCAATTACTGCTTTTATCTAATGTATCGTTATCAAAATCTTCAGCATGTTTCCTTTTCCAATAATCATAAGCCAGATAAAGTAAATAAATTCCACCGATAGGTTTTAGCCACCATATTTTAATTAAAAATGCTGCAAAAAGCATTGCTATACCTCTAAAAAAGTAGGCTCCAAATATTCCGTATTTTAAAGCTTTATCCCGTTGTTCACTTGGTAAATCCATAACCATTGTTGCTAATATTGCTGCATTATCTACAGAAAGCAAGCTTTCAATGATAATTAAATTTCCAATTATTGCTAATGAGGCTCCTGGATGCTGAATAATATCCTGCCAAAGAATACCCCATTGTTCTAAAATTATTTCCATTGTAAATTTGTTAAATATTTGATTATTAATAAAAAAAGGCATTCTACTTCCTCTGTTCAATTATCTTTCTAATCTGTGAAAAAAACCAATTAAAAATATCTCCAACAATAAACTGTTATTTCTTTTAGAATTGTTACGATATCTTAAAGGTTAACACTTAAAAAATAAAAAAACAACCTTTAGCGTCCACAAATCAGAAAATTTATAGAGAAGTTCTTCATACCTATTAAAGAGCAATTAGCTCTGTTAATGTGCCATTTTCTATATACCAGCTTTTCCAAATTCCTCCATTCCCTTCTGTCCAATTGTTTAGATTAAAAGTGTTTTTTCCGTCATTAGTTCCTTTAACTTCATACACAGTAATAGCTTTTTTATCGAGATTCCATTCTAAAGCTTTGTTTGGACTACACAATTCAGGTTTATTATTTGGAATATCAGCGTTTGGTTTTATAAAATAGGCTACATCCTCTTTTGCGGGATAGCTTCCAAATATTCTTGCAATTCCTTTTTCATCAATACAAACAGATGTATATTCATCACAGGCAATCCCTTTGGCTGAGATACCATAGTCCGTTATAATACGCGCTATAAATGCTATATGTCGGCCTTTTCTATTAGGATTATCATAATGAGTATCTGTTATCACATTTTTTAAAATAGAATTATCAAGAAAAGTTTCATTCGAAACCGTTAGTTTTGAATCATAAGGATTCAGTAATGCTTCTGAAGACGTTATTGTTCCCTTTTGAGCAGAAAAATAAAAGCCTCCTTGAATTGCCATTCCTGCACTTGTGCCTCCAATAACAATGCTATTTTGTGTAATTGCATCGTTTATAACTTTTGAAACCGGACTATTTCTCCAATAGGAAATGTAGTCCCATTGGTCACCACCAGCAAACCAAATAGCCTCAGCATTTTTTATTTTATCAAGAATATCAGTATCTGAACTGGCCGCACCATTTTTAAAAAGAATAGTTTCAACAGAATTTACTTTTACTCCTAATGAAGAATACAAATAAGAATTATAGCCATCTGTACCCGAAGTTCTAAGAACTAAAACATCACCTCCATTTGCTCTTTTTAGGAACCATTTCATCGCTTCATCATTCTCTGAAGCACCTCCCATCAGACAAATTCCTCCAAGTCCTTTGTTTTTACTGTCGGTTTTATTTCCAGTAAAATAAGACGTGTAGTCTTTAACTCTAGGCGCAACTGTTTCAGGCAAGGTTGACTCAGGCACTTTTGAATCGTTGTCTGAAGCGCATGAACATAATGCCAGCAAACTAATACATATAATTGTTTTCATCTTTTTTGTTTTTACCATTTAAATAAATATAAGGGAGGAAGTAACAACAACATCGACGCTATTAAAAACACTAGCATTCTTGGCAACATCCATTTAAACCATTTACTATATGGTATTTTGGCGAGTGTAAGAGCTCCCATCGTAACGCCACTTGTTGGAATTATGAGATTGGTAAGACCATCCCCTAGCTGAAAAGTTAATACTGCCATCTGTCTGCTGATACCTGATACATCGCAAATTGGGATAATGATAGGCATAGTTAAAGACGCTTGTCCAGAACCTGACGGAATAAAAAAGTTCAAAAAGGATTGAAAAAAGAAGATACATACAGCCGAAATTACTGGCGCCGTATTTTGGGTAATGGTGACAATTGAATTTAGAATTGTATCTATTATTTTCCCGTCTTGTGAAATAATTAAAAGTCCCTTTGCCAAACCAATAACCAAAGCGGCTGTCATCATATCCTTGGCTCCATCCACAAAAGCATCTACAGCCTTAGATATAGGCATTCTATAAATAATGGAAACAAAAATAGCCAATGCTAAAAATAAACCCGCAATTTCATTAATATACCAAGCGTAATTGCTTACTCCATAAATAAGGATAACAATAGAAGTCAAAAGAGCCACCAAAACGAACTTTCTTGAACTATTTAAATTAAAATCTGATGTATCAATAGTACTTTTTTCATTCTCACTGTTAATCCCAAACAATAAGCTTTTCTCGGGATTTTTTTCGATTTTCGATGCATACTGAGTTATTACTACACAAGCAATACTGGTCAAAACAAACCATACAAAAATTCGGTATTCCATTCCGCTAAAAATTGGAATTTGTGCAATACCTTGTGCAATACCAATGGTAAATGGGTTACTAAATGCGCCACCAAAACCAACACCAGTTCCTACTATTGGTATGGCTGCTCCAACTATTGCATCATATCCCATTGCTTTTGCCATAGGAACAGTAATCAAAATGAAAATTAAAATTTCTTCACTCATACCAAAAGTAGCTCCTGCAAATGAAAATAATATTATTAAAAAAGGAAGAACTAAAATTTTGTATTTGGGCCTTTTTTGACTGTATTGAATTACATTAAATAATCCAGCATTTATAGCTCCAGTAGTGTTTATAATGGCAAAAGCACCTCCAACCAAAAAAACAAAAGCAATAATTTGTGCTGCCGAAATAAATCCTTTGATGGGAGCAACTAAAAATGCTTCGATACCCTGAGGAACCGCTTCTACATGCTTATAAGAGCCTGCAATAATTTTTTCGGTATTGTTAACAATAGTCCTGTCAAATTCTCCTGCTGGGATTATCCATGTTAAGCCAATAAATAGAACAGTTATTGCTAAAATTATAGTGATTGTGTCTGGGAATTTTTCTAATATTTTCATCTTTTATATTTTAAATTTTTCTCCCGGAAGAAGGATTTCTAACTTGATATTTTTCCCACCTAATAATCCGCTTTTTGTGTGAATACTTTTCTTTTCACTGTTCTTAATTAAAATTACCTGCGAATCGCCACAAACCGTTGCAGAGTCGCCATCTACTTTAATAGCAGTAGATTCATCAATTCCAATTGCTATTTGATCTGGATTTTCTAGCGCTACAGCTAATAAACGATTCATCCTCATCCGACGAATAAAATGTTGATCAACAATAGCGTTTGGGAGTAAACCCAATCCTGTTTTTATCTCAAAGTTTTGAGCTTCAATGGTACGAAAATCTCCAGTATATTTTGGATGTTTCAGTTCATTTCCCGATATCATTTTTTGGCTCATCACAGCTGCGCCAGCACTTGTTCCTGCAATGGTTGTTCCATTTTGATAAGCGGTAGAAATAGCATCATAAGCTGAAGTATTCAAAACAGATTTCATAAACAAGTTCTGATCACCACCAGTAATATAAATTAAACTTGCGATTTTAAGAGAATCGATTTGCCCCTTTGTTTGATTCTTTGGATTAAGATTAAAAGATTTTATCTTCTCTGGACGAACACCTAAGGAAATAAACTGCTTTGCCGTATAATAAACCGCCGAATCAGGTTCCTCACTAGCCATTGGAAGGATTATCATGAAATTTTCTTGTTCGAGCTTGCTTAAAGTGATCAATTCCGAAATCAAAGCATCTGACTTTTTTCCCCCTCCAATAATAAATAATTTCCCGAGAGCTTTATTTTTAGATTGCTTCTCTAATTCAGAAATCGGTTGTTTTTTAACAGATTCGCTCTTAGACTGGCAAGAAATTTGAAAAAGCGAAAACGCTAAAATAAAAATTGGAATAATTTTCATATCTATACTTTTTTTTTTGGATTATGGAAATACATAGCCGCTATTGATGTTTATAACCAAATCACGGCTATGATCATTTTAGATTGATAAAGGTTATATTTCTTCGTTATCCCAAATATAGATTTTCTTCTCATTCGTTTTCTCACTAACATATCCACGATACATTCCTTGAGAATTAAAAGAAAAGCTCACATTTCCTTCGTTATCAATTGCAATTAATCCCCCTTCTCCTCCCAATTGAGTTAAATGTTCCTTAATTGTTATTTCTGCTGCCTGCTCTAGTGTTTTGTCTCCATACTCCATTAAGTTAGAGACCATCGAAGCAACAGTTGCCCTAATAAAATATTCACCAACACCAGTACAGGATACACCACATGTTTTATTGTTGGCATAGGTGCCCGCACCGATAATAGCTGTATCACCAATACGTCCATCTAATTTATTTGTCATTCCACCTGTTGAAGTTGCTGCAGCAATGTTACCTTGCTTATCAATAGCAACGGCTCCAACAGTTCCCATTTTTAGATTCGTGTGATCTAAATAAGTCCCTGTTTCTGAAATTTTTTGAGCTTCAATAAGTTGTTCTTTTCTAAAATTAGTATCAAAATAAGTATTTTCAACCATTTCGTGATTGGTTTCTTCCGCTAATTTATCTGCACCTTTACCCGAAAGTAATACTATATTTTCGTCTGCTAATAGACTTTTTGCAAATAAAACAGGATTTTTAATTCTCCTGCTATTAGCAACTGCTCCTGCCTTAAAAGTGGCACCGTCCATTATGGATGCTTCAAGTAAATGTTTTCCAGTTCTAGTATAAACAGCTCCTTTTCCAGCATTAAAATGAATACTATTTTCTAATGCTACTACGGCTGCTGCAACTGCATCTATAGCGCTTCCCCCTATTACTAAAATTTCTTCACCTGCATTCAAGGCAAGCATTAAATCAGCATTTATTAATTTTTTATCGGCTTCCGAAAGATTTTCGGGAGTTATTACGCCTGCACCTCCATGAATACATAATGCGAATGGTGTATGTTTTGTCATTTTTTTTTTTTGAAAGAAAGAAGGAACTAATCGGAATCCATTTAATTAAATAAATTCCGAATTAGTAACTTCTTTTGGGATTTTTAATAGCCTGGGTTTTGTTCTAAAACACCTTTAGCAATAGTAATTTCATTTTGAGGTATTGGATAAACCGTTCTAAACGCAGGAATATTCAATAACGACGTGGCGCGTCCTAAACGGACAACACTAAACCATCTATGTCCTTCAAAGCCTAATTCTCTAGCACTTTCATCTAATAAAATAGTAATAAAACTACTTAAATTGGGTGCATCAGCCATGGTATAAAGTTTTGATGGCAAAGCTCTTTTCCTAACTATATTCAAGTCAGCCAAAGCTAATGTTAAGTCATTTGGATTTTTCTTTGCCAACGCCTCTGCTCTAATTAGATACATCTCAGACAACTTGATAATGATACTATTACCATCAATTTGGTTGTTATTAGTACCGTATTTATCTACATAAACCACTTTACCATCATCATAATATCGGTAACTTCTTGGGTCATTATCATAATCCATCGGTTCGAAAAAATCATCATAATTAGCCGAAACCTCAGGAGGTGAAACCGATAAAATTCCAGTAAAACCACTTCCGTCTGTACCTAAAAACTGTAATTCAAATATGGCTTCATTAGAACCTTCAACATCATAAATGTCATTGTATTTGGTATTCAATTTATAAGTAGTATTATCAATAACTTTACCAGCATAAACAATAGCATTATCATTATCACCTTTATACAAATATACTCGTGCAAGTAATGCCTCTGCAGCTGCTTTAGTAATAGAAAATCGATTGCTATCATACTTCAATAATCCAATTGCTCCATTCAAATCAGCAATAATTTGTTGATAAGAAGCAGCAACAGTTGATCTCGAAATTGTTAATGCCGATTTTGAATCTAAATATTGCGTAGAAATTGGGATACCATATTTTGAGTTCATATCTGTAAATTGTCCAAATTGTCTCAGAGCATCAAAATGTCCCAATGCCCGACAAAAAAGTGCCGTTCCTTTTGAAGTATCATCATCCAGTTTCAATTCATCCATTTTGGACAAAATCAAATTACTGGCATTTACCAAATTATAAACATTAACCCAACTACTTTGAATATAGGTGTTAGACGGAGGCACTATGGCTTTATCTAACTGTGCATAACGCTCTTGGAAACCAGTAGCATCAGCAATACCACCCGACAAATCCTGAGCTAGTACAAATTCACCTCCGTAATACGTTCCGCTTTGCATTATATCGTAAAGTCCAACCGCTGCAGATTTTAAAGAAATACCATCTGTTATAGCTGTTTCTACTGGAACTTCATCATCGAGTTTAGTATCTAATATATCTTCACAACTCAAAAAAGTAAAGGCAAGTAACATACATAAACATGCATATATATTTATTTTTTTCATGATTTTATTTTTTTAAAATGTTGTACTTAATCCAATTGTAAACGTTCTTGCCTGACCCAAAGTTCCAAAATCTTCACCTTGCAAAACATTCAAATCTTCTTGAGAAGAGGTGTTTGTAGAGACTTCCGGATCAAAACCTAAATAATCAGTTAATGTAAATAAGTTTTGAGCCTGTACATATAAAGAAAGATTGTTTAAACCTATTTTATTAATAACATCTGTTGGCAATTTGTACGCTAGATTTAAAGTTTTTAATCGAATATAATCGCCATCTTCTAAATACTGAGTACTAAAACGTTGCATTTGTCCACCTTCTGTAGACGGCCTTGGTATATCGGTAATTTGACCTGGAGTCCTCCAATAGTTATCATAGACTCTTTCGCTAATATTAGAGTATGGAATACCACTTTTAGTAAAACCATAATTTTCATATACATGTCTACTTTGATTGAATATTTTATTTCCTCCTGAGAATAAAAAGTTCGCTGTTAATGTAAAACGCTTGTAACTTAAATTATTTGTCCAACCTCCATAATAAGTAGGTATAGCTCCACCAACAATTTGTCTGTCTGAAAAATCAATAATTCCGTCTTTGTTTACATCATCAAACTTAGCGTCTCCTGTTTGCGGATCTACACCTAAAAACTTAATTAAGTATAACGTACTAACAGCTTCACCTTCTTTTAAGATATGATTTCTTCCAATTTCTTCTCCATTGTTATTTAATTTTGTAATCTTATTTTCTAATAAAGTAAGATTTACTCCTGTATTCCATTTGAATTGTTCTCCATCAATAACAGCTGCGTTAATTGCAAATTCAAATCCTTTATTTTCAATCGCGCCAACGTTTTGGAAAACGGAATTAAAACCAGTCAAACCAGAAACTTTAGATTGCAACAACAAGTCGTCTGTTAGTTTGTCAAAATAATCAAATGTTAAATTAACTCTGTTTTTAAACAACCCCAAATCCAAACCTAGATCCAGTTGGGTCGTTGTTTCCCAACCCAAATCCGGGTTGCCCAAACGACTTGGTGCAATACCTGGAACACCATTATAATTAGCATTTAATGAATAAGTACCTCTCCAATTAGAACTAATTTCCTGATTTCCTGTAAGTCCATAACTAGCACGGATTTTAAAATCAGAGATAGTTTTTATATTAAAAAATTCTTCTTTATTTACTCTCCATGCCAAGGACCCAGAAGGGAAATAACCATAACGATTATTCTCTCCAAAACGAGATGAACCATCAGCTCTTACTGTAAATGAAGCAATGTATTTATCATTATAAACATAGTTTGCTCTTCCAAAGAAAGATTGTAATCCATATTGATTTTTACCCGAAGTACTAGAAGTAATAGTACTAGCTGCAGAAATACTAGCTGTAGAATTGGTTGCATAACCCACACCCGCTTGATCGGAAAATAAAGACTCATTCCCTTGTAATGTCCAACCTAAAATAGCTCCAAAATCGTGTTTTTCTTGAAAATTTTTGGCGTAGTTTAAAGTGTTTTCTACAAGCCAGTTTGTTTCTTCATAAGTGGCGTAAATACCCTCTCCTGTTTTAGATTTATTAGTTCCAGAAGGCACAAAAGAAGACTCAACTAAATTTGAATATTCTAAAGACAAAGCGGTTTTAAATTTTAAATCTGGAATAATTTTCCATTCCAAAAAAGTAGACCCCTGAACACGTGTTGATTGAGAAGTGTTTTTATATTCATTCGCAATCTGAACAGGATTTTCTAGTGGCCACCAAGTATTATATTTGAATGGATTCGTGTAATTACCATTCTCATCATATATTGGTTCTGTAGGATCCCATCCTTGAGCATTAATAACTACACCATATTCGTCGTTTTCACCTATCGTTCTTTGGTGATTGCTTCGGGTAATAAAAAAAGTACTACCCACTTTAAATTGATCATCAATAGTGTGGTCTAAATTTACACGACCACTTAATCTTTTAAAACCTTGACCAATCTGAATACCATCTTGATTAAAATAATTTCCACTTACATAGAAACTAGTTTTTTCATTACCGCCTTTCAAACTTAGATCTAAATTTTGAGCGATACCAATTCTAAAAATTTCATCATAAATATTGGTATTAACACCTTTGGAAGTATCAATCCAATCAAAATAATCTGCCCCTAAACCATCAAATTCGGCAGCAGTATTAAAGAAACTTTTAAATTTATTACTGTCAACTAATTTTGGATATTTTGTGATTTCAGAAATAGCTGTATAATAATTTACATTAACCGAACTCGCTCCAGTTTTACCTCTTTTAGTAGTAATCAATATTACTCCATTAGCCCCTCTAGAACCATAAATGGCAGCAGCTGCAGCATCTTTTAGAACAGAGAATGATTCGATATCACTAGGATTTAAATCCGCCAAAGGGTTTGTTGGCTGAATATTAGTATTTAATGCAGAATTATTTCTTGATACCAATGGAACCCCATCTATAATATACAAGGGCTGACTACTTGCAGATATAGAAGATACTCCACGGATATTTACACTTACAGCACTACCGGGGGTTGCCGATGATGAACTTATATTGACACCCGCAGTTTGACCTTGCAAAGAATTTTCGAAGCTAGAAGAAGTACCTGGAGGTAAATCCTTAGTTTTAATTGAAGAAATACTTGCGCTCATGTCTTTTTTGGAAAGAGTCCCGTAACCAATAACTACAACTTCATTTAAGTCTTGGCCTGAGCTCATGTAAACATTGTAATTAGTGCTTCCATCTATTGCTACTTTTTGGTTTTGGTAACCAATATAAGAAAGCTCTATTGAGGTAACATTATCGGGTAATTCTAATTGAAATTTCCCGTCAAATCCTGATATAGTTCCTGCTTTTGAATTGGAGGAAACTATATTAACTCCTGCCATTGGCTGATTTGTTTGTTTGTCTATAACAGTTCCTGTTATTTTTTTTTGTGCGTAGGTTGAAATACATGCCAACAACACAACAAACAGTATTAAATTACTATTGAATTTCATTTTTTTAATATTTTAAATTTAATAAAATTGATAATAGATACCCTAACTACTCATCAAAACGAAAGTTTGGGTATTGAAATCTGTAAAGTGTGAAGAACAAGTTTTCTAACAATTGAATATTGGTTGCAAGCCTTTTAGAGAAAGAGATTTGCAATCAATACATACGTGGAATAGATTGATAAAATTCATTTGGTTTTGGTTAGGT
>NZ_MUNX01000051.1 GCF_002001005.1 Flavobacterium sp. A45
TATTTATACACCAAATAAAGAGGCCTTTGATAGGACTACCCACCATAAAAAGCGGGGGTATTTAGAAGCTCTGGAAGAAAGAGAAAATAAGCTTTTTGAATTGTTATTAAATAATCGTTATGAACAATCAATTATTTACTGTTCATCACCTAATAGGGTTCGAGATTTATCTAAACGCTTTTTAAATTATATAGTTAAAAATGGAATAGAAAGTAATAGTGTAGAATTGGATATAAATGAGTGGATAAAAAATAACATATCTACAGATTGGAGTCTAATTAATCTCTTGAATCATAAAATTGGGATTCACGATGGAGCACTTCAAAAACATATTACTTCATCAATAATTAATTACTTTAATGACGGAAAACTTAATTTCCTTTTTTGTACTACAACAATAATTGAAGGAGTAAATACTAGTGCAAAAAATATAATTTTTTATGATTCAAAGAAGGGGAGAGACATACCAATTGATTTTTTTGATTATTCAAATATTAAGGGAAGAGCAGGAAGATTGATGATGCATTATACTGGCAATATCTATAATTTCAATCCTATTCCTACCGATACACAAATTACAATTGATATACCATTTTATGAACAAAATCCAATATCAAATGAGGTTTTAATTACGTTGTCAGATGATGAAGTCCTTAATAAGGAAACAGATCAATATAAAGCAATTAAAAATATTCCATTTAATGAAAAGGAAATAATAAAGAATAATGCTGTTGAAGTATTTGGTCAAAAAAATATAATAGATAAAATTAGACGTGATATTAATGCTAACTATAATTTGATTAGCTGGACACAAACACCTACATATAGAGAACTAGAATATTGTTTAAAATTAGGTTGGGATCATTTAATGAAGGATACTGAATCTAAATCACTAGGAATAGGACGGCTTATAAATAAAACATTTAATTATGGTATGCATCAAAATATGGCTCAATTAATTCAAAGTGATTTGACATATATAAATGAATGTGTTCAATATTATGATGAAAAAAATAATAATCCTGAACAAGAAGGGATTAATAAAAATAAATTCTCTTATGGTAAAAGATATTCTGAAATAAGTGACATAGAGATTAAGGAAGAGGTTATAATGTCTAACTTTCAAATTCATAAACATTGGTTTCAGTATAAAATACCTAAATGGCTCTCAGTAATTAATTCCATTCAGACATTTGTTTGCAATGAAAAAGGTCTTAGGCCAGGCAATTATAGCCATTACACTAATTTAATAGAAAACGAATTCTTAAGAGAAAATTTGACAATTTTATCGGAATTTGGTATTCCAAGTTCAGCAATTAGAAAGCTTGAAAATTTAATCCCTGCAAATATGTCACAAGATGATGTAATAAGTAAAATTAAAAATGAGAGAATTTATGATAATCCAATTTTTATAGAGTACGAGAAGAACAAATTGAAAAACAACTAGAACTTTATTGCCTGTATATAGCGCCCTACATTTAAATAGGGCGCTTTCATTCAACTCAAAAACCAATGATAGTTAGAGCTACCATTTAGTGTTTTTAACAAGCTATTTGAAAAGTCAAATGCATTTACATTCCTGTCTAGGAACGTGTCTATATAGCTTGATTTATTAGCTTGAGTAAAGAGATTATAGACATTCCAAAGGTTAATGTCTCCTTGTATATTTCTGCTGAAACTAGCATCCTCATAATAGTCTCTAGCTATAGTATTAATCTGCCCATCATTAAAAGATAGTGAAGGAATTCCCAACTTGTCCTTTTTAGGCAGATGCTGATACAATCTAGTTCTACCTAGTAATTGAGCAAACTGATGCTCTGTTAAAGTATGTTCAGAAAGTTGCTTCATTTGTCTTAGTTGTTTTTCAGCATTAAAGTTTTGTAGCACATCTAGAATCTTGCTTTGTAATTCCTGATAAGAGCTTACACGCATTTCTTCTACAAATCCATCACTTGTAACTGCTAGATTGCAACATACTTTAACCTGAAAGCCTATAAAGAACTTAAATTTTTCAAAGGATTTCTTGTTGTACAGGTTCTCTAGATTGTAGGATCTCACTCCTCCAATTGTCAGAGCTATTTCATTTCCATTGATAGTATCTACAATGCTAGGAATCCTAATAATGAAAGCCATTCTTTCAAAGTATTGTGTTTTCTCATGGTCTAGTAAGTCCCTAGCTTGCTTATTTATTGCATCAGGAGTTCTGCCCTTTATTTGGTGGCTAACTCTAATCTCAGGTTCATCAAATGCTTGATATGGGAATGCTCTGCTTGCACAACCTTGCGCAATCTCTATAAATTCCTGATGTGCTATTGTTCTTTCGTTGTCCTTAGAGAATACAGGTATTACACAGTCATTCTTTAAATGAGCTAGGTTAATTTCACTCGTATTTGCCTCAATGAAAGGTTTAGGAACAAATAGAGGCTTCGGGTTAATACTACTTTCTATTTCTAGGTTTTGAGGTGTGTTTAGCTGAAAAACAGGCTTTAGCTGTAACTCAGGCTCAATTTCAAGGATATGTGCTTCCATTGATGTTAGATTTTAAAGGGTTTAATAATGTTTCTTTTACACTGATTGTTTCTTTTTGAAGTTTAAAATCATAGTCTAATTCTTTTTGCCAACTGCTGTATTGATTATAGAGCTTTCTCAATTCTTCAACAGTTTTAGTGCTTTTAATCTTCTCTCTAGCCTCTTGTAAATTGGTTCCACTATTGCACCATTCTAGAATTTTCTTTCCGGTAAATGTGTTAATAATGAATTCCGGTTTACCCATAAACATGCCTGTTCTATCTTTAGAGGATACAGCAAAATGCTTTATATCCACATCAAACACAACTGTAAACTCATAGTCCAAACCATCTCTTTGCACAGCTTTTAATCCTACCTTCTCTGGAATGTATTTGCCATCTTTCTGATTTAGTACATAATCTTGTTTAGTCCTCATGGTAGCAATGATATGGACATCTGCTTGCATCATTTTATCAGTAAAGGATTTGTGCATAGGAGTAATTTTTCCCCAATTAGTAAAGGAGTTCCCTGACAAGTTTGAATGATAATCCAATAAGTAATCCCAACAATGACTTATACTGTCTAGAATGATTACCTCCATACCTGCATTGACACATACATCAATGGCTTTAATATAGTTTTCGGGTGTAAATGGTGGGGATAATGTCAGTACATTATATTGCCCAAGATGGGAATACAGATCGGCACTTCCATTTTCTGAATCTATAATGGCTACTTTAGAAAAGTCTCCATTAGTTAAACCTTGTGCTAAGAGTAAACTTGAATACGTTTTACCACTTCCAGCACTTCCTTGAAGAGCTAATTTGATTTTAGCTTTCTTCCTTTCTGAATGTCTTAATTGCATAAATAAAAATGTTTAAAATTGTTAATATTGAAATGAATAAAATATTTTTAGTAGACACATAAAGATTTGGCTATTAGCCATAAAGTGTCTTTGGAATGGTGTAAAGTGTTGAATGCCAAATTTAGAATCCTTACCTTTGTGGAAATAAAAGCTAAGTCCTTAGCAGGCTTCCTCCTCCAAGTTCGTGCGTTGTTAAATCAAAAGTCTTAGGTGGGGAAGATTTTAAAAGAAACCCTTGTAAGTTTTAGAAAAAGTTATTTCTTGGGATATTATTGTAGCTAGGAATATATAATTCACGTTTCTAGAAGTATGGATATCTAGGGTTAAAACTATATTATTTATTCAGACCTAGCGATATGAGTTGTGGAGGAATGTTTATTCTATGATTTTTATCTTTAGAAAAAGGAGATATTCTAGGATTATAGAAATGTAATCTAAAGAGAATCCTTCCAGTTTTGTATTCTTTCCTATATAAGAGGAATACAAGACTGGAAGGATTTTTAGATTCTAGTTTTTATGAAAAGACAAAATTTCCTTCTGTTATACTCAAAGTTTGTAAGTTCTCTTCTGGAATAATAATGCCAGCAGTATTGACTAGATCTATTAGTAAACTTGAATCTGATATGTCCAATACTTTTAAAATCTCTGTAACGTTAACATTAGTTTGGCTATTATTAATTCTTCTAGCTTTAGTGATAAAAAAATCTGTTTTTAAGTAACTGTAAAATGCTAAAGCTTTCTTTTCCAGAATTTGATTTTCAGGTCTTTCAAAGCTGTTTTTAAAATCAAAAATTTGATTTTTTAAGTAATAATCAGATTCTATTAAAGTAGTTATCATATTGTTGAATTTTGATTCTTCAGTTGGGAGAACAAAATCTTCATTAGGTTTGTTTGGAATATAAGTCACTGTATTTCTGCCAATAGTTATTGACTGTATTGAACTAATTACTTTTAGTCTAAAATAGTTTAATGATTTGTAGGCTATTACTAAGTCTTTTGTGTCTGGTGAAACTTCAGCTGAGGTTTCATCTATTCTTAAGGAATGGGCAATACAGCTATTAAAGTGATCTCCTCTGCTATACGTTGAATCAGTGAAATATCCTCTATTCTCAAATCTATTATTGAAAATAGCGTTGTTAGGATAAAGTTTTCTATGTATAAATGCTAATATTTGGGTTTCTAATATTTTTGAAGAATTTTGACTTATAACTACAGGTTTAGCTTCAGAACTAGCTTTAAAAAGTATTGTGTAATTTGAAAATATTTCATTTAATAATTTGTGAAAAATGTATTTGTCATTTATGGTCTGTCTTAAGTATATAAAATTATCATCATCAAAATAGTTATCAAAGAATTTTTCTAATTGCCATTGTATTTTGCCTTCTGTAAAATAGACAGGTGGTTTAATATTAATATATGTAAGGTTGCAGTTTATGAATTGATTTGTAAAAGCACCATAGGTAATGTATGCTGATAAGTCGCCACCAAAGATTTTATATTTTTGAGCTAAATAATTTTCTCCATCATTTAATTTGAATAATTTGTATTCAGGAAAATCTAGTCGTACTTTGTTTTCTCTATTTGTACTTTCTATGTGCTCAAAAGTGTCTTGTATGTTAGCCCTTAGCGTATTAGAATAAAAATTTTCTAATAGAGTGTCTTGTGAGTTTAGTGTATTATATTTAACTTTTGAATGACTATTAGTTGTTTCATTATGCTTTTGTACTAAATTGTAACAAGTCTCAAAAGCTTCTTTTTTTATACCTTCGGTAAAAGGTAGAGTATCATAATCAAATTCATCAGGCTTTGGAAGGATAATATGGATTTCTCCTTTTGCTCTTTTTCTAGCTAGTGCCTGAACTATAGAATTTGTTCCTCCTGAGAAAATTCCATAATAGTTTTTAAACTCATTTTTTGTTCCGTTTGGAGGAAATATTATTACAAAAGCGTGGTTTTCTTTTTCTATACTAACTCCTGTTTTGAAATTAGTACCTACATTAATTTTGTCTTTTCTGTATCTACTTTTTGGAATTCCTCTTTCAGTCCTTTGATTGTCTGTTAAATCTGATACGCATTTATTGATGTTTGATCCATACTTCTTAAACAATAGTTCCCCAACACCACTAGTTTTATTGATGCAGATTTCTTCCGCTAATTTTTTTGAATAACAAAGTATATCTATATTTAATCCTCGATCAATTATGTCTTCAACTACTCCAATTAGACTGCCTAATGTATTAGAGTATTTTCTTGCATGGTCATAATGTAGATGTAAAGAGCTTTGTTTTTCTAAAAATCTAGTTCTCGCGCATTCTATTATTTGTATTTTGTTATCTGTTAATTCAGCTAAGTATTCTATAACAACTTTTGAAGCTTCACAATATGTTGCACTTAGGATGATATTTTTGTGTATGATGTTTTTCCATTTCCATAAACTAAATACATACTTTTCTTTGAAGTTATGGTATGCATCATGTATTTCATCATAGATGAATACAGCTTTTGTGTCATTCCTTTGACAATGGCTTATTAGGCTATTTAGATAAATCCGTTTTTTTTCAGAATTAATAAAAGCATCTTCACCTGGATTACCTAATAGAGTATTTACTGTAATAATTTGAATTTTTCTTCCTATTGGATTAATGTCACTTGTTTCTCCAATGAAATTGTATTTGTAGATTTGAGAATCTGGTATGTCAGTTTTGTCTAAAATCTCTTGATAGTATTGTTCTACTAGACTTACAAAAGGGGATGCTACAAATATTAAATAATCTTGTTCGTCTTCATAAAATCTTTTAATAGTTTGAATAATTGCATATGATTTGCCATTGCCAACTCCTGCGTTTACCACTATGGTATTTTGATGCTCTAGGCTTATCTGATCTTGTAGAGCTTCATTTATAAACCCCTGTTCATTAGGTTGAATAATAATTTTTTCTCTGTTATTCTCAACTTCAAAATATGGGAAATCACTCGGATTTATTTCTTTAAACTCAATAGGGAAATCTTGAAAATGTATGTTTGGTAATTCCATAAAACTAAAAATTAACTGTGTTGTAAAAATAGACAACACAGTTAAATATTGAGTTATTTCAGACTCAATTTTATATTTAATTTAGCCATATGCTCACTTACTTTGCTTTGTACTACTTTGGCATAGTGCGCTTGTGTTACACTCATCTTTGAATGCCCTAGTAGCTCAGAAACAATTTCCATAGGTACATCATTGTATAAGAGTACTGTAGTGGCAAAAGTTTTCCTCCCAATGTGATGAGTTAGGTTCTTTTCAAAGCCTAAAATTTCAGCTATTTCTTTGAGGTAGGAGTTGAATTTTTGATTAGTAATGATTGGCAATAATTTATTATGCCTAGAAATATTGGATTTGTATTTGTCTAATATCTCTTTAGCCTTAGGTAATAGCGGTACTTTAAACTGTTTTTTGGTTTTTTGTCTGTACATGTCAATCCATGTTTTGTTGTCAAATCCCTTTACTATGTTCTTTTTAGTTAAACTTGACATTTCACTATAGGCTAGACCTGTATAGCAACAAAAAATGAACATATCACATACTTGTTGCAACCTAACTTGTGAGAATTTATGGTTTTCAAGTTCCTTGAGTTCCTTAGGAGTTAGAAAAACAACTTGAGTCTCTACTCTTTTAGGTTTGTATAGTAGGAAGGGATCTGTAATTATAAATCCTTCTGAAAGAGCTAGCTTTATGATCTTTCTAAGTCTTTGGATGCTCTTGTTTATTGTGATCTGTTTATGCTTTTTCTCTGATTTAAGATAGATCTCAAACTCGTGTAAAAACTTTAAACTAATATCTACTAGGTTGATGTCCTTTTTGTTGTATTTATACTTTAGGAAATCTGTAGTATGGCTTTTGGCTTCAATGAATTTAGAATGTGTGCTTTTAGAGTATTCTATACCAATAAGCTTTTTCATGGAGTCATTGTGTATTTCAAAGACTTCTATTAGTTTTTTCTCAACCTTGATGTTCTCTCCTTTGTATTGCAGGTAAATATCATCTGCATCAAATGTGTTTTTTTGGACTTTTAGAAATAAAAAAGCCTGATTAATATCTTGTTTAATCAGGCTAAGTTGTGTGTTTATATAACTATTAGAATCATTCGGGGGATTTGCTATTTGCAAGGTGTTTTCCCAATGATTAGGATTAATGAATAATCCAGTGGAGAATATCTTTCTTATTCCATTGAATGTAAGTCTACATCTAATAGGGGCTTCTCCTTTTGCATTTATTCTTGTGTTGTTTGTTAAGAATAGGATCTTCAATATGTTATGGTTCATGATGTGTAGTTTTTTTAATGTGTACCTAGACTTTTAGTGATGTGTACCTTAATGTGTACCTTGAATGTGTACCTTGAATGTGTACCTGTGGTTGGGTCTAATGTTTTAAAGAATGGTAAAAAGGGGACAATTAAAAATTGTGTACCTAGAAAAATAAAAAATGTGTACCTACAAGTGTACCTAGTTTTTAAGATAATAGTATAAAGTTTGGATAACGAAGGATAGGGAAGTAGTGTAACCCCTTGATTTTAGGGTATAAAAAAAGCTCCAGATTTCTCTGAAGCTTTTCTAGTAGCGGGAACAGGACTCGAACCTGTGACCTTCGGGTTATGAGCCCGACGAGCTGCCTACTGCTCTATCCCGCGATGTGCGTTTTGTAATCTCAATAAGGCTACTTAGTAGCGGGAACAGGACTCGAACCTGTGACCTTCGGGTTATGAGCCCGACGAGCTGCCTACTGCTCTATCCCGCGTTGTTTCGGGTGCAAAGATACGCTGAATTTATATAAAAACAAGGAAAACTTAAAAAAATGTTTTATTTCCTGTATTGACTTGATATAACTACCTTTGCAGCATAAATTATAATAGAAATGTCACATAAAGCAGGTTTTGTAAACATCATAGGGAATCCAAACGTTGGGAAATCAACGTTAATGAACGCCTTTGTTGGTGAAAGGTTATCAATTATTACGTCAAAAGCACAAACAACACGCCATAGAATTCTTGGAATTGTAAACGGAGAAGATTTTCAAATGATCTTGTCGGATACACCTGGTATCATTAAACCAGCTTACGAAATGCAGGAATCGATGATGAACTTTGTGAAGTCTGCTTTTGAAGATGCCGATGTTTTAATCTATATGGTTGAAATTGGAGAGCAGGAATTGAAAGACGAAGCTTTTTTTAATAAAATTATCCATTCTAAAATTCCGGTTTTGTTATTGTTAAACAAAATTGACAATTCGAATCAAGCGCAGTTGGAAGAGCAAGTGGCTTTTTGGACTGCCAAAGTTCCTAATGCAGAAATATATCCTATATCGGCTTTGCAGAATTTTAATGTACCTGAAGTTTTTCAAAGAATCATTTCATTGTTACCGGAATCGCCAGCGTATTATCCAAAAGACCAATTGACGGATAAACCAGAACGTTTCTTTGTAAATGAAACAATCCGTGAAAAAATATTATTGAACTACAGCAAAGAAATTCCATACGCAGTAGAAATCGTAACCGAAGAATTTTTTGAAGATGAGAATATCATCCGCATTCGTTCTTTGATTATGGTGGAACGGGAGACTCAAAAAGGAATCGTTATTGGTCATAAAGGTGCTGCTTTGAAAAAAGTGGGAATGGATGCCCGTGTGGATTTGGAGAAATTCTTCGGAAAGCAAATCCATATTGAATTATATGTGAAAGTCAATAAAAACTGGAGAAGCAACGCAAATATGTTGAAGCGTTTTGGTTATAATCAATAAATGTTGATTCGGTAATTCGGTTATTTGTTTAATCGAATGTTGGAAATTTAATTTTAAAGTAAAAAATATAAAATCAGTATTGGAATTTGTTCTAATGCTGTTTTTTTTTAGCCCAGATCGAAATGGAAACCCCGGAGTGAAAAAAGGTTGTTGTTCCTGTGGTTGCTGAGCGACCGGAGGAAGCTCGTGCAAGCGCATTGGAACAACTCCTTTTTTGAACGAGGAGTTGCAATGGAGAGCTGGATTGGCTACAAATTATTAAGATTCTAGGATTTCTAAAAATACTTTTTCGATATCGTTCATTTGCTTTTCGCCGTTGCTTCGGATTTGTTTGGCAATGACATACAGCAAGAACCAAGCGAAAACCATCAGGGACATCACAACGAAATCAACTGTTGTGGATTCTTTTAGGATGTAATGAGAGTAGGCGATACCGCAAAATATGATAAAAGTTCCTGCTATCATAAAATGCAAAAACATAAAAAATGTCCATAAGTTGGGGTCGGGTCCAAACAATCCTCGAATGTGAGTTTGGTTTTCGCCTTTGGATTCCATTTCAAGGTGTAAATGTGGTGACCAATAGGCTTTTTTGGGGCCTTTGATGTTGATCCAAATGTGGTATTCTTTTATTTTTAGGATGAAATCCAGAGAATTAGTAGTGGTGAAATGAATAAATTTTTGGCGCAGTGAATCGATGTCCTGATTGACTTCTTTATAGAAACGCAAACGCAAACGGATCTCATTATTGGTGTCCATGAAATTAGAAATGAAGAGGTTAAGTGAACAAGCTGTGGCGAATATACCAAAAAAATTGATATTCATGGTTTTAAACACTACCTTTGCAACCCGAAACTGGAAAGCAGTATTCGGGAGAAATAAATATTTGAATTTATATTATGAACAATATTGTTGCGATAGTAGGAAGACCTAATGTAGGGAAATCAACCCTTTTTAATAGGCTGATACAAAGAAGAGAAGCTATTGTAGATTCCGTTTCTGGGGTTACCAGAGATAGAAACTACGGTAAAAGCGAGTGGAACGGAAAAGAGTTTTCTGTGATTGATACGGGAGGATACGTTCGTGGATCGGATGATGTTTTTGAAGGGGAGATCCGTAAACAAGTAGAATTGGCCATCGATGAAGCCGACGTTATTATATTTGTGGTAGATGTTGAAGAGGGGATTACACCGATGGATGATGTTGTTGCCCGTTTGTTGCGTAAAGTGACTAAGCCTGTTTTATTGGCTGTAAACAAGGTAGATAATGCCATGCGTGAAAAAGACGCTCTTGAGTTTTATAACCTTGGTTTAGGAGAATATTTCACATTTGCCAGTATTTCGGGAAGTGGAACTGGAGATTTATTGGATGCTTTGATTGAAGCTTTTCCAGTGAAACCAGAGCCTGTTCAAGAAGAGGTAGTTTTGCCTCGTTTTGCTGTGGTAGGTCGTCCGAATGCAGGAAAATCTAGTTTTATCAATGCATTGATTGGTAAAGAACGTTTTATGGTAACTGATATTGCGGGTACTACTCGTGATGCGATTGATACAAAATTTGACCGTTTTGGTTTTGAATTCAACTTGGTAGATACGGCAGGTATTCGTCGTAAAGCGAAAGTGAAAGAAGATTTGGAATTTTATTCGGTAATGCGTTCAGTTCGTGCGATTGAACATGCCGATATTTGTATTTTGGTAATAGACGCCACTCGTGGATTTGAAGGGCAGGATCAAAGTATTTTTTGGTTGGCAGAGAAAAACCGTAAAGGTGTTGTAATCCTTGTGAATAAGTGGGATTTGGTTGAAAAAGATACCATGTCAACCCGTGATTACGAAGAGAAAATCAAAAAAGAATTAATGCCATTTACGGATGTGCCTATTCTTTTTGTTTCGGCTTTGACAAAACAACGTTTGTTGAAAGCATTGGAAGCGACTGTTCAGGTTTTTGAAAATAGAAAGCAACATATTGCAACCTCAAAATTCAATGAATTTATGTTGAAAGTGATTGAAGCTTATCCGCCACCTGCAACCAAAGGGAAATATGTGAAAATTAAATATTGTATGCAGTTGCCAACACCAACTCCTCAGTTTGTGTTTTTTGCCAATATGCCCCAATATGTTAAGGAGCCTTACAAACGTTACCTTGAAAATAAAATTAGAGAAAAATGGGACTTCTCAGGAGTGCCAATCGATATTTATATTAGAGAAAAATAAAATTGAAATCCCGAGCAATCGGGATTTTTTATGGTATAATAGCTTGTTAGTTAGATGGTTTAATGGGGTTCGTGGTTTTGTGTTTAGAAATCACGAAAGTCCTATTAAACCATTTTTGCGTTTTGATGTCTTATAGGCTCATTCTATATAAATTTTTTTATGTTTAAATTTTTGCCTTTTTTATTTCTGCTTCAGTTCTTTTCTGTTGTTAATGCGCAAAATAGTATTGCTATAAAAGGAGGGATCTACGATTCCAATACTAAAGCTCCATTATCTGGTGCAACGGTTTATTTTTCAAATGTAAAGGACTCCACCGTAATAGAATACACTACTACCGATAAAAACGGCCTTTTTAAATTCAATATTAAAAAATACGACAAACCTTTTTACTTAAAAATTAACTTTATGGGTTACAAATCCCATGTTGAAAAACAAAATGGAATTTTGGCAGATAAGGATTTTGGTAAATTATACCTGTCTCAAAACGCAAACGAATTGGAGACTGTTGTCATAAAAAATGATGCTCCGCCAATCCGTGTAAAAAAGGATACTTTAGAGTTTAATGCCACTTCCTATAAAGTGCGCCCTGATGCCAATGTAGAAACTTTGTTGAAACAATTGCCTGGGGTTGAAGTGGACAATGATGGAAAAGTAAGCGTAAACGGGAGAGAAGTAACGCAGTTTTTGGTAAACGGAAAAACATTTTTTGATAAAGACGGCGCTGTAGTTCTAAAAAATTTACCGGCTGACATAATTAGTAAGGTTCAAGTTTCTGATTTTAAAACCAAAAAAGAAGAACTATCCAAACAAGCATCAACTTCTGATAATTCCAGCATAAATTTTACTATCGATGAAAAGAAAAACAAAGGCTATTTTGGAAAATTTCTAGGAGGATATGGAACGGATGACCGTTACGAAGCTAGTTTTTTATTGAATTATTTTAATAACAAACAAAAAATAAGTCTGTTGGCTTCTTCCAATAATATCAATTCGACGGGTTTTACGATGGATGATGTATTTGATAGTATGGGCGGTGGAAGAAACAACAGAGGTGGAAATAATAGGGGAGGTGGAGTGACTAACGGAAAAGGGATAACAGAATCTAATTTGGTCGGACTTAATTATAACGATGAATGGTCTAATAATTTTCTAGCGATGGGGAGTTACAATTTTTCGAATACTGTAACTAAAAATGAAAGCAAGTCCAATCAGGCCAATTTCTTGCCCACAGGCACTATTTTTACCGAGTCTGATTCGAAAACCAGAAATGAGAATACCGCAAATAAAGCAAACTTTGAGTTTGAGTATAAAGTAGATCCTGATACCCGAATTGTTTTTACCCCAAAAGTGGAACAAACCCGCTCGAACAGTCTTTCTGAGTCTTCCAGTTATTCTGTTGATGAAAATGAGCTGGCCTTAAATGAGAGTAAATCGAAATCGTATAAGGAGAATACAGCAACTAATTTTGGCAATACTATAAATTTCAATAAAGCTTTCGAAAAAAAATCCCGTAATCTAAGTTTTGTTTTCAATAACAATAATACCAAAAGTGATTCAGATGCTTTAAATGTTTCTGAAACAATTTTTTATCAAGACGGACGTCCCAATGATTTAAGAAATCAAAACGGCAAGACTGATAATACTTCCGATTCGTATTCGACCGATATTGAATTTATAGAACCAATAACGGATTCGTTAAGGATTCGTTTGGGTTCGGATTTCGATTGGTCAAACACGGTAAACGATGTCAAAACATACGATTATGATGCAAGTACGGATAGCTATTCTGTCCTTAACGGAGCATTAACAAATTACACAACTTCGAGACAAAATTCTATTACCCCGAAAGTAGGGTTAACTTTTGAAAAAAATAAATTCAGTTTTAATTTGAATTCCCGTACATCGATTGTCGATTTTGACAATCATTCCTTCTACCTAAACAAAAACACTGATTTGAACCAGAAATATATTTTGCCGTATGGGAGCGCTCAAATTAGGTATACGTTGGACAGAACAAAAGGACTTACGATAAGATATGAGTATTCCAATAGTCTTCCTTCATCAGACCAACTATTGCCAGTGGCGAATTTGTCCAATCCTTTGAATTCGATTATTGGAAATCCAAATTTGGATACTAATAAAAAAAACAGTGTCAACATCAATTACAGAAATTTTGATATGCGTACTCGTTCGGGTTATGGTTTGTATGCGAGAGGGGATTTCTTTGACAGTGAAATTGTTTCTATTTCAAACTATGATGCCAGCGGTAAAAGAATTACGACTTATAAAAATGTTTCTGGAACTTATTCCACTTCTATAGGCGGGAATTGGGGGCAATCCATAAAAAATGACGCGCATGTTGTCAGATATGGTTTAGGATTAAACGGAAGTTATTCTTTGGACAAAGGATTTACGAATGATGTTTTGTATGATGCAAAATCTTTGGGAGTTTCTCCTAGAGTGCATATGAGTTATGATTATGGTGAGCTACTTACGGTAGCTCCTTCGTATAGTTTGTCTTACAGTGAATCCAGATATACCAATTCTTCATTGGATGCCAGCTCAAATGTGGTACACAAAATTAATTTGCAAACCACGAGTTATTGGCCCTCAAATTGGATTTTGGGTAATGATTTTGGCTATACGTACAATTCTAATATTTCGGATGATTTCAAAAAAGATTTTTATTTATGGAATACGAGTTTATCGTATGTTTTTTTGAATAAAGCAATGGCTTTAAAGGTGAAAGTGTATGATATTTTAAATCAGAACCAAAGTGCCACAAGAACTATATCGCCAACTACAATTCGCGATGAGGAAAACACCGTTTTGAAAAGATATGTGATGTTTTCTTTGTCTTATAAACTGGGTAGTTTTGGAGGAAATAACCGTCCTAAAGGAAGAATGATGGGTGGAGATGATTCGAATAGGCAATTTTAACCCATAGGCGGACTCCCTGTATTAAGCAAGAAAAGTATAAACAGGAAAGGATTGTGTTTGGATTTTTTTGTTTTATTCTGAAAGTACGATTTCCTAGTGCACCAAATTTTTCTTAGAGTTATCTTGATACCAATCTTTAAATTTTTTGTTTGTTTTGTATCCCTCATCGTGCAAAACGGTAAAAATTAAAAGCAGCATTAAACATATTCCCAAAAAAGCCATACCTATTATTGCAGGAAGAAATAGCTCTGTTTGACATAGTATCGCAAAAACTACAACATAGATTGTGGTAAACCACATAAGATTAATTCCAAAATTTTTCATGGCTCTAACTTTTCTATTAAAGTTACGGTCTATTTTTACAAAATTTAGTTAATTGATGAATAATCTATTCTTAAAATTGGATTGATATGCTAGCGTAATTTAGGACTACTTTTTTTATGAAATTATATAAGTTTGAGTAAAACTCCCAAAAGTGCAGCAATACAAATGATATGAGGCTCTTGTATTTTTTTGACATAAATGAGAATAAGAACAGTTCCAGTCGCAATTATTACTGTCGGTATATCTACAATGGTTCGGAGGGAAATTACAATTACAGCACCGACTAAAGCACCAATTACTCCGGCAGTTATTCCGTCAACAAATGCTTTGATGCTCTTGTTTTGAGAAATCTTTTTAAAATAAGGAGCAGGAATAACGGTAAATAAATAACAAGGGAGAAAAACTCCCAAAGCAGCAACGCTAGCACCAGTAAATCCTGAAACTAAATAGCCTATGAATCCTACAGAGATTACGACTGGTCCAGGGGTAATCATGGCTACAGCTACGGCATCGACAAATTGATTTTCGGTTAGCCATCCATGCTCGTTGACTACTCCAGCATGCAGAAAGGGAACAATAGCCAGTCCGCTTCCAAAAACAAATGCTCCAGCTTTGATAAAAAACCAGGCAAGGTCTCCTAGTTTTCCAAGTTCTATAGCCGAGAATCCAGCTGTTGAAAGAAAAAAGAAAGAAGCTGTTTTAGGACGTTTAATCCATTCGGGAGGTGCTTTTACGATCATGTAGATAAAACCTAAAGCTACAAACAGAAGCAGTTCTTCTTTTTGGGTTACAGCTGTAAGAATGGTTGCGGTAATGTAAAATATCCAGAGAAGCCAGTTGCTTTTTATTGCAGGAACTTCAAATTTACTAATGGATTTAATTGTCAGTTTATAAGAACTCAAAACAATTATACCAATTACTGCAGCGCTTATGCCATAGAAAATGGCTTGCATCCAGGGTAAACCTCCATACGCTTGATAGGCAATGCCTAACAAAACAACCATTATGAAAGAAGGGAGGATAAAGGCTAATCCAGAAAGGGTGGCTCCTAAAACACCAAAGTGTACAAACCCAATATAAATTCCCAATTGGGCCGCCAAAGGACCTGGCGCTAATTGGGACAGTGCCAATCCTTCTTTAAAGTCGGAATCGTTAATCCATTTTTTATCCTCGACCAAATCACGATGCATATAACCTACCAATGCAACGGGGCCTCCAAAACCTGTTGTGCCTAGTTTTAGAAAATATTTTATTAAATCAAGTAGAGTATAACTGGGCTGTTTTTTTATGGTTTCAGACATAGTTTTGGTGTTAAATGATTTTAAAACGAGATTCCAAATTGCAAACCTAACGTTACTGAAGCAGGTTTGTCATTTCCAAATCGTACCGGAACAGGCACCGATACATAATAATTGTAGTCTTTATGTATGCCGATTGCTTTGCTCAAAACAGGCGTAAAACCGTATCGACCCGATGTCTCAAAAGCAACTCTGCCAGCAAAAGTTAATTCATGTTTTAATCGAACAAGTATTCCTGGGTGAATTAATACACTGTTGACTTTACTGAGTCCATCATCGGTTTTAATTGTTGGAACTATTTCGAATGAAAAACCAATGCTTTTATTTTTCCATACATTTATGGCAATCGGCATCCCGACTATATAGTAATCTTTAAAATTGGTGGTCGTTTCTTCCGATGAAAAGGTGACTATCGGATGAACAATACCCACAGTAGCTTTTATTTTTGGAAAAACTTCTACTTCGTTTTGGGCGTATGATTTTGAAGTTAAAGAGGTTAAAATTACCAAGAGCATAATTGTGACAATGCTCAAATTTGTTGTTTTATTTATGGAGTATTTTTTTTTCATCTATTAAAAGTTAAATTTAATGTTCTTTAAAAAACAAGTGCCATTTTTCCTAAAACAAACAAATGAAAAACAGAATAAAACAACTTCATTTTGGATGAAACTCCTTATAAGTTTAATTAATCTGTGACTTCTGTTTTTCTTTCAGTTTTATTTTGTGAAATAAGGTAAACCTAATAATGTCTCTATCAAAATAATCAACACCACTTGCGCGTTGTTGGAAACTGTTTAAATAACCCAATTCTAATGCAATATTTTTATTAATGCCGTATTGGATAGCGGCGTAAATTCTGTTTTGGTCAAAAGTGTTATGAACAATGCTTTCACCTGCGTTAATCATTAGTTCATCATATACAATGGCTTTGAGATACTGGCTTTCTTTTTTCCAGCAGCAATATTCCCCTTGAAGACGGTATCTAAATCTCCATGTAAAAGTGGTTCCCGGTTGCAGTCCATTTTTGTCAGCATTTTTAAAAAACCGTTCCTCAACTTGAAATCGCTGAATTAGTGAAAAATTTCCAAATTCCTGTTTCCAAGTAATATCCTGTTGTCCTCTGTATTCGGGTGTTCTAAAGTCATTATTGACTTCTGGATTTTGTGTTGCTACAGAGAAATAGGCATACCCCGCACCAATATCTATTTTACTATTAATTTTATATCGACCATGCACCCTTAATAGATATAAATTTTCTTCTGTAGGGTTCAAAAATATCCGATTGTCAAATTCACTATGTATTGACCATTTGTTATTTATGGTAAATTGATTGTAATATCGTGTCCAGATTAGGCTTTGATGATCTATGTTTTTTTCTGTTTGCGCATTGGAAGCATAATATATTAACAATATGCAAAAGAGTCTTATGGTTCTCATAGAGTTTATTTCATTTTTGCAAATGTAAATAAACTCTATAAAAACAGTAGGTTATATTTTGTATTTAAAAAAGCTGACTCTTAATAGAGCAATAAGTTTTATATATTTCTTTCCAATCTTTGAAATTATAGTGCGTAACGAAGTGTAATTCCGTATGTTCTTTGATCTCCTATTACACCAGCATATTGTCCTGAATTTCCACCAGCTGGCAGTAATTGCTCATAATAATCTTTGTCTAAAAGGTTACGTCCCCAAAAGTGAACAGATAATCCTTCGGAAGCGCGGAACCCTATACGGCCATTAAAAATTGCATAGCCGGGAACCACTAAATATTTAGAAGCTGATGGGCTTGATGAGAACTCTGAACGGGCATAACCATCTAGAGCTACAAAGAATTTTCCTGCGTTTGCAAAGAATTTTGCATTTTTTGTATATTCTCCGCTTAAGCTTCCTGCCCATTTTGAAACTCCAGGTAAATTAGAACCTGATACATCTTTAAAGGATACTGGAGATCCAGTTTCTTCAAGAGGAAGAGGAGCATTTGTAAATTTAACATACTTACCGTCGCTATACGTTGCGGCTCCATTGAAGTTGAAATGTTTGTTAAGAATAAAACTGAAATCTAATTCCACGCCTTGTACACGCACTTCATCAGCATTAGCAAGATAACCGCGGTTTACTCCCAATTCAGCTGCCTGAACATTGGTTTGGAAATCTTTGATGTTTGTGTTAAAGTATGTCAAGTTCAATATTGAATATGCAATTGGAGAAGTTTTTACTCCAAACTCATAATGGGTAACATCTTCTGGCTTCACTGTTGCAAGATCGCCTAAAGTTTGTCCCGCAGGCGGAGTAGGAAGTCCAGCTACATTCACTCCAATAGGTTTGTAGCTTTTTGCAAAAGTTCCATAAGCATTGATTTTATCTGATGCTTTGTAGGATACAGTTATATTTCCAGAGAAGTCAGTATCATCATTATCTGATGAGAAGTTTTGATCGGTATAAACTTTCTTTTTCAAGGCAATTAATGCAGGATCAGTGGTTTGAAGTCCTCCGTATGTTTTACGGTCATAATCTGCATCTTTCTTGTCGTAATTGTATCTTAAACCTGGTAATACGTGTAAACGCTCAGTTACAGCCCAGTCTAATTGACCAAATACCGCTGCACTAGTTGAATGTATTTGAGCATCTGTATGGATTCCATATCCTTCAAAAAGACCTGGAGTTTTCCATAATGCAGTATTTGCTGGAGTAAAGGAGTCCTGAGCAAATCTCCATTGTGCGTTACCGGATTCCTCTGTACCTTTTGTTTTTGATGTCTGGTCAATATAAAATACTCCGGCAACACCGCTTATTTTAGATGTAATCTGACCTGCGTAACGTACCTCTTGGGTAAATTGAGTTTGTCTAGATGGATTTTGTGATTTTGCAAGTTGTTGCAAACCTGTGAAATCTCTGTCATTCGATGGATCCCAAGTCCAGAATCTCCATGCAGTTGTTGATGTAAGTGTACCGTTTCCAATTTTCGTATCCACATTAAGTGACCCTCCGCCCAAATCCTGTCCTGAACGCCATGGGGTGTCATGGTCAATTTTACGATCGAAAGCATTTAAGCTTGGAAGCTGGTAGTTTAAATCAGCAATAATGGCGTTAAATTGACGCTGTGGAACTCTATTTGTTGGAGCAACACCTGCAACTACTTGAGCATATCCGTCATTATGCTGTGTTGTGATATCTCCTGCTAACGTAATGTTTGTGTTTTCAGTTGGAGTAAAAAGCAATTGACCTCTAATACCTTGATTGTTCAGCGTGTTTGTTGGCTTTCCTGTTCTGATATTATCGATAATACCATCACGTTGTGTACCTGAAAATGACAATCTACCAGCAACTTTTTTACCCAAAGCTCCTGTAACCGAAGCTTTAGCCTGAAGATATGCATAATTACCGTAACTCACTTCGAAGTCTGCACCTGTGTTGAAGCTTGGTTTGCGGGAAGTTATGTTAAAAGCACCCGAAGTTGTGTTTTTACCAAACAAAGTTCCTTGCGGTCCGCGTAATACTTCAATTCTTTCTACATCGATAAAATCTAGAGTAGTTGCCGCAGGGCGGGCATAATACACGCCGTCAACATAAAAACCAACACCTGGATCGATACCGTCATTGGTTAGACCAAATGGTGATCCAAGACCGCGAATATTAATCCCAGTGTTTCTTGGGTTTGAAGAATAAAGCTGTACAGATGGAACCAATTCTTTTATACGGTTTACGTTGAAAGCGCCTGTTTGTTCAGCTTGCTTGCCCGTAACAACCGATACTGCGATAGGAATATCTTGTGCTTTTTCTATTCTGCGTCTTGATGTTACAACTACTTCAGACAATACTTTTTCTTCACCAGTGCTAATAGTTATTTGTAAAGGTTTAGCAACTGTTGGCAGTTCGTTTATTTTAATTTCTTTTGTTGTGTAACCTAAGTATTGTACAATGATTGTAAATGGAAGCGTTTTGGCTTCAATGCTAAAATTACCATTAGCATCAGTAGTTGATGAATTAGTAGTTCCTTTTAGAACTATATTAACGCCTTCTATAGGAGAGTCTTGATCGTTTTTTACAACTCCTTGTAAAAGGTTTTGACCATATGAAGTCGAGAAAATTAGTAAAAAGAATAAGCTTGAAATTGATTTTATAGTTCTCATTAGTATGTATATTATATGTAATTAGTAGAATTTAAATTAAATTTTTTTATAATCTAGACATGCACATACAACACATTATGAAACGTTTTTTTTCTAAGAGAGAGAAATTTACTCTGTCGTTACTTTTCCTGACAGCATTGGTTTTGGTTTGATTTGTTTGCATTTTTTTATTTTTGATATTAATCATACGTTAAACTCAGTGCAAAAATATATAAATTCTATCAATTTAGTGTAATTTGAAAAATATTTTTTTATTTTTTTACCAATGAGGCTATTGTAATGCCCTGCATGGCTTTCAAAGTTTCATCACGAATAGCCATCAATCCGTGTCGCAATGCGCATTCCGACTCGCTTACACAATCCGAACAGCGCTCGTAAAAATTTAAAGAGGCACAGGGAAGTAATGCGATTGCACCGTCAAATAAGCGGTGAATATCGGCCAAAGTAATCGTTTCTTTGTCTTTTAAAAGGTAATATCCGCCATATTTTCCTTGTTTGCTACCTACGAAATGTCCTCTTTTTAAATCCAAAAGAATTTGTTCCAAAAACTTTTTAGGAATATTGGCTCCTTCAGCAATTTCAATAGTTCTTGAAATATGATTTTCATCCTGTTCTGCTAAATAGAGAAGTGCTTTAAGAGCATATTTGGTTTTGTGTGAAAGCATTATGGGTGAATTAACGGTTAAAACGAATACAAGAATGGCTGAATTCTGTTCTTTTAAATTATTTAAGAATCAAATATAGCTTTTTTTTTAAATTTTTAAAACTTATTCAAAATAGTTAGAGAGCTTGGTATTTGAATTAAAGGCTATATGTTAAAGTTTTTGTAAGTAATTTTATGGTTAATTAATAAATCATGTAATTAGCGGTCGTTATAATCATATTGACCTAAAGCTTTTTTATGCCAAAATTTTACTATTCTCTTTTAGTGTTTTTTATCTGTTCTTATGTTTCTGCCCAAAATTCAATCTCTCTAAAAGGAAAGGTTATTGATGAAACTGCAAAAGCCCCCATCGAATCAGCAACCGTCTATCTTTCTGATGTAAAAGATTCAACTGTTATTGCTTATACCATTACCGATAAATCCGGAAAATTTGATTTTAAGACAAAAAAAATCAATAAACCGGTTTTTTTAAAAGTGTCGTTTATTGCTTATCAAGATCATAAAACTGAACTGAAAAATATTCAGGACGATAAAGATTTTGGAACAATTATTTTAAATAGGGAAGTAAAAAACCTAGATGAAGTGGTTGTAAAAAGTCAGGCGCCGCCAATTAGAATTAAAAAAGATACTCTTGAATTTAATGTGTCCTCTTTCAAGGTTAGGCCAGATGCCAATGTACAGACTTTACTTAAACAATTGCCCGGTGTTGACATTGATTCCGATGGGAAAATCACAGTGAACGGAAAAGAAGTAAATCAGATTCTAGTGAATGGTAAACCTTTTTTCAATAAGGACGGAAAAATTGCACTGCAGAATCTGCCTTCAGATATTATCAAGAAAGTTCAGGTTACGGACACCAAAACCAGAACTGAAGAAAAAACGGGCGCAGCATCCAGTTCCAATAACGCCAGCATCAATCTGACCATAGATGAAGATAAAAATAAAGGACTGTTTGGCAAATTTATGGGAGGTGCCGGCTCAGATTCTCGTTATGAAAGCAGTGCGCTTCTTAATTATTTTAAAAACAAAAGAAAGATTAGTGTTCTAGCTTCATCCAATAATATCAATTCTATAGGCTTTTCTATGGATGAGGTTTTTGATAATATGGGCGGGGGAAGAAACAGCAATGTTTGGATGAACAGCAATGGTACATTTGGAATAAACGGAAGACAATATGGAAGCGGAAACGGAATTACCCGTTCCGATTTAGTGGGAATAAATTACTCTGATCAATGGGGTAAAAATTTTGATGCTTCCTTAAGTTATTTTTATTCGGGGGCTAATACCAAAAATGATAACACAACAAATCAAATCAACTTTTTGCCATCTGGAGACTTTCTTACACGATCCACTTCAAATTCAGATGAAGACCGCTATACCCACAATTTGGCATCAGTTTTTGAATTAAAAATCGATTCGACTTCATCCGTTATAATTGAACCTAATTTTACTAAAGCCAATTCTAAAAAAGGAGTTGTGTCAGAGCAATTTTCATTTGATGGGCAAGATGCTTTGTTGAATTCCAGTACTTCTGATAACTTTTATGAAAATGATTTAAATGGTTTCAATAATGCTCTAACCTTCACAAAATCATTTAAAAAGAAAGGCAAATATTTTAGTGCAGTCTTTAAAAATGAAAATACAGTTAATGTGAATGATGATTATATTAAATCTAAAACGGTATTTAATCAAGATGACGAACCAGATGATATTCGAAACCAATTTAATGAAACTAAAAACATACGCGATAGTTATACGGGAAAAATTGAGTTCACGCAGCCAATAACCGATTCTCTAAAAGTGAGAGTAGGGGCAGATTATAAGTTTGATAAAAAGAATGACAATAGAGATTCTTTTAATTTTGATGAAAGCAATCAGTCCTATTCCATTGTTAATGATGAATTGACTAATATATTCAGTTCTCTTGAAAGAACGTTTACGCCAAACGCAGGTATAACTGTAAACAAGAAAAAAGTAAATTTCAATTTAAATCTAGGTACAACCGTAATTGACTTTGATAATAAAGGGGATTATATGAATGCCGTTACTGTTTTAGATAAAAAGTATGCTCTTCCGTATGCCAATGCTTATGGTTCTTATGCGTTTTCAAAATCTAAAAATTTATGGGTAAATTATAATTATTCATACAGTCTGCCAAGTGCCAGGCAAGTTTTGGCAATAGAAGATCTAGCCGATCCGCTAAATACGTATATAGGAAATCCTAATCTTGATCTGAATAAAAATCATGGCATTTATTTTTCGTTCAGAGATTTTGACTATGCCACCCGCTCGGGTTACGGACTCTACTCTGGAGGAAATTTTTATGACAATCAGATTGTAGCTTCTACTAGTTATGATGATAACAGAAAAAGAACCACAACTTATGACAATGTCAGTGGAACTTACACCTCCTGGTTGGGTTTCTATTGGAACAAAACCATTAAAAAAGAAGAACATACCTTTAAATACGAGTTGCGTTTGAACAATAATTACAATTTTTCAAAAGGATTTACAGATGGTGAACTGTATACTGCAAAATCCATTGTGTTGTCTCCAAGATTAAATTTTACGTATGATTATGGAGAATTGTTAACAATAAACCCATCCTATAATTATTCTTATAATAAAACGAACTATACAAATTATAATGTCGATCAGGCAGATTACTTTACCCATAAACTGAATCTTCAAGTAACAAATTATTGGCCAAAGAATTGGACATTCGGAAATGATTTTGGATATACTTATAATTCTAATATATCACCTGGATTCAAAAAGGATTTTTTCCTGTGGAATACCAGTTTGTCATACAGTTTTTTCGACAAGAAATTCATGGCTAAAGCAAAAGTATATGACCTTCTGAATCAAAATGTGAGCGCTGTAAGAACGATAACTCCAACAACGATTAGAGATGAGGAAAACACGGTTTTGGGACGTTACATCATGTTCTCATTGACTTATAAAATTGAAAAATTTGCAGGTAAAGAGAAAAAATCAAATGGAATGATGAGATTCTAAAAAACAATAAAATGCCTTCAAATCCTGAAGGCATTTTTTATAAATTAAGTTTTACAATGTTCGTTTATTAATTCTTTTGAATCTGAATAACCTAGGTTAAGCGATTTTTTTAAATCTGAGCAATAATCTCTTTGGATTTTAAAATTAATAAAATAGAGTGCTCTGTTGTAATATCCTTGCGGATCTTGAGGTGCTAAATTTATTACTTCATCAAAATCCAGCATGGCGTCTTTTAAATTAAGCATAGCTTTTGAAATAGCTCTATTTTGAAATGCCTCAACGAATTTTGGATTAATTTTGATTGCTTTATCAAAATCTAATATAGCTTCTTTGTGTAAATTCAATTCTTTTTTTAATAATCCTCTATTTTCGTACGCTTCTAGATATTCTGGATTAAGAGTAATGCTTTTTGAATAGTCATTTATAGCTCCTTTTAAATCGTTACTTTTTGATTTTGAATATGCTCTATTAAAGTATGCTTTTGGTAAACTATCTTTCAAAGAAACACATTTGGTATAATCATCAATTGCGAGTTGGTAATTTTTTAATTTCATATTCAAATTACCTCTGCTAAAATAAATCCGGTAATCATTAGGCGTTAATGAGAGAGCTTTATCATAATCTGTAAGAGCATCAAAATAATTTTCATTTTCGTAATTGTAGAATCCTCTATAATAGTAATTTTCGGCACTTGGCGATTGAGCAATTAAACTATTTAATTCTTCTATTTCTTTGGCAATTCCAGCCTTTTCAATATCGAAAAGTTCTTGAGAACGACTCACAAAAGAAGAACATAATAGAATTATATAGATGCAAATTTTCATAAATGAATTCTAAAATTTTAAGTTAAAAAAAATTACCAGCTTCCGCTAGAACCTCCGCCAGAGAATCCGCCTCCGCCAAATCCACCGCCGAAGCCACCGCCTCCGCCGCCAAATCCACCACCTGATGATCCGCCAAATCCACCACCGCCGCCTCTTCCAAGACTGCTTAGGAGGATAACATCTATTAGGCTGGGACCAAAGCCACCGCTGTTTCCAGAATTTCCGCCACGGCCACCTTTGTTTTTGGACAGTAATACCAAAACTATGACAATAATAACAATGATTGGAAAAACAGGAAAATCTTTTCCTTTGGTTTGTTTGCGTTCTCCTTTGTATTTACCTTTAAAAACATCAAAAATAGCATCTGTTCCTTTGTCTAAACCTTGGTAATAACTACCTGCTTTGAACTCTGGAATTATGATATTTCGAATAATTTCTCCTCCAATTCCGGCAGTTAATCGGTCTTCTAGTCCGTAACCGGGATTAATGGCAATTTTTCTTTCGGCTTTAGCCAAAAGTATTATAACACCGTTATCGTCTTTTGCTGTTCCACCAATTCCCCAAGTTTGCCCCCATTTAGTGGCTAGTTGACTAACATCTTCATTTTTGAGACTTTCGATGGTGATTACGACAATTTGAGTAGTCGTAGAATCGGAATATTTTATGAGTTTCTCTTCAAGCTGTGCCTTTTCCTGCGCACTTAAAACATTTGCATAGTCATAAACCGAAGTCTGGAAACTCGGTTTTTCCGGAATCGTAAATTGTGAGAAGATGCAATTGCTTGAAAAAATGACAATTAGTAAGAAGGCGAAGTGAAAAATTCCTTTGGAATTTGAGTTTTTTATTGTTGGAATTTTCATTGGTTATCCTTTTGATATTTCGTTTGATAATTCGTTGGTGTCGCCTTTTTGCCAAGGGAAATGCTTTTGCAATCGTTCTCCTGCTCTCAGTATTCCATCAACAAGCCCTTGCTTAAAGTCTCCTTTTTTAAATTGAGAAGCCATCACATCACGGGTGCAATCCCAAAAATCGGGTTCTACTAAATCGTTTATGCCTTTGTCTCCGCAAATAATGAAGTGATGATCATCAACGGCCAGGTAAATAAGAACCCCATTTTTGAGTTCGGTTTCATCCATTCTCAATTCATGAAAAACTTCCTTGGCGCGATCATAAGGATCTTGCGAAGTTGTTTTTTCTATATGAACACGAATCTCGCCAGAAGTGTTTTTTTCGGCTATTCGAATAGCTTCAACAATTTCCTGTTCCTCTTCTTTGCTTAAAAAATCTTCTACTTGTGACATCGTATAGTTTTTAAAAACCCCGCCATGGCGGGGTTTAGTTTTTTTAGAATTTTACTTCAACAGGTTTTTCAGCACCAGTTACTGCTTGGAAATACGCTTTTTCTTTGAAACCAAACATTCCTGCAAACAAAGAGTTAGGGAATGTTTTGATATGTGTATTATATGGCTTAACTGCTTCGTTAAAACGTGTTCTAGCCGTCAGGATTTGATTTTCAGTACTGGCCAATTCGTCCTGTAATTTCAAGAAGTTAGCATTGGCTTTCAAATCAGGGTATTTTTCTACAGATACCAATAATCTTGACAAAGAACTACTTACTCCGCTTTGTGCCGAATTGAAGGCAGTTAACTGTTCTGGAGTGATGTTAGTAGGGTCAACAGTCACGGCAGTCGCTTTAGCACGCGCTTCGATCACTGCGGTTAAAGTACTTTTTTCGAAATCAGCAGCTCCTTTTACGGTATTTACTAAGTTTCCAATAAGGTCATTTCTTCTTTGGTAAGCGGTTTGTACATCACCCCATGATTGCTCAACGGTTTGACTTAGTGTAACTGCGGTGTTGTTAATTCCTTTAACCCAGCTGTAAATTCCAATGATTACTACTGCTACTATAATCCAAGGCAAAAATCTTTTCATGTTTGTTTAATTTAAAGTTTAGTGTTTAATTGTCTGTTTTTAATTGTTTATTGTAATTGCTATTGTAATTGTTATTTCAAAGTTCGTTTTTAATGTTAATCAGCTGCATTTTTATGGATTCTAATTTACTAATAATTTCAAATTTATCCATCGTTTTCTTTTGACCTTCCTTCAAATGGATTTTGGCACCTTCCAATGTGAATCCTCTTTCTTTAACCAAATGATAAATTAGCTGTAGGTTTTTGATATCTTCAGGGGTGAACATTCGGTTTCCTTTGGCATTTTTCTTTGGTTTCAGAATATCAAATTCACTATCCCAAAAACGAATTAGGGAAGCGTTTACGTCAAATGCTTTGGCGACTTCGCCTATGCTGTAGTATCTTTTATCAGGTGATAATTCTATATGCATTTTTTTTTAGTTCTTAGTGGTTAGAGATTAGTCCTTAGTCCTTACTCCTAAGTATTAAGTTGATAAATCTATAACCTGTGTTTTCTTTATTTTATATTCAATTTTTCTATCTTATTTACTAATCAACTAGGGACTAATAACTAATTACTTAACAACTTAATCCAAAGACTGATTTTCCTGATTAGCTATTTTTGAAATAGCAACGTATTCTACTGCCGAAATATTGCCGTAGTAAAAATTAAGAGGATTGACCACTCTTCCGTTTTTGTGCACTTCGTAATGCAAATGCGGTGCTTCCGAACGACCTGTGCTGCCTACATATCCTATAATATCTCCCCGTTTTACCGATTTTCCTGGTCTGCAATTGTATTTGCTTAAATGCGCATAAAGAGTCTCGTAGCCATAACCGTGTCTGATTACAACGTGGTTTCCAAAACCCGAAGCGGTATTGTCAGCTCTTGCTACAACTCCATCGCCTGTGGCGAAGATTGGGGTTCCAGTCTTGGCTGTAAAATCCATTCCCTCATGCATTTTTCTGGCCTTTGTAAATGGGTCTGTCCGATATCCGAAACCTGATGCCATATGTTTTAAATTCTCGTTCTTTACAGGCTGTATCGCCGGAATTGCCGAAAGCAGTTTTCCTTTTGCTTTGGCCAATTTTACAATTTCGTCCAATGATTTAGACTGTATTGCCAATTCTCTACTCAATGCGTCTATTCTTTGGGTGGTGCTGGTTACCAATTTTGAATTGTTATATCCCTGCATGGCAGCATAACGGTTTGTTTTGGAATAACCAGCTTTTCGTTCTTCTTCAGGAATGGCGGCCGTGTTGAAATACACGCGGTACAAATTGTTGTCCCGATCTTCAATATCTTCTAATACATCATCTACTTCGTCCATTTTTTTGTTTAAAATCGCATAATTCAATTTTAAATTTTCGATTTCTCTTGCCTGCAAACGGTCTTTTGGAGTGTCAAAATAAGGTGTGTTCAATAGTATTATGAAGGTCAGAAATCCAAAAATAGCCGAGGCTAATAAAAACAGAACGGCAAAGCCAACTTTTCGTCTCTTTCTGATTTTTATTTTGCGATAGGCCAGATTTACCGAATCGTAATAATATTTTACTTTCGCCATATTTTAAAATACCCTATTTTTGCAAATTAGTAAAAGGTAAGTCGAACAAATTTAATAAATGTTTCAGTTGTTCAACTCTTTTTTTAAAGAATAAATAAATTTTAGAGACGCTGAGGTTCTAAGATACTAAGGGACTGAGTTTTTTAGTTTAGAATACAGCTCTTGTCATAACGGGTTCGCGTGAGGGATAGAAGCTAGCTACCAAAGTAGCGCGGATAGCCCGACCTTGTTGAGAGAAGGGATTTTATAAGCGGTGCTATAAGTAAGCCCCTTTTCTCAACAAGGGCACGCCCAAGAGGAAAAGCTAATAAGTTCCTAAGAAACTGAGAAACTGAGATTTTTAAAGTCTTAGAAGCTTAGAATCTCAGAAACTGAGAAACTATAAAAAACAAATTACTGAATATATAAAGCAAAAATGAAATCACAAGACGTACGCAAACAATTCCTAGATTTTTTCGAGAGTAAAGGACATTTAATAGTTCCTTCCGCTCCAATAGTTCTTAAAGATGATCCAACTTTGATGTTTAACAACTCGGGAATGGCGCAGTTTAAAGAATATTTTCTTGGCTTGGGAACTCCAAAAAGCAACAGAATTGCCGATACGCAAAAATGTCTTCGTGTTTCCGGAAAGCATAATGACCTTGAGGAAGTGGGGATTGATACTTATCACCACACGATGTTTGAGATGTTGGGGAACTGGTCTTTTGGTGATTATTTCAAAAAAGAAGCAATTCACTGGGCTTGGGAATTGTTGACCGAAGTGTATAAAATCCCGAAAGATATTCTGTATGTTTCGGTTTTTGAAGGGAATCCTGATGAGAATGTGCCTTTTGATCAAGAAGCTTGGGATATTTGGAAAACATTGATTGACGAAGACCGCATTATTCTTGGAAATAAAAAAGATAATTTCTGGGAAATGGGTGACCAAGGACCTTGCGGACCTTGTTCTGAAATTCACGTTGATATTCGTTCTGCTGAAGAAAAAGCGCTTGTTTCTGGAAAATCGTTGGTGAATAATGATCACCCGCATGTGGTTGAGATTTGGAACAATGTATTTATGGAATTCAATCGTAAAGCCGATGGTTCTCTAGAGAAATTGCCTGCTCAGCACGTGGATACCGGAATGGGATTTGAGCGTCTTTGTATGGTTTTGCAAGGAGTTCAGTCGAATTATGATACTGATGTTTTTACACCGCTAATCAGAGAAATCGAAACGATTACTGGAACTAAATATACGATTAAAGCTAAAGATGAAGCTGAAGAAAAAATAAATATTGCGATTCGCGTAATTGCAGATCACGTACGTGCGGTAGCTTTTGCCATTGCCGACGGTCAGTTGCCATCGAACACGGGAGCTGGTTATGTAATTCGTAGAATTTTGCGTCGTGCAATTCGTTACGGGTTTACTTTCCTAGATACAAAAGAGCCATTTATTTATAAATTGGTTGAAGTCTTGAGTACGCAAATGAGCGGTTCTTTCCCAGAAATCCGTTCGCAAAAAGCGTTGTGTTCAAATGTGATTCGTGAGGAAGAAAGTTCTTTTTTGAGAACTTTGGATCAAGGATTGGTGTTGCTGGATGCTGTGATTAACACAAATTCTGGAACTGTAATTGATGGAAAAAAAGCATTTGAATTGTATGATACTTATGGTTTTCCAATCGATTTAACGGCTTTGATCTTGTCTGAAAAAGGATTGGAATTGGACGAAAAAGGATTTCAGGAACAATTGCAACTGCAAAAGGAGCGTTCCCGTGCCGCTTCTAAAGTTACCGCAGGCGACTGGAATGTTTTGGTAGAAGACGATGTCCAGGAATTTGTAGGGTATGACCGTTTGAAACATCCAGTGAGAATCACCAAATACCGCAGAGTTGATAGTGTAAAAGATGGTGAAATTTATCAGCTGGTTTTTAATTCGACACCTTTTTATGGTGAAAGTGGAGGACAAACAGGTGATAAAGGGTACTTGGAAGCACAAAATGGGGATATTATTTATGTGATTGACACTAAAAAAGAAAACAACCAAACGGTACATCTTACTAAATCATTGCCTAATAATTTAACGGATAGTTTTACGGCTATTGTAGATGAGAATCAAAGAGGCAGAACATCTTCTAATCATACGGCGACACACTTGTTGCACCAAGGATTGCGAAAAATTTTGGGAACTCATATTGAGCAAAAAGGATCAATGGTTCGTTCTGCTTCTTTGCGTTTTGACTTCTCTCATTTTTCTAAAGTAACGGATGATGAAATTAAAGAAGTAGAGGATTTTGTAAATGCTAGAATCCGTGAAAGCTTGCCTTTGATCGAAAAAAGAGCAATTCCAAAAGACCAAGCCATTGAGGAAGGAGCGATAGCTTTGTTTGGAGAGAAGTACGGTGATTTGGTTCGAATGATAAAATACGGTGATTCGGTAGAGTTATGCGGAGGGACACACGTTCCAAATACAAGTGATATTTGGCATTTCAAGATTACTTCAGAAGGAGCTGTTGCAGCAGGAATCAGACGTATAGAAGCGATTACCAGCGATGCGGCCAAAGATTTCTTTGAATCTCAATTGCATTCTTTTTATGAAATCAAAGAAGTTTTAAAAAATGCCGTTGATCCTGTAAAAGCGATTCAAACGTTACAAGATGAAAACACTTCTTTGAAAAAACAATTGGAGGTTTTATTGAAAGATAAAGCTAAAAATATGAAAGGCGAATTGGCTCAGGAATTACAAGAAATCAATGGTATTCAATTCTTAGCAAAACAAGTTGATTTAAGTCCGGAAGGAGCTAAAGATTTAGCTTATGAATTGGGAACATTAGGGACAAATATATTCTTGGTATTGGCTACCGCCGATGCAGGAAAACCAACTTTGTCTTGCTACATTTCTAAAGAATTGGTTGCCGATAAAAAACTAAATGCGGGCCAAGTGGTTCGCGAATTAGGGAAATACATCCAGGGTGGAGGAGGAGGACAGCCTTTCTTCGCTACCGCTGGAGGAAAAAATGCAGATGGAATTGCTGAGGCTTTGGCTAAAGCGGTTGAGTTTGTGAAGTAGATTTTATGAATATATTGCCTTTTGATAAAGGTATTTGATAAAATAGAAGCCTTAAATAATCCATTTCTAACGGATTATTTAAGGCTTTGTAATTTTCGAGTTATCGCAAAAATTAAAACTTAAACCAAGCATAAGGCTCATTGACAAAATTCAATGCTCTTGGTAAACCATCTCCTGGCGTTACTTTCAGTTCTGGCTGTAAGGATGGATTGGAAGGATATTTTTTGCCGTCAAATTTTACTATTCTGTTTTTACTGCCACTTCGAATAAATAAATTTTTCCAACTGGAAGATTTCTCTGTGTCAATTACAACTGGATAATCGGCAACAGTAAATCTGGAAATGACCGCACCCTGATTATCCAAGATATATTGAGTGCAGCCCCCAGAACCGCAAAAGTAAGGACCAGTTAAACCTACTAGAATTTCTTTTTTGCCATCATCATTCAAATCATATTCGAAAAAAATAAACCTCTTGCTATAATCATCAATGATGTTTTTGGAAAGATCGTCTTTGTAAAGATTTTGCAGGGTCGATCGAACCATATCTGCAGTTTTTAAATTAGAAGAATTGATTCCGTATTGTCCTGCAGGAATTGTGTCTGTAGGATCTGGGTCAGTAATGCTGTCTTTCAGTTTAGCTGAAAGCGTGTCTTTAGTTACGGTAATTGTATCTATTGTGTTCTGGCTTTCGCTTGCTTCTTTTTTGCAAGAAATAAAAAGAACTGTTAAAAGAAACGTTATAATTGAAATTTTCTTAGTCATAACTTTTATTTTACATAGATTGGACTTCTTTTTAATAAGTAGGAAACAGTATCCATCCAGCTGTCTTTTAAATTAAGCAAAGGCTTTCTGTTTTGGGTGTATATTTTGGTATTATTTTTATACATATCAAAATAGACGTGATAGTCAAACAGCAATTGGGTATTGGTATTGGCAACAGTGGATTCGTTTGCTTTTACTTTATTGTCGTGTACTTTTGCATTTTGCGAAGTGTAAGCTGCAGTGGTCTGATTTTGGGTAACTGTATAAGATACTTTTGCAGCAATAATATTATCTACTCCAAGTATTTTTTGAAGCTCGTCTATTGGTGTTTCATCAATATTTTTATAATCGATACCTGCTTTTCGTAGCAAACTATTAGTTGTTCTTAAATCCTGAACTGTCAACGATACTATATGGGAAGATTTGTCTAAAAGTTTGTTGTAGATGTCGTTTTGGGCGAATTTAGACATCTCTTCTGAGTCGGTCATATTTTCAGAATTTACAAAAGGGACAGGCAATACAGCGATTGTGTTTTGCTTGAAGGTTGCGGACTGATTTACAGAAGTGTTGTTTGCTTGACTTGGAGCGCTTTCAGGAACGCTTTCGGCCTGGGCAAAAGTTTGTGATCTTCCGCTGGCATAATCAATTCGTGCAATTTTAGAAACAGCGATTTCAATAATCATAGTTTCATTTGGCATCGAATAGTCAACAGTTTTATCTGATATTTTTGAAATAGTGCATTCAATTACTTGATAATCTTTTGTGATGATTTTATCCAGTTTTTTTGCTTGTGAAAAAACGTTTGTCGATATTAAAACTAGTATTAATATGGTAATTGCTTTCTTTAGAGTCATTTTGTAAAAATTTAATTAGTTAAACATTTTTATCGGACTTTTATTTTTTTATACAAAGAATGATTTTACTTATATTTTTGAGATCGAATTTGGGTTAAAATTTTGATTTTGAGCTAATTGATGATTCGTATTTCAAATATAAATAATTAAATTATTCATATTGAAATTTATGTCTATAAATTCTGTATTTTTTATTTCGTATTTTTGGAAGGTTAAAAACGTAGAATGAACTTTGCAACTAAAATTAATATCACTCAAAATCCTAATCCAATAGATTACAATTCCAAAATTGTCTCTTTAGGTTCTTGCTTTGCCGAAAATATTGGAGATAAATTCCAGTATTTTAAATTCGAAAGTATAGTCAATCCATTCGGAATTATTTTCAATCCAGTTTCAATTGAGAAAATTATTAATCGAGTTGTTAACGATGTTTTATTTACCGAGGATGATGTTTTTTTTCACAATGAACGTTGGCATTGTTTTGAAGTGCATTCAGATTTAAGCCATTCGAATGCAACAGAATTATTGGCGAATCTGAATAAAATTTTAGTAGAGACCAAAAAACAACTGCAGGAAGCAACTCATGTTATTATTACTTATGGAACTTCCTGGGTGTATCGAAATATAGAAAAAGATACTATAGTGGCTAATTGCCATAAAATGCCTCAAAAGCAGTTTGCCAAAGAATTGCTTAGTGTTGATACTGTTAAGAAGAGTATAACGAATACAATTGATTTAATTCAATCATTAAATTCCAATTGCAATTTCATTTTTACCGTTTCTCCAGTACGCCACCTCAAGGATGGTTTTGTTGAAAATCAAAGAAGTAAGTCTCATTTAATTACAGCATTCCACAATCTGTTATCTGAAAATAACAACCTGCAATCTGAATATTTTCCTTCTTACGAAATTATGATGGATGAACTCCGTGATTATCGTTTCTATGCCGAAGATATGTTACATCCGAGTCAAATCGCGATTGATTATATTTGGGAAAGATTCAAGGAATCAACTATTTCAGAAACGGCATATCCTACTATGGATATTGTTGAAAGCATTCAAAAAGGTTTGCAACACCGCCCATTTAATCCTCATTCGGAGAGCCATAAAAAATTTGAAGCCAATATTCAGTCGAAAATCGCTACATTAGTGGCTCAATATTCATTTATGAAATTTTAATTATGCTAAAGAGAATAATTGTTGGAGCAGTAATCGTAGTGGCAATACTATTGGCATTCAAATTCTGTGAATTTAAGAAAGGAGATGATTCAACTTTGGATTACAATACCAATTTGATTCAGCAACAAATCGTTAACGTGGGTAAATTAGTGGTAACCGAAGGACATTTTTCCGAAGTGGTGACTTATAAAAATCAGCAGAAATATATGATGGATATGCTTTCGTTCGAGAAAAAAGCATTGGTAATTGTTAATGCCGATGTTACCGTTTCCTATGATTTGCACCAAATGAAATATGATATTGATGAAGCCAATAAAACCATCACAATTCTGAGTATCCCGAAAGAAGAAATAAAGATAAGTCCGGACATCAAGTTTTATGATGTAGAGCAAAGTCAGATGAATCCGTTTACGGGTGATGATTACAATAAAATCAATAAATCGGTAAAGGCTAATTTAGCCAAGAAAATCGAAAAATCATCCTTGAAATCCAATGCCCAAAACCGTTTGATAAGTGAGTTGTCAAAGATTTTAATTCTGACGAATACGATGGGGTGGAAACTGCAATATAATGGAGAGGTGATTGAAAATGAAAAAGAATTTGCGACAAAAGTAAAACTTTAGAAAGCAGTTTTTTAAGCTTATCAATGTTGAATCAGTTGGCAAGTATTAGAAGAATCCCACAATAATTTTAAAACATATTATAGAAATTGTATAACTCATAAAATTAGAGTTATTGCAAATTTGTAGATTGAAAAATTTCTAATATTGGGCTGGAATAGTCACAATTCAAACGCATTTATTTACAAAGATTTTTTATATGAACCAAAAACTAAATTCTTTTGTAAAAAAAGCAAAGCGTATTATACTTTGGAGCGCTCTTACAATTGTGTTTTTTTTGGTTTTAATTATTGTTTTAATTCAAGTTCCCGCTGTCCAGAATTTTACTAAAGATAAACTACTCACTTATCTCAATGACAAGTTAAAAACCAAAAGTTCCCTAGATCGAATTGCGATTAGTTTTCCAAAAAATATAGTACTCGAAGGTTTTTATTTTGAAGACCAACATCAAGATACTTTATTGAGTGGTAAACGATTGGAAATTGATATCGATTTGTTTAAAATCATCAATCACGAAATAGAGATAAACTCGATTGAACTGGAAAACACTACCGCCAATATCTCAAGGAATAAGGATGGGGTGTTTAATTTTGATTACATCATCAAAGCATTTGCCTCCAATGAACCCAAAGATCCTGACAGCAAACCCTATACTGTTTCGGTTGTTGATGTAGATTTAAAAAACATCAAGTTCAGTTTTGAAGACGATTTGTCTAGAAACGATATTCGTTTAAAGCTGGAAAATTTTAGCACAAAATTCAAAAAATTTGATTTGGATAAAATGGATTTCAATATTCCTTATATTAATTTGAATGGGCTGAACGTAATTTTGAATCAGGATTTGGTTGAGAAAATTGCCGAAGTATCTGCAAAAACGGTTGATACTATTGCCAAAAGGAGCGATTTTAATTTGGAACTAAAAAAAATCACCTTGTCGAAAATTAATGTTTTATACGACAACAAAGATTCCAAAATGAATTCAGGACTGACTTTGGGTAAACTGAAACTTTTGGTAAACGACATTGACATAAAAAATAAAATGTTCGATTTTGATAGGTTTGAAGTCAAAAATCTAAAAGGAAATCTACTTCTTGGCAAAAAAGACAAACAATTAAAAACACCTAATTTAGATACAACAGCCATTTCAAAAAATGGATGGAAAATGAAACTGAAATCAATCGATTTGCAGAACATTGCTTTTCAATTTGATGATATGCAATCTCCTGAAATTGCAAATGGAATGGATTACAGTCATCTTGATTTGAATGGTTTAAATGCCAAAGCAGAGCAGATTTATTTCGCCAATGATACCATTTCAGGAAAAGTGAAATCGCTTGCAATGAATGAAAAAAGCGGGTTGCAGATACAACAGTTCAAATCGCAGTTTTTTTATGGACCAAAGCAGGCCTATCTGAATGATTTGTATCTAAGAACTCCTCAAACGGAATTAAGAGACAAATTAAAAGTGAACTATCAATCGATTGCTACTATTTCAAAAAATATTGGTGATTTGTCGGTTGATGCTAATTTGAGTCAGTCAAGAATTGGTTTTAAAGATATTTTGCTTTTCGCTCCACAATTGCGTAAAATGAATCCTTTTCAATCGAATCCCAATGCCATTTTGCACATCAATTCCCGAGTAAACGGAAAAGTAAAAGATTTGAATATTCCTTATTTCCAAATGCAGGGAATTGGGAATACGAAAGTCTCTGTTTCTGGTAAAATTAATGGATTACCCAATTACGAAAAAGCATTTTTTGATTTGGATATAAAAAACATTACGTCTTCTTCCCGTGATGTAATTTCTTTTGCTCCTGAAGGATCACTTCCCAAAACGATTCGGATTCCGGAACAATTTAATGTTAGCGGAAAATTCAAAGGTTCGATAGATAATTTCAAAACCAAATTGGCATTAAACAGCAGTTATGGAAAAGCCAATGTGGATGCGTTGTTTGACAAGAGAATTAAAAACGGTGAAAAATATGATGCGATTATTGCCTTTGACAATTTTAATTTAGGAAGATTAATCAAGAATGATTCCTTGGGGAAAATTACGTTAAATGCCAAAGTTAAAGGACAAGGCTTGAATCCAAAAACTGCAAATGCTCAGTTGTCAGCCATTGTAAAAAAAGCGGATTTCAATAAATATACGTACTCTAACATGGCTTTGAAAGGTACGATTGCCAAAGGAAAATTTGATATAAAAGCCGACAGTAAAGACCCAAATTTAAAATTCAAATTGGATGCAAATGGTGGTTTCAAAGATAAATATCCTGCAGTAAAATTAAATCTGAACCTTGATATCGCCGATTTAGAAAAATTAAATCTGCATGCCGGTCCGATGAAACTTCGAGGAAATGTGGTAGCGGATATTGCCAATACTAATCCCGATTATTTAAACGGGGAAATAATGGCGTCCAACATTCAGATTTTGCAGGATAAAGAGCCAATTGTTTTGGATAATGTCAAAATCATAGCTTTTGCAGACGATCAAAAAAACAACATAAAAATCAGTTCCCAATTCTTTAAAGCCGAAATCGACGGTAAATACAAACTGACCACACTTTCAGATGCAATAAAAAACTCGTTGTCAAAATACATTAATGTTCAGTCTGCGAAATATAAAACGAATTCAGAGAAACAACAATTTACCTTTATTGTTGCTGTTCAAAATGATCCTGTTTTGTATAAATTGATTCCAAAGTTAACGGGATTGGATCCTATAAATATTTCCGGAAAATACAATAGTGTAGGGGATACTTTGGAAATAAAAGGCGCAATTCCGAAAATTATTTATGCCAATACTACAATATCCGACGGTAAAATAAATGTCGTAACGAAAGACAATGCTTTAGAATATCAAGTTTCTGTGGCGACGATTGAAGGTGGACAATTCAAAATTCCGTTTACAAGTTTAACCGGAAAAGCAGAAAGCAATATCCTTTCGTATGCTTTGCAGGTGAAAGACAAAGACAAAAAAGACCAATATTTTATTGCCGGCGAATGGCGTCATGAAGATTCAAAAAACATCATCAAACTGAATTCAGAAAACTTGGTTTTAAACTATGATAAATGGAATATAAATCGGGAGAATTCAATTGAATTTGGAGACCAAAGACTTTATGTCAATAAATTTTATTTGGACCATTCGGGCAATGAATTGAAAATTCAATCGCAAGGCAATCAAAACAGTGCACCGCTTCATGTTGATTTTATGAATTTCAAAATGGAGACAATTTTGAATATGGTGAAGAAAGAAGATTTGGGTGTTCAAGGTTTAATCAATGGATCTATTGTATTCGAAAACGTGATGACAAACCCCATTTTCACTTCGGATTTAACCATTGATAAGTTTGTCTTTGGAGGAGAAACTGTTGGAAATATCGCTTTAAAAGTGGATAACAAAACGGTAAATATTCTTTCGGCAAATATGACGCTTGCTGGTGAAGGGAACGATCTTGCCCTTTTGGGAAAATACATGATTGACAGCGAAAACTTCGACCTTAACTTATATGTAAATCAATTAAATATCAAAAGCATTCAAGGATTTTCGTTGGGAAACATAACAGATGGAAAAGGTTCTTTATCAGGACAATTTAAGATTACCGGAAACGCTTCGGAACCAAAAGTAAATGGAGAATTGTTCTTTAAAGATGCGGGTTTCCGAATCACAAAACTCAATTCTTATTTTACGGTAAATGATGAAAAAATTGCTTTGCGAAATGAAGATATTGCATTCGACAACTTCTCCATTTATGATGAAAATGGAAATGAACTCGGTGTAAACGGTAAAATGACAACCCAAAATTTCAGGGACTTCAATTTTGATTTGGCTGTAAAAGCAGATGATTTCAGGGCAATTCATTCTAAAGCTACTGACAATGAACTGTTTTACGGGGATTTATTTTTGGATACCAAATTAAAAATAGGAGGAACGCTTGACAATCCTGTCGTTAGTGGAAACATAGAAATAAACGATGAAACAAAATTTACCGTTGTTATGCCTCAATCCGATCCTTCTATTGTTGACAGGGAAGGAATTGTGGAGTTTGTAGATGAAGATAATCTGTATTTAAAACAAACGGTTGAATTACAGAAAGAGCTGAATCAATCGAAATTAATAGGAATGGATGTATCGGTCGCGATTACTATAAATAAAGAAGCCGATTTTACTTTAGTCATTGATAAAGGAAATGGTGACTACCTCAATTTAAAAGGCGAGGCCGAGCTTACAGCAGGAATTGATCCTTCCGGAAAAACGACGCTTACGGGTAAATACGAGTTTAGTGGCGGTTCTTATGAAATGAATTTCAATATGATCCGACGAAAATTTGAGATTCAAAAAGGCAGTTATATTATTTGGAACGGGGAACCTACAATGGCTACTGTGAATATTACGGCGGTATACGAAGTCAAAACAGCACCATTGGATTTGCTAGCCGATCAACTTGGAACATTGACTCCCGAGGTTAGAAACTCATACAAACAAAAAATACCATTCCAGACTTTATTGAAAATGAATGGTGAACTATTAAAACCAGAAATTACTTTTGATATCACTTTGCCAGATGGTAATTATGATGTTTCGTCGGATATTGTGAGTACATCGCAAACAAAGTTAGAACAACTGAGACAAGATCCATCGGAATTAAACAAACAAGTATTTGCGTTGTTATTGCTAAATAGATTCGTAGGCGAGAATCCTTTTTCCAGTGAAAGCGGGAGCACAAGTGCCGAATATCTTGCGAGACAAAGTGCTAGTAAAATACTTTCGCAACAATTAAACGACCTCGCCGGAGATTTAATCGGTGGAGTTCAATTGGAATTTGATGTAGAATCGACTGAAGATTATACTTCGGGGGCCAAAGAAACCAGAACCGATTTGAATGTTGGGATTTCAAAAAAACTTTTAAACGACAGATTAAAAGTCACCGTAGGAAGCAGTTTTGGGGTAGAAGGAGATGAACGCGCAAATGAAGATACCTCGAATATTGCAGGAGATGCTTCTTTAGAATACCAATTGAGCAAAGACGGAAGATACATGATTCGGGCGTATAGAAAAAATGAATATCAAGTTGCGATTCAAGGCGAAATTGTGGAAACAGGTGTTGTCTTTATCATCACAATGGAGTACAATAAATTCAAAGAGCTTTTTAAACGAAGCGCCAAAGAAATTGAGATAACGAAAAAGGAACAACTTCGTAAAGAAAAAAAGCGATTAGAAAAAGAGAAGAAAATTAACGGGATATAAAGAAAAGAAGACACGAATTTCACGAATTGACACGAATTCTTTGTGTAATTAATTTCACGAACTGTATGGTACATAAATTTCTGCAATTCGTGTTAATTCGTGCAATTCGTGTAAAAATAATCGCTATGTCGAGAATACCTTATGAAAACTAAACATTCAAAATATCTTTTAATCCTGTGCTCATTCTTCATTTTAGGATGCGGTAACACCAAGTATTTGCCCGAAGGTGATTTGCTTTATACAGGCGGTTCCGTAAAAGTGGAGGATTCAATTATAAAAAGAAAAGAAAGGAAAGCATTAGAAACCGAATTAGAAAATCTTTTGCGCCCCAAACCAAACAAGCAAATATTGGGGTTAAGACCAAAACTGTATATCTATAATCTAGCTGGAAAGCCCACAAAAGAAAAAGGATTTAGGTATTGGTTGCGTACCAAAGTAGGAGAACCACCAGTTTTATTCAGTAAAGTCGATTTAGAATATAATGTATCTGTCTTAAGAAATTATACTGAAAACAGAGGGTATTTTAAAACCAAAGTACAGTCAGATTCTACTATACATGGAAAAAAAGCCACGGCAGAATATATTGTTAGGCCTTCAAAACAATACAAAATTAAAAGTGTTTCTTTTCCGGATGATTCCACTGCTTTGGGAAAATCGATTGCCAGAACTCAAAGAAGAACCCTTTTGATACCAGGCAATCCTTATGATTTGGAAGTTATAAAATTGGAACGCGAACGCATCGATGCCAGATTAAAAGAAAAAGGATATTACTTTTTTAATCCCGATTATATTTTGGCACAAGTTGATAGTACTAAAGGTGATCACGAAGTAAGTATTAAACTGAAAATAAAAGAAGAAACGCCATCCAAAGCGAGAAAACCCTATACCATAAATGACATCATTGTTTATCCGAATTATTCAATTCTGACGGATAGTATTGCCTATAAAAAGGAAGATATTGTACAGTACAAGGATTTTACGATTATTGATTCTGCCAAGACTTTTAATCCCAGAGTATTTGATCGGACTTTGTATTTTAAAAAAGGCGATTTGTACAATAGAAAAAATCATAACCTTTCCTTAAACAGGTTTGTGAATTTAGGCACTTTTAAGTTCGTTAAAAATGAATTCAAAGTGGATGATTCAATTCCAGATGCTTTAAATGCTTATTATTATCTGACGTTGTTGCCCAAAAAGTTCCTTCGTTTTGAAGTGGGTGCCAGCACCAATTCGGCTGGATATACAGGAACTGAAGCAAAAGTTAATTGGAACAACAGAAACTTTTTTGGCGGAGCCGAATTGTTTACGCTTTCCTTATTTGGAGGTATTGATTTTCAGGTTTCGGGTCAGAATGGAGGACACGATATTTACACTTTTGGAGGGGAAGCTAGTTTGATATGGCCTCGTTTAGTGGCTCCTTTTAAATGGCAAAATTCGAGTGAATTCGTTCCCAAAACAAAAGTACTTCTCCGTTATGAACGTCAAAGCAAAGCCGATCAGTATACTTTGAATTCTTTCAAAACATCTTTTGGCTATTTATGGAAAGAGAGCGTCAGAGCCGAACACGAATTGAAAGTATTGGAAATTAATTATGTGAGTCCAAAAGAGGTAACGGCTTCCTATCAAGAAGAAATTAAGACAAATCCATCATTGGGAAAAGTAATCGAAAAGCAATTGATTTTTGGACCTACCTATTCGTATACTTTTACCAATACGATGCAAAAAAGAAAGAAACATACCGTTTATTTCAATGGGGAGTTGGATTTAGCCGGGAATGTTACTGGATTGCTTATGGGAGCAAATGCCAAAAAAGGCGATACTATTAAGTTCTTTGATGTGCCTTTCAGCCAATTTGTAAAAGTCAAAGGAGATTTCAGACATTACTTAAAGCTAGGTGAAAACAGCAAATTAGCCACTAGATTAATTGCGGGTGCTGGATTTGCCTACGGGAACAATACAGTGATGCCGTCGTCCAGACAGTTTGTTGCCGGTGGCCCCAATAGTATCCGAGCCTTTAGATCACAATCGGTTGGGCCGGGAAGTTATAAAAGTACCGATCCAAATGCTGAATTTTTGGAAGACCAATTGGGGGATATAAAATTAGAATTCAATACCGAATACAGAACCAAATTATTCAGTATTGTAAACGGTGCTCTATTCTTAGATGCGGGAAATATTTGGCTTTTGAATGAAGATAAAAACAAAGCGGGGGGGCAGATTTCAAAAGATTTTATGAAAGAAATAGCAGTCGGTGTGGGAGCAGGATTGCGTTTTGATTTTTCTTTTTTAATTCTGCGAACCGATTTTGCTTTTCCTATCAGGCAGCCTTATTTGATTAACGGAAGTAATTGGGTCATTGACGACATTGATTTTGTAAGCGGATCTTGGCGCAAAGATAATCTGATTCTTAATATTGCTATTGGCTATCCTTTCTAACCCAGTGTCATTGCGAGGAACTAAGCAACCTCACTAACCATTTCACAAAGTAAACGCAACACTTTTGTCATTAATTTGGAGCAGAAAGATTTGGCATTTTTGTGAAATATAGTCCCGCTTTCCGTTTCAATCTTTTGTGCCGAACCCCGGCACAAAAGGATTTTTACTTCACACGAGCGAAGCGAACTGGCGAAGCAATCGGGGCTAAAGGGCAATGTCATTAAGTTAAGGAATTCTCGCCATTTTTTTTCTAAATATAACTCTCGCAAAGACGCGAAGACGCAAAGAAATCGGCTCTAAACTTTGCGACTTAGCGCCTTTGCGAGAACAAACAAAGCTTAACTTAATGACATTGGGCTAAAGGGTGATATTTCACTTTTTTGTTTTCATCTAAAAAAAACACGAATTACAGTTTCCATAATTCGTGCTAATTCGTGCAATTTGTGTCTATACTTTAATGTGTCGTTTCTTCATTCTCAAAAATCAACTCCAATCCATTCGAAATTAATTTCTCGATTTCTGGACGTTGTTTTTTAAGGTTTTCCAAATGCAAAAGTATTTGTTGCATTAAGTTTGTTTCGTTTCGAGTATTCAAAAGCTCAATGATTTCAATAGAAAGTAACCAGTCATTTGGATGATTATTTTGAAGTTTTTCAAAAATTGGTTCCAATGAAGTAGTCGTGTCATTCGATTCTCGAATGCTTCTTACGGTTTGGTACAATACTTCCAAATCGTCTCTTTCGGCTGTTTGCTTAGCTTTAATGGTTTTGCTCGAAGGAACGTGTGAAATCAAATCAAAACTACTTACATCTGCTGGACCCGAAAAAGCTGAAACCAGTTTTTTACCTACGGCCATATCGTAATTCCCCCATTCTGGTTGGAATAAAATAGTGTCTCCGTGTGTAACAGTACAGTTTTTGAAACAAATTAAGATAATCTCTCCGTGCAGATTCCTTTTTCCGGTAATTATCTCCCCAACCACTTTTATATCGCCTTCAAATTCCAAAGTGGCAGTTTGTCCTTCATATACACCATAGGCTTTTAGGTCACGCGGACTCATATCTTCAATAGCAAGATTGATTCCTTTTAGTTTTCCTATTGGGCTACCAAAACCTTCCGGATGTGTACTCGTTCCATGACCAACCAATTCTTTTTCTCGATACGATAAAGCAGTTTCGCCTGTGGTTTGAAAGTAAATTGGTTTTCCTTCCTGTTCAATAACATTCGTGAAAACTCCTGAAATTTGTAAACCAGTACTCAATTCAACAGTTCCCAATGCTTTCGAATGGATTAGTTTTTTAATACCTGACAATCCTCCCGTACGCAAAGCCATTGTATTGGCAAACTCTTCCAGAATCAAACTTAAGTAAGCGAAATCGGGAGTTACATACAATTGTGGTTGTAATTTGGTAATATCAAAACTTTGGTGAACTGCCGAAAAATCATAAGGGATTTTCTTTACATTATCCGTTATACACCAAGCGCTTTCTCCAATGGAAGACAATAAACCAGCTCCGTAAATTTTTGGATTTTCCAATGTGCCTATTAAGCCGTATTCTACTGTCCACCAATGCAGGTTTCTGATTTGGGCCATCTCAGATAATTCACCCATATTGTTTTGCAAATCTTCAACAGCTTTTTCGGCAGCTTCAATTTCGACTTTTGGTGTGCCTTCGGCTTCTTTCAAAATAGAAAGCAAGCGAATGGCCTCATACATTTCGTAATCTTTATGTGAAGAAATGGCTTTGCAACCTATTTCTCCAAAACGTCTTAAATATTCAGCGTATTCGGGATTCGCAATAATAGGCGCGTGTCCGGCACCTTCGTGAATAATATCTGGAGCGGGAGTATATTCAATATGTTCGAGTTGGCGAATGTCTGATGCAATGACCAAAACATTATATGCCTGAAATTCCATAAAGGCATTCGGTGGGATAAAGCCATCAACTGCCACAGCAGCCCAGCCAATTTCGCTAAGTATGCGGTTCATACCATACATACTCGGAATATTGTCTACTTCAATTCCCGTTTTTTTCAAACCTTCAAGATACGAACTATGTGCTACCTTCGAGAGATAATTCACATTTTTACGCATTACATATCTCCAAACCGCTTGATTAATTGGTGTGTAATCGCTGTAATCTTGGGGCTTGATAAATTGCTTTAAATGTTTTGGCAACCGGTCTAATAACGGATTGCTTGTTATTTTTGTATTCATAACGAAAACGATATAGTTTTTATGCAAAAATACAATTTAAAGAGGCGAAATGGAAGTTTTGTATTAGAAATTATTTCTCCACTTTCTCCAAATCTTCTGCTTTGGTTTTGGTTAAATTCAGTTTGTTGAATGCTTCATTATCGGGAATGTGCATTTCAAAATCGGCCATATAGTCGATTTCGATTTCAAAATTAGAACCCAATAAATCCAGTACATGTCCCCCCGATTTTTTATCATTCGAAAGAAAATGAAAATGATAACCCGGAACATTCAATCCTTTCATGTATTCAGGAAATCGAAAGCCAACCAGCGTTCCAGAAATTGTTCCCAACTCGAAAATCGATTGCTTTTTTACGGCATCAATCATCAAAGGATACGGTTTCACTTGTTTGGACACAGAACGGGTTTTTATCGTTTGACATTTCACTTTGATTTTGTAACCGACATATAAATTTTTATTGGGGGATATAGTATCCAACAAAGCATAGAGCTTTTTGAGGTCAAATGTTTGGTGTGCAAAAACAACGTTGTCTTTCGAGAAATTAGCTACTACAGCAAAAGGTGTTTTTTGCGAAGGAGCTACAACATACGCTTTTCCATCGGATTTTATTTGATAGAAATGATTGTCAAACCCAATCATTTCACCGTCCAATTCATTAAAAGTCCCAATCCCGAATGTTCCTTTCTTTTGCAATGCGGCCAGAGTCATATCACCATCAAAACCGCCTTCCATCAAGGCATTGATTGTGGCGTATTGATATATGGTTGTGTTTTTGTCTTTTTGGGCAGTACTTGTAAAAAAGGAGAATGTCAAAAACAGGAACGTGATTGTTTTTAAAGAATTGGCCATTATGGATTGGTTTTGTTAGTGTAGCAAAAGTAATACAATGTTTTTAAAACTGAATTACCGCAGATTTCCAGATTAGATTATTTTATAATCTGCGGTAATTTTATAGTCATTTTTGTTACTGTTTTTACAAAAGCGGATGTTTCGCTTCATGTCTGAAATATTCAATTTTGTGATGGAACATTTCGGCCATCATTTTGCCTCTTAGCTTAGCTTCATCGGCATTTTTACCTGTAAACAAACTATCCACGGTTTGTGTGAAAATCTCCATCCAACGGTTAAAATGTTCTTTCTCGACAGGAAGTTGTTTGTGTGGAGGAAAAGGACTTCCAGAATAGGTATGTTCTTCCAGTAGAATAGTTTGCCAAAAGCGGTACATTTTTTCTAAATGTTCTGGCCAGCGGTCACCTATTTTTTCGTTGAAGATTGCACCAATCAATTCGTCTTTCTGTACAGTTGAGTAAAAGGTGTTGACTAATAATTGAATGTCTTCTATGTTAGAAATGTCTTTATTTATCATGATGTTTTTAATGTAAAAAGTGCTTTTCCAAAGATACGTTATAATTAAAAATACGGTCGAAAAGGAATTGTTAATTTATCCTATCAGCTGGGTGAAAAGGTCATGTCTTTCGTTTAGATAGCGGTATTCAAAACCTTTGGTGTTCATGTTGGTCTTTATAGCATGAATATCATTTGGATTCTTCAATTCCAAACCAACCACAACCGATCCTACTTCACGACTATTCTTTTTTGCAAACTGAAAATAAGTAATGTCATCATCTGGACCCAAGATGTCGTTTACAAATTCCTTCAATGCTCCAGGACGTTGCGGAAACTGAATCATGAAATAATGCATCAATCCTTCATAAAGTAATGAGCGTTCTTTGATTTCGGCAGTTCTTTCGATGTCGTTGTTGCTACCGCTGACAATACAGACAACTGTCTTTCCTTTTATTTCGTCCTTGTAAAAGTCTAAGGCCGCTATCGTTAATGCTCCAGCAGGCTCTACGACCATGGCTTCTTCATTGTACAACCGCAATATGGTGGTACACACTTTTCCTTCGGGGACAAGTATAATGTCGTCTAAGTTTTTTTGGCAAATGTCAAAAGTCAGATTGCCCACTTGTTTTACAGCGGCTCCATCTACAAATTTATCGATGGTGTCCAGCGGAGTATTCTCGTGATTGGCAATTGAAGTTTTCATCGAAGGTGCGCCTAGAGGTTCGACTCCAATGATTTTAGTATTGGGACTTAATTGTTTGAATACGGTCGACAGCCCGGAGGCCAGTCCGCCACCGCCAATGGGTACAAATACATAATCAATTGGCTCATTGTAAGAGTCCAAAATTTCCAATCCAACAGTGCCTTGGCCTGCTATAACTTCTAAGTCATCAAAAGGGTGTATGAAGGCCTTGTTGTTTTGTGTGGCATCGGCTACCGATTTTGCGTAAGCATCGTCAAATGTATCTCCTGTCAAGATAATTTCTACATATTTTTTTCCAAACAATTGAACTTGTTTTACTTTTTGCTTGGGTGTCGTTTTTGGCATGTAAATTTTGCCCATTATTTTTAAAAGATGGCAAGAAAAAGCAACACCCTGTGCATGATTTCCAGCGCTAGCACAGACAATTCCATTTTCTTTTTCGGTATCCGTCAAAGAACTCATTTTATTATAAGCTCCTCTTATTTTGTAGGATCGAACTATTTGCAGGTCTTCACGTTTTAGCAAAATATTTGCTCCAAATTCCTCTGATAAATTTAAGTTTTCAATCAGAGGAGTAGAAGGAACTACATTTTTAAGTTGTTTTTGAGCTTGTTGTATTGCTGTAAATAAAGTCATTTTTTTAGTATTTGGAGTTTAAAACTTTGAATTAAAAGGAATTCGTTGCTTCTGATTTGGTTATTTTTGAGGCTAATTGTTGGATTATTTGTTTGTGCGTTTTACTCGTATAAACGCAATAGTCAGTTTCCTTAATAACTGGAAAGGCATTGATAAAAGATGCGATTTGGTTTTCTTTTTCATCAGAATTAGAAAGTTTTAATAGTAGAATTTGGTGGGTCAAAAGCTCTACTTCAGTCTGTAAATAACATTTAAAAACTTCAATGATTTTTTCCATTTGACATACTACATTTTGAACTGCTGCTTCTGTTTCAATAAGCGTAATCGTAAAACGATATAAATTTACTGTTTTGCAAAAAACTACTGAGAAGTTGTTTATGTTTATTTTTCTTCGAGTCAATATAAGTGCTACTTTAGTGATTAATCCTTCCTGTTTTTCACTAAAAAGTGTTATTGTAAATTCTTGTTGCATAACTGAATAGTTTGTTTTTGGTCAAAAAAAAACCTTTCTCGATTCGAACTGAGAAAGGCTTTATTATAAAATAGAATCCTGACTCGTCACGAGAAACGAATAATGATAATTACGATACTAATAATTGTTGCTAAATTTTTCATATGTGGATAATATCTGTTTTTTAAAGGAATATGGTATCGCCATTCTTCATTCCAAGTTATGTTTTTGGTATTATGGCGATTTCATGTTTGTTTAAAATAAAAAACCTCCCGATGTGGGAGGTTTCATAAATGTATTATTGATTACTTATTTATATAACACCTCGCCATAATTATCGAATGATAATTATAATAATGACAATGATGATGTTAATTAAGTTTTTCATTTTTCTTGCTTAGATTGCAAATGTATTCATTTTTTGAGAATCAAAACAATAAATTATTTTTTCTTTTCAGCTGTTGCCAGCGCTGGCGGAAATTGAGCCAAAATTTTAGTTACAATGTCATTTACGATTGCGTCTTTTTCGTTCATGTCTTTAGAAAGTGTTCCGGTGCCTTCTCCCTGCCAAACGAGTTCTTTCTTTTTAGCATCGATAAGGTCAATGTATAATGTGCCTTCGGTAGAGGAGGTAACTGTAGTATGTCCTCCATACATATAAGGATTCCATCCCCAACCCCAACCGTAGCCATAACCGGCATTGAATTGGTTTACGCTGATTTCTTCGCGGGATTTAGTGAAAATATTAACCAATAAATCGGGGTTTTCACTTTTGGTAAAACCTTTGGCCTGTAATTGTTGGTCGATGGCGTTAAGGATTCTTTTTTTGTCCAAATCAGAAATTTCGACTTTGTCAATACCAGATTTCATAAAAGCAAAAGTTTTGTATTGCTTGAAATCAACCGATTTGTCGTAATCAGAATATACTTTTACAGTGTCGCATGAGGAAACTATGAAAAGTAATAATAGGGGCAGGAATTTAAATGTTTTCATTTTTTATTTGATTTATTGGTGGAGTAATTAAACTACAAAAACCGTACCAATTTGGTTACTCTAAGGTAGTTAAAAAAAATGATTTTTCAAAAACTTCAACCAAATACGTTTGTCTGCAGTCAGTTGTGTTAGCCCTGATAAAAGTGGAAAGCATTTTTTGATAAACGAGTATTTTTTTCTTGAACAAAAAAAGCGACCAGAGGAAGCTCTTTTTGTTCTTAGAAAAAAACGAGTTTATAAAAAATCTTGAAGCGAATAGCAGGATTAGCTCCTAATAAACAGTCTAAGATTTTCCTAATATTTGCTGAATCTGCAAAATCTGCGTGCTAACATATTTTTTTATTTCACGCAGATTCAGCCGATTTTAAATGATTTTTATGAGTGATTTTTTAGTGCTTTATTCTAATAGTTTATCATCGACTAAATTTGGTAGTGTCACTTTCAATAATGGCTCTACTTCCATAGCACGTTTTATGGCAAAAACAGCGCCTTCGTTACGAGCCCAGCTACGTCTTGAGATTCCGTTATTGACATCCCAAAAAAGCATCGAAGCCAAGCGTCTAGAAGCTTCCTTGGAACCATCTAGCACCATTCCGAAACCTCCGTTGATAACTTCACCCCAGCCAACGCCGCCGCCATTGTGAATGGAAACCCAAGTCGCACCACGGAAACTGTCGCCAATCACGTTTTGAATTGCCATATCAGCAGTGAAACGCGATCCGTCATAAATATTTGAAGTTTCTCGGTAAGGCGAATCGGTTCCCGAAACGTCGTGATGATCGCGTCCTAAAACGACCAATCCTATTTCACCATTGGCAATAGCCTGATTGAAAGCTTCAGCAATTTTCACACGACCTTCGGCATCGGCATATAAGATTCGGGCTTGAGAACCCACAACCAATTTATTTTCCTGGGCACCTTTTATCCACTGAATATTATCCTGCATTTGTTGCTGAATTTCTATCGGAGCAGTTTTGGCCATTTCTTCCAGAACTTGACAGGCAATGGCGTCAGTTTTTGCTAAATCCTCAGGCTTTCCAGAAGTACAAACCCAACGGAAAGGCCCAAATCCATAATCAAAACACATAGGTCCCATAATGTCCTGAACGTAACTTGGGTATCTGAAATCAATATTATTTTCGGCCATAATATCAGCACTAGCACGGGAAGCTTCCAGTAAAAAAGCATTTCCGTAATCAAAGAAATACGTTCCTTTGGCTGTGTGTTTGTTAATAGCTGTTGTGTGACGACGCAATGTTTCCTGTACTTTTTCTTTGAATAAATCAGGATTATTGGCCATCATATCATTAGCTTCTTCAAATGAAATTCCAACCGGATAATACCCCCCAGCCCACGGATTGTGAAGCGAAGTTTGGTCGGAGCCCAAATCGATATAAAGGTTTTCTTCATCAAATCGTTCCCAAACATCCACCACGTTTCCAAGGTAAGCGATAGAAACAGTTTCATTATTGGCTTTCGCCAAAGCGACTCTTTTGACCAATTCGTCAATATCCTCAACCACTTCATTTATCCAGCCTTGACTGTGGCGAATGTGCGTGATTTTAGCATTTACCTCGGCACAAACCGTGATACAACCGGCAATATTTCCCGCTTTGGGTTGCGCTCCACTCATTCCTCCCAATCCGGAAGTTACAAATAATCCGCCTTTTGGTGAGCGTTTTATTTTTCTAAAACCGTTCAAAACCGTGATTGTCGTTCCGTGCACAATTCCCTGTGGTCCTATGTACATATAACTTCCTGCGGTCATTTGCCCGTATTGGGAAACTCCCAATGCATTCATTTTCTCCCAATCATCAGGTTGAGAATAATTTGGAATTACCATTCCGTTCGTAACTACAACTCTCGGTGCCTCTTTGTGGGAAGGAAACAATCCCATAGGATGCCCGGAATACATCGTCAATGTTTGCTCATCGGTCATTTCCGATAAGTATTTCATCGTCAATAAATATTGTGCCCAGTTCGAGAAAACTGCACCGTTTCCTCCATAAGTAATCAATTCGTGCGGATGTTGCGCCACAGCATAATCCAGATTGTTCTGAATCATAAGCATAATGGCTTTGGCCTGCTCGCTCTTTCCAGGATATTCCGACATTGGACGGGCATACATTCTATAATCGGGACGCAAACGGTACATATAAATACGTCCGTAAGTCTCCAGTTCGTTACGAAATTCAGGGATTAATTCTGCATGATGCTTCGGGTCAAAATAGCGTAAAGCATTTCGAATCGCCAGTTTTTTTTCGTCGTCAGACAAGATTTCTTTCCGTTTCGGCGCGTGATTAATGTTGACTTCATATGGTTTTGGCTGTGGTAATATAGAAGGGATTCCTTGTTGTATTTGTTCTTGAAAAGTCATTTTTTTAGATTTTTTAGATTTTAGATTGTTGGATTATTAGAGTTTTGTCAACTTAATAAAGCATATCTATCAATCTGTTTTGGTTGTATTTATTTTTAGATTTTTCGAACAGTCAAATAATCTAAAAATCGAATAATCATTTTTTACTCAAAAATGACAAATTAGGGATACCGTATGTCCGACCTGTGGTAGGACTTGTGGATTTTGATTCTATATTTTAAAGAAAGGATATCCATTTCTATTATTTAATGTTTAAAAGAATGCTGAAATCTAAATTCTGCGTTCTGTTATCTGAAAATCTACTTCTTAATTTGCCCCGTTTTTTTATCAAATCCATAGGGACAATGACGACATCCGCTCTTGCAACAATACCCTCTTTTTAAATGGTATTTTTCGGTAAAGCATTTGTATCCTTCGGGCGTATAGTAAAAATCTTCCCCCTCAGTTAATTTATTTTCATTACTTTGTTCTGCCATTCTTTATTTCTGCTTGAAATTCGCAATTAGGCGATTGTGTTTTTCTTTAATTTGGACTAAATTGCCTGTACAAATCTATAAATTTTATAACCAATGTTTGTTATTGTTGCCAAATATTTAATTCCTAAAGGATATCGAGGTTTGACAGTCTTTCCTTTTGTGTTTATAAAATACGCATTTGATTTCGAAAATAAAGTATTGGTTAACCATGAAAAAATACACATAAGACAACAAATAGAATTGCTCGTTTTGCCTTTTTTTCTTTGGTATTTTGTCGAATATGCGGTACGTTTGCTGCAGTACAAAAACGCGAATTTAGCTTATAGAAATATCAGTTTTGAAAGGGAAGCTTATGCGAATGAACAGCATTTAAATTACCTTGAAACGCGAACATATTTTAGTTTTTTAAAGTATTTAAAAACTAATAAACCCTAAACTTTGAACCAGAAAATAACATACGACCTGCCTAACGGAATTTCACTCGAAATAAAGAGGGAAGATTTGCTTCATCCCTTTATATCTGGGAATAAATTCAGGAAGTTAAAGTATAATTTGCTTCAGGCAAAAGCCGAAAATCAGGAAACAGTGTTGACTTTTGGTGGTGCTTATTCCAATCATATTGCAGCGTTGGCTTTTGCAGGAAAAGAACAGGGTTTTAAAACTATTGGTGTGATTCGTGGGGATGAGTTGGGAGACAAAATTGCTGATAACCCAACCTTGAAGTTTGCTCAGGAATGTGGAATGCAATTCGAGTTTGTTACCAGAGAAGACTATCGATTCAAAACCGAACCTGATTTTATAACTGACCTAAAAAACAAATTCGGTTCTTTTTATCTTGTTCCAGAAGGTGGTACTAATGAGTATGCCATAAAAGGATGCGAAGAAATACTAACTGGGGATGATGCTAACTTTGATTACATATGTTGTGCGGTAGGAACGGGAGGTACCATTTCGGGGATAATCAACAGTGCGTTGCCACACCAAAAAGTTTTGGGATTTCCAGCATTAAAAGGAGACTTTTTAAAAGATGAAATTCGTAAATTTGCCACCAACAAAAATTGGGAATTAATAACCGATTATCATTTTGGGGGCTACGGAAAAGTTAACGAAGAGCTGATTCAGTTTATAAATCAGTTTTACATACAAACGCAAGTGCCATTAGACCCAATTTATACGGGAAAGATGTTTTTTGGCGTTATAGGTTTAATTCAGAAAAACTATTTTCCTGATAATTCCAAAATTCTATTGATTCACACCGGAGGATTACAGGGAATCCAGGGAATGAATACGCTTTTGAAAAGCAAAAACAAAACATTGATTGAGGTTCAACAATAAAAAAAGTAAAACATAACACCCAAATTCAGCTGCATGTTTAAAAAAATAACTTTATTTCTTTTAATTGGGACTATCATTGGATGTGGTTCATCGAAACCAGCTATCGTTACCACAAAAAAACCGGTGGGATGGAAGTATTCAAAACCTATCCAAAATGGGAGAAGCAGCAAGGTGACCAACCAGTCTTCTTCAAAACCGTTAAACACAAATGAAGCTGCGAAAGCCTACATCGCACAATACAGCGGGGTTGCGATGAGTAATATGAAAACCTACGGAATTCCTGCCAGTATTATTTTGGCACAAGGAGTTTTGGAATCGGGGGCTGGACAGAGTGACTTGGCAATGAATGCTAATAATCATTTTGGAATTAAATGTCATAGCGATTGGAAAGGCGATAAAGTCTATAAAGATGATGATTCTGCAAATGAATGTTTTAGGAAATACAATCAAGCTTCGGAATCATACAAAGATCATGCAATGGTATTGACTGGAAAAAAAAGATATGCCAATTTGTTTACACTGCCCAAAGGTGATTATAAAGCTTGGGCAAAAGGCTTGAAAGACGCAGGATATGCCACTGACCCAAGATACCCTGAAAAATTAATAAGTTATATTGAATCCTATAATTTAAGCCAGTACGATGCTAAAGTTTTAGGAAAAGAGATAGCAAAGGAAGAAGCTAAAGTAATGCTTCAGGATAATTTTGGCGCTGATGAAGCCAGTTTGTATGAAATCCAAAAAGGAGATACTTTTTATTCTGTTTCCAAAAAATTCAATTTAACCGTAGAAGAATTAAAACAGAAAAATAATCTAACAGAGAATGCACTTTCAATTGGACAGAAGTTGATAGTAAAATAAGTTGAAAGTATTCAGTATTCAGTCAAATCTGAAATCTGAATTCAAAAATCTAAAATTTAAAATCGTAATGATATACCAAAGAAGTAGTCAGCTTTTTGCTGAAGCAGAAAAAGTAATCCCAGGGGGAGTAAATTCACCAGTAAGAGCTTTTAAAGCCGTGGGTGGAACTCCAATATTCGTAAAAAGTGCCAAAGGAGCGTATTTGTATGATGAAGACGGAAACCGATTAATCGATTATATCAATTCATGGGGGCCAATGATTTTGGGTCACGCCTACGAACCTGTGGTTGAAGCAGTAATTGAAAAAGCAAAGTTGGGAACATCTTTCGGGATGCCAACCGAATTGGAAACTCAAATCGCGGCACTTGCAGTTTCTATGGTTCCAAATATTGATAAAATCCGTTTTGTGAATTCGGGTACCGAAGCCTGTATGAGTGCGGTGCGTTTGGCTCGTGGATTTACGAAAAGAGATAAAATTATCAAATTCGCGGGTTGTTATCACGGACATTCTGATTCATTTTTGATTCAGGCGGGTAGTGGAGCAGTGACTTTTGGAACTCCAAACAGTCCTGGTGTAACAGCAGGAACGGCCAAAGATACTTTGCTTGCCAAATACAATGATTTGGAGAATGTAAAGACTTTAATCGAAGCTAACAAAAATGAAATTGCTGCCATAATTGTAGAACCTGTTGCCGGAAATATGGGATGTATTCCACCGGTTAAAGGATTTTTGGAAGGCTTGCGTGAATTGTGTACAGCAAACGGAATTTTATTGATTTTTGATGAGGTAATGACAGGCTTTAGATTGGCTAGAGGTGGTGTTCAAGAATTGTTCAACATCAATGCGGATATAGTTTGTTTTGGAAAAGTAATCGGAGGAGGATTGCCTGTTGGAGCTTTTGCAGCCCGTGCCGAAATTATGAATTTCTTAGCACCATTGGGACCTGTTTATCAAGCAGGAACCTTATCTGGGAATCCATTGGCAATGGCGGCTGGATTGGCGATGTTGCAGGCATTGGACAATGATCGTGAAATTTTCAAAAGACTGGAAGAGAAAACGGCTTATTTAGGAGCAGGAATTGAGAGAGTTTTGAAAGCCAATAATGTCGTTTTTACGATAAATCAAATTGGTTCTATGATTTCGGTTCATTTTGATGCAAATCCGGTGACTGATTTTCAATCTGCTGGAGCAGGAGACAATGAAACTTTCAAGAAATTCTTCCATGGATTGGTAGCGGAAGGTGTTTACATAGCTCCATCAGCTTATGAAACCTGGTTCATTACCGATGCTTTAACTTATGAAGACTTGGATTTTACTATTAATGCAATAGATAAAGTTTCTAAAACGTTCTAAATAACGTCAAAGAACAAAATATAAATTCCACTAATTAGCAAGAATCAATTTGTGCTAATTAGTGGAATTCGTGTTTAATTTTTTATTGCTCTTTACATTCCTCCTCTTCTTTTTTCTTTCATTTTTTCTTTGTTTTCTTCTCTTATGTCAAGCCATTTTTGATATTGATCGGCAGACAAAACCGCTTTCATTTTGGCTTCAGTATCTGTTTTTTCGGCTTGCATTGCATTTTTAAAAGCAGTTCTTTCTTCGGTAGTCATTTTATCCCCACTAGCTTTACGGGTATCTTTTTGAGCTTTCATGTCTTGTGCTTTTGCACTTTTCTCCGTCAAAATTTTACCCACTGCTACTTGTTGTTTTGCATCCAAAGTCAATTCTTTGGTTAGACGATCCAAATGTTTTTGCTGACGCTGTTCTGGAGTCATTTTCTCCATATTGGCTCTGTTTTGTTGCGGAGTGGTTTCTTGGGCAAATCCAGTTAGCCCAATTCCTAATGCTAAAGCAATAATTAATTTTTTCATGTTTAGTTGTTTTTTAAGTTAACAGATATAAGATGCTTATAATGATTAAAGGTTTAATGCTTTAACGTAAGTTTAATATAAACGGAGATTGGTTATTATAATTTAAAAGACAAGGCATTTGTATTTAAATGTTTCTGAGATAAATTTGCTTCGCCTTTTCGCGATCGTTCTAGTCTCGGATTGTAGCAAATTTTATCAGATTTTAAAAAAAATAATTGCACATATTATATGTGATTTTAAGAATTGTTGTAATTGTATTAGTTTTTAATTTGTGTCAATTAGTGCAATTTGTGTTTTTTTTGAATCAGTTCGCTAAAGTCATTTTCGAATCGTATTTTTGAAAATAAATATAACCCCAAGCACATGATTTCTGTACAAGAAGCCTTTTCGATATTGCAGGCAAATTTACCAATATTGCCTCAAACTGAGTGTTCTCTTTTTCAAGCGAGAAAACATATTTTGGCACAATCACTCGTATCGCCAATTAACATGCCACCTTTTCGGCAGTCGGCGATGGATGGTTATGCTTTGTGCTTGCATGATGATTTGGTTTATGAAATTGTTGGCGAAATTAAAGCGGGTGATTCTCACAGAGTTGAATTGCTTCCTGGTCAAGCTGTAAAGATTTTTACGGGAGCAGCAGTACTGGATACGGTACAGGCGGTTATTCAGATTGAAAAGGTTACTGCGAATGGAACGCAATTATTGCTAGACGAACCAGTTGAGTCCGAAACTAATGTTAGACCAATAGGAGAACAAATTTCGACTGGAGATTTGGCACTTGAAAAAGGCAAGGTTTTGAATGCTGCAGCGATAGGATTTTTGGCAGGACTTGGTTTTACAAAAGTCAGCGTTTATCAAAAACCAAAGGTTGGAATTGTGGTTACAGGCAATGAGCTTTCTAAACCTGGGACACCACTTGAATATGGAAAAGTGTATGAGAGCAACGGAATTATGTTGCAGTCAGCTTTGATTGACAGTTATTATAATGCTGTTACTTTGTATGAGGTGAATGATGATTTTGAAAATACTAAAAATAAATTGCAAGAGGCATTAGCAAATAATGATGTCGTATTGGTTTCTGGAGGAATATCGGTTGGGGATTATGATTTTGTAGCGAGAGCGTTGAAAGAATTGGAAGTGGAAACTCTATTTTACAAAGTAAATCAAAAACCGGGAAAACCTTTGTTTGCAGGGAAATTAAAGGATAAAATGGTTTTTGCATTGCCGGGAAATCCTGCTGCCTGTCTGACTTGTTTTTATGTTTATGTTTTGCCAACTCTAGCAATACTATCTGGTGCGGAAGCCAATTATCAGCAGGTTGTTTTGTTGCCTATTGCTCATGATTATGAAGTGAGAAATACGCGTTCGCAGTTTTTGAAAGCGAATATCACTAACGGGGAAGCAGAAATTTTGACGCACCAAAATTCATCAATGCTCAATTCTTTTTCTGTAGCCAACGGACTGGTTTATGTTCCAGATGGAAATTATGAATTGAAAAAAGGGGATAAAGTGGAAGTGTATTTGTTATAGGCGATTTTAAAATTTACTTGGTTTTCCAAAAAAGTATCATCATAAGTGAACTCTTTTGCTTCTAACTTATCATTGATTAAGGTATGAAAATATGTTTTTTCGGAAAGAACTTTTTTTTATTGTTAATCAGTTACTTCTAATTGTATTTAACGCTGTAAAAATAAAAAACATATGGTTTCAAGGGTCTCACAGTTTTACATTTTTATAAAATTTAAAGTAAAATTATCTTCCAAAAGCTTTCAGTAGTCCAAAGCGTATGGTGTGAAAATTAAATATTGTTTCCGACTTTAGGTTTCAAAAAAATGTAAATGATTGTATCTTGCAGTCTTTTAAAACAACGACAAATATAATGAAACAGCAATGTGTAATTTTTGATATGGATGGTGTGATCTGTCACACAAATCCTGATCATGGCAAGGCTTTTGAAGCATTTTTTGATAAGTACCAAGTTCCTCACTCCCAACAAGAGTTTGAAGATCATATGTACGGAAAACATAATGGTTATATCATGACACATTTCTTTAAGCGCCCAATTACTGGGGATGAGCTTAAAAAATTGGAAGATGAAAAAGAATCGATGTTCCGTGAAATTTATAAAGATAAAGTAGAGACAATTCCATATTATCTCCAGTTTTTGGAAGAGCTGAAATCTTGTGGTTTCAAAACTGCTGTTGCGACATCTGCACCGCGAGCGAATCTCGACTTGATTATTAATGCTTTAAAAATTGAAGACAAAATGGATTCAATGATGGCAAGTCAGGACGTTCAGCAGCATAAACCCAATCCGGAAGTCTATCTAAAATCGGCAGAACGCGTTGGTGTTGTCCCATCTGACTGTGTCGTTTTTGAAGATTCTTTTTCGGGAGTTACGGCAGGTCTTAATGCAGGGATGAAAGTAATTGGCGTTTTGAGCTCACATACAAAAGAGGAATTGCCTCCGTGTGACTTTTACATCAACGATTACAGTGAAGTAAGTGTGGATAAGATTTTGGAATTATTGAATAGTTAAATTTTTTTGTAAGCTTTTCAAATAATAAATATTTCTGGTCTTGATTAAAGTTCTTGTGACTCGCGTGAGGGGTAGAAGTAAGCTACCGAAGTAGCACGGATGACCCGACAGCATAAAGCAAAGGGAGCGGACTCACCGCTGTGATGAGTAGCTCCCTTTGCTTTATGGTGGCACGCCCAGATGATCTTTGGCGAACGGATGAAGTAAATTGAAATGGAATTATTCTTCTGCCTCTAATTGTGATTTTTCTAATTGTGGTTCTTGATTCATATCGATCCACGAGAGGAAAAATTTATAACCCAATGTAAGTATTACTGCTCCCAAAAATAATCCGATGAAGCCGTTGTATATGAAACCACCAATAGCTCCTAGGAATATCACGAGCATGGGGGCTGGCGGATTACCTCTTCCAAGGAATATTGGTTTTAGAATATTGTCGGAAATCAAGGTGATTCCTACCCAAATAGCCAGTATGGTTGAGGTTGTGGCATCGGTAATGGAATACATGTAAATGACTACTGGGATGGCAATGGGGCCAATTCCTACTTGTATTATGGCAAGAAATAGACAAATTATCGTGAAAATTCCAGCAAAAGGTACTCCTGCAAGGAAAAATCCAATTCCGATCATTAGCGCTTGTATTAAGGCTACGCCCAAGAATCCTTTTACGACATTGCGAATGGTAATTACAGTGACTTCGGCATAGTGTTCGCCATTGGAACCTATTAGCTTTATAAAAATATTTTTAGAAACTTTGACTAATGATTCAGTGTACAATAATAGTCCCATTGCAATGATGATTGAGACGATAAACTGTAGAATGCCTTTGCCAATTCCAGCCAAGGAAAGCAGTAGCCATGCACCCGCTACTTTTAGTTGTTCGGAGTATTTAAGTGCGACTTTGGATAAATCTTCAGAGGCCGATGCCCATATTTCGACAATGGGTTTTGTTATCGTTGGCCAGCTTTTGGTGGTTTCTCCAGGAGGCGGAATCAAGTGCTCATTCGTTTGATAATAATGGACAAAATTGTTGATTTCTTCATATAAGGATTGGGTTATCAATACACTGGGCAAGACTAAAATAGTAAGCAGTATAAGTGCGACGAATATGGTGGCCAGAACTTTTCGGCCTCTAAATAATCGGACAACCCTTTCGTAAACAGGACTGAAGGCTATGGCAATAACTATCGCCCAAACTATAATTAAAACAAATGGTTTTAGAATATCATAACACCAACCGATTAACAGGAAGAGGACACCAAGACGAATAAGGGTATCGGCAATTTTTTCGAAATTATATCCGTAGAAATTTGAGTTGTTTTGATTCATAAAGGTGAATTTTTTTGATGAATGAGATGTTTGCATATTGTAGTGCTAATCTAGTTAAATTGTAGCGATTATTGATATTGTAAATTGATATCTTTTGCAAAAGGTTTATTTTTTTTCAGAATCTTAACGAAAAAATAATTTTAAAATAATGAAAGGTTTCAGTACGAATTAAATTGCGGTTTCGTATTTTTACTAAATTGATATTTTGATGCAGTTCAATACTTTAATGGTGTGCTCATGTGTCGAATACTCTGAATTATAAAAAATACAGCAAATGAAGATAGCGCTTTATACCAACGAATTTCCACCAAACATTTATGGCGGAGCAGGAGTTCATATTGATTTTTTGAGTCAAGAGTTGGCTAAATTGGGACAGGTTGAAGTTCGGTGTTTTGGTGACCAAAAAGAAAACAAGGACTCCATGCATGTGGAAGGAATTAATTCCTGTTTGACTAAAATGGTTGATCCCGAAAACGAACACATCAAGATGTTTCATAACCTAAGTCGGAACGTCGAAATGGCTCAAGCTACTCCAAAAGCCGATATTGTTCATTGTCATACTTGGTACACGCATTTGGCTGGTGTTTTTACAAGGGAATTGTTGCAGGTGCCTTTGATATTGACAACACATAGTCTGGAAACGCATCGTCCTTGGAAAGTCGAGCAGCTCGGTAATGGTTATTTTATGTCTCGATGGATTGAAACTAACGCCTATAAAACTGCCGATGGTATTATTGCCGTGAGCGAACAGATGAAAACTGACGTGGTGGAAGCCTATGGGGTAGATCCTAAAAAAGTAACCGTAATCCATAACGGAATAGATCCCGAATTTTACAGACCTACTTTTGATGAAGCTTTACTGAAAGAATATGGAATCGATCCAAATATTCCGTTTGTGCTTTTCGTTGGCCGAATTACACGTCAAAAAGGAATTTCGGGATTGATTGAAGCGGCGCAGTATTTTAATGAAAATTGCCAGATTGTGCTTTGCGCCGGTGCTCCCGATACCGAAGAAATTGCTAAGGAAACTTCAGCACTTATCGATCAATTGAAAGCCAAAAGGAAAGGAGTAATCCTGATTTCGGAAATGCTGCCACGAGAAAAAGTCAAAGTGCTCTACAGCCACGCCAGAGTTTTTGCTTGTCCATCTTTGTATGAGCCTTTCGGGATTATTAATCTGGAAGCAATGGCTTGCGAAACGCCGGTTGTTGGAAGTCACGTAGGCGGAATACCCGAAATAATTGTAGAAGGAGAAACAGGGTATTTAATTCCGATGGAAAGTGTATCGCGAACTAATTTCAATCCGCTGGATCCATTTGCTTTTCAACAGGCATTTGCACATAAAGTAAATGTATTGCTGGATCATCCGGAATTAGCAAAAGCTATGGGCAAAGCTGGCCGTGAAAGGGTTTTGGAAAAATTCAGTTGGGAATCGATCGCTAAAACCACATTTAACTATTATCAGGAAGTAATTGCTAGGTTTGAAAAAGAGACGGCATAAATTATAGTTGTAAAAAATTAACCGCAAGGTTCGCAAGGCAAGCGCTATGAACGCAAAGCTTTGCGAACCTTGCGTTTTTTCTTTGTGTTCTTTGCGGTTAAATCTGCCAAGGATTTTTTTATTTCTTAACTTTGTGCAACACATTCAGGAGTTACAACGGTTTGATTTACTGGGTTGTATTCTACTTTGCTTAAGTCAATAATTTTTTGGGCAACAGTTCCTCTTTCGAAAAGTCGAATGAGTTTAAAAACACTGCTTACAAGATAACCTGGATTCGAAACTAATCGGGCAATTCTGGTGATTTTGACATCTCTTTCCTGTATGGAAGCTTCTCTTTCATTTTCTGGAAGAAGGACAAATTCAGTAGCGTATTTCCATGCCCCATCTCTTGCGGTTTTCATGCTAAAATCAATAAAGAAATTGTCTATTTTTCCGGATAATTTCAAGATGTAGGTTAGCGTTGGCCAAATTTCGACTAAGCATTTTTCAACTCCTTCTACTAGATTACTTAAAATTTCATTGATTTTATTATAGTCAGAATGTAGGTCAAAAATGCTTTCAGGAGTACTAACTTGTGCGCAGGCAATTCCTAAATCTAAATTGACATGAGCGTTTATACCAAGCAGTAAATGTTGCACAACAATAGGCCAGTATTCTTCACCTTTAATAAATGAAAACTCCCAGCATTCTGAGCATTTTTCTTTGGCTTTAAATTGATAGTAAGCCTTTAAATAGCGATTAGCAAAAATAACATCCAGTTTTTCCATTCGTTCTGGATTTTGGAATAAACCCGTTTCGATACCCTGTTTTATTTGCAGCGTAACTTCTCTATATAAAGTGGTAAACAAGCCAATGGCACATTGTTCTAATTTTGATGTTTCAATTATTTCATCCAAATATTGAATGACTTCATTTATGGTTGTAGCTTGTTTTGTATTCATTTTTAATTGGTTATGGTTAAATAGGTAAGCGAATATAATTATTTTTTGTGTTTCAATCTGCTTTTTTTGGAGTAATTATCTTGTTGTTTTTTATAACAAAAAACAGAATGTTGTGCTTTTTTTTATTTTTTAGAAACAATCATTTCGTTATATTTGTAAAAGTATAACGAAAGTAATTGGCTTTGAAATGATCATGACCAATAAAGATTCAATACGTGCTTACATATGAAAATCAAAAGTAAAATTTGGATTGAAACGGATGATGGAATTCTAATCAGCGAAGGACGTATTCAATTGCTAAAGCTGATTGAATCGACAGGTTCACTGAATAAAGCCGCCAAGGAAATGAATATTTCATATCAAAAAGCGTGGAAATTAATAGATGCTTCGAACAAAGCTTCCAAAGAGCCTTTGATTGCTACTCAAGTGGGAGGAAATAAAGGTGGAGGTACAGTGATAACTCCTTACGGTAAATCATTAATTGAGTCTTTTGAAGCGATCAATGTTGCCTGTTGGAAATTTCTGGATGTGGAATTAAAAAAGCATTCCTTATAAACCTAGAGGATGGAAAATAAAATAACAGCAATACTATTGGCCGGCGGAAAAAGCCAGCGCATGGGTACCGATAAAGGGATGTTGGATTTGAACGGAAAGACATTCATCAAACATATTTGCGACGCTTTACAGCCAATTGTGGGTTCAAATATTCTGATTGTTTCTACCAACAAAGAATGCGATGCTTTGGGCTTTACCAGAGTGGAAGACATAATTTCAGACAAAGGTCCTGTTGGCGGACTTTATACAGGATTGAAAGAGTCCAAAACCAAAGTGAATCTCGTTTTGAGCGTTGATGTGCCAATGGTTTCGACCGAATTGCTGAAATGGCTGATAGAAAATCACAGCGAAACAGATATGGTCACGCAAACGAAAATTGATGGGAGTGCAAATCCGTTGATAGGGGTTTACGACCGTTCGATGCGTATTGTTTTTGGCGAACAGATAGCCGGAAACAAATTGAAACTGCAACAGGCTATCGAAGAGGTCAAACACAGTACTCTTGAAATTCCTGAAAAATGGAAAAATCAAGTGCAAAATATTAACACACCAGAAGAATATCAAAATTTAATCAAATGACTATAACGCTAAAATATTTTGGTTTACTCGCTGATATTACTCAATTGAAAGAGGAGCAATTCACTTTCGATGAAGAGACTGTTTTGGTTTCTGCATTGAAATCAAAAATTGAAAGTAGTTACCCAAAAATGCAAAACACAGCTTATAACATTGCGGTTAACCAAATGATAGTTGATTTGCAGACTAAAATAAAAGATCAGGATTTGATTGCTTTTTTACCGCCTTTTGCGGGAGGATAAAATTGTTTAAAGGTTTAAGAAAAAGTTTAAAGGATTTAACTCATTAAACTCTTAAACTTTTAAACTCTTAAACTTTTAAACAATATGAGATATTCCAGACAAATAATTCTCCAGGAAATAGGAGAAATAGGCCAGCAAAAATTGCAGGATGCTCGTGTCTTGGTGATTGGTGCGGGAGGTTTGGGCTGTCCGGTTCTGCAAAATTTGGCAGCAGCAGGAGTGGGAACTATTGGAATTGTTGATGGCGACGTCGTGGAAGAAACCAATTTGCACAGACAATTGTTATATACTTTAAAAGATTGTGGCAAAAGGAAAGCCGAAATAGCCAAGAAAGCCATTTTGGAACTCAATCCCGAAATCAGCGTAACGGCTTTTTCAGAATTTTTTACTGTCCAAAATGCTATTCAAATAGTGGGTGAGTATCAAATCATTGTCGATTGCACGGACGCAATTGCTGTTCGCTATTTGATTAACGATGTGTCGGTCACCAAAAGGATTCCAATGGTATATGCTTCAATCCATAAGTTTGAAGGACAGGTTTCGGTATTTAATTATAAAAATGGACCGAGTTATCGATGTCTGTTTCCTGAACAGGAAGGATTAAATGCCGTTCCGAATTGCGTAGAATCTGGAGTTTTGGGAGTTTTGCCAAATACGCTTGGAACATTGCAAGCTACAGAAATCCTTAAAATAATATTAGAAATCGGTACTGTGTTGTCAGGTAAATTATTTATTTATGATGCTCTGCATTTTCAAACTCAAATTATAGATTTTGCCAAAAAACCGAAAATGATTGAAAAAGGAATCATAAACGGAATAAAGCTTTTAAATAGTAAAAATCCAGAAGCAGATTTAAGTCCGAAAGCATTTTTAGAAAAATGTAATCAATTAGGAATCGTTGTTATTGACGTTAGGGAATTAGATGAAACACCTGAATTTAAAGGAGAAAATATCATTCAGATTCCACTGAGTGAATTAGAAGAATACAGTAAAAAATTGGATAAAAATCAGGAAATTGTTTTGTTTTGTCAAACAGGTCAACGCAGTTTAGCGGCTATGAATTATCTTCAAAAATCAGGATTTGTTGGGGTTTTTCATTTAGGAAGAGGTATTGAATCTTTGAAAAATCAGATTTAATGGGAATGGCAATATCAATTTCAATGACAATTTTAAAATAAAATAAAAAATATACTATTCATGTCAACAGATAAACCCAAAAAAAGTTCCTTTGTTCAGGGACAGATAACATCAGAATTCATTGGGAATTCAATTGCGAAACATCAAAGTAAAACCACAATTGGCGCCCATAATATTTTTCTAGGCCAGGTTCGTGCCGATGTGATTGAAGGAAAAACAGTCGCTGCGATAGAATACACTGCCTACGAAGAAATGGCAGAACAAACTTTCTATGAAATCAGAGAAGCGGCTTTCGCCAAATATGAATTATCGTGTCTGCATATTTACCACAGTTTGGGAACGGTAAAAACAGGTGAAATCTGTCTGTTTGTTTTTGTTTCGGCACCAAGACGAAAAGTGGTTTACGAAGCTTTGGAGTTTTTGGTTGAAGAAATAAAAGAAAAGACAGCTATTTTCGGGAAAGAAATTTTTGAAGATGAAAGCTATGTTTGGAAGCAGAATACATAAAAACAAAAACACAGATTGCACAAATTGTCGCAGATTTTACAACCTAAAAAATAATCAGTAAGAATCCGTTGAATCTGTGTCATCCGTGGCCAATAAAATAAAAAACAGAATGGTAGATATCACCCATAAAATAATTACACAGCGCACGGCTACAGCACAAGCAATCGTAAAAGTAGGCTCACTTGCAACGATGCAAGCCATTTTGGACAAAACCGTTCCAAAAGGCGATGTGTTAGAAGTCGCACGAACAGCGGGTTTGTTTGCCGTAAAAAACACTTCGAACTCCATTCCGGACTGCCATCCTATGCCGATTGAATTCACCGGAATTGAATATGAACTGCTCGAAGATTCGGTATTAATCAAAGTAACCGTCAAAGCAATTTACAGAACAGGCGTTGAGGTCGAAGCAATGCACGGCGCTTCGATTGTTGCTCTGACAATGTACGATATGCTAAAACCCATAGACAAACAAGTCGAAATTTCGACCATAAAACTGCTTCACAAAAAAGGAGGGAAATCCGATTATGGAGTCAAAGAAGATCTCGATTTATCGGTAGCGGTAATCGTTTGTTCAGACAGTGTTTCCAGCGGTAAAAAAGAAGACCGAGCCGGAAAAGTAATCTCGGATAAAATTAAAAAATTAGGACTAAGCGTTTCGAACTATTCGGTAATTCCGGATGAGGTTGCTGATATTCAAGAGACTATAAATAAATTGTGTTCTGCCAATAAAGATCTGATTATCCTCACTGGAGGAACAGGTTTGTCTAATCGCGATGTCACTCCCGAAGCCATTATCCCAATGCTCGACCGACGTATTCCGGGAATTGAGGAAGCCATTCGTTCTTACGGACAGGATAGAACGCCTTATGCAATGTTGTCCAGATCGGTAGTAGGTTTCAAAGGTGATACGCTGATTATGGCTTTGCCGGGTTCCACAGCGGGAGCCAGTGAATCTATGGACGCCGTTTTTCCATCAATATTACATTTATTCAAAATATTAAATGGTTTTAACCATGGAAAATAACATCAATCCAATGCAGGACAACCACGGCAGAGCGCATAATTACCTCCGCATTTCGATTACAGAACACTGTAATTTGAGATGCACCTATTGTATGCCAGCCGAGGGGATTGCGCTTACTCCAAGAGCACATCTGATGACTGCAGACGAGATTATTACCATTGCCAAGACTTTCGTAAAACTCGGCGTGAATAAAATCCGATTAACCGGTGGAGAGCCTTTGGTACGAAAAGATGCCAAAATTATTATCGAGCAATTAGGGAAACTAGGAGTTGAATTAACGTTGACAACCAACGGAATCTTGGTCCACGAATTCATAGATACATTCAAGGAAGCCGGAATTACCACTTTGAACGTGAGTATCGACAGTTTGAAAAAAGATAAATTCAACCAAATTACTCGTCGAAATTATTTTGAAAAGCTGGTTGAAAATCTCGATTTGCTAGAGGCAAATAATTTCAAGGTAAAACTAAATGTAGTTGTTATTAAAGGTTTTAACGAGAATGAAATTATCGATTTCATTGAAATGACCAAAGACCGAAACATTCAGATTCGGTTTATTGAGTTTATGCCTTTTGATGGCAATCAATGGAATAAAGAAAAATTGGTGAGTTATGCCGAAATTCTTTCACAGGTGAATGCTTTTTATACCGAACAAAAAGTAGAGCGCACCCAAGACAAACCGAATGACACCGCCAAAAATCACAAAATTGCTTCTTACAAAGGCAGTTTTTCGGTCATAAGTTCCGTGACCAATCCGTTTTGCAGTACCTGTAACCGAATCCGTTTGACTGCCGACGGTAAACTAAAAAACTGTTTGTTCTCTAATACCGAAACCTCTTTGCTCGACACATTACGTGCGGGAGATTCAATAGAACCACTTATCATTCAAAACATAAAATCCAAACACGCCATGCGCGGCGGAATGGACGATGATGCTAAATTCCAGAATCCGCTTCTTTTTTCTCAAAACAGAAGTATGATTAAGATTGGGGGATAGAGCATTTTGCGCCTTTGCGTCTCTGCGAGAGATTGTTTCGTAAAATCCCTGATAAAAGTCATTGTTGGCACTATATCATAGTGAATACCTTTGCAAGATGAATGCAAAAATAGAATCCAACAAAAAAGGGTACAACAATTACGGCACCCATCTCCGTGAAAAATACAACGGAAAAAAAGTTTTCAAAGTAATAGTCGATGGCAATTTCAGTTGTCCCAACCGAGACGGACTCAAAGGTTACGGAGGTTGCACCTATTGCAATACCGATTCTTTCACCCCCGATATTTCCAGAAAAGCACCAACGATAGAAGAACAGTTGTTTCAGGGAATGGAGCGTGCCAAAAAATCATACAAAGCCGACCAATTCATTGTCTACTTCCAACCAAATACCAATACTTATGCACATGTCGATTATCTAAAAACAATTTATGACCGAGCCTTGTCTTTCAATCCCGATGAGGTCGTTGGATTTTCGGTAGGGACGCGTCCAGATTGTATTGATGCCGAAAAAATAGCTTTGCTCGAAAGCTATTGCAACCGTTTCGATGTCGATCTCGAAATGGGAATGGAATCGATGTATGATGAAACATTAGAAAAAATAAACCGAGGCTGTACCCACGCCGAGTTCATCACCGCCGTAGAATTGTTAAAAGACAGCCCCATCGATTTGTGTGTCCACACCGTTTTTGGATTCCCTTGGGAAACCCGCGAAATGATGCTCAACTACATCAATGAAATCAACCGTTTCCCCCAAATAAAATTCGTAAAATTCCATCATCTGCACATCGTCGAAGGCTCGATAATGGGTGTGCACTACAAGCGAAACCCGTTCCCGCTCTTCACTCTGGAACAATACACCGATTTACTTTGCGACCTAATCCCGCTCCTGCGCCCCGACATTGTCATTCAGCGCCTCTTCGGAATCTCCGATTGGGATTTGCTCATCGCACCAAATTGGGGACTCAAAAAGACACAAATACAGCATTATATCGACTCCACAATCGAAAAAAGAGGTATTATTCAAGGTTCTAAATACATCAATTTATAAAAAAATTAAAGTATCAGTTGGGCGTGCCCCCGTTGAGAAAAGGGGTTTGCTTATTGTACTGCTTATTCAGCCCCTTTCCTCAACGGGGTCGGGCTATTCGCGCTACTTCGGTAGCTAGCTTCTATCACTCACGCAATTCACAAGATATTTATTGAAAATGAGAGGCAAATCCATCTAATAAGAAACTAATTTGTTGTAGTTAAATCCGTTATATTTACGTTGTAATTAATGATAGTCAACAGTATATAGAATAACTAAATCAAATAAAAATGATAACAAGTAAATCAACAATACTAATCAATTCAACCAAACAAAAGGTTTGGGACGCTCTTACCAAACCGGAATTGGTCAAAAAATGGCAATACGGAAGTGACGTTGTAACGGATTGGAAAGTGGGTAGCGAAATTAGATTTAGTGTGGTGTGGGAGAATAAAGTATTCGACCAATGGGGAAAAATATTGGAAGTGATTCAAAACGAACTCATAAAATACAGTTTGTTTTTCCCAAGACCGGACCTTGAAGACAAAGAAGAAAATTATTTCATTATGAGTTATATTATTTCGGAAAGGCAAAATATGATAAAACTCGAAATTATAAAAGAAGACAACAGACCAGGAGCGGTGGAAGAAAAAGAAAGCGATGAAGAAAATCCTGTTTTGACTGCATTAAAGGAAATTATTGAAAGTAACTAAGTAACATCAAATGAACAAAAAAACATTACTGCTACTCGGCTTTATCATACTGAAATTTGTATTGCAATATTCTTTAATAACTGACGACTACGACTTACAGCGGGATGAATATTTGCACCTTGACCAAGCCCGTCATTTGGCTTGGGGGTATTTGTCGGTACCGCCATTCACTTCTTGGGTTTCCTATTTTATTTATCTTTTGGGGAATTCGGTTTTTTGGATTAAATTTTTTCCTGCTTTGTTTGGTGCCTTGACGATTGTTGTCGTTTGGAAAGCAATTGAAGAATTGAAGGGAAGTTTGTTTGCCTTGGTTTTGGGAGCAACTTGTGTGTTCTTTTCAGCACTTTTAAGGCTGAACACTTTGTACCAACCCAACTCTTTTGACGTATTGTGTTGGACAACTTTTTATTTCATCTTAATCAAATACATCAATTCCAAAAACACCAAATGGCTTTTCATTTTGGCGATTATTTTTGCTTTTGGTTTTCTCAATAAGTACAATATCGGATTCTTGATTATTGGATTGATTCCTGCCATTTTATTAACCCAAGAACGTAAAATTTTCACTCAACCGAAATTGTATGTTGCGCTTGTTTTGGGCTTGCTGTTAATTGCGCCAAATCTTTTATGGCAATACACAAACGGATTTCCAGTAATTCATCATATGAAAGAATTAGCCGAAACACAGTTGGTAAATGTAGACCGATTGGAATTTTTAAAATCGCAAGTGCTCTTTTTTATTGGTTCTTTCATAGTCATTGTGTCCGGATGCATAGCTTTGCTATTATATAAACCGTTCCAGAAATACAGATTATTTTTCTGGAGCATCATTTTTACGCTTGCGGTTTTTATGTATTTAAAAGCCAAAGATTATTATGCCATTGGACTTTATCCTATTTACATTTCTTTTGGTTCCGTTTATTTGGCGGAGCAATTAAAAGAAGGTTGGAAAAGGTATTTACAGCCAGTTTTAATAATACTGCCGATACTTTTTTTTATACCGATGTACAATGCTTTTTTCCCTAACAAAAGCCCGGAATACATTGTAAATAATGCTAAAGCGTATCAAAAATTTGGTTTGCTTCGTTGGGAGGACGGTAAAGATCATTTGCTGCCGCAGGATTTTGCAGATATGCTGGGTTGGAAAGAATTAGCTGTGAAAGTGGATTCCGTTGCAGGAACACTGCCGGATTTGGAGCATACCTTAATTCTTTGCGATAATTATGGGCAGGCAGGAGCTATCAATTATTACACCACTAACAAAAAAGTGGTTGCGCATTCCTTTAATGCCGATTATATCAATTGGCTTCCTTTGGATATGAAAATTAAAGATGTCATCTTAGTAAAAGAGGATAACGACGATGACAAAGAAAGAAAAACCGAAATTCCATTATTTGACACCGTGTATTTGGCAGCAAAAAGAATCAACAAATTTGCCAGAGAACCCGAAATTTCGATTTATGTATTGCGCGGAGCTAAAGTTGATGTCAGTAAAAGAATAAAAGATGAAATGGAATCGAAATTGAAAGAAGGTCAATAATTTAACCGTTTTAATCTGTATTTTTAATTTTAAACATGTTTCCAAACAATTGGGAGTAAGACCAATTTCGTTGAAGAATTAGATTATACTTCTTTTCAAAAGATGCTTTTATTGTGATTTAAATTTTTTATATTTATCTGATTTATAGTGATATAAATATGAATTGGGTGGGTGAATTTGCCAAGTTCGTGAATAGCTATAAATGGGTAGAGTAATAAATAGTAACTTATAAAATTATTAGATATGGCAGCGTTATCAAAGAACCCGTTTACATGGGTTGAAATTTATGTAGAGGATATGAGTAGAGCACAAAAATTCTACGAAACTGTATTGCAAATCGAAATGACTCCTATGCAAGCACCAGGTGAAATGGATGATTTAGAAATGTTATGTTTTCCTTGGGCTGAGGGTGGAATAAACAGCAGTGGTGCATTGTGTAAAACTAGTGAAATGAAGCCAGGTACTGGAGGAACGTTAGTTTATTTTGCATGTGAAGATTGTGCCATTGAGGCATCTAGAGTGGAAAGTGCCGGAGGGCAGGTATTACAGCAAAAATTTCAAATTGGTGAGCATGGATTTTGTGCTATTGTTATGGATACTGAAGGGAATACAGTTGGTTTGCATTCGATGAATTAATAATTGATTTTGATATCATTCAGCGAACTCAAAGTGTAAATAAATTTATTAAATATTGAAGATATAGAATAAGAAAAGGATTTGAGAAGCAAAAAAAAGGGATCCCAGTTCAAATCAGGATCCCTTTTTTATTTAAAAAAACTTTTTTATTTTACCAAAAACAAGGCATTACTGAATAATAAGATTCCGTTTTCCCAAAAGCCTCTAAACAAAGGATTGTCAATCATATAAATAACGGATCCGTCTCCTTTTTTGTCAACGGCAAAGCTTACAGTTTCTGTTAGTTTTTTCTTCATATCATTACCCACAAAACCATAACTAATATATTCCTTTGGAATGTAAGCCACATTGATTGCTTTTTTTAATAAAGGGTAGCATTTTTCATTCGTTTTAAGACTAAAATAAGAATTGCCCAAGCCAAAGGCCATAGGATATGTTTTGTCTATTTTATTTTCCATAATAGCGCCAGGAATAGAACCTGAAATGGCTCTTCGCTCAGATCCTTCAAAATCTAGAAAACGTTTTTTAAGTTCCAATTCTTTTTCTTCTTTTTCTGATTTTTCTTTATCTTCAGTACTTGCAAACGGACTCAAAGCATATCCTTCTCTATCTTCAAATAACGAATTGGATGCATTGATAGCAATTACTTTTCCACCGTTTTTAATCCAAGAATCAATTTGTTCTTTTTGCTCGTCTGATAAATTATAATAGCCATCTGCTAAAATCAAAGTGTTGTAATTGTATAATTTGACTCTGCTAAAATTGGCAGTTTCTACAATACTTACAGGATAACTAATAGTTTCATCCAAATAGAACCAAGTGGCACCAAACTCAGTGGAGCTTACTCCTTTTCCAGATAAAAGCAATACTTTTGGAGCTTTAAGCAAAATGAAATTTTCTCCTCCTAAATCTTTTGAATTGTTAGAATATCCAGTTGCTATAAAATTATAATCGGATTTTATTTTGATAATTTCATTTACCGTTTTCTCAAAATCAACCACCTTTGGGTTGTCGGCTTTACTGACTATTAATCCCCCTGGTTCAACAATAATATCCCCAAAAACAGCTTTCTTCATTGCTGATCTTACTTTTATACCCGCTTGATGTAATTGAGAAACGACTTGGACAGAGGTTCTGTTATTCCACGGAATGTGAAAAGCATAAACCGACTCTGGTATCTTTTTTTCTTTGACTTCAAGTGTAGCTTTTGTTTTGATATCCAAGCTGTTTTTTACGGCATAACTTTCTACGCCATAAGCCAGAGGTAATGCCCAAGCTGTAATGTCATATGATAAACTGTCATTTAATTTTTGGTTGGGTTCAAAAAGGACTTGAGTCAAAACAGCTCTAGGCTGATCTACTTTTACGATTAAATCGTTAGGTTCTATTTTGAAACTTTTATTCTTTTTAGATTGATAATGAAAGCCTGATTCATTAGCTGTAGCATCAGCATAAGCAAATTCGATATTGTTTTTCTTCAATAAAACAGCCATTTGATCCAATTTTGGATTGTTTTTCATGACATAGGTTTTGTAACTTCCTTTTACTTTTTTTCGTGCATTGTTGTTAAAATCCCTGAAGCCTTTTATTAATGCTTCTTTTTGAGCTGAAGCACTTTCTATGATGGTAAGTACTGCAGTAGCATGATGTGTGAAACGGTCTTTTATGGTTAAATTCACTCCGTTTTCCATCGTGATTTCTCTTCCGGCACCAATTCCGCCTTGCTCTAGTGTCATTCCAACAGCACCATTGTAGGTAGGGTAAGTATCTCCATAACTTGGGTAAAATAAATCAAATCGTTCACGTGTATTGTATGTCCAATTCTGTTTATCAAATTTTGCCGAAATTTTTTTGCCTAATGTAGTGTGAAAGTCTTTTTGATATTTCTCTATAAACTCATGCAAAGGTTCGGCTGAGGGCGGAAAGAAGTACGGTGAATCATAACTCATTTCATGAACATCGGCATGCACCTGTGGCATCCATTGATAATACATGGCTATGCGCTGCTGTGTTTCTGCTTGTGTTTGCCAAGCCCAATCTCTGTTTAAATCAAAAATATAATGATTGTATCTTCCGCCTGGCCATGCCTCCATATGCTCTCTGTCATACAAGCCAGGATGTGTTTTTTTTCCTGAAATTTCTCTTAACCAATTTCCATATCGAGAATAGCCATCTGGATTGATACAAGGATCCAGAATGACTATAGTATTTTTTAACCATGTTTTGGCGGCTTCATTAGTTGGATTTAGTAATTCATAAACAACAGATAAAGCACTTTCAGTTCCAGCAAATTCATTTCCATGTACATTAAAGCTGATCCAAACAATCACTTTGTCTTCAACTGTTGGCGTTTTAGAATTAGACATGCCAATAGCGGCGAGATTGTTGTTTCTGATTTGTTCTAAATTGGCTAAATTCTCTGGAGTCGAGATATAATATAAATTCAAATCTCTTTGCTCTGCAGTTACACCATATTTATGCTTTTTGATGAGTTTGGATTCTTCAGTTAAATAATTAAAATAATTTTCAACCTGATGGTAATAAGTGATTTGTTTACCGTAAGTGGGAATGAAATCTGAAGGACTTTTTAATTGTGCGAAAGCCGAAAAAAATGTTGTGAACAACAATAAAGTAATGTAAAGGTTTTTTTTCATGGTTAGGTTGAGTTTATAGCAGGTCAAAAATAAGGATTAACTTTTTAATGTACTAAAATGCATTATAATTTAAACAATGAAATATAAAAATTAAATTTTGACTTTTATTATGGCTTGAAAGCTAAATATGGGGTTAAATGAAAAAGTATAAAAAAAGTATCACAAAAATTAGATGTAAGAATATTATTTGTTATTTTTATAAATAAATACTAATTATTCTGATAAACTAAATTTACATTTATGATAAGCGAATGGATTGCAAAATATGAAAATACTGAAATTAAGATAACAAACAGTTGGTTTGGAGGAGAAAAACTATTTGTTAATGGTGAATTACAAGATGAACAATTGAATTTTGTTACACCAAGTAGAATGACTGGAAATCTTACGAATTCAAAAGGCGAAAAATTAAACATCAAGGCCAATGTTTCTGGATTTTTTACGGTGAGTTGTAGAGCTTTTGTAGATAATAAAAAGCTGGAGTTGCAACAAACAAAGTAAAAACAAAGAGCTTCAAAAGTGAAATCAATATAATAATGGATGTGAGTTTGGTTAAAAAAGATATAAATCAAAATGAAGGTTGGCGAAATGTTTTATTATTAATATTTCCCTATTTGTTTATCGTTGGAATATTTCAATGGATTGCATACTATAACTTGGGACTTGATATTTCTTATGAAAATATTCATATGACTCCTTTTCAATTTATGATAGTTGCTTTTGGTTCTCTTGTGGGTACTATGATTGCGATTGGTATAATGATGAAATATATGGATCAAAAGCCATTTTATACTTTAGGTTTTAAAAGGCGTCACATTGTGAAAGATACGATAAAAGGTATTTTTTTGGGTTTTACCATTATGCTTTTGGGCTTTTCTATCTTATATTTTACTAAACAGATACAGATTCAAAAGTTGGATTTTAATTTGAATTTTTTACTGCAAGGGTTTTTGCTTTTTGTTTTTGTAGCGATAGCTGAAGAAGTGTTAGTAAGAGGCTATATTTTAAAAAATTTATTGGCTTCATTCAATAATCTAACGGCACTTTTAATATCCGCAGTTTTTTTTAGTATACTGCATTTGGGGAATCCTCATATGAGTTTTTTTAGTTTTATTCAGCTTTTTGTAGCGGGAATATTGCTAGGGATTCCATATATAATTACTCGAAAATTATGGTTTTCTATTGCACTGCATTTCAGTTGGAATTTTTTTCAGGGAACAATTTTCGGTTTTAGTGTGAGTGGAATTCAGCATTATTCAATTATTGAAACAAAATTTCATACTGCTACTATTTGGAATGGTGGTGATTTTGGATTTGAGGGCTCTTTATTATGCTTGCTATTTCAAACAATAGTAATCATTTTTGTTTTACTTAAATTTGATAAAATTGGTGAATCAAAAAGAACTAGAGTATTTGATTTATTTATAAAAAACTAAAAAGTCCCTCAATATTTCTGTTAAGAGACTTCTGGTAATGTTTTTTGCCACAAATTGCATAAAATTATTGGTTCTATTAGTGTCTAACAAAGAAGCATTAGAACCTTGCTACCTTTCAGTCTGCTAAGCAAATCACTATGGACTGGAAGTTCATAGTGATTTGTTTTAAAATGTTTTATGGTTCAATATACGATCATTTATACTTTACAAATCCGCCACAATTGCCATTACGGTCAATAGATTGCTGAACGATAAGATTCCCGATGTCAATCATATTATTCAATTCATATAAATCAGTGCAAACAAGATGATTCTGAATTTTTTCATCAATTTCGTTTTGCATGTTTTTAAGTGTTTCTTTGGCTTTCAATAAATCCGAATCAAATCGAACGATCCCCGCATTTTTACGCATCAATAATTGCAGTTTAGCTTTCGTTTGAGCGATGTATTCGGGAGCTATTTTTACTTTAGATGGAATAGACCACCTTGGAAGTACGTTGGCTATTTTTGGTTCGATAAAAGGATTTTCAGCTAAGTAATGGTAAATTTTATCTGAGTATACCAAGGCTTCCAATAAAGAGTTTGAAGCCAGTCTGTTGGCGCCATGTAAACCTGTTCTGGAACATTCGCCACAGGCAAATAAATTATCTATAGATGTTTTTCCATTGATATCTACAACTATTCCACCACACAAATAATGCTGGGCAGGAACCACCGGAATCCATTCTGTTTCAAGGTCGATACCTACTTTTTTGCAATGCTTATAAATCATTGGAAAATGGTTTTTGAATCCTTCCATATCCAAGTGCGTACAATCCAAATAAACGCATTCATCACCTGATTTTTTTAGCTCCAAATCAATGCTTTGGGAAACAATATCTCTAGAGGCTAGATCACCTCTTGAATCATAAAGATGCATGAATAAATCCCCTTTCTTGGTTCTCAAGCGAGCACCAAAACCACGAACAGCTTCGGAAATTAAAAATTTGGAACCAGCAGTATTGTCAAATAAAGCCGTTGGGTGAAACTGTATAAATTCCATGTCTTGGATTGCTGCATTGGCGCGATACGCCATTGCAATTCCGTCTCCTGTGGCAATAATTGGGTTGGTGGTGTGTCCGTATAAATGTCCAATTCCACCAGTGGCCAGTAAAGTGAAATCTGATTGATAGGTGATTACCTCGTTTGTTTTTTCGTCAAGGGCATAAGCGCCAATGCATCGATTGTCTTGTGTAATCAATTCCAGTGCGAAGTGATGATCGAGTACAGTAATGTTTTCTTTTTGCATTACTTGTTCCAAAATGGCACGTTGGATTTCATGACCCGTTTGGTCTTTATGATGCACCACTCTGTTTTCAGAATGGCCTCCTTCTTTGCCTAAATCAAAAGTGCCTTTGGCATTTTTGTCAAATTGGGCACCCCATTCGATCAATTCTTTCAATCGTTTCGGACCTTCAGTAACAACCATTCTAACTACAGTTTCGTCACACAATCCGTCGCCACAAATCAGCGTGTCCTCAATGTGTTTTTGATACGAATCTTCGGTTTTATCGGTAACAATAGCGATACCTCCTTGTGCGTATTTGGTGTTAGACTCGTCTGCGTTTGCTTTGGTAATAATGGTGATGGTTCTCTCAGGAAAACGATTGGCCATTTTGAGAGCAAATGTCAGACCTGCAACACCGGAACCTATAATTAAATAATTGGTTGTAATCATTCTTATGATAATTCGAGCATGCGTTCGATAGGGATTAATGCTTTTTCTCTAATGTCGTCTGGAACATTAATTTCTGGAGTTTCATTTAGCAAGCAATCGTATACTTTTTGAAGGGTGTTCATTTTCATGTATCCACATTCGCTGCAAGCACAGGTATTATCCTCGTTTGAAGGTGCTGGAATCAAAATTTTATTAGGAACCACCTGTTTCATTTTATGCAAAATACCAGCTTCAGTTGCTACAATAAATTTGTTGCTTGGATTGGTTTTTACATAATTGATCATCCCTGCGGTAGAACCAATGTAGTTGGCCGTTTTCAGTATATGTGTTTCAGATTCAGGGTGTGCAATAATTTGGGCATCTGGATTTTTTTTGTACAAAGCGATTAATTTATCTAAAGAAAAAGCTTCGTGAACCACACAAGAACCGTCCCAAAGTAGCATTTCTCTACCCGTTTGTTCCATTACATATTTTCCTAAATTTTTATCTGGAGCAAAAATGATGGGTTTGTCTAACGGGATGGATTGTACAATTTTAACGGCATTGGAGGAAGTAACCACAATGTCTGTCAATGCTTTTACTTCGGCTGAACAGTTTACATAAGTTATAACTATATGGTCAGGGTGTGCTTCTGTAAACTCTTTGAATAAAGGGGCAGGGCATGATTCAGCTAGTGAACAACCTGCTTTCAAATCAGGCAAAATTACTTTTTTGGTAGGGTTTAATATTTTGGCAGTTTCTGCCATAAAGTGAACTCCTGCGAAAAGGATAATATCGGCATCTACTTTCATTGCTTCTTGGGAAAGTCCCAAACTGTCTCCTACATAATCTGCCACATCTTGAATATCGGATTCTTGATAATAATGCGCTAAGATTACCGCATTTTTCTCTTTTTTCAATTCCAATATACGTTCTTTAAGACTTTTCATTTTTTAAAAACTTTAATGGTGTTTTTTTAATTGAAGATTAATTTCTATGCAAATATAAGGTAAAACTTTGAAGCTACACGTTTCTGAAAGCTTTCTAAAAGTTTCAAAAAAAATGTTTTTGTTAAAAAAATGCCTTTGTGGTTTTTGCAACCCGCAAATCTATTGCAATATGTTTCATGTGAGTATGACATTTATCAGTTTTTAAGCAAATTAGTATGGTGATATTTGCATAAAAGTTTAATAAACCAATTTTATACCTATGGCGACTAAAAAACAACTACATACTTTCCATATTCCAGTGATGGGGTTGGCCTATACTATTGACAGTCCAATACGTGTGGCCCAGTATGGGATTTCATCTGTAGTCTCTATTATAGATGACGATTTGATTGAAAGGATGAATGCTTTTTACAGCGAAAAATTCAAAATACCTTATCAGGAAATCACAGAAAAGATTCATGATTATCGTGCCGAACGTGTTACTTCTTATTTGAATTTGATGGACACTATCGTAAAAGATAAATTCGAAAAATTCAAAACAGAATTAGCCGAAAGCAAACAGGCTTTGGAGAATTATATCTCAATGTTACCGAATAAATCGGAAATTAAGAAAGGACTGCAAGATTTAATAGACGACGGAATTGCTTTTAAAGATACTATCAAAAATTACCTTGAAGAGAATCTTTCCGCAGGTGAAATTGATGTGAATATCATGACCAAAGTCGATAAAGACAATTTCATTAAAGACGAACAATTACCGGTTGAGTTTAATGATGCTCATGCTTCACTTCGTGGTTTTGCCAATAGTAATTTGTCATCTTCGGTAGTGCTTTCTGCAGGGATGAATCCTAGATTGTATGCTTATTTTGAAAACTTCCCTGTTTTTTATCCGGATGCAAATAATAAATTACAAAAGAAAATTATCCTGAAAGTTAGCGATTTTCGCTCGGCGATGATTCAAGGAAACTTCTTGGCCAAAAAAGGACTTTGGGTTTCAGAATACCGAATAGAATCAGGTCTAAACTGTGGAGGACATGCCTTTGCAACCGACGGTTATCTGTTAGGGCCAATTTTGGAAGAATTCAAACAAAAGAAAGAGCAATTAATCCAATCTGCTCATGAATTGATGGTAAAAGCATTGGAAATAAAAGGATTGCATATACCTGAAAAACCATTGGAATTAAAAATTACGGTGCAAGGTGGTGTTGGTACTGCCGAAGAGCATGACTTTTTATTGGAACACTATCAAGTGGATTCTGTGGGTTGGGGTTCTCCTTTTTTATTGGTTCCCGAAGCTACTTCTGTAGATGCTGCAACGAGAACATTATTGGAAAAAGCCAAAGAGGACGATTTTTATTTGAGCCATATTTCGCCTCTTGGAATTCCGTTTAACGCAGTGAAAGGAACAACAAATGAGTTTTTTAAGCAAAAGCGTATTGAGGAAGAAAAGGCAGGAAGTTCTTGTCCGAAAAAATTCTTGGCTTTGAGTAAAGAATATGGCCCAAAAGGAATGTGTCCCGCATCTAAAAAATACCAAGATTTAAAATTAGATGAATTGGATGCTGTAAAGGATTCATTGTCTAAAGAAGCTTTTGATAAAAAGAAAAACAGTATTACAGAGAAATCGTGTCTTTGTGTAGGTTTGGCCAATGCTTCTTATCTTGAAAATAACATTAAAATAAAAGGGCAGTCCCAAGGAGTTGTTATTTGTCCAGGTCCTAATTTGGCTTATTTTGACAAAGAAGTTTCGCTTTTGGATATGGTAAAACACATTTATGGAAATGCTTCCGTACTTGGAAATAATGATCGTCCGAATGTAATTATCAATGAATTGAAAATGTACATGGATTATCTAAAAAATGAAATCAATGAATTTTCAGAGCAAATCACAGCTCCTCAAGCAAAGAAACTGAAAGCGTTCAAAAGTAATTTGAATGAAGGGATTGAATATTACCAATCATTAATTGCATCCAATAATTGGTTTGAGAAAAGTAAAGAAAAAATTGAAAATCAATTGAAACAATATAAAGAGGAACTGATTGATCTTTGTATTCCTGAACAAGTGGCAATAGCAGTTTAAATAATAGTAGTTTGATAATGAAAAAGACTTGATGTAACTCAAGTCTTTTTTTTGGATTTTAGTTTATGCTTTGTCCAGAATAAGCAACACAATGACGCCGATCAAAATCACTATAAACCAAAATATCAAATGGGTTAACAATGTCAAGAAGAATGTTTTTGTTTTTGATAAATGATTGAAAAATTGCTGATTGGTCCAAAAATACAAAACAAAATCTATAAAAATTATTATTTTGGTTATTGTATTGATGGCTGGAGTTCCGCTGTAATAATAGAATACCGGGATAAATAATAAGGAGATATATAATTTTTGTGCTGCCTTGTAAGTGTTGAGGATAAAATATTCAAAAAAATTATAGCCTTGTTTTCTAAAAGTAACAATAGTGCCGATTGTGTGTATGGGTATAAAGGCTAGCGTAATCCATGCAAAATGAGCTTGTAACCATTCTCCAATTTTTCTAGCATCAATATTGGAACCAGAGTCACTTGTATTTACAATTAAATCAATGTGAAGCAAGTGAATCAAAGCTAAATAGGTTGTTGCCAATACCATCACTAGAGAAATGGGTTTGAAATGTTTTATTCTTTTTCCTTCTATAAATTCTCGAATCGAGTGACCTGGTCTAGTGAACAGTTGCTTGGCTGTATATGCTATTCCATTGTCAAAATGAAGAAGGCCTTTTTGAATATCATGCCACAAAAAGTGTAAGTTTATAGGATGAGTCTCTGCAGTTTGTCCGCAATTACTACAATAATGTCCTTTGAAAGTTTGATGGCAGTTTTTACAATTGATATACATTATCTTTCGTTTTTAGTCTTTGTAAAAAAAAATAAAAGCAGAATCTTTTTTAAGTAAATATAATGGATTTATTAAATAGTTGTAAAAAAAGTAAGGACTTTTGACGGTAATTTAATCTTTAAACAGCGTATTTCCTTTAATTAGCCATGCAAAACCAAAACTTTCAATTGCTATCGTTTCCATCCAAAAGGTCAATGGGAATGCTTTAAAATAGCTTGGGGGAATTATTTTTAAAGAACCTACAAGCAATGTAATTAGAGCCATAAGCATCAAAACACCGCAAGTTCTGTAAATTCGGTTTCGGATGATTTTATTTTTCCCTCTTTTGCTCGGTGATTTGTCTGACTTTGTAAACAAAAAGAAAGACATATAGGACAGGCATAAAAAAAATAACGCCGCAGCTGTGTAATGAAAATAAACTCTGAAATCACTGTTTGGTAAAATCGTAATAGCATATTTTTTGTCAAGGTCACCGCATATTTCCGTGATGTTATTAGTTGGAAATAAAACTACCAAAAGCGCAAAAAATCCAGCGAATAGGGAAATATAGAAATCAACAGGTTCTTTGCCTTTGTAAACAATTAGAAAAATGGCCAATAGACTTAAAATAATTACAAAAATGCCACTCACTCTCGTGTAGTAATAATGGCTAATGGATTCTAGAGGGTGCTGCATTCCATTGTCAAAGTATAAGAATGCATATAAAAGCAACGGCATCGCCATTCCCAAAACACCAATAATCTTCCGAAGTGTCAAACTATTGGTTAGCCAAATGCTATTGTCTTCTTTGTAGTCTACTTTTAAAAAAGTGTTTAAATTGGATTGCTTAGATTTATTCATGATAAATTAGTTTAAGTTCAGTTACTTAAAAAATATCATGTAAATATAAGATTACTTTTTATTAGTACCGCAAAAAAGTATCTCCGGTCTTAATTCCCAATGCCAATTCTTCTAGATTCGTGTTTTCGAGCATAAAAGCCAATTCGTTTCGAATGGATTTGAATTTTTCATGCATCGGACACGGATGGTCTTCCGAGCAATGGGTAAGTCCCAAGCCACAGCCGGTAAAAACGCGGTCACCTTCCAAGGCATTTACTATCTGAGCCAGTTTGATATTTCTCATAGTCTCTCGAGGAATTTCAAAACCGCCACCAACACCTTTTATGGAATTTATAATGTTGTCTTTTGATAATATTTGAAGAATTTTTGCCGTAAAAGCTTCAGGAGAATCTATTTTTTTGGCAATGTCTTTGAGTCCAACTCTTTTATTCTGATAAGACTCTGAAGCTATAAAAATCGTGGCACGAATGCCGTATTCACAGGTTTTGGAAAACATAATCGGTTTTTTACAAATTTAAGAAATTACTTTTATTTCCCATAGTAATAAGGGCAAAGGTTTAGGTGTTTTTAATCAAAATTTTCATTTTTTTGGGCGTGTCCCTGCGGGTCGGGTTTTACGTTCCCGCTTTTTTTTATCCCGCTAAAAAGCGTGATAAAAAAAGAGCTCCACTGCAACCCCTCACGCAAAATAGCACTAGTTTAATTTTTCTCGCAAAGACGCTAAGGCGCAAAGTTCTGATCCAATTTCTTTGCGCCTTAGCGTCTTTGCGAGAGATAGATTTAGTGAAAATTTTGCGAGAAACCAAAATCAAAATCCCCCAAAACGTACAAAAGAGCCAAAAATAAGCATGAAAACACCAATCAAAGTGACAGATACAATATGAAAAGTCATTTCAGGCAATTTATCGGGATTGGTTTTAAGTTTTGGCAGTACTCGGAATTGCGCGCTCAACGCAAAAAGCACCGTCAGCAAAAGCAAAAGTAATTTTGTCGAAACCACTTTTTCGATGGGCGTAGCAAATTGAAACCAATATTCAATGTTTACGCCATATTTATAAGCCATCAGGATTCCAGTGACAACTAACAAAACCAAAGCTGTCATTCCCACCGGTTCATACTTTCGCTCATAGTCGAGGATTATATTTTGATTTTTCTCCCTGAGAGCTTGTGGCAAATGGCCAAAGACGAGCAATAAATGGCCACCTACCCAAATACTCGCACACAAAAGATGAATGATTAATAATAAATGATGGCTCATATAATTTATGATTTAAGTTTAGAAATATCGATTAATTTAAAAACATGTAAGTCATATAAGTTTTAAATTGAATAAAATCAGTTTAAAAAACAGATTATTTAAGCAAAGTTAGATAGCAATACAAAAACGTTCTCAACTTATAGTCACTTTTTTTATCCTAATTTGGCAATCTAACTTTCTTTAACTTATATGACTTATATGTTTAAAATTGAATGCTTTTTTTGCATGGCTGAAAATACCAATAGTCAGCATTAAAAGTCCCATTGGCAGAAAGACACTTGACAAAAATAAATTAAGATAATAATTCGGGAATGATCTATTATTCAAAAGTAGCCAAATACCCTGAAGAAATAAAAGGATTTCGGTAGCCAAAAATCCCAGTAAAAAAAGGATTGCACCCCATTTTTGGATAGCATTTTTAGAATTTAAGAAACCATTTTGAAAAGCAAATCCAAAAAGGAAACCAGTGATAATTCCCAACATAGTCAAGTGGATGTATCCAATCACGAAATTCCGAATCTGATGCGAAACCTGAGCCAATTCGGGAACCAAGACAACCAATTGAATGGCGATTTTTAAAACCAATGATAAAAGGGCAAAACGGTAAACGTTTTTTTCCAATGCAGACAATGGGGCGAAGAACGTTTGAAATTGAGTTTGAATAAGCTGTATAAAAAGAATTGCCGAAAAGAATTGGAGTACAACCCCAACTACATTTATCCAATAAAAAGCAGGATTTGAAAGCGACCAACTCACAGGCAAAGCCAATGTCAATACCGTTCCAACAACGAATAAATTATAAAAAAGGCGAAACTTTTTCTCGTCGAAATTTAGTTTAGCTTGTTTAAAAAACAAAGCCAAAACCGCAAACAAAAACCACCCGTTAAATTGAAAATGAAGGAAAAACTGAATCGCAATTTGATAAAAGGCACTTGCTTTTCCCAACATTCCTACTGCAGGACCCAAGCACCAAACGCCCAATGTAGAGAATAGCATAAAGAACAAAGCAGTTCTCAGCATCCTTTTTTCGGGAAAAGTGGCGGGTTTGGCGTCTTTCCAAACCAAGTGGCAGAAATAGTAACTGCAAAAAATATGCAAAGTCGAAAAGAGAATGGAAGCAAAGGCATAACCTTGCGCTGGAAAATCTATCATCATGCCTACTACGGCGAGTTCTGTTATCCAGAACAATCTATTATAAATGTTTTTTTGTTGGCTTTCTTTTGGAACAAAAAAAATAAAAATCAAACAGTAAAGCATTAAATAGACCCAACCCAACATCGCAACATGCGAATGCCCATGCATTAAAAACTGAAAATTTACTCCGGAAATCGGTGCAACATACATCCAACGAAGCAGTAATCCCATCAGCGAAGCAATGAAAAAATTAATGAAACACGCCAAAATCCAGCTCTTTCTCATATTTATCCTCTAAAATGAACTTTTATTTTTTCTGTTGAAAGGTTTTCGTTTTCCAGTTCATTGAATGAATGCTCCAGTTTTTCTATAGTTGTCGCTCCGTTCACAAAATGCTGAATGTAATAATTACCAGTATACCCTATATTTTCCAAATAGGAAATCATTTCCCGAATATCATTTTTATTCAATAATTCGGAATGTACGGTTGTGCGTACTTCAAAAGGAATTTCGCTATGGAGCAATAAAAGTAATGACTTTTCGAAGGGAATAAAAAGTTTCGACTGTGTTATCTTTTCAAATTTCGCAGGCATTGCCTTAAAATCAAGCGCCACATAATCGATAAGTTCTTTTTGAATGAGTTCTTTCAGGACTTCGGGTTGTGAACCGTTGGTGTCAATTTTGACTAAGAATCCCAATTTTTTAACTTCGGCAATAAACGAAATACTTTTTTTATGTAATAAACATTCGCCTCCGCTAAAAACGACAGCATCCAGCAAATGACTTCTGCCTTTTAAAAATTGGATTGCATTTTCAAAGGAAATAATTCCTTTTCCAAAAACTATTTCGGGATTATAACAATATGAGCATCGCATATTACAGCCTGCAAACCAAAGGATGCAAGCTGATTTATGCGGGTAATCCAATAAAGTGAAAGGTGTTAAACTGTAAATCGGTCTAGCAGCACTTTCCTTCGGTAAAATGAGTTCGTTGTTTGTGTTCACCTTTTTTTCCTATGTTAAAGCTTTCTACGGGTCTGTGGTAGCCCATTACGCGTGTGTACACCAAGCATTTGGTGCGCTGTTCTTGATTTTGTTCTAAAATCTGGTTTGTTGTTAATTTCATATTTTAAAAAGTTTAAAGTTGTTTAATTTGGTTTAAAAGTTTAAGGGTTTAAAAGTTTAAAATTGTTTAATGTTGTTTAGGAGTTTAAACCAAATTAAACTATTCTTAAACAATCTTTAAACTCTTTTATAATTCGAAGGACTTCGCTTTCTCAGCAATTATAATTTCATCACATTTCGGGCAATACTCGTGTTCTCCGTTCAAATACCCATGTACTGGACATACACTAAATACTGGTGTTACTGTAATGTATGGCAATCTGAAATTAGTAATTACTTTTTTGACAAACTGTTTACAGGCTTCCGGCGAACTTATTTTTTCGCTCATGTATAAGTGTAAAACCGTTCCTCCGGTGTATTTGCACTGCAATTGATCCTGTAACATCAAAGCTTCAAATGGATCCTGAGTGTAATCAACAGGAATTTGGGAACTGTTTGTGTAATAAATATTCTCTTCCTGTCCCGCTTGAAAAATATCATCAAAACGTTTTTTGTCTTCTTTGGCAAAACGGTAAGTCGTTCCTTCGGCGGGTGTGGCTTCGAGGTTGTAGAGGTTTCCGGTTGCTGACTGGAATTCTTTCATTCTGCTGCGGATGTGATCCAGAATTTCCGAAGCAAATTCAATACCTGTTTCCGTCGTTACATTATCATCTTCATAGGTGAAATTTTCAATCATTTCGTTCATTCCGTTAACGCCAATAGTCGAAAAGTGATTTCTGAAATGCTGCAGATAACGTTTGGTGTAGGGATACAATCCGCGGTCATACATTTGCTGAATAAATACTCTTTTTTTCTCCAAAGTCGATTTGGCTATGTACAAAAGCTCGTCAAGCTGCGTATATAATTTTTCTTTATTTCCTTTGTTCAAATAACCCAAACGCGCCATATTGATGGTCACCACGCCGATGCTTCCCGTCATTTCGGCACTTCCAAAAAGGCCGTTTCCGCGTTTTAGCAATTCGCGCAAATCCAATTGAAGACGGCAGCACATACTGCGTACAGCGTTGGGTTTATAGGCATTCTCATTCTCAATCTGATTGCCGTTTTCATCCAAAACATATTGGCTTCCAATGAAATTTTGAAAGTAAGAAGAACCGATTTTGGCTGTATTTTCAAAAAGCAAATCTGTATTTTCGCCATCCCAGTCAAATGCTTCGGTGATATTCACCGTTGGAATAGGGAAGGTAAACGGTTGTCCATTGGCATCGCCTTCGGTCATAACTGTATAATAGGCTTTGTTGATGAGGTTCATTTCTTTTTGAAAATGCTCATAACGCAATTCTGTTACTTTAGACACGCCTCTTTTTTTGGCTCTGATTAATAAGTCGGATGTGATACTGTCTTCAAAAATATGATGGTCATTTTTGGTCGGAATCTGAGTTTTCAAATCATCGGGAACAATCCAGTCCAAAGTGATATTGGTAAATGGCGATTGTCCCCAGCGTGCAGGAACATTCAGGTTGTAAACAAAACCTCTCACCGCTTTTAAAACATCGTCAAAACCCAAATTATCTTTGAAAACATAAGGAGCCAAATACGTGTCAAACGAACTGAAAGCTTGAGCTCCAGCCCATTCGCTCTGCAAAATTCCAAGAAAATTTGCCATTTGTCCTAATGCTTCTCTAAAATGCGCTGGCGGTCTGCTTTCTACACGTCCTCTCACACCGTTAAAACCTTCGTTGAGCAGTACACGCAAACTCCAGCCTGCGCAATAACCTGTAAGGCAATCCAAATCGTGAATGTGAATATCTCCGTTGCGGTGCGCATAACCTTCTTCTTTGCTATAGACTTTGTCCAACCAGTAATTGGCAATTATCTTTCCCGCCACATTGTTGACCAATCCTGCATTAGAATAGGAGGTATTGGCATTGGCATTGATCCGCCAATCCGTCTGTTCGATGTATTCCTCTATTGTCTGTGAACTGTCAACATACGTGGTGTCATCATTAAGACCATTAACGTGTTCACGCTGTAATTTTCTCGTGTGACGAAACAACATGAAAGAACGCATCACATCGAAGTATTTCTTTTCGAATAACTTTTTTTCAATTAAATCCTGAATCTCTTCAACAGCCCATACTTCTTGGCTTTCAAGTTGAATGATAATGTTTTCAAAAACACTTTCATCAACAACTATAGAGACGCTCTTGAAACTTTTTTCAATTGCATCTTTGATTTTATAACTCTCAAATGGTTTGTATTTTCCATTTCTTTTGATAACATAGTTCTCCATAGTTGTTGATGTTTGGTGTTTGACATTGGTTATAATTGTGCCGAAAAATCCTTTTCGAGCTTGGTTGCTTTTGGGAATAAAATATTATTTTCCAAATGGATGTGTTTGTGCAAATCCTGTTCAAATTCCTGTAACATGGCAAATGTTACTTTATAAGTATTGCATCCATCTGCTGGCGGTGTGTAATTATTACTTAATTCCGCTATTTTTCTGAAACGTTCCCCTTCGGCATCGTGTTCGTGCATCATCATGGCAATTGGATTTTCTACCGTTCCAAAATGGGGTTGCTCAATTAATGCATCCGAAATAGAGGCGTGAACCATTTTTTTGATAAAAGGAAACAAAATCAACTCTTCTTTTTTCATATGTTGTGCTAATTCACCTGCACAACCTTTAAAGAGGTCATTTATTTCTAATAATTCTGGATGATTGGCTCCGTGAACTCTGCTTAATTTGTCTAAAAATTGAAGCAATGTTGGTGTTTTTTCTGAAACATAACGGTGATGTGTTTTCTCGATATAATCGGCTAGTAAATCGATTGGCCATGAATTAAAATCGATTCCAGAATCACTTTTTTGGGACAAAACAGCTTCAATTTCTTTTAATAAATCATCAGGATTTACTGCTTTTTTCTGGCAGGCTTCTTCAATACTTCTGTTACCATTGCAACAAAAATCGATGCCGTATTTTGAAAATAAAGCTGCTGTTCTAAAATCTTTTGCTACGTATTCACCTATTGTAATTTTCTCTAAAGTTTCCATTGTGTTATTTTTTTTAATTAAATTTTAGAGTACAAAAATAGGTACTATTTCAATAAAAGACAAATTTATCCTTAATTAAATATATTATTTTTTTATTTATGTAAATGTTTGAATAAGAAACGAATGAGATTTGGGGATCTTCTGTTTTTGTCAATGTAATTTTACGATTATTTGAAAAATGGGAACATGATAAAAATCATATTTTGGCCATGACTTAAGAACATTCTGTTGTTGAAAACTTATCTGTCCAGCAATTTCAAAAGTTTGTTTTTTATATTGTATAAAGAAAACACCCAAAAAAATATTTTAAAAAAAATGACAATTATTACAATAAAAGACAAAAACATCTTTTATATTTGCATTTAAATAAAAGACAAACTTATCCTTTATTAAAAAAATGAAATTTATTAACTAACAAAAAACAGATTATTATGCTTTCAAAATCACAAGCACGAGCATTTTTTCTGGGAGGAACTTTGGTCACCTTTTTAATCTTTATAGGATTGACCATTTATTCGTTTATGCCCAGAAATGATCAAACCAACTACAAGGCTATTGACAAACAAGTAGTGAGAGGAAAAGAAATTTGGGAACAGAACAATTGTATGGGTTGCCATTCCATTATGGGCGAAGGAGGTTATTATGCTCCTGAACTGACAAAAGTACTCGACCGCAGAGGTGAAGGCTATGTTAAAGCTGCTTTGATGTCGCCAATTCCCTGGGCACCAAATGGACGAAAAATGGTTGCCTATAATATGAGTGAGCAAGATGCCGATGCCGTGGTAGCCTATTTCAAATGGATCGGGAAGATTGATTTGAACGGGTTTGACCGTATCGTTTCGCCATTAGCTAAAGAAGAATAATTAAATTATACAAATATGAAATATAAATCACAAAAAGTAGCCTATTGGTTTTTTGCACTGTGCATGCTTTTGTTCTCACTGCAGATTATCTATGGCTTTATCATGGGCTTTGACCGAATAGGAATCCAAGGATTACACGATATTATCCCTTTTAATGTTGCCCGAGCAGTACATACCAATTTATTGGTGGTTTGGTTACTGACCGGTTTTATGGGAGCCGCCTATTACATTATTCCCGAAGAAGCACAGCGCGAGCTGATAAGCGTAAAATGGGCTTATGTACAATTGATTTCCCTTGCCGTTGTTGGAGTTGTAGCCATTGTAGGCTTCCATTTGAACCACTGGGAAGGAAGAAAGTTTCTTGAAATTCCGAGAGAATTGGATTTTCTGGTAGTTATTAATGTATTGCTGTTCTTAGGATTAATTTTAGGAACGCTTTATAAAGGAAAACGCAGAACCACAACCGCATTGGTATTGACTATGGGATTGCTGTTTGCAGCCTTATTGTATCTGCCGGGAATGATTTGGTTTGATAGTCAAGTAATGGATTCATTCTTCCGTTGGTGGGTAGTTCACTTGTGGGTTGAAGGTGTTTGGGAATTAATTATGGGAGGTATTCTTTCGTATTTATTAATCAAATTGACCGGTGTTGACAGAGAGGTAATCGAAAAATGGCTGTACGTAATCGTCGGTTTGACTTTCCTTTCTGGAGTTTTAGGAACAGGACACCACTATTATTACATAGGAGTAAACAAAATTTGGTTAATCGTAGGTGGAATTTTCTCTGCATTGGAACCTTTGGCTTTCTTGGCAATGGCTTTGTTTGCTGTGAATATGTATCGCAAAGGCGAAAAAAGCCACCCCAACAAAATTGCTTTATTCTGGACAATCGGTTCTTCCATAGTATCATTTGTTGGAGCAGGATTGCTAGGTTTTGCACACACTTTGCCACAAACGAATCTTTATACTCACGGAACTTTGGTGACGGCTATGCACGGACACTATGCCTTTTGGGGTGCTTATGCGATGATTGTTTTGGCGATAATCAGTTATGCACTGCCGAACTTGACAGGCCGAAAAAGATACCAAAGCGCAACAGGAATGGCCGCTTTCTGGTTATCCAATATCGGAATGTTAGGAATGACAGTTGCTTTTGGAGTTGCAGGAGTGGTGCAAGTGTATTTAGAGCGAAAAATGAAAATGGAATTCATGGTCGTGCAAAACGAAATCAGCATTCACTTCGTTGTATTGTTGATCTGCGCTACGATGTTCGCCACAGGAATAGGACTTTTTATATTCGATTTCTTTAAATATGGACGACCAACCGATGAAGCTTTGGAGATAAAATAACTTACTAATTCAGCCCTTTTTTTTAACCGGAACGTTTTGACAGTAGTTTTTGAATTTCCATTTCCATAAAAACGATTGTTTTACGTTTCGGTTTTTTTTCAAAAAATTTAAAAATATGTTAGTAGATACTTTAATACCCGCACCATATTATCATACTGTCGGCAAAGAAGCCGAAGTCTTTGAACATTCTTATAAAAATAAAATTCCTTTTTTGCTGAAAGGTCCAACAGGAACCGGAAAATCCCGTTTTGTTGAGTTTATGGCGCATCAATTGGATAAAAAACTCATTACCATCAGTTGTCACGAAGAAACGTCTTCGACTGATTTAATCGGCCGATTTATAATCAAAGGAGCCGAAACGGTTTGGCTTGATGGGCCTTTGACCACTGCCGTAAAAGAAGGAGCAATTATCTATCTTGATGAGGTTGCTGAAGCCCGTCCTGATGTTATTGTGGCCATCCACTCACTGACCGATCACCGCCGAGTACTTTTTATAGACAAATTGGGAGAAACCATCAAAGCTCACGATAATTTTATGCTGGTAGCCTCTTTTAATCCAGGTTATCAAAGAGGATTTAAAGAACTGAAACCCTCCACCCGTCAACGGTTTATTGCCGTTTCTTTTGATTATCCAGAAGCGAAAATTGAAACCGAGATTTTGGTTAATGAGGCCAATATTAATAATGACACAGCGAAAAAGCTTGTGGCTATTGGAAACAAAATCAGAAATTTAACCGAATTGGGATTGACCGAAACGGTTTCGACACGACTTTTGGTTGATGCTGCAAAAATCATCCATAGCGGATTGCCAAAACGATTGGCTGTACACGTAGCCGTTGTTGAGCCTCTCACAGATGATTTACAAACATTGGAAGCACTGAAAGATTTGTGCAATTTGATGATATGATCCCCCTAACCCCCGAAGGGGGAATAAAACCTTGCATAAATAAATTGTATATAAAGTTTTTAATAACTTAAATCCTATTTACCCCTAATAGGAGTTCCCCCTTCGGGGGTTAGGGGGATACTATTATGGGTTTCGAGATAGATGAATATTTAGTTGGGAAGTTTTTCAAGCACTTAAAAAGCCGAAAAAAAATAAGCCCCGAAATTGAAGCCAGAACTGTTACACTTGCTTTCATAAAACCACGTTTGACCATTATGGCGCGAGCTTTGACAGGAAATCCAATCGAAATATTTCCTGCAGAAAGGGAAGGAGGTTATAAGAACAATAATTTTTTTCTTCCGATTTCGTTTGCCGAGTTTCCAACTTTGGAAGAGAACCTTACTTTTTATCATTTTAGAATCTTGTATCTCAGCGTGCAGCAACGCCTGAATTACAATTGGACTTCCGAAGAAACCGAACCTGAATTAGCTCTTTCGCAACAAAAAGCATTGGAAACATCCGATGATGTTCTGACTATTTTGTTTGAAGAATTTTCAATCGATGAACAGTTTTTGGCGTATGCCAAAGATCATTTTATACAAAAAACTGATACTAAAAAGGAAACTGATTTTTCTTGGCTTTTTGGTAAATGGATGAAAAACGAAACTGTTGTCGATAGTGAGAATGTGTTACAGAACTTCTCGGACAAGACCAAAAAACCAAATGAAATCCAGCCTTTAACGACGCTTAAAGCAAAAGCAGTTGAGGAAGTCATCACAGTGGAACTCGATAAAAAGCAACAAGAAGATTATGTGATGTTGCATAATTTTGAAAAAGTGGAAACCGCCGAAGAATTCAATGGAAATTGGCGAGATTTTGATGGATCGGATGAACTCGAAGACCATCAAGACGCATTGGAGGAACTGAATATGAAATACACCGTTCGCGTTGATGACACGGCACATTCCGTTTATCAATCCGATTTTATGGAAAACACCACAATCTCTGAAAGCGCTTCAGTGGATGAAAAAGGTTTTCATCACTCCTACGACGAATGGGACTGCAGCAAAAACAGCTACAAAGAAAATTTCTGTAAAGTATATCCAAAGCTGCAATTAAAGACTGATGCCGATTATTACAAAAAAACAATAACAAAGAATGCCTCCACCTTGATGGGCTTGCGCAAAATGCTGACGAATGTCAACAACAAAATGCAACAGCAAAAAAGGCAAACCCAAGGCGATGAATTTGACATTGATGCCATCACCGATTTGTATGTTGATGTGCATTCCCGAAGAACGCCTTCGGATAAAATTTATGTTTCGAATCGGAAAAAAGAAAAGGATTTGTCGATTCTGATTCTTTTGGACATCAGCCTTTCAAGTGATGGCTACGCGGCCGGAAACAGAGTGATTGATGTGGAAAAAGAAGTTTCCATTTTGTTTGGGGAAATCCTCAACGAATTCAATATCGATTTTTCGATAGACAGCTTTTACTCCAAAACAAGAAATTATTCGACGTATCTGACCATCAAAGATTTTGATGAAAATTGGAATATAGCCAAACACAAAGTGGGAGCAGTAGAACCCAGTGGTTATACTAGAATTGGAGCCGCACTACGACATGCAGGAGTTCGCCTCGACAAACGAAGCACCAAAAACAAATGGGTAATTCTGATTTCTGACGGAAAACCCAACGATTACGATAAATACGAAGGAAAATATGGAGTCAATGACGTAAAGCAAGCCCTTCGCGAACTTAATTCGAAAAACATTAATTCCTATGCATTAGCCATTGAAGCCGAAGCCAAATATTATCTGCCTCAAATGTTTGGGCAAAACCACTATCAGATTCTGACGACTCCCGTTGAGTTATTGCAGTCGTTAGTGAAATTATACGAAAAGATAAAACACCAGAAATAAATTTACCATATAAGTCATATAAGTTTTTTTAAGCTTGATATATGAAAACTTATATGACTTATATGTTTTAAAATGTAATTAAAATGACAGAAACAGTTCATACACCAATATTACCGGAAGGTCATCCAGTTTGGATTTACTTTCAGGAAAAAGAATTAATAGTGTCTCTTTTGGAAGAGATAAAAAGCGTTAACCCTTTAATTGATTTACCAAAATACACCAACATATTCAGTCATTTGCTTACGATCGAGAAACGATTTGCCCGCAAGGAAAATCAGCTTTTTCCTTTCTTGGAGAAAAAAGGCTGGGTTGGTCCTTCGCAGGGAATGTGGTCGTTCCATGATAATTTGAGAGAGCAGTTTCGTTTGATTCAGTATTATCTCAAAATGAATAATCCCGAAAGAATTGAAACCAATACTCCTTTTTTGGTAGATGGAATTTATCGATTGATGGGAGTTGAAGAAAACGTCCTGTTCCCAAATGCATTAGACATCCTTACCGAAAGTGATTGGATCGAAATGCGAAAAGGCGAAGAAGAAATTGGCTGGATGCTGTCGCAAACGCCACCTTCTTTCCCAAAAGTTGAATATGTGCATCCGAGCGAGGATTTCACGATCCGAGAAATGCCTTTTTCATTAGAAAACACTTCGCATTTTGATGAAGGTTATATGACGGTGGAGCAGGTGAATTTGCTTTTTAGAACAATGCCGTTGGATTTGACTTACGTGGATGAAAATGATAAAGTAATTTTCTATAACAGAGGCGAAGAGCGCGTGTTTCCCAGAAGTGCCGGAATCATTGGTCGTGAAGTGAAGTTTTGCCACCCGCCAAAAAGCGTGGGAACGGTGCTGAAAATCTTGGAAGAATTCAGAAAAGGAACCCAAAATGAATCTTCTTTTTGGATTAACTACAAAGATCGCCTGATTTACATTCGCTATTTTGCTGTAAGGGATGCCAATAAAAATTATAAAGGAGTGATCGAAATGTCTCAGGATATTACCGATATCAAGAAAATTGAAGGCGAAAAAAGGTTATTGGATTGGGAGTAAAAAAACAATTATGGAAACTCTAAAAATAAATTACAAAAGCATTTATTATCCACCTGGAGGAATCCTGATGTGGATTATCATTTTTTTGGAACTCATTACTTTCGGAATGGCATTGGTAGCATTCGTGTATTACGGAAGCCAAAATACCGCTGTATTTCACCAGTCCAGAATGGAATTGAATACCGCTTTCGGAGCAACTAATACAGTTTTCTTATTGACAAGCGGTTTTTTTATGGCCAATGCTGTGCATCAATTTAAAGAGAATAATATTCAGAAATCATCAGTATATTTTAAGTTGGCTATGTTGGGAGGGTTTCTGTTCTTGGCACTCAAAAGTGTAGAATATTACCATAAAATTGAAAGCGGAATTTCACTTGAAACCAATATGTTTTACACTTTTTATTGGCTGTTGACAGGATTTCATGTTATTCACGTAATTATGGGATTGGTTATTTTGGCTTGGACAAACTACGGAATGAAAAAGAAAAACTCCGATTCCGCTGTTGAAGATGTTGAGGCTTGCGCTGCTTTTTGGCACATGTGCGATTTGATTTGGCTGTTACTGTTTCCAATACTTTACCTAATTTTTTAATGATGAAAAAAGATTTACTTCTAAGCTATGCTTTTTTGCTCTTACTGACTGTTTTATCAGCTTTGATTTCCAATTCATTTATTGTTTCTGTAATGATGGTAAGTTTATTGATGTTTTTTGCAGCTTTTAAATTTGTATTAGTTGCTTTTCAATTTATGGAATTAAAAAAGGCTCATTCGTTCTGGAAAATCAGTTTAATAATGACTTTGGGATTGCTTGTGATTTTGATTGTTGGGGTAAAATGAGTTGTTAAGATTATTGTAGTATTGAGATAGGTTTTAATTAGAATATCAGTCACTTAGCATCTTAAATGCTTCTTCTGAAATTCTTAAACAAAAGTTAATAAACATGATATTTATCATGATTTTCTTGAATAATAGGTTTTAATTTTACTTCGTAATAAAAAAAGACAAAACTATCCTTAATATAAAAAACCACTTTTTAAAACCAAAAAAATCATGAAACAATTATTCCATTTTAGCCATCCCTATAAAATCATTGCTTTTGCATTATTTGTGGCTGTTAGTATTTTTTCTTGTGCAAAAAAAGAAGAAACCCATGATGCCGATTATTACGAGAACATAAAAATGGAGGGCCAAAAAGAAGCCGAATTGACTGCTCCGCCTCTTGTTCCGAAACCAGTGGGAGATCGTCCGCCGATGAAATTAATAGTAAATATGGAAATCAAAGAACAGGAAGGCGAAATGGTCGACGGAGTAAAATATACCTATTGGACATTTGGAGGTTCAGTTCCGGGAAGTTTCATCAGAACTAGGGCTGGTGATGAAGTGGAATTTCACTTAAAAAACCATCCAGACAATAAAATGCCTCACAATATCGATTTGCATGCTGTAACAGGACCTGGAGGTGGGGCAACATCTTCATTAGTGGCGCCAGGTCACGAAAAAGTATTTAATTTTAAAACATTAAATCCTGGATTGTACGTATATCATTGTGCTACAGCACCAGTTGGTATGCACATCGCCAACGGAATGTATGGTTTGATATTGGTAGAACCAGAAGGCGGATTGCCTCCAGTGGACAAAGAATACTACATCATGCAGGGAGATTTTTATACCAAAGGGGCTTATGGAGAGCAAGGTTCCCAACCGTTTGATATGAATAAAGCGATTAAGGAGCAACCAGATTATGTGGTTTTCAACGGAAAAGTTGGAGCTGTTGCCGGCGACAAAGCAATTACTGCAAAAGTAGGTGAAACAGTGCGTATTTATATGGGTAACGGAGGTCCAAATTTGGTTTCTTCATTCCACGTAATCGGTGAGATATTTGACAAAGTGCATATTGAAGGAGGTGATGCGATTAATACTAATGTCCAAACTACCTTGATTCCGGCGGGAGGTTCTGCAATCGTAGAGTTTAAAGTTGATGTTCCCGGAACATTCATTTTGGTAGATCACTCTATCTTTAGAGCATTCAATAAAGGTGCTTTGGGTATGTTGAAAGTAGAAGGAGAAGAGAATAAAAAAGTATATTCAGGGACAACGCAAGAAGGTATTTATTTACCTGAAGGAGGTACTATTCAAAATATGCCAAAAGAGAATGGCGTGGCAAAGAGTACCGTTGCTAAAACCGTTCCAGAGCAAATTAAATCAGGTAAAGAATTATATGGAAGAACCTGTTTTGCTTGTCACCAATCCGAAGGGCAAGGAGTTCCAAATGCATTCCCTCCATTAGCCAAATCAGATTTCCTGAATGCTAATCCGGACAGAGCAATTGCTGCAGTATTGCACGGGTTAAGCGGTGAAATTACGGTAAACGGCAAGAAATTCAACAATGTCATGACCAGTCAGAATTTGACAGACGAAGAAGTAGCAGATGTTCTGACGTATGTTTACAACAGTTGGGGTAATAACAAAACAGTTGTAACGGCTGCAAAAGTAAAAGCAGTTAGAGCAAAACCAGCTCCAAAAGCAACAGCAAGCCATTAATAATAGAATAAAAAACTATAAATAATAATCAATAATTAAGACAATAATGAAAAAGTATATTCTTTGCATCGCAATGATGGGATTGGGATTAAAAGGCTTCAGCCAAGATATAAACAAAGGGAAAACAGTATATACAAAAACTTGTGTAGCTTGTCACCAAGTAACAGGTGCCGGAATTCCTGGGGCATTTCCGCCATTGGCAAAATCAGATTATTTGAATGCTGATGTGAATCGTGCCATCAAACAAGTAATCAAGGGATCCAATATTCCTATGACCGTAAATGGGAAAAAATACACTACGGCTATGCCGCCTCAGGCTTTGAGCGACCAACAAGTTGCCGATGTACTTACCTATGTTTATGCCAGTTGGGGAAACAGTAAAAAAGTGGTGACATTAGCGATGGTGAAAGCCCAAAAAAAATAATAAATACTTAAGCAAAAAAGAGCAGTAATGTGTGCATCAAAAAAAATAGCGATTTTCTTTTTATTGTTCATAAGCATGACTCTTTGTGCTCAAGAAGCTAAAATGGCAACTATAAATGGGGGGACTTTTGTTCCCCTTTATGGTGCTACCAGCAAAAAACCGGTCAAAGTTGAACCTTTTAAATTGGATGTTTATCCAGTTACTTACGCACAATATCTTGCTTTTGTTAAAAAATATCCAGCATACAGCCGTTCCAAAATGAAAGGCCTTTTTGCCGATAAAAGTTATTTAAATCAATGGGAAAGTGATTTCAGTTACGGAAAAAACAATTTAAGCAATGCTCCCATAACTAATGTTTCCTGGTTTGCTGCCAAGAAATATTGTGAATGTCAAGGGAAACGTCTGCCGTCAATGGATGAATGGGAATATGTGGCTATGGCCGATGAAAAAAGAATTGATGCCCGTACCAAAGAAGAGTTTAATAAATACATTATGTCCTGGTATGAAAAACCAAAAGCCTATGCGAATCCTGTTGGACAAACCTTCAAAAATTATTGGGGAGTATATGATATGCACGGATTGGTTTGGGAATGGACAGCTGACTTCAACAGTATTTTCCTTTCGGGTGAATCCAGAAAAGATAAAGATACCGATAAGAGTCTCTTTTGCGGAAGCGGATCGGTAAATGCAACCGATTTAATGAATTATGCCGCTTTTATGCGGTACGCTTTCAGAGGTAGTTTGAAAGCCAATTATACTACGAAAAATTTAGGTTTTCGATGTGCTAAAGATAAATAGCAGATTTTCGGAATCCTTATAAATTGAACCAAAATGAAATTAAATTTAAACCAAAAAATGAGTGGAATCCTTAAAAAAGGAAAATCCATTTTATTTGTTTTGTTCATTTTTGCAGCATTTTTCACTATTGAAAGCTGTAATAAAAAAGAAGTTGTTGCTAAGGACAAACCTATTTCGGATTTGTCTATTTACAATTTGCCTTCCAAATGGACCAATCAAGATGGGCAGAATATTGAAATGAAAGATTTGAGAGGAAAAGTGCTGGTAATGGTTATGATTTATACTTCCTGCAAAGCAGCTTGCCCGCGTTTGGTGGCCGATATGCGCAATATTGAATCTCGTTTACCAGAGAGTATTAAGGAAAATGTACAATTAGTATTAGTAAGTATTGATCCGAAGATAGATACCCCAAAACGATTGAAATCCTTTTCTATTGAGAACAAAATGGAAGGAGACCAATGGCTGTTTTTGCGTTCAACCGAAGAAAACACCAGAGAGTTTGCGGCAGTTTTGGCTGTCAATTATAAAAAAATATCCCCTCTGGATTTTTCTCATTCGAATATCATAAGCGTTTTTAATGCCGAAGGTGAATTGGCTTATCAGCAGGAAGGATTAGGTGTAAACTCAGACGCAACAATCAAGAAAATAACTGAAGAAGCGGTTAAACTAAACTAAAATTTCACTAAATGAAGCTATTTAAAATAATGGCACTGGCAGTTGTGTTAATGACCAGTATGAATACTTTTGCCCAAGAATTTGATGCCAATTTGCAAATCAGGCCACGTTATGAGTTTAGAAATGGTTATAAAGCACCAATTCCTTACGGAGAAACTCCAGGTCAGTTTATATCTGGAAGAACGCGTTTGAACCTGAATTTCAAGCAAGATAAGTTTGTCACTAAATTGACTTTTCAAAATGTCCGTGTTTGGGGAGATGTTGCTCCCAATACAAAGTCAGATGTAAATGGCATTCAGATATTCGAGGCCTGGGCACAATATAATTTCAACGAGAAATGGAGTACCCGTTTAGGTCGTCAAGTGATTTCTTATGATAATCAACGCATCCTTGGTGAAGTTGATTGGGCTCAACAAGGACAGAGTCACGATGCAGCTTTGGTAACCTATAAAACTAAAAAAAGCCAATTAGATCTAGCAGTTGCCTATAATGCCAATGGAGAAACAGACATTGCAACACCGTATACAGTTGCTACTTACAAAGCGATGCAATATGCTTGGTATCATACTGAGTTGGGTAAATTAAATATGAGTTTACTGTTTTTAAACACAGGTTACGAAAATAAACTAGTCGCTCCAATTCCAACACCAACACCTGAATTAAAAGTAGATTATATGCAGACTTTTGGAACCTATATGAATACCAAAGGAAAATCTTGGGATGGAAATCTATGGTTCTATGGACAGACGGGTAAAAGTACAACTTATACCGTGAGTGCTTTTGACGCTGCACTTAATTTTAATTATGCGTTGACAGATAAATTCAAAGCAGGTCTTGGATATGAATTTTTATCAGGAAAAAGCCAAGCGAATGCAAATACCGATATAAAATCGTTTAATCCTATTTTTGGGACTAACCATGGATTGAATGGATATATGGATTATTTCTATGTAGGGAATCATAAAAATTCGGTAGGGTTGCAAGATGCTTTTTTGAAATTTGGATACGCAGTTAATAAATGGCAGTTTGCATTATTGCCACATGTTTTTAATGCAGCAAATACAGTTTTGGACGCTAGTGGAAATGAAATGAGTAACTATCTTGGTACGGAAGTCGATTTTACGTTTGGCTATTCAGTACATAAATTTGTAAACATAACTGGAGGTTATTCCCAAATGTTTGCAACAGATACTATGCAAAGACTGAAAGGTGGTGATGTTGATCACACCAACAATTGGGCTTGGGTCATGATTAATGTCAACCCTCAGATTTTTTCTTTTAAATAAAGGTGTTAATTTCTTGTATGAAAAGGAGCTTGATAAAAGCTCCTTTTTTTGTTTTTTATAATTGTTACACTTTATAGTTCTGCTATCCATTCTGAATCTTCATTGTCAAGTTGTTTTTGGTAAATATCACTTTTAAACTTTATGTCGTCTTCAATTTTATTTGGATCTAATGGTTAAAGTAAATTCATAATTTCAGCATCATCGACAGATTTTAGTTTGTCAAAAAGGTCTAGTTTTAATTCTAAACTGCTCATAATGGCATGGTTTTCGATAAGCAAAGAAATGAAACAAAAAAATATTTGTTTTAATTTGATTTTTTTGAGTGGGAAGATGTGTTTTGGTTTAAACTTATTTTTTGCTAATACGATACATTGGTTTGGTTTAAAGCAGTTATTTTTTGATGTATTGTTAAGCAAATGCCTTTAGTGTTAATGTCAATTTAAAGTAGTCTTAAATTTGCACTCCCTCCCAAAAATAATAATAATTTATTATAGTTTAATTATGAAAAAAAGTATTTTTGGGCTACTTGCCTGTTCTTTTTTGGTTTTTCAGAGTTGTCAAAATGATGGTGATAGCGTTAATGTAGATCAAAATGCAAAAGTTATTTTAAACACAAATTCACAAAATTTGTCTGGCAGAATGAATAACGATAATCTAGGTATTATCGGTTTGGTTACTGGTAAAACTACTGGTAAATCAGCAAATGAAACTTCTTCTGAATTTCCAATGGCATTATTGGCGGAATTTAATCCTCCTACATATAACGGTTTGACTTTGAAAGCGACTCACGTTGATGTTAAGGACAATTATGTGTATGTTTCTTATAACACTCAAGGTGAAACTTACATAGGTGGAATAGATGTAATAGATGTTTCTCAACCCAATAATCCACAGCTTATTATACAAGCGATTTTGCCAAATGTCGATATTAGTACTGTTGTTTACGATAATGGAAATCTTTACTTAGCAGGGGCTATGGATGTTGATAAAAATGCAAATATAACTACCCCTTCATTTGTTGGTAAAATGCCACTTCAAGCAGGAAAGTTAACTACTGATTATACTTCCGTTTCTTTACGCGGTAATGTTGCTACTGGACTTACAGTTGCTGATTCTAAATATTATGGTGTTTCTGGAGATAATGGTGTTGTAGCAAAAATTGATAAAGCTACTAATACTGTCGAAGCTACGATTGGTGTTTTAGATTTGCGAGCAATTGGACGTATAGATAATAAAATTGTAGTTTTAAGTGGTAGAGAAGGAGTAAAGGTTTTTAATGCTGATAATTTAAGTTCGATTTCTTCTTTTTCGACTTCAAACGATGTTTCAAGTGCAAAAAGAACAATTGATTTTCAAGGAAATAATCTATTGGTTTCTGAAGGATATCAAGGGCTGAAAGTATACAATCTAGACTCAGGGAGTTTACTTCAGAGTTTGCCATTACCAACTAATTTAGCAAATGTTGATGCTGGTGATGTAGTTACTAATGCTGTATCTGTTAATGGTGATTTTGTATATGTTGCCAATGGAGCTGCGGGAGTTTCGGTATATAAAAATGTAAACAGCAGTTTGTCTTTTTTAGGGTCAATTCAATTGGGAGGTTCTGCAAACTATGTGAAGAGTGTTGGAGATTATATTTTTGTAGCTTCTGGAAATGGAGGATTAAAAATTATCAGAAAAATTAGCAGCGGTTCTCCATCACTTGCTTGTGATGGTTTTATTGCTTTTCCAGGTTCTGCTTACTTGAACGTAAATTCAGGTGAAACATTTAATTATAAAGGTGATCAGTCACTCTATACTGTGAATGTTAACCAAAATCTTAATTGGTGCGGAGTTCTTGCTGCAGCGCAAGGGGTAACAGTAAACAGTAATGGTGTTTTTTCTATAAAAGGAGGTCTATATGTTGGTACTACCAAAAATTCATCTACCTTAATTGTTAATGGAACTCTTAATATAGAAGGTGATTTAATGGTGTATGGAAATGTAATTTTGAATAGTGGTGCCAAACTTCAATTTTTAGGAGCAGGTGGGCATATGATAATTACTGGAACTGTAACTAAAAATAGCGGTGTTACGATTACAGGAAATTACATTGATGATAGAAATCAAGGTAAATTGAAATAATAAATTAGCTTTAGGCTGAAAATAGAAAAGGAGTTTCAATTTTGAAGCTCCTTTTTTTATGGTTTTTTCAGAATTTTAGTAAGCTTATTTGGGTTTTGTCGATTGTCCCAAAAAGCAATAACAATTAGTTCGTTCTCGGTTGTTTTGTAATAAATGTTATAATGACCTAAAGTTGATGTTCTAATGTCTTTATAATTGGTGCTGACAAAACTTTCAGGATTTCTAAGTAGAAATTGTACTCTTGTAAATATTTCAAAAATCAGTTTTTCAGAATAAGTAGAAGATTTATTTCGTTTCGTCCAATAGGTTAATATTTTTCTTCTTTCACGAACGGCTGTGTCGGTCCAAATTACTGTTTTGACAACCATTCTAAATCTTCTTTGTCTAATTGTTCTTGCGAAATGACTCTGCCTGCTTTTATATCTTCTTCTCCTTCTTTTACCATATCTAATTCATATTTACTTAAATGGTAGATTTTATCTTCATCGACTGTCTTTAGTAGAGCCATTATTTTTTTTAACAAACTCTCATCTTCTACAGATTTTAGTTTGTCAAATATTTCTAGTTTTAATTCTAAACTACTCATAAATAGTATGATTTTGAATAACAAAGTTAGGAAACGAAAAATGATTATTTGCTTTTATTAAAAAATTTTGAACATAAAAAAAGGAGCTCCAAATTGAAACTCCTTTAAAATATTAGATAGAATAGAAATTACTCCACCAATTCCACAAATTTATATTCCCCTTCAACGGCAACTTTTGTCAACCCGTGTTTAGATAAATTTTTCATAGATGCATCCCATTTTTTACCGCTTAAATTCGCAGTAATTTTTAGTTGCTGAAGATCCATTTTGTTTTCATTTCCTTTCAATAAATCAACGATAAATTTCTCTTCGTCTGATAATTCAACGGTCTGTTTTTTCTCAGGACGCATTTGCGGGAAAAACAAGACCTCTTGAATCGAAGCATTATTTGTCAAGAACATCATCAAACGATCCATTCCAATTCCTAAACCAGAAGTCGGAGGCATACCGTATTCTAATGCTCTCAAGAAATCCTCGTCAATAGTTCCATTCGCTTCGTCATCACCTTTTTCAGCCAAACGCATTTGGTCTTCAAAACGGGCTCTTTGGTCAATTGGGTCATTCAATTCAGAGTAAGCATTCGCAACTTCTTTACCGCAAACCATCAATTCAAAACGTTCAGTCAATTCTGGATTGTCACGGTGCTCTTTACAAAGCGGAGACATTTCTTTAGGATAATCAGTAATGAAAGTTGGCTGAATATAATTTCCTTCGCATTTCGCTCCAAAAATCTCATCAATCAATTTTCCTTTACCCATTGTGTTATCTACGTCAATTCCCATTCCGCGTGCAGCCTCAAAAAGTTCTGCTTCCGATTTTCCAGAAATATCAAAACCAGTAAAATGTTTGATAGAATCTGTCATTGTAACACGAGCATAAGGCGCTTTAAAGCTAATTTTATGCTCACCAAAAGTAGCCTCGCTTGTTCCATTAACGCCAATAGCACAATGTTCCAGCAAGTTTTCGGTAAAATCCATCATCCAGTTGTAGTCTTTGTAGGCTACATATATTTCCATTGCGGTAAATTCCGGGTTGTGCGTTCTGTCCATTCCTTCGTTACGGAAGTTTTTCGAAAACTCATACACACCGTCAAAACCACCAACGATTAATCTTTTTAAATACAATTCATTCGCAATACGCATGTACAACGGAATGTCAAGCGAATTATGATGCGTGATAAACGGACGAGCCGCAGCACCACCAGGAATCGATTGTAAAACCGGAGTTTCTACTTCAAGATATCCAGCTTCGTTAAAGAAACCGCGCATTGCATTAAACAATTTGGTACGCTTGATAAACGTTTCTTTCACGTTTTGGTTCACCGTCAAATCTACATAACGCATTCTGTAACGCAATTCGGCATCGTTAAAAGCGTCGTGAACTTTTCCGTCTTCATCCACTTTAGGCAATGGTAATGGACGAAGTGTTTTACTCAAGAAAGTAAAACCGCTCACACGAATACATTTTGCACCAACTTGTGTCGTAAACAATTCACCTTCAATACCAATAAAATCGCCCAAATCAGTCAATTTTTTGAATACTTGATTGTACAATGTTTTATCATCGCCTTCACACAAAACATCGCGGTTCACGTACAATTGAATACGCCCTTCGCTATCCTGCAACTCAGCAAAACAAGCCTTTCCTTGATCTCTCACACTCATCAAACGCCCGGCAACAATCACTTTTTTACCTTCTTCAAAAGACTCCTTTATTTGCTTCGAAGTGTGATTTACAGGAAAAAGATTAGCAGGATAAGGATTGATTCCTAAATTACGTAAAGATTGAAGTTTTTCTCTTCGGATGATTTCTTGTTCTGATAAGGCCATTATATACTGTTTTTTAAGTCCGCAAAGATAACAAATAGATTGCAGATTTTAGAAAGCAGATTTCAGATTTTTTGGAGCAGAAAATTCGCGTGTTTTCAAGACCATTTCTCCCGCTATTCGTTTCAATCTTTTTATTTTTAAAGAAAAAATAAAAAGGATTTTCACTGCTATCGGGGCTAAGCCACAAGTTTAGTTTTTCATAAGATCTTTGCCAAAGCTACATTTTGATGTAAAACTGTTAATTATTTAAAAACAACAATAACATCTGTAAGAAAACTAATTAACTTCGCTTTGTAAAAACTCAGAAACTTAGTGTCTTCAGTATCTTAGCAACTTTAAAAAAAAAATGAAAAAATATTTCTTCCTACTCTCAATTCTCCTTACCGTAAGCTGTCAAGTCACCGAAACCATTAATTTCAACTCCAATGGAAGCGGAATCATTAAGGTTGAGCATTTAAGAGATGAACACAGCTATATGCAGATTGCTAAGGAAAACTATTCAAAGGAAGATATATTCAGAGACACGACTTACATTTTTGGCGATTATATCAAGAAACATGAAGAAACATTTTCCAGAACAGCTGTTGCTGATCAAAACGTATTTTTGAGATATTCCGATGTGAAAATTCATAGAAAGGCAAGTTCCTATGATAAGGAATTCCGAAAAAGTTATACCCAGAACTTTCAAAAAGCATCCGATATTGTTGATCTTTCAAAAACCGATCATTACTTGGACGACATTATAAATAATTATGCCTTAAGCGCAGAAGAGCACTATTACAAAGTAAGTTACAGTTATACTAACAATCGTTTCAACAGAACTGTAACGATTATCGATACACTGGAACAAAAAAAGGAATTTGATAAAATTGAAGAATTAAAAGCAAAATACAAAGGATATAAACTGGTTCAAAATTATACTCTGAATTATCATTTTCCTCGCAAGATTCAGTCGGTTTCCAATGCTCTTGCAAAAATAAGCGATGACCGTAAATCGCTATCTCTGCAATTTCTATTAACTGATTATCTACAAAATCCGGTAAGCACAAATCTTGAAGTGGTTTTAGAGCCTGAAGCAGTCGATTAATAACAGGCTTTCAAAACACTTTTGGTTGAAATAAACATTTGTACCTTTGCAAAAATAAATCTTAGATTCTTAATGTCTAAGATTCTTAGCATCTCAAAGAAAAAATGAACAAAACCATTCAGCTTCAGGATTTAGGGAATAAGGATTATAAGGAAACTTGGGAATACCAGGAAGAACTGTTCAAGGGAATTGTCGATTTGAAGATCCAAAATAGGAGAGAAGAAACCACTGTTGAAACTCCCAATTATTTTTTGTTTGTTGAACATCCTCACGTTTATACTTTAGGCAAAAGCGGCGATTTGAGCAATTTACTTTTATCTGAAAAACAGTTGGAAGCCAAAGGTGCTACTTTCTACAAAATCAATCGTGGAGGTGATATTACCTATCATGGGCCTGGGCAAATTGTGGGTTATCCAATTCTCGACTTGGAGAATTTCTTTTCGGATATTCATAAATATTTGCGTTTTTTGGAGGAAGCTATTATTCTGACTTTGCAGGAATACGGCTTGGAATGTGGCCGAAGCGACGGAGAAACAGGAGTTTGGCTTGGAGCGGGGACACCATTCGCTCGTAAAATTTGTGCTTTGGGAGTTCGTGCTTCGCGCTGGGTGACCATGCATGGTTTTGCCCTAAATGTCAATGCCGACTTGGGTTATTTTGACAACATCATTCCGTGTGGAATTCGAGGTAAAGCGGTGACTTCACTTCAAGTGGAACTTGGTGTGGAGAAAGTAGATGAGCAAGAAGTTAAAGAAAAAATCTTAAAACATTTCACGAATTTATTTGAATGTTCCATTACTCGATAGTTCGAAAAATCTAGCAATCTAGAAGTCCAACAATCTAAATATCCAATTTCAATTGCTCAGGCAATAATCTAAAACTCATTCTGTGGTATTTTGTGGTGCCATATTTTCGGATGGCGTCGCGGTGTTCTTGAGTGGGATAGCCTTTGTTTTTTTTCCAATTGTACATTGGGAATTCTTCGTGAATTTTATCCATATATTCATCACGATAGGTTTTTGCTAAAATAGAAGCAGCGGCAATACTCAGGTATTTTGAATCGCCTTTTATAATACTTTGATTCGGAATTGACTTCAATAATTCTATTTCGGCTTTAGTAAATTTTTTTCCAAAAGTATTTTTTAAACCCAATTTGGCATTCAATGCTCTATTACCATCAACAATAATAAATTCGGGAGTTTGTGTTAATTTCAAAACACATTCCTGCATTCCTTTCATCGAAGCATTTAGAATATTGATTTCATCAATTTCCTTTGGATGCAAATGGGTTACGGCAAATGTAATGGATTCCTGTTCGATAATTGGTCTCAGTTTCTCTCTGGCTTTTTCACTTAGTTGCTTACTGTCGTTTAGGATGCTATTTTTGAAATCAATTGGCAGAATTACGGCCGCGGCTGTAACTGGACCGGCAAGACAGCCCCGTCCGGCTTCGTCGGTACCAGTTTCGAGCAGGAAAGAGGAGAAATTATTATGAAGCATATTTGAATCTTTTCGTGTGGCAAATATTGTGATTTTTTCTTGATTTTCTTTTTTGAGAAGCAAATTGATTTCGAAAAAATAAAAGATTTGGTGATTGCATTCAGGCCGCTACGAGCTGCGAGAGGGATAGGAGCAAGCTACCAAAGTAGCGCGTATAGCCCGACAGCAGTAGGAAAAGGGGCAAATCGACGGTACTGTGAGTTAGCCCCTTTTTCTACTGGTGGCTCGCCCTGATTATTTGGAACAGATAAGTTGTGGTTTGTAACTAAATTATGTTTAGTTGTTTGTCCTATAAATTGAGGTGTTTTTTTATTTATATGTTTTTATCCTTTACCTTTGCTCGACATATCAGTGAAATAATTGCCTAATTATAACCTTTTCAAATGAGAATTTTCTTTTCTTTATTTTTTTTAGCTTTCCCAATTCTCTTGTTTTCTCAAGTAAACAGTGCTAAAGAAATAGATTATAATAGTAAGTATAATGCTTCGGACTCTATTAGGAAGAAAAAAGCGCCAGAGGCAACCATTGATATGTACCAGATTATTTCATTGGATAAGGATACGACTTATATTGATACCACTCAGTCTGTTCGAAAGGGATACAGTTATAATTATTTAAGAAAAGATATTTTTGGTCTTTTACGTTTTACCAATGTGGGGCAAACCTATAATACGCTTCAATACGGTCTTAATGGTTTTTCGCCTTATCCTGAATTCGGATTTACGGCAAAACAGTTTAATTATAGCAAGGGGGAAGAAATTAGATATGCTAATGTGGCCACTCCTGTATCCGAATTGTATTTTAAAACAACCATACAAAGGGGGCAATCGACAGATGTCTATTTTGCTATAAACACGTCTCCAAGACTTAATTTTTCTATAGCCTATAAAGCGTTGCGTTCGGAGGGGAGATACATTAACCAAGAAGCCAGAACAGGAAATTTTAGATTTACCACCAGCTACAACTCCAAAGACGGGCGTTATGTTGCCAATGCACATTATGTAGCCCAAAAGATTCAGAACGAGGAAAATGGTGGAATTAGTAATGTAAGTGATTTTGAAAGTGGTGATCCATCGTTTGATAATAGAGCTCGATTGGGAGTTTATTTTGAGGATGCGATGTCTTTGCTTAAAGGAAAACGTTTTTTTGTTGATCAAACCTTTAGAATTAATCCTAAAAAAGGCGACAATAATTTATATGTTACCGAACAGTTTAATTATGAGGATATTTATTTTAAATATTCGCAAGAAATAATAGCTTCAACGGTTGGTGGGACTATAGTGAATCGTTATGGTGATTCTTTTGTGACTAACGGGATTGATGACAAAACAGACTACAATAGAATGTATAACAAACTAGGGTTGGTTTATGAAAACATGACTTTGGGAGCTTTTACTTTTTTTGTTGATGATTTGCATTCGAATTATTTCTATAATAATATTTTGTTTTTGGATAACGAAACAGTTCCTAATTTGTTAAGTCAAAACATAAACACTGTTGGCGGACAATACAATTATCGGAAAGACAAATGGAATGGAAAGTTTTTATATTCGAAATCAGTAACGGATCAAAATTTATCCAATCTTGACGCATCGGCGGTCTATGATATTAATGATGAGAATCAAATCTCATTTAGATATCAAAACATGAATAAATTGCCAAACAACAACTATAATTTGTACCAAAGCAGTTATAAAAAATACAATTGGTCAAACAATTTTGTTAATGAAAAAATAAACGCTATCAGTGTCAATGCAGATACGAAATGGGTATCATTATCTTTACAGCTGAATTCGATAAACGATCATTTGTATTTTGCAGATGTGTCTACAGCAGCCGAACGAAAAGACAGCACTCAAATAGTGGCTCCTGCGCAATATGGCAAAGCAATTAGTTATGCGTCGCTTAAGGTAGCAAAAGAGTTTGTATTTGGTAAATGGGCGTTAGATAATACCTTATTGTTTCAAAAAGTAGATCAATCTGATCCTATTTTGAATGTGCCAGAATTTGTGACCAGAAACACTTTATATTATACCAACTCCCTATTTGAAAAGCGACTGTTTTTTCAAACAGGATTGGAACTGAATTATTTTACCAGTTATCATAGTAATAGTTATAATCCATTGATTGGGGAATTTTTTGTTCAGGATAGAGTAAAAATTGGAAATTATCCTCTTGTTGATTTCTTTATAAATGCAAGAATTCAGCGTACTCGAATTTATTTGAAAGCAGAACATTTCAATTCGTTGTTTTCAAAAAACAATTATTTTTCGGCACCCGATTACCCGTATCGCGATTTCTTAATTCGTTTTGGATTAGTTTGGAACTTCTTCAATTAATTTGGAACTTAGTCATTTGAAATTTAATTTTAAAATTAAAAAACTGACTAATTTTGATTTTGTATATAGATTATGCGTAATAGTATGATTTAAAAAAAAAATAACACCAAAAAAAGACAAAATGGAATACTCAGAAAATATATTAGGAACTATTGGGAATACTCCATTAGTAAAACTCAATAGAATCACTGCAGAAGTTGACGCTTTGGTTTTGGCAAAAGTAGAGACATTCAATCCAGGTAATTCGGTAAAAGACCGTATGGCCGTAAAAATGATTGAAGATGCCGAAGCAGATGGACGTTTGAAACCAGGAGGAACTATTATTGAAGGAACTTCTGGAAATACAGGAATGGGATTGGCGTTAGTAGCCATTATCAAAGGTTACAAATTGATTTGTGTGATATCCGACAAGCAGTCCAAAGAAAAAATGGATATTCTTCGTGCTGTAGGCGCTAAAGTGGTGGTTTGTCCAACAGATGTAGAGCCGACAGATCCGCGTTCGTATTATTCAGTTTCAAAACGACTGGCCGAAGAAACACCAAATTCATGGTATGTGAACCAATATGATAATTTATCGAATTCATTAGCACATTACGAGCAGACTGGGCCAGAAATTTGGAAACAAACAGAAGGGAAGATTACCCATTTTGTGGTTGGTGTAGGTACAGGAGGAACTATTTCTGGTGTTGGAAAATACTTGAAAGAGAAAAATCCGAACATCAAAATCTGGGGAATTGATACTTATGGTTCGGTGTTTAAGAAATATCACGAAACAGGTATTTTTGACGAAAATGAAATTTATTCCTATATCACTGAAGGTATTGGAGAAGATATTTTGCCTAAGAATGTTGATTTCTCCCTAATTGATGGATTCACCAAAGTAACCGATAAAGACGCTGCTGTCTATACCCGAAAAATTGCACTCGAAGAAGGAATATTTGTTGGAAATTCAGCCGGTGCAGCCATAAAAGGCTTGTTGCAACTCAAAGAGCATTTCAAACCAGAAGACGTGGTTGTCGTATTGTTTCATGATTCTGGAAGCCGTTATGTAGGCAAAATGTTTAATGACGACTGGATGCGAGAAAGAGGGTTTCTGGAAGAAGATGTAACCAAAGCCGAAGATGTGATCAAAGATCATATTGATAAGCCTTTGATTGTTGTTCGTACCGAGGAATTGGTTTCGCATGCAATTGATCGTATGCGTAAATATAATATTTCGCAAATTCCTGTGGTAGATATTAATGGATTTGTTGGCTCTGTTGACGAAACTGATCTGTTTAGAAGTTATATGGTTGACAAAAATGTAATTGATAAGCCTATCAAAGAAGTAATGGGAAAACCATTTCCTGTTGTTAAATTAAGTACATCAATCGAAGAAGTTTCCAAGTTTTTCACCAAAGATAATGATGCTGTTTTGGTAGAACTTGGAAACGGAAACCATCAAATTATAACAAAATCAGATATTATTAAGGCGATGAAATAATTTTTTTGGATTGCAGATTTTGTACAAATCATTGAAATCTGCAATCTAAAATCTGCAATCTAAATTCTAAAATTCCCATGACTTTCACCGCAATAGATTTTGAAACAGCAACAGCTTATCATCCTTGTTCAGTCGGTATTGTTACCGTCGAAAATGGTGTCATTGTTGATGAGTTTGTAACTTTAATTAAACCTCCCAATAATGAATATAATCCCTTCACGATACGCGTTCATGGAATATATCCAAGAGACACGGCAAACGCCAAAACGTTTGTGGAGGTATTTCCCGATATTCAAAAAAGACTTCAAAACAGAGTTGTAGTAGCACATAATGAAAGCTTCGATCGTAATGTTTTGTCTAAATCCATGGCGCTTTATGGTTTGAATTACGAGGATTTGAATATTGGTTCTCGTTGGGAATGTACCGTGAAAATATATAAATCGAAAGGTTTGAAGCCTACAACTTTAAGTGATTGTTGTAGAGCCATGAAAATTCAGTTGAATCATCACGAAGCTTTATCGGATGCTCGAGCTTGTGCTAAATTGTATTTATTGAGATAATTCCTTTCAAAAAGATCCAGAATTTTATAAGCTTATTTTATTGTTGATATTTCAAATTTGTAGAAATATCTGTCTTTTTTTATTTTGTAAGTTAAGTTGTTGCTTTTTTTATTACTTTAGTCTAAAAGTCTAATAATCTAAGAAGTCTAACAAATCTGAATTATGAAAGAAGATTTCCTCCACTACCTTTGGAAATTCAAGAAGTTTGATACTTTAAATTTAAAAACTTGTAATCAAGAGGAAATCACGATCGGCAATGTGGGACAGTATTTAGAATTGGCTGGACCTGATTTTTTTAATGCCCAAATTACTATTGGAAATCAAAAGTGGGCAGGAAATGTCGAAATTCATGTCAAATCATCCGATTGGTATATTCATCATCACGAAAAAGATGCGGGTTATGAAAATGTAATTTTGCATGTCGTTTGGAATCACGATACCGAAATTTACAGAAGTAATAATTCAGAAATTCCCGTTCTAGAACTCAAAAATTATGTCAGTACAGATATTCTAAATAATTATCAAAAGTTACTGACTCCAAAATCTTGGATTTTTTGCGAAAAGCAACTGAAAGAGATTCCTCGATTCACATTAATCAATTGGCAAGAACGTTTGTTTTTTGAACGTTTGGAAAGAAAGGCTAGGCCTATTTTGGATTTGTTGGAGTCAAGCAACAATGACTGGGAATCAGTTTTATTCTGTCTTTTGGCAAAGAATTTTGGTTTGAATACGAATGGTGAAATATTTCTCAAGATTGCTCAGTCTATTCCTTTTTCGGTGATTCGGAAAGAATGTTTTGAAGTGGAGAATCTGGAAGCATTATTGTTTGGATCTGCAGGATTATTGGATGCAGAGAAAGAAGATGCGTATTTCAAAGATTTAAAATTCAGGTATTTTTATTTGCTCCACAAATACCAAATTGAGAAAAGTTGTGTCGAACCCGTTCAGTTTTTTAAACATCGCCCAGATAATTTCCCTACGATTCGGCTTTCACAATTAGCCAATTTGTATCACAAACAGCAAAATCTATTTTCGAAAATAAGTGACTTGAATTCTGTTGAAGCTATTTATGAGGTTTTTGGCGTTTCGGTTGCTGAGTATTGGCAAGCCCATTATCAATTTGACAAAGAAAGCCCAAAGAAAAAGAAAACTTTGTCCAAATCATTTATAGATTTGATTGTTTTAAATACAGTTATTCCACTTCAATTTGCATATGCCAAAAGTCAAGGAAAGGAAATTTCTGAAGATTTAATTGCTGTTCTAAATGAGGTTGAGCCGGAAAAGAATTCAATTGTAGATAAATTTGGTTCATTTGGATTAAAAGCTAAAAATGCATTTGAAACTCAGGCGTTACTGCAACTAAAAAATGAATACTGCAATAAGAATAAATGTCTAGATTGCGCTATCGGAATGGAGTTGCTGAAGAATAATTAATCGAAGAAAGGTTTTCTCTGAAGTTTAGCTTTTATAATGTATGTAAGAACCTTTCGAGCATTAACCGATAGTATTAAAAGATTCTGTAATTTTGCGCATAACCATAACTCATAACTCAAAAAATGCGAGCAGTAATACGATTGAAATTCTTTTTAGAAAAATATGGTTTCCATGTTTCTTCTCGTTTGGCCGATAAATTGGGAATGCGTGTGACAAGTGTCAGACTGTTTTTTATTTACATCTCTTTTGTTACCGCTGGTTTGGGATTTGGAGTTTATCTTACATTGGCTTTCTGGATTAGACTAAAAGATTTGGTAAGAGCCAAGCGGACTTCAGTTTTTGATTTGTAGAAAGAATTGTAGAGCATAAAAAAGGGATTTTAAAGTGGTTAAGCTTTAAAATCCCTTTTTGTTGATTGTATTGTGAAAAGTTATTTTTCCGGATTATTTAATTTACTGTTTTTCTTACCATATATAAAATAAATTGCTATACCTAAAGCCATCCAAACTATAAGCCTAGCCCAGCTTTCGTTAGGTAAAGAATACATTAAAGCTAAACAAATTACAATTCCTGCAATCGGTACAAATGGAACCCATGGTGTTTTAAATGCTCTTGGAGCATCAGGCATTTTTTTACGCATAACCATAACGCCAATACAAACTAAAACAAAAGCTAATAAAGTTCCGATACTTACCATATGACCTAAGTCGCTTACCGGAACAAGTCCCGCAAATAAACTTACGAATACCAAAAAGAAAAGGTTAGTTTTCCATGGAGTGCGGAATTTTGAGTGGATTTCACTGAAGAAAGGAGGAAGCAAACCATCTTTGCTCATTGTGTAAAAAACACGGCTTTGTCCCATAAGCATCACTAGCATTACTGAAGTATAACCAGCCAAAATTGCCACAATTAAACCTGTTTGTAAAAAGTCATAACCTGTTACGGCAAAAGCTGTAGCGGCAGGTTTTGCATCTCCTGCAAATTTATAATAAGGTACTAGCCCTGTCATTACGTGAGAGAACAACACATATAAAATTGTACAAATTACCAATGAGCCTAAAATACCGATTGGCATCCCTTTTTGCGGATTTTTTGCTTCTTGTGCTGCTGTAGAAACTGCGTCAAAACCAATGAAGGCAAAAAATACTGTTCCAGCTCCAGCTGCAATTCCAGACCATCCAAATTCTCCAAAAACACCTGTGTTTTCAGGAATATAAGGAACATAATTGTTGGCATCGATAAATTTCCATCCTAATACTATGAAGATGATTACGACAGCAACTTTTACAACAACTAAAAAGTTGTTTATTGAAGCCGATTCTTTAGTTCCTTTTATTAATAATAAAGAAAGTAATGAGACAATGAATATAGCCGGTAAGTTTACAATACCGCCTTCTATTACCGTTCCGTCACTTAATGTTAATGTTTCCCATGGAGAGCAAATTAGGTCGGGAGGTAGGTGAATTCCATACTTTGAAAGTAACTCAAGTAAGTATCGAGACCAGCTTACACCGACAGTGGCGGCTCCTAAAGCGTATTCTAAAACTAAATCCCAACCGATAATCCAAGCCATAAATTCACCCATAGTGGCATACGAATAAGTATAAGCACTACCGGCAACTGGAATCATTGAAGCAAATTCAGCATAACAAAGTCCAGCAAATGCGCATCCTACTGCGGCTAAAATAAATGAAATTGTAACGGCTGGACCAGCATGGTCAGCAGCAGCAATTCCTGTTAGCGAAAATAGTCCCGCTCCAATAATTGCTCCAACTCCAAGTGCAACAAGCGAACGTGAAGATAAGGTTCTTTTTAGTCCTTTTTCAGATTCGGATGCTTCACCGAGCAATACCGAAAGAGGTTTAGTTTTCCAAATTGACATACTATTATATTGGTTTATTGTTATTAAGCTTCAAATGTATTGTTTTTTGTAAAAAATAAAAACAATTATATTGTTTTAAGTTACAAAATGTTCATAATATTTATGAAAGTTGTTAAGAATAATCTTTAAAGCTTGAAATTCATTAATTTAATATGGATTTTAATTTTGAGTGTATAATATTAAGAAAAATAA
>NZ_MUNX01000111.1 GCF_002001005.1 Flavobacterium sp. A45
CTTTTATAGTGTGAAATAAAATTATATTAACATTAAATTTATACTAATTTTATGTTTTTTAAATTTAGTTAAAAAAAATTAATTTTTAAAGACATTTCACAATTTTATCAATATGACAAAAAACACCACAAATCATACTAAGCCTTTGAAAATTCCCAAAATTATAATCCTATCAAGTAAGTTTATTGCTTTTTTGTCTACTAAATGGGTTACTATTTATGCTTCTAAATTGTTTACAACGCCTATAAAACATAAGATTCCAAAACGAGAAATTGAAATGGACAAAAAGAGCTTACAACAAATGATTGTTGTTCCTTCCATAAATCGAAAAGTAAACATCTATGAGTATGGGAGAAGCAGTAAAAAAGTTTTATTAGTTCACGGATGGTCAGGTAGAGGAACCCAATTATGTAAGATTGCAGATGAAATGATTAGATTGGGATATTCAACTGTTAGTTTTGATGCGCCAGCACATGGAAAATCTCCAGGGAATTCAACTATTATGGTTGATTTTATTGCTTCAGTCATTGAAATTGACAAACAATTTGGGCCTTTTGAAATTGCTATTGGACATTCCTTGGGTGGAATGACAGTTATGAATGCTATAAAAGAAGGACTTCAAGTGAAAAAAGCTGTAATTATTGGCAGCGGAGATATTGTACAGGATATCACGGATGATTTTATTTCTAAATTGGGATTAAAATCCGAAATAAGCAAACTATTGTGCGAGCGTTTTGAAAAAAAATATGGAGGAATTATGGACGATTATAGTGCATACAAAGCAGCTGAAACAACTTTGATTCCGACTTTGGTGATTCATGATGAAAATGATCCTGAAGTATCTGTAAAAGCTGGAATTCATATACATCAACATCTTAAAAATGGTGAATTAATGTTGACCAAAAGATTAGGCCACAGAAAGATTCTTGCCGACCATCAAGTAATTGAAAAAATAACTAATTTTATTCAAAAATAATATTATGAACTATCCTTTTGTAAAATCAGAAAAAGAATGGGAAGAAGAATTAGGAGCTGAGCGTTATAGAATTCTTCGTCAAAAAGGAACAGAATATCCACATACAGGGAAATATAATTTGCATTTTGAAAATGGCGTTTATTGTTGTGGAGGCTGTGGTACTCCCCTATTTGAAAGCAATTCTAAGTTTGACGCGCATTGTGGTTGGCCATCATTTGACGAATCAATTCCTGGAAAAGTAGAGTATATTGTTGATAATACACATGGAATGAAACGCACTGAAATTGTTTGCGCTAATTGTGGTGGCCATCTAGGTCATGTTTTTGAAGATGGTCCAACAAAAACCGGTCAGCGCTATTGTGTTAATTCGTTATCTGTTGATTTTAAAGAGAAATAAGTATTTTATTTTTTTAAAATGTGATTAAACAAAAAATGCTTTACAATTCTGTAAAGCATTTTTTGTTTGAGTAAGAATGTATTAAAAAGCTACATTCCATCTTGGCAATTTACCATTTTCATCTAGAAAGTTTTGCAAAACCTGTCCTTCAACGCTAGTTGGAATTGATTTTACATCGTTATTAAAAGTTTCAAACCAAAAAACTTCCAATGTATCAATACTTTCTTTTTTCATTTGAGCAGGCCAAGAATATTTTCTTCCTGTTTTTGCAAATTGATGACCATTTACAATCTTATCATGTAAACCACCATTTTTGCTTTTCAAGGTTCCGTCATTTTGAACTGTTCCTGTAGAACCAACCATAATTAATTCTTTGTCAGCATAAACAACAAAAACACCGCTTCCCGCTTCTGAAGCGTTACAAACAGCTTCTAAATTATCTTCCTGTGTAAACGTAAAATTCCCTTTTACTGTAAACTTTTCTAATTCTTTGTACATATTTATTATAATTAAAAAAATGCCTCACAAAATCGTGAGGCATTTTGGTATTTTATTTTTAAAATATTGAAAATTAACCCAATACTTCTTTTACTTTCTTTCCTATTTCAGCAGGAGAGTCAACAACGTGAATTCCGTTCTCTCTCATAATTTGTTTTTTAGCTTCAGCTGTATCGTCAGAACCACCAACAATCGCACCTGCATGTCCCATTGTACGTCCTGCTGGAGCAGTAACTCCTGCAATGAAACCTACAACTGGTTTACGGTTACCGTCAGCTTTAATCCATTTAGCAGCATCAGCTTCTAATTGTCCACCAATTTCACCAATCATTACGATACATTCTGTTTCTGGATCGTTCATCAATAATTCTACAGCTTCTTTAGTAGTTGTTCCAATGATTGGATCTCCACCAATACCGATAGCAGTAGTGATTCCTAATCCTTGTTTTACAACTTGATCAGCAGCTTCATAAGTTAAAGTCCCTGATTTTGATACAATACCTACAGTTCCTTTTTTGAAAACGAAACCTGGCATAATTCCAACTTTAGCTTCACCTGGAGTAATAACACCTGGGCAGTTTGGTCCTATTAACCTAGCATTTCTTTCTTTAACATAGCTATTTGCTTTAATCATATCAGCTACAGGAATTCCTTCAGTAATAGCAATGATTACTTTTATTCCAGCATCAGCAGCTTCCATAATTGCATCTGCAGCAAAAGCAGGTGGTACAAAAATAATAGTTGTATCGGCTCCAGCTTGTTCAACAGCATCTTTTACTGTGTTAAAAACTGGAAGATCCAAATGTGTTGTTCCCCCTTTTCCAGGAGTAACTCCACCAACAACATTTGTACCGTATTCAATCATTTGTGAAGCGTGGAAAGTTCCTTCGCTACCTGTAAATCCCTGAACAATTATTTTTGAATCTTTATTAACTAAAACACTCATGATATATTTTTTATGTAGTTTTTAAAATTGTGACGCAAAAGTAAGGCTTTTGTAATTATTTTGTACTTTTTTTTAAAATAAAAATAATTACATCACTTGACTCATTTGATATCCTCTGTATAATTTATTATCTTTTATTTCCCATATAACCATCATATGAGCCAAAAACATTTCTTCTCTTGGGTTTTCTATCGTTTTTGCATAATGATCAAAACGTACAGAAACGATATTGCCTTCTTCGACAATATGACTAATTCTAGCTTTAGTACGAACATAAGCTCTACTTATTTCACCAGTCATACTTAATATTTCTTCATAATTCCTTTGAATAAATCCTTTGCTACTATTCCAATCCAAAATACATTCTGGATGTAAATATTCTTTCATTATTTCTGTGTTAATGAAGGCATCTGATTTATAAAAACTTTTTACAATTTCTTTAGCAGACATATTATTTTAGTTTTTTTAAAATTTCGGGAATTTTTTTAATATTTGCCAATTGCTTCAATTTTTCTCTTGATTCTTCAATTGGAGTACCAAAATAGCTTTTACCACCATCTACTGATTTTGTAACACCTGTTTGTCCAAGTATTACAGCATTTGCTCCTATAGTAATGCCGCTTGTAGTTCCCACCTGTCCCCAAATGGTAACTTCATCTTCTATAATTACACAACCTGCAATCCCAGTTTGTGAAGCTATTAAACATTTTTTTCCAATTACGGTGTCGTGCCCAACGTGTACTTGATTATCAATTTTGGTACCTTCGCCAATAGTTGTATCACCAGTAACCCCTTTGTCAATCGTGCAAAGTGCCCCAATTCCAACATTGTCTTTAATTACAACTCGACCTCCCGAAATTAATTGATCAAAACCATCTGGTCTTTTTTTATAGTAAAAAGCATCGGCTCCAAGAACAGTACCCGCATGGATAATCACATTGTTGCCTATTATTGTATGGTCATAAATGGCAACATTAGCATGTATCAAACAGTTTTCTCCAATAACAACATTGTTTCCTATGAATGAGTTTGGCTGAATTATAGTCCCTTTTCCAATTTTTGCGGAAGCGGAAATAGAAACATTAGCCTGCACAAAAGGCTTGAAATGTTTTGTCAATACATTGAAATCTCTAAAAGGATCATCTGAAATCAACAAAGCTTTTCCTTCAGGGCAATCTACTTTTTTGTTGATTAAAACAATCGTTGCTGCAGATTGTAAAGCCTTATCGTAATATTTTGGATGATCTACAAAAACGATATCCCCAGATTCTACAACATGAATTTCATTCATGCCATAAACCGGAAACAAAGCATCGCCAACAAATTCGCATTGAAGCAAATTTGCTATATCTTGTAGAGAATAAACTTTTGGAAATTTCATAAATATAGTATTCAGAAATCAGTGTTTACTGTTCAGTTGATTGCTAACTGAACAGTAAACAGAGAAAACTATGCTTTAACACGTTCCATATAAGAACCTGATGCAGTATCGATTTTAATTTTGTCTCCTTCGTTAATAAATAAAGGTACATTTACAGTTGCTCCAGTTTCAACAGTGGCAGATTTTGTAGCATTCGTAGCTGTATTTCCTTTTATTCCTGGTTCTGCATAAGTTACTTCAAGTATAACAGATGCAGGCATATCTACTGAAAGAGGCAAATCGGTCTCAGTATTGATACTTACCATAACATTTTCTCCTTCTTTTAATAAATCTGGAGAATCAAGAATGTTTTTATTTAAAGAGATTTGTTCAAAAGTCTCTACATTCATGAAATGAAATAAATCACCTTCAGGATATAGGAATTGAAATTTATGGTTTTCAACTCGAACTTCATCAATTTTATGTCCAGCAGAAAAAGTATTGTCTAATACTTTACCATTACTCAAACTTCTTAATTTTGTTCTTACAAATGCAGGTCCTTTCCCTGGTTTCACATGAAGAAATTCAATGATTTTATAAATATCATTGTTGTATTTGATGCACAATCCGTTTTTAATATCTGATGTAGATGCCATTTTTTTTGTTTTATTTAATTTTTTTGTTTAATCGTTAAACAGTTTATTTGTTTTTCGCCAAAACGATTAAACAAATAAACAATTGAACTTTTATTTAGTAATTTCCAGAATAACCTTTCATTACACCTCTTGATGAGTTTCTGATAAAATCCAATATTTCATCGCGCTCCGGAGTAGCTTCCATTTCTGCTTCAATGATATCCATCGCTTGAGTTGTATTGTAATTTTTTTGGTAAAGAATTCTATATATTTCTTGAATTTCTCTAATTTTTTCGGTGGTAAAACCTCTTCTTCTCAAACCTACAGAATTGATTCCTACATAAGATAAAGGTTCTTTTGCCGCTTTGGTAAACGGAGGAACGTCTTTTCTTACCAATGATCCACCCGAAACCATGGCATGATCACCAATATGAATAAATTGATGAATTGCCGCCAATCCACCTATAACTGCGTATTTACCCACTATTACGTGTCCAGCTAGTGCAACACCATTTACAATTATTGCATTATCTCCAATATGACAATCGTGAGCAATATGGGCAGTAGCCATCACTAGGCAATTATTTCCCAATGTGGTTTGACCCGAAGCTATAGTTCCTCTATTGATTGTAACACATTCTCTAATAGTACAATTATCTCCAATAATTGCTAGAGAATCTTCTCCTCCAAATTTTAAATCTTGAGGCACGGCAGCAATTACAGCTCCTGGGAAAATATTGCAATTTTTACCAATTCTTGCTCCCTCCATTATTGTTACATTAGAACCTATCCAAGTTCCGTCACCAATAACAACATTGTTATGGATGGTTGTAAAAGGTTCGATTACAACATTTTTGGCGATTTTTGCACCTGGATGAACGTATGCTAACGGTTGATTCATATATTTTGTTTAATCGTTAAACTGTTTAATCGATTAATCGGTAAACGATTAACCAAATCAACAAAAAAAATTATTGTTTTCTTGCAATTTGTGCCATTAATTCGGCTTGCGCAACCAAACGCCCATTTGCATAAGCATTTGCTTGCATGTGACAAATACCTCTTCTTATTGGGGTAATCAAATCACATTTGAAAATTAGTGTATCTCCCGGCAAAACTTTTTGCTTGAATTTTACATTATCAATTTTCATAAAAAATGTCAAATAATTTTCAGGATCTGGAACAGTGCTTAAAACTAATATTCCTCCCGTTTGTGCCATTGCTTCAACAATAAGAACTCCTGGCATTACTGGTGCATTAGGAAAATGTCCAACGAAGAAACTTTCGTTCATTGTAACATTTTTCATCCCCACAACATGACTATCCGACATTTCAATGATTCTGTCAATCAACAAAAATGGTGGTCTATGAGGTAACATAGCCATAATTTTATGAATATCCATTAATGGCTCTTGATTCAAATCATAGGTAGGAACATAATTTCTTTGTTCGCTCTTGATGATTTTGGCCATTTTTTTGGCAAATTGAGTATTTACATAATGCCCAGGCTTGTTGGCTATAATTTTTCCTTGGATTTTAGTTCCAATTAAAGCTAAGTCTCCAATTACATCAAGTAATTTATGTCTTGCAGCCTCATTTGGATAATGTAAAGTCAGATTATCTAAAATTCCATTTGGTTTTACCGTAATTTCATCTTTACCAAAGGCTTTTTTCAAGCTCTCCATTGTAGATTCTGAAATGTCTTTATCTACATAAACGATAGCATTGTTTAAATCCCCTCCTTTAATCAAGCCATTTTCCAATAGCGCTTCCAATTCATGCAAAAAACTAAAAGTTCTGGCATTGGAAATTTCTGTTTTGAAATCTCCGATAGTTTTTAAAGTAGCATTTTGAGTGCCTAATATTTTTGTACCAAAATCAACCATTGTAGTTACACTATAATGATCACTTGGCATAACCATGATTTCACTTCCAGAAGCTTCATCAGTAAAAGAAATAACTTCTTTTACAACATATACGTTTCGATTTAATTCTTGCTCAATAATTCCAGCTTCTTCAATCGCTTCCATGAAAAACTTAGATGAACCATCCATAATTGGTAGTTCAGAAGCATCCAATTCGATAATGATATTATCCAAATCCGATCCCATCAAGGCAGCCAAAACATGTTCTGGAGTTTGAATTTTGACACCTAATTTCTCCAAATTAGTTCCACGCTGTGTATTGACTACGTAATTAGCATCAGCCTCAATAACAGGGTGACCTTCAAGATCGACACGAACAAATGTAAAGCCATTATTTACTGGAGCAGGTTTAAAAGTCATTTTAACTTCTTTTCCAGTATGTAATCCAACTCCCGTAAGCGAAATTTCTGTTTTGATGGTCTTCTGTTTAACCATTGTTTCCATTTTTTTGGTTTAATATTTGTTTTTTTAACTCTTCTATTTCTTTTACCAATTTTGGTAAATTCTTAAAATGTACATATGATTTACTATAATCGGCATATCCAAAAGTTGGACTTCCTTGAAGTATCTCATTATCTTTTATGTTTCTTCCAACTCCTGATTGTGCTTGGATACGAACATTGTTTCCAACTGTCAAATGCCCCACAATTCCTACTTGACCACCTATCATACAATTCTCCCCTATTTTGGTAGAACCCGCAATTCCGGATTGAGCTGCAATAACCGTATTGCGACCAATTTCAACGTTGTGTGCAATTTGAATTTGATTATCTAATTTTACACCTGCTCTAATAACGGTAGATCCTAATGTAGCTCGATCTATAGTAGAATTAGCACCAATATCTACATTGTCTTCTATAATTACATTTCCTATTTGCGGTATTTTATTGTAAGTCCCGTCTTCATTTGGCGCATAACCAAAACCATCAGCGCCTATAATTGTACCTGAATGAATCGTGCAATTATTACCAATTACTGTTTCTGAATAAATTTTAGCGCCAGCAAAAATAATCACATTATTTCCAATAGTTACATTATCACCAATAAAACTTCCAGGATATATTTTGACATTATCACCCAATACCACATTATCACCAATATAACTAAAGCTTCCTAAATATAGATTTTCGCCATATTTGGCACTTTCAGAAATAACAGAAGGAGTTTCAATACCGTTTTTGTTTAATTTCACCTGATTATAAAATTCCAATAATTTAGAAAATGCTTTATAAGCATCGGCTACTTTAATGAGTGTAGTTGTTATTGGAGATTCAGGAACAAAAGTATTGTTTACGATTGTTATCGAAGCTTTTGTAGTATATATGTAATTGATGTATTTTGGATTGGATAAAAAAGTAAGCGATCCTTCTGCCCCTTCTTCAATTTTAGACAAACGAGAAACCTCTATGTTAGGATTTCCAACAATTTCTCCTTCTAATATTCCTGCTATTTGTTCAGCTGTAAATTTCATCTTATTGAATTGTATTTTTAAAAAGTATTAAGATTGAACATACTAATTGTTTGTTCACGTAATATTTAATAAAAACAGATTGGCTTGCTTTTTTGCGACAAAAATATAAAAAATAGGCTTTAAATGTTAATTTTAAAGTAGTTGTTTTGGAAAACAAATATAATACTTGGTTACTAACTTTGATAACGATTTCAAATTCAGTTGGTCAGAGGCTTCTACAACATCTTCAATTGTCTTGTCTTTGTTTAGAATTCGAATGGGTTCTGCTACTTTGCTGTAGGCTTGACTTTTAATTTTTCCTTTGAAAATAAAGTAATTGGATTCGGCAAGAGAAATCTTGTTTTGAATAGAAAATCGTTCCTTTTGAATCTGTAATTCCTCCAAAGGAACTTTATCATTAGTTAACTTGATTTTTAAAAGATCTCTGTTGATAATCATTTTGCTCAATGAAGATAAGATAAAATCATCATGATTTTCCCAAGCTTTAAGAGCACTAATAATATCGAAATCATCTAACTTGGTAAATAATTTTAAAGTTTTAGTATCAAAAGTTTCCAATGTCACTTTGTTTTGCATAAAAAACAACAATGGCTGGCTGAATGGTAAAAGAATACCTCTTTCAGTCAACTCTTTGGCACGTTTTAAGACTTTGGTCAAAGTTAATTCGGCAGCCAAACTCGTTTTATGTAAATAGACCTGCCAATACATTAAGCGTCTGGACATTAGAAATTTTTCGACGGAATAGATTCCTTTTTCTTCAATGACCAATACATCATCTACAACATTCATCATTTGAATCAATCGTTCTGAATTGACATTTCCTTCTGAAACTCCTGAATAAAAGCTATCGCGCTTTAAATAATCCATCCGATCCATATCAAGTTGACTCGATATCAGCTGCAACATAAATTTACGATGGTATTCTCCTTTAAAGACTTTAATAGCAAGACTCAATTGACCTTGGAATTCGGTATTGAGTTCGTTCATTAATAATAGTGAGATTTCTTCGTGATGAACATCCTCTACAATACTACTTTCCATAGCATGCGAAAATGGGCCATGACCAATATCGTGCAATAATATGGCGATATATAGGGCATTTTCTTCTTCAGGAGTAATATTAACCTCTTTGAAACGCAATACTTCGACCGCCTTTTGCATCAAATGCATACTCCCTAGCGCATGATGAAAACGAGTGTGATTGGCACCTGGATATACTAAATAAGATAAGCCCATCTGAGAAATCCGTCTCAAGCGCTGAAAATAAGGATGCTGGACTAAATCGTAGATTAAGGCATTGGGGATTGTAATAAACCCATAAATGGGATCATTGAATATTTTTAATTTATTTATTTGAGACACTATCTGTTGGTTTTTAGGTCAACAAATATATGTAAAATAGTAGTAAGACACGAAGATTCTAAGGTGCTAAGTTTGGACACTTTAATTAGATAATTAAATTTATTGCATTATCCTTTACTTAATTGACATCCTCTTTTAAGTCTTCTACCTCCTCAATCTGTTCAAGGATATTGGTTTGATTTGGTGAAATGTGGCTTTTAATTTCTGGAATATTATCTTTTTTAAACAACAATACTAATGCATTATGCAGTTTTAGTAATACGTCCCTGTCCACTTTGTCAATATCTACAGCGGTATTAAAATCAAAAATATAATTATTTGAATTTCGTACCTCTATTTTTATTGTTTTAGGCGTGATTTTAAATTTTACTATATCCATTGCTTTTTTATTTCATTAATCCTTAAATTTTGGGCTGGATCTGTTTTAGGACCAGATATAAGCATAAAATAAAAAACTCCATTATTTCTAATGGAGTTTGTTTTGTGGGCGATGAGGGGTTCGAACCCCCGACCCCCTCGGTGTAAACGAGGTGCTCTGAACCAGCTGAGCTAATCGCCCTATTGCGTGTGCAAATATACAACTAGAACTCGTAATTGCAAGCGAAATTTCAAAAAAATAGAATAAAAATTATTTTGTTTTTCTTTAGTTACTCATAAACAGTATTTTATTCAAGATTTAATCACCATATTTTTTTTGGTTATCATCTTCTTATAACCTTACATTTGTATTATAAAACAAATACAATGGGTCGATACCAAGAAAACGATTTACCTAAATCAAAAATTACTGCAACTTCTCTTCAAAAAGCAATCCTAATTTTCAAATATGCTGATAATCATAAATGGAAATTTTATGTTGGATTAGTGTTTTTGCTGCTAACTAGTGTCACTGCCCTAGCCTTTCCTAAGTTCATGGGAATGCTTGTGGATTGTGTCAACAAAAAAGATGCTCATTTAGCCAATCAAATAGCTTTAGGTTTAGGTTTAGTGTTGCTATTGCAATCGTTATTTTCATTTTTTAGACTTTCTTTATTTGTCAATTTTACCGAAAACACCTTAGCTAATGTACGTTTAGCTCTATATACCAACCTGGTTAAATTGCCAATGTCATTTTTCTCCCAAAAACGTGTGGGTGAATTGAATAGCCGAATTAGTAACGATATTACTCAAATTCAAGATACGTTAACCACAACAATAGCCGAGTTTTTAAGACAATTTATATTGATTATTGGGAGTTTTGCAATGCTAGCCAGTATTAATATCAAATTGACAATTATGATGGTTTCGGTTGTTCCGTTGGTTGGAGTTGCTGCGGTTATTTTTGGAAGATTTATTCGAAAATATTCTAAAAAAGTACAAGACCAAGTAGCCGAAAGTCAAGTGGTAGTTGAAGAAACCATGCAAGGAATCAGTATTGTTAAAGCTTTCGCAAATGAATGGTATGAGATTGCTCGATACAAAGATAAAATTAAGGAAGTCGTTAAAATGGGTATTAAAGGAGGTCAATTTAGAGGTTTCTTTGCTTCCTTTATTATTATCTGCTTGTTTGGAACGATTGTGGCGGTTGTTTGGTACGGAGTACAATTGAGTATTGCTGGAGAAATAACGGTTGGGGAATTATTTACCTTTATACTATACTCGAGTTATGTAGGGGCTTCATCAGGAGGAATAGCCGAATTGTATGCGCAAATGCAAAAAGCAATTGGAGCCACTGAAAGAGTTTTTGAACTATTGGATGAAGTTCCCGAAAAAATCAATTCAAATGTGCATGTTCCTTCTATTAACAAAATAAAAGGTGAAGTAACTTTTAATAATGTTGCTTTCAGTTATCCATCCAGAAAAGAAGTTAAGGTTTTGAAAGATATTAATTTCACAGCAAATTTTGGACAAAAAATAGCTCTTGTTGGACCAAGTGGAATGGGGAAATCAACAATTGCCTCTTTATTATTACGTTTTTATGATATTGAAAGTGGTGAAATTCTGATCGACGGAAAAAATATTTACGATTATGATTTAGAGAATCTCCGTGGTAATATGAGTATTGTGCCTCAGGATGTTATTCTTTTTGGAGGTACCATAAAGGAAAATATTGCTTACGGTAAGCCCAATGCTACTGATGAAGAAATAATTATGGCCGCTAAACAAGCCAATGCCTATGTTTTTATTGAAAGTTTTCCTGAGAAATTTGAAACTGTGGTTGGAGAAAGAGGAATCAAACTTTCTGGGGGGCAAAGACAGCGAATTGCCATTGCTCGTGCCTTATTGAAAAACCCATCTATATTGATTTTGGATGAAGCGACTTCTTCATTAGATAGCGAAAGTGAAAAACTGGTTCAAGAAGCACTTGAAATTTTGATGGAAGGAAGAACAAGTATCATTATTGCCCACCGTCTTTCTACGATTCGTTCTGCCGATCAAATTTTGGTACTTGATAATGGAAAAATAAGCGAACAAGGAACACATCAAGAATTAATCAATTTAGAAAATGGTTTGTATAAGAATTTAAGCAATTTACAGTTTAGTAATTCTTAGTTTTAAAATATAAGCACAAAAAAACCATTTGTATCTACAAATGGTTTTTTTTATGAAAGATTATGTAGTCTTTTCTGAATACTAAAAAACTGAAAACTGCCTACTATTTTTTTCCTTTTCTTCTATTGCGTTCTGTTTTAATCATCGAAAGTTCACGACTCGTTTGTCCGGCTACAGATGTATTTTCTTCAGCACGACGAATTAAGTATGGCATAACATCTTTTACAGGTCCAAATGGTAAATATTTCGCAATATTATATCCATTGGCTGCCAAATTATAGCTGATATTATCACTCATTCCATATAATTGTCCAAACCAAATTCTGTCATCAGTTGATTGAATTCCTTTGGATTTCATCAACTCCATTAATTTGTAAGTACTCTCTTCATTATGAGTTCCTGCAAAAATAGACATCGTGTCTAAATGTTCTGCCATATAAAGGACAGCTGCATCATAATTGATATCAGAAGCCTCTTTGGAAGCACATATTGGTGTTGGATATCCTTTTTCTTCAGCACGAAGATTTTCTTTTTCCATATAAGCACCACGAACCAATTTCATTCCGATAAAGAATCCTTCGGTTTTCGCTTGCTCATGCAGTTTTTTCAAATAATCCAAACGATCCCAGCGATACATTTGTAGTGTATTGAATACGATTACTTTTTCCTTGTTGTATTTGCGCATCATTTCGGTAACCAAATCATCGGCTGCATCTTGCATCCAACTTTCTTCGGCATCAATCAACAAGGCTACATTCTTTTTATGCGCTTCACTACATACTTGATCAAAACGAGCTACTACTCTATCCCATTCCGCTTGTTCATCTGAAGTTAAAGTTTGTTTTTCTCCCACTTTTTCATATAAATCCAAACGACCTAAACCTGTAGGTTTAAAAACTGCAAAAGGAATTGCTTTACGCTCTTTTGCAAATTCAATTGTTTTTAAGGTCATTTCCAGAGCAGCATCAAATTGATTTTCCTCTTCTTTACCTTCAACTGAATAATCCAAAACAGAAGAAACTCCTTTGGTGTACATTTTATCAACTACCGATAGGCAATCATCTTCATTTACACCACCACAAAAATGATCAAAAACAGTTGCACGGATAAGGCTTTCAACAGGAAGATTTGCTTTTATGGCAAAATTGGTTACTGCTGTTCCAATACGTACTAGAGGTTGGCTATTAATTAATTTAAAAAGAAAATAAGCTCTGTCGAGTTCTGTATCGCTTTTTAGTGCAAATGCAATTTGTGTGTTATTAAAAATATTATTCATTTTTTGTTATATTTTTTATGCAAATATAAAGAGACTAAGGGATTATTATTAGCAAAATTTACCTTATTTTGCGCTTTCAATTAAATTAAAATCATGCAATCTATTCAAGCCAATAATTATCCTGTTCATTTCAACGAAATTGGATATAAAAAACTAAACCAACACTTAAAAGAGAACAAATATTCAAACCTATTTATAATTGCAGACACCAATACAAATGAACATTGTCTGTCTAAATTTCTTCCTTTATTGGAAACGGATTTGACTATAGAAATAATAGAATTTGAAGCTGGAGAAATCAATAAAAATATTGAAACCTGTATTGAAATCTGGAATGTTTTAACAGAGCTTGGTGCTGACAGAAAAACATTGATTATAAATATAGGAGGTGGTGTTGTTACCGATTTAGGAGGTTTTGTGGCTTCTACTTTTAAAAGAGGAGTTGATTTTATTCATGTTCCAACAACGTTATTGTCTATGGTGGATGCATCTGTAGGTGGTAAAAATGGTGTGGATTTGGGTAATTTAAAAAATCAGATTGGTGTTATTAATACACCAAAAATGGTATTGATTGATACTCAATATTTAGAGACTGTTCCTCAAAATGAAATGCGTTCTGGACTTGCTGAAATGTTAAAACACGGATTAATATTTGATAAAGCCTATTGGGAATATTTTTTAGATTTGAAAGCAATAGACTTTGATCATTTGGATGCACTTATTCATCGTTCAGTTGAAATTAAGAATATCATTGTAATGCAAGATCCAACCGAACAAAATATTAGGAAATCATTAAACTTTGGTCATACATTAGGACACGCTATCGAAAGTTATTTTCTAGAAAATGAAAACAAAACTACCCTATTGCATGGTGAAGCCATTGCTGTAGGAATGATTTTGGAAAGTTATATTTCATTGCACAAAAATCTAATCACAGAAGAAGAATACAACGAAATAAAAACAACACTGAAATCAATATATGACGATGTTGTTTTTGAAGAAAATGATATCGAACCGATCTTAGAATTACTGATTCATGACAAAAAAAATGAATATGGTATGATACAATTTGCATTGATTGAGGGTATCGGGAAAATAAAAATTAACCAATCTGTTGAAAACGTATTGATTCTAAACGCTTTTCAGGATTACAAATCTTAGGTATTTTTTAATAAAAAGGATTGCTTTGCGTCTGTTTTATTTTTTACATTTGCGCCAATGAATAAAAAACAAAATACTAAAACATTTTCTACCAAAAGGAACAGAAACAATAGGTCTTTCTTGAGCTTATTGAAACGTTTTTATGGTATAAAAGGAAATTTTAGTTTTGATGTGTTTCAATATTTCAAGGCCGATTACGATAAACTTCAGATTATATACGCCAATATCAGAGTTTGAATTTCTATTAATTCTATTTTTTCAAATGCAATTAATATAAAACTCTACAGGACAAATGAATACAAAATATTCCGATTTAATAAACCAAACATATTACTTTCCACAGGAAGAATTTAAATTAAACAAAGACAACCTTCATTTTCATAATATTGATTTAATGAAATTGGTGGAAACTTATGGTACACCATTGAAATTCACCTATTTGCCGCAGATATCCAATAATATTAACAAAGCCAAAGCTTGGTTTCGTAAATCGATGGAAAAAAATAAGTATGAGGCAAAGTACTATTATTGCTATTGTACAAAAAGCTCTCATTTTGAATATGTTATGAATGAAGCTTTCAAGAATAATATTCATATTGAAACTTCTTCTGCCTTTGATATTAATATTGTTGAAAATTTATTAGAAAAAGGAAAGATTAATAAAAGTACTTATATAATTTGTAATGGTTTCAAAAGAGATCAATACATTGAAAATATTGCCAGATTAATCAATCATGGTCATAAGAATACCATTCCAATTATTGACAATTACGAAGAATTGGACTTGTTGCAAGGACAAATTAACGGAAAATTCAAAATAGGAATCCGTATTGCTGCTGAAGAAGAACCTAAATTTGAGTTTTATACTTCTCGATTAGGAATCGGATACAAAAACATTGTTCCTTTTTATAAGAAAGAGATAAAAGAAAATAAAAATTTGGAACTTAAAATGTTGCACTTTTTTATTAATACAGGAATCAATGATAATGCCTATTATTGGAATGAGCTTGTAAAATGTATCAAAGTTTATGTTGCCTTGAAAAAAGAATGCCCTTCTCTTGATGGTTTGAATATTGGTGGAGGCTTCCCAATCAAAAATTCATTGGCATTCGAATACGATTACCAATATATGATTGACGAAATCATTAATCAGATTAAAATTGCCTGTGACGAAGCAGAAGTAGATGTACCAAATATTTTTACTGAATTTGGTTCGTTTACAGTTGGAGAAAGTGGTGGAGCTATTTATCAAGTGTTGTATCAAAAACAACAAAATGATAGAGAAAAGTGGAACATGATTGATTCTTCTTTTATCACGACATTACCGGACACTTGGGCAATTAATAAGCGTTTTATTATGTTGGCAATCAACAGATGGAATGATACTTATGAAAGAGTTTTACTGGGTGGAATGACTTGTGATAGTGACGATTATTACAATTCTGAACAAAACATGAATGCCATTTATTTACCAAAATACAATAAAGAGAAACCATTGTATCTAGGTTTTTTCAATACAGGAGCTTATCAGGAAACTATAGGTGGTTATGGAGGACTGCATCACTGTTTAATTCCACAGCCAAAACACATTTTGATAGACAGAGACGAGAATGGAATATTGGCAACCGAAGTTTTTTCTGAACAACAAACTGCCGAGGATGTACTAAAAATATTAGGTTATAATAAATAATCATTAAAAATTTGGATTCAGGAAATTTGATATTTATAAATTTCTTTTATTTGTAAATCCAAATCTCAAATAACCTTTTGAACATTAAAATAAAAAAGAAAAAGAATATGAGTAAAGGACCAATCAGTCAATTTATTGAGAAGCATTATTTGCATTTCAATTCTGCATCTTTAGTTGACGCTGCAAAGGAATACGAACAGCAATTAGCCAATGGTGCTAAAATGATGGTAAGCATGGCTGGTGCAATGAGTACAGCCGAAATTGGAAAGATTTTTTCCGAAATAATTCGTCAAGATAAAGTTCAAATTATTTCTTGTACAGGTGCGAATCTTGAAGAAGACATCATGAATTTGGTCGCACATTCTCATTATGAGAGAGTTCCAAATTATCGTGATTTGACACCACAAGACGAATGGGATCTATTGGAGAGAGGTTTAAATAGAGTTACAGATACTTGTATTCCAGAGCACGAAGCTTTTCGTCGTCTTCAAAAACACATTTATAAAATCTGGAAAGATGCTGATGACAAAGGAGAAAGATATTTTCCTCATGAGTTCATGTATAAAATGTTACTTTCGGGAGTTTTGGAAGAATACTATGAAATTGACCTAAAAGACAGCTGGATGTATGCAGCTGCCGAGAAAAATTTACCAATTATTGTGCCAGGGTGGGAAGATAGTACAATGGGAAATATTTTTGCATCGTATGTTATAAAAGGAGATTTGAAAGCATCTACCATGAAATCTGGGATTGAATATATGGTTTTCTTATCTGATTGGTATCCAAAAAATAGCACAAATGGCGTTGGTTTCTTCCAAATTGGAGGAGGAATCGCAGGGGATTTCCCAATATGTGTTGTTCCGATGCTGTACCAAGATATGGAAATGCATGATATTCCATTTTGGAGTTATTTCTGCCAAATTTCAGATTCGACAACAAGTTACGGTTCTTATTCTGGAGCAGTTCCTAATGAAAAAATTACTTGGGGTAAATTAGATATTAATACTCCAAAGTTCATTATTGAATCGGATGCTACGATTGTTGCTCCATTAATTTTTGCCTATTTGTTAGATTTATAATAATTATTTATGAAAAGAGTAATAGTTGATTACGCCAAATTGACCAACGAAATTTTGAATCTTTTGGTCGAAAAATTCCCTGATGGTTATGATGATTCAGACATCATTCGATTTAGAAATGCTAAAAACGAATTGATTGAGGCTGTAGAAGTTAGAACTGAAGATACTATATATTTAGTGAAAGTAAGTACTAAATTGGCTGACAGAATTGGGAATTATGACGAAGATGATGAAATTGATGATGTTGTAGAACCAATTAGCGGTTTGGAACTGGATGTTGATGATGCAGATGATGATGACGAAGATGAAAATCTAGACAAACCTGATATTGACGGTGATGATGAAGATGAAGATGGTGATGAAAAAGATATTGCCGACGAAGATGATGATGATGATGACGAAGATTAATTCTATGATTTTATAAAAAAATAAAAGGGACTCTATTTTGAGTTCCTTTTTTTGTTAGATTTATATTCTTAAAAAATATATGCCAAAATGACAACAGAAATTTTACACGCCAAACTAAAAGAAAATTTTGGGTTTGAAAAATTCAGACCCAATCAAGAAGAAATTATTAATTGTATTCTTTCCGGAAAAGATACTTTGGCTATTATGCCAACTGGAGGAGGAAAATCAATATGTTTTCAACTGCCCGGTTTAGTCTTGGCGGGAACTACCATAGTTATTTCTCCATTAATTGCCTTGATGAAAGATCAGGTTGACAGTCTGAAAGCCAATGGAATAGATGCTTGTTTTGTCAATAGCAGCCAGTCTTCGGAAGAACAGCAATTACACATTCAAAATTTAAAAGACAATAAAGTTAAGCTGGTCTATGTTGCACCAGAGAGTTTGTCTTTTTTGGAAAACGCATTTAGTCAGATAGTTGTGAGTTTAATTGCAATTGACGAAGCACATTGTATTTCGGCTTGGGGTCATGATTTTCGTCCTGCTTATACCAATTTGGGATATTTAAAAAACCGCTTCCCTTCTACTCCAATCCTTGCATTGACCGCAACTGCCGATAAAGCAACACGTACTGACATCTGCGATCAATTAAATTTAAATAATCCTAACACTTTTGTAGCATCTTTCGATAGAAAAAATTTGAGTCTGGAAGTTCGACCTGCTTTGGATCGCGTCAAACAAATTATTGATTTTATCAAAGACAAACCAAATGAATCGGGTATTGTTTATTGCCTAAGTAGAAAGACAACTGAAGAGCTTGCCGAAAAATTACAAAAAATCGGAATTAAAGCCAAAGCTTATCATGCTGGCTTGGACAATAAAATTCGATCAAAAACTCAAGATGAATTTATCAATGATGATTGTCAAGTGGTTTGTGCAACGATTGCTTTTGGGATGGGAATCGATAAATCAAATGTTCGTTGGGTGATTCATTATAATTTACCAAAAAACATTGAAGGTTATTATCAGGAAATTGGAAGAGCGGGTCGTGACGGTTTACCATCGGAAACAGTTTTGTTCGAAAGTTACGGTGATGTGATTCAGTTGCAAAAATTTGCTTCCGAAGGATTGAACTCAGAAGTACAATTGGCAAAATTGGAAAGAATGAAGCAATATGCTGATGCCTTAAGTTGCCGAAGAAAAATACTGCTTTCCTATTTTGGAGAATTAGTGACTGAGAATTGTGGTAATTGTGATATTTGCAAAAATCCTCCTGCCTTTTTTGATGGAACCGTAATTGCCCAAAAAGCTTTGTCAGCTATAATTCGTTTGCAGGAATCTGAAGCTTTGCCTGTAATTGTAGATTTTATAAGAGGTTCCAAAAATGCTTCTATCTATGACAAAGGATTTCAAAATTTAAAAACGTATGGAGTTGGTGCCGATATTTCTTGGTATGACTGGAATCAATATTTGATTCAATTAATTAATTTGGGATATTGTGAAATTGCTTTCCATCAACAGAATAAAATAAAACTAACTCCGTTTGCCAAAAAAGTATTATTTGACGGAGAAAAAGTGCAATTGACAGCTGTTCAAAAAATAAATAAGGAAGCTGTCGAAATTAAAACAGCTAAAACAAAATCCGAAGCAAATTCTCTTTTTGAGTTTCTTAGAAAGCTACGTTCAGAAATTGCTAAAGAAGAAGAAGTTCCAGCTTATGTTATTTTTAGCGATGCTACTTTGAGACAGTTAGAAATTCAACGCCCAATGAGTGATTCCGAATTCCTAGCTATTGATGGAGTTGGAAAAGCAAAACTTGAAAAATATGGAGATGTATTCATAAAAGCAATTATTGAATTTCAAAAAATTAAAAAAGTTAGAGCAAAAAAAGAGAATACAACATATAAAGAAACATTAGTGATGTTTCAAAGTGGAATGACAGTTGAAAAAATTGCAATAAAAAGAAAATTGGGTCTGCCGACTATAATTTCGCATTTAGCAAAATTATACACTGATGGGCATCCGATAGATTTAACTGTTTTTATTAATGAACAAGAAATTACAAAAATTGCAAAAGCAAAAATAAAATTAGAATCGCCAACAGCATTGAAACCGTATTTTGATTTTTTTGAAGAGCAAATATCATATGATAAAATCAGAGTTGGTCTGGCCATACTTGAAAAAGAAAATATAGCCTTTTAATTTTATGACAATACATTCATTTCCATATTATATAAATTCAAAAACTGAAATATTGATTTTGGGAACTATGCCTGGAGCTATGTCTCTTGCCAAACAGGAATATTATGCAAATCCTAGAAACCATTTTTGGAAAATACTCTATACTCTTTTTGATGCATTACCGATTCCTGAAAACTTTGAAGCAAAAGTTCAATTTCTTCGATCTAATAAAATTGGGTTGTGGGATGTTTTAGAAAATTGTGAAAGAAAAGGAAGTTTGGATATTCACATCAAAAATCAAAAGGAAAATGATTTTGAAGTTTTGCTAAACGAATTTCCATCTATCACCAAAATCATTTTTAATGGAAAACAAAGCCATGCGTTTTTTTCTAAAAGATTCGGACAGATAAAAGGCATTACCTATTTTGTAATGCCTTCAACCAGTCCTGCAAACACTATGACTTTTGAAAATAAATTAAAAATTTGGTCGAACTGTTTTTGAATAAAACAAATTGTTTGAAATTTATAAATATCGTTCAATAAAAATTTTCTGATGATGTTTCATGTGCCCAATAATTAAAAAGCCTAAGGCTCTGACTGAAACTTCATGTTGTGATGCAATTCCTATTCTTCTCAATTGTTCATCCGAAAAACTTTTGAACATCAGTAAGTTGGAATGCCTTACTGCTGAAAACTCAGTTAATAAATCCTGAATACTTCTATTTTTTGCATCGGTATTGTCAACATAATCATTTTCTTCAAATCCCGGTAAAGGGGTTTTGTCATTTCTGGAAATTCGAAGTGCTCGATAAGCAAATATTCTTTCGGTATCAATAATATGCTGGATAATCTCTTTTATTGTCCATTTTCCTTCAGCATAACTATAATCAAATTTATCCATTGGAATATTTTGTACAAACTTGATGAAGTCATGCAAACTAATTTCTAACTCTTCAAATAATTCTACATTCTCAAGAGCATTTATATAAGTAGCATTGAATTTTGAATATTCATTTACCGGTAATTGATTTGAGTTCATTTTACTTTTTTTAAAATTGAATCTATCTTTTAAATTAAGCTGAGTTTCTACTAGCATTTGTATTACCGAATAGAGAACGGGTCACAATTTTTTCGTATACTTTTATCAGGTTCAAATCTGGATTTTCCTCTTTGTTCAATTCATTAATTTTCAACAAGGCATATTGTTGTATTGTCAACAAAGGTAACACAATACGCTCTCTCATTTGAATCGAAGCTATACCATCTGGATAGTTTTCCATCAGTTCATTATGACCTGCAATTTTCAATAACAACCTTTTGGTTTCCAAAAATTCATCATAAATGATCTGCCAAAAAGCCCCAAATTCTGGATCCTTACTCATATAAGCTGTTAATGGAAAAAATGATTTTGCCAATGACATCATACTGTTTTCTAGTAATGTTCTAACGAATAAAGAATTATTATACAAATCCTGAACTTTATCCCATTGATTGGTATCTTCAAAATGTTTTAAAGCGGAACCTACTCCAAAAAATCCTGGGACATTTTGTTTCAACTGACTCCAAGAACCGACAAACGGGATTGCTCTTAAATCAGCAAAATCAAGTGTTTCGGACTTGCTTCTTTTTGAAGGACGGCTACCAATATTGGTTTTAGCATAATATTTTAAAGTACTCATCTGTTCCAAGTAAGGAATGAACTTAGGATGATTTTTAAAATTCAAATATTTAGCATATCCTAAATCGGCCATTTGATCCAAAATTTCTTTGTCTTCAACAGACAATTCATTTTGTCCCTGATTGAATACTTGATTGGCAACACCAGCGCTCAAAAGATTTTCCAAATTATAGCGGCAAGAATCTAAAGTTCCAAAATTTGAACTAATCGTTTGTCCTTGAATTGTAATCTGGATTTCGTTATTTTCAATATTTGGACCTAATGAAGCGTAAAATTTATGTGTTTTTCCACCGCCACGAGCTGGAGGTCCACCACGTCCATCAAAGAAAATAGCATGAATTCCGTATTTTCTAGAAATTTCAGTTAATGCCTCTTTGGCTTTATAGATACTCCAATTTGCCATTAAATATCCACCATCTTTTGTTCCATCAGAGAAACCAAGCATAATCGTTTGCTTGTTATTTCTATTTGATAAATGTTTAGCGTATTCAGCATTGGTGTATAATTTTTCCATTACTAAATGTGCATTATGCAAATCATCAACAGATTCAAATAATGGGATGATATCAACTGTTGCATTTTCCCAATCACATAATTTGAATAAGGCAAAAGTTTCCATCACATTAAGTGCGCTTTCATTATTACTGATGATATAACGGTTGGCGCCAAATTCACCATTATTTTCCTGTATCGTTTTGATGGCTTGAATTGATTCAACGGTTGATCTTGTCATTTCATTTTCAAAATCAGCTGCGTCTAAATTCCCTTTTACTGATGACAAAACTGCAATTTTCTCATCTTCTGTTAATTGGAAGTAATTAGCTGGAAAAATATTTGCTTTGGATTTTGAATAATAATCTACAACATCATAAAAAACAGTTTGGTGAATTTTACTGTTTTGTCTGATATCTAAAGTAGCAAAGTGAAAACCAAACAAATTCAATCGGATGAGTAAAGCGTCAATTTGATCTACATAAAGTGATTGATGTTGTTCAATTATTATGGTTTTAATTTTATTTAATTGTGTTTTAAGTTCTTCAAGAGTAATGAAAATTTCACCTTTAGAATAAAAAACAGAACGATATAATTTTTGCTCCAACTCCATTACTAAAGAATCTACTACTGGAAAAGTAAGTTTTCTCTTTAGACTTCGGATTTCTACGTAATAGCATTTTAGAATAGAAGTTCTCAATCTCTCGGCTACTTTCAAGGTAATTTCAGTCGTAACAAATGGATTCCCATCACGATCTCCTCCTGGCCAGAACCCAAGTTTAATTAATTGATTGTTTATGGATTCTCCTTCAAAAACGTTTTTTTGTAAATAATGAACCATTTCACCAGAAGTGTTGTAAAACACATTTTCTAGATACCAAATCAAACTTACTGCTTCATCAAAAGGATTTGGTTTCTCATTTTGAATAAAAGGCGTTTTTCCCAATTGAGCTAATAGTTGCTTAATTTCTAGTAAATTATTATTTCGAATTGCTTCGGTCAAATCATTTATGATTCCTAAAACAGGTCCCGGGTAAAATTGTGTTGGATGCGCTGTTAAAACAGTACGAACATTGAAATTCTCCAGAAAATGAATGAGTTCTTCCTTATTATCTCTAACATCTGATTTCTCTTTGATATCACGAAGCGAGCCTCTACCTTCCATATTGTTTACAACGGGAAATGCAGCATCTTCGATAGCATCAAATAAAACAATTTGGCGTTCAATATATTGTATAAAATGAAACATCAAATTAATTTTGTCTTTTTCGGTCGCGCTAGTCAAATATTTATCTGAAAAGAAATCAAAAATTTCTTTTGGAGTTTCTTGTTTCTTGAATCCGTTATCACACAGTTCTGTAAAAATAGGCAACAAAACACCCGTATTATCAACAGAATCAAAAGGTAATGTTATAAAAACACTATTGTAAATATGATATTTAGATAAAACATTTTGATTAAAACGCTCTATTTTAGGTAACGTATACATAATTATACTATTAGTTAAGTGGTTGGTTAATTTGGCATAAAAAAACCCCAAGAATAGACTTGAGGTTATATTTATAATATAGCATTCAAGATTTTTTACATTTCCTTAAAAATGGTATGCATCAAACGCTTTTTATCATTTATGCTTTCCTCAAGAGAAATCATAGTTTCGGTTCTATATACACCTTCGATATCATCAATCATAAAGATAACATCTTTGGCATGCTTAGTATCCTTTGCTCTAATTTTGCAAAATATATTGAATTTACCTGTAGTCACAGAAGCAACAGTCACAAAAGGAATTTCATTAATACGCTCTAAGACAAATTTTGTTTGAGAAGTATTATTAAGAAAAACACCTACATAAGCAATAAATGAGTATCCTAATTTATCATAATCAAGTACTAATGAGGATCCCATGATAATACCGGCATCTTCCATTTTTTTTACTCTTACATGTACCGTTCCAGCTGAAATCAATAATTTTTTCGCAATGTCTGTAAACGGAACTCTTGTGTTGTCTATCAACATATCTAAAATCTGGTGATCTACTTCATCTAAACGAAACTTACTCATAATTCTTTTATTATATGGTTATTTGCTACTAAAAAAGTTAAATTTATAAATAAAAATTAAATAAACGGTAAAAATATTATTTTATTATTGTTCCGTTAACGAAAAATGCTTTTTCATCTAAATTGAAATCAGCTTGTTGATTTTGATTTGGATAATTGTTAAAATCATCTTTGTATAACGCTCCTTTTGCATCGTACTCATAATGACCATAATAACCTTCTAAATCACCTACTTCAACAATGTAAGCATTAAATTTTATCTGATTGTCAATTAACTCTTCTTTATATTGAGCAACAAAATTCGTGATTATTTCGATACCATCATAATTTATTTTGACATTTTTATACATAAAATCAAAAAAAACGACTTTATTCTGAGGAATGTTCAAATATTTATCATTTCTATTGCTAACTATATCGTTTTCGCTGAGAATAATAAAACTCGAAAGTAGTGATATAAATATGAATTTTCGTGTTACTTCTCTCTCGTAATCATCTGGAAAATGCCCAGCTTCAAACAATAAAGTAGGTACTCCTAAGTATTGAAATGTATCTCCTATACAATTAATATTAAACGAATCATCAAATCGACCTATTTGACCTGGAATATAGTTTTGTAAAACCTCATTAATCCCTGCAATCAAGTTAATAGCTTTCAATCTAGACTCATTAACCTCTCTTTCTTCATTATAGGAAGGTGCTAAAAAGGATACTGTTGCAGGTTTCCCTGTATCTGCAACTCCAAAAATGGTGCGCTGATCGTGTAGATTAAAACAATAATCCGGCTTAAATTGCTCGAAAACAGTTCTAAGTATTTTGCTTTCTGGCTGTGTAAGGTCTTGCGAATCCCGATTCAAATCGACATTATTGGCATTGGCTCTTGTATATAATTTGGCTCCGTCAGGGTTTAGCATCGGAATGCAGTAAAAAGTAAAGCTGTCTAAAAGTTTCTTAGCTAAATCCGATCCGCTATTAATTAGATTTATGAAATCGAATAATGCTTTTGTCGTTGTGCTTTCGTTTCCGTGCATTTGTGACCAAAGATAAATTTTGGTTTTACCATTACCTTTTTGATAACTGTATATTGGTTTTCCCAAAACAGATTCTCCAATGATTGTTACCTCTTTTTTTAAAGATTCTTTTTCTAATAAAGGCTTAATATTTTCTAAAGTAATATAACGTCCTTGAATTGTGTTTTCTTTATTTTGATCGAATAACTGTTCTAAATTCATCTTCTATTATTTGATTTACAAAAGTAAACATCTTTATAT
>NZ_MUNX01000113.1 GCF_002001005.1 Flavobacterium sp. A45
CAAATTAAATCTTGGAAAAGTAGAATTAAGATTCAAGAATTAATTTTAAAAAAAGATTAGCTCAGCTGATTCAGAGCATTCCGATTTCATCGGAAGTGGTCGGGGGTTCGAACCCCTCATCGCCCACTGTGAGGGATAACAGAAATGTTGTCCCTCTTTTTTTTGTATAAAAGATATCCTTTTTCCTCCATTTTACTGGCATTATGAGAAAATATCTCCATCATTGTAGGTGTTCGATATATACCCTCTTGATAGTATAAGTTGCCATCGAACACCATGTTCACAAACTCTCGTTTCTGCAAAGTATTTGATTTGTTGTAGATATGTCTTATATCTCCCAATAAATCCAGATTACTTTCTAAAATCTCAAAAGCTTTACCTTGATTTATGTTGAGTCTTTCTATCGATGCTGTAAGAGTCAGGATATGATCACTATATGTAGAATACCATCTTTCGTAAGTATCTTTATTTATTTCATCCCTGAACCATTTTTCTTCTACAGCATTTAATCTCTGCTGTATTTCTTCAAGTTCATTTTTTTTGTCTACAGCCTTTTTCTTGTTTGTTTTTACTTCCTGCTCAATTGAAGCATAACTGCCATCTCTTATATCCTTAATCTGTCTTTCTGAAACACTCATTAGGTCGCAGGCGTTTAAGAACTGCTCATGTGCTTTTACAGCACTTATATTGTTATGTTTGGAATGCTTGCATTTATAATAGTAGAAGTATTTTCCAGATTTGCCACGGGAAGGAGCACCTGTAAGAGGTGTACCGCAATGACATTTTACAACGCCTCTTAATGGTATCTCATCATCAACGGTTACTTTTATCTTATCTTCTTTTTTCATTTTGGACTGCACCATTGTCCATGTTATCTTATCCACTATTGGCTCGTGAATGGCTGGAAAAAGACCTCCTGGCAGATCCTTGAACGGCTCAACCTTTACGAGTCCTGCATAAACAGGATTTGCCAGCACACGGTCAATAGCCATATTGCCTTTTCTGTCAAAACCTGACTGGTAAGCTATTTCCTTGATTTTATATAATGGCACATTACGAAGGAACATATCATAAATTAATCGGACAATTTTAGCTTCCATCTCATTTACTTCGAGATGTCGCAGTTTTCCTTCTCCAACTTTAGTATAGCCGAAAGGTTTCTCTCTGGTAAGAAAACGACCTTCTTTAGCACGGGCTGTGTAGAGTCCGCCACGTACTTTAATACTCCTGTTAATATTATCTTCTTCGGCAAGCAGTAATTGTAAACCTGCCCTGAAAAAGCTTCCCGGGGTATCATAATCAAAGACTATCCCTTCGGTAACACTTATAATCTGAATACTATATTTTTTTTGGAACTGCTTGACCATGTTCATCGCTTCGCCAGCATCTCTGCTAAAGCGGTCAAGCTGGTCTACAAGAAGATAATCAACCGATTTATAATGTTTGGCTATAAATGCCTGCAGTTTTATAAAATCTGGACGGTCAAAACTTTTTGCACTTTTCCCCCTGTCAATAAAAGAATCTACCAGCTGTATATTATTATACTGCAGGTACTGGTCAGTGTACAATTCCTGTCTTTCAATCGAGCCATTGCTCTGACCCAATTGACTAAATCTTAAATATCTAATCGCTCTCTTCATATAATTCTTTCAATGTTAATGAAACAATAATTTCAATCATTAGATTTACTAATTTGTGTTCTTTTTCCCTTTCTAAATCTTCATAATTTTTTGATACAATATCATCATTTTCAAACTGTTCATCTTTTAAACTTTCCATATCAATATCATTAAATTTAATTAAGACGCCGTGTATCTCACGGAACCAAAACTAATTTAAAATACAATTTTGCAGTTTTAATTATTTTGCTTTTAATGGAACAATGTGACTGTCTTTGGCTTAAAACACTATAAAAGATACTGTTCTTCAAATTCCTCCGTAAGCTTTACAATCTTTTGATAAAATGCTAATTATAAGATCTCCTTTTCCAATTTTATACAGGTATACCTAGAATGTATTTTGTACTAACCAGCAATTAAAAAAAACAAAATAATGTATCCTATCAATTCTTTATATATGGTACATTCAAAATCATGTTTAATACATTTGACGTGAATCAATACTATTGCAGACCTACTGCTCTTGGAATTTTCGCTGTCATATCAAGACTTTTTTTTCAGATGCTTTTCCTCAAATTCCTCTGTGAGCTGTATGATTTTTTTGGACAGAACAGCAAATTCCGCAGTCTGCTTTTCCAATTTGTACAGATAAGCAGAAGCTTTCTTTTCGGAAAATTTTTGATATAGAATCTTCACAACCTGATTGTAATTTACCCCAACAGCTCGAAACTGGCTGTAAAAGGAGGTCAGGCGCATATAATAATCCATTGTTGCTTTATCGATCTTAACTGTTTTTATTCCTTTTTGAAAAACACACGCTGTAATAAAGTGCGCCATTACATGCATTCCTGATATTTCAAAAAGAGTCAGAAAACGAGCATTTTCTTCTGCAGTAAGACTGATAGAATAACGGTGAACGGCGGGATCTATTTTGGAAGGTCTGCCTCCTTTATGCGGGTTCTTTGTTTCTTCATTTTCCATGACATCAATTAATGCTATTACTTAAAACCCAATATATCTGAGAATCGGCAATTAAACTCCAAATTGAAAGTATTTGGAAGTACTTGGAAGCATTTGGCTTATTTGTAACCTAGTATTAAACCTTTAACATTTGACATTCGCTGTCAAATAAAGCCATCAAAGGACACTTCAAAAGAGCAGGACTTTTTCAGAATTAATTTTTCTGAAAATATAAAATTATGCTCTACAAAGAAACAGTTACCGAGGAGATGTGGGAACTTCTCCAAAGGCTTATGAAAGATGAAAAACTGAAGGAATTTAATCTTGTAGGAGGCACTGCCTTAAGCCTAATGATAGGACATCGATTAAGTATCGATTTGGATCTATTCTCCACACAGGATTTTGATGTACAATGTATGCTTGCGCATTTAAGCAGTCAACATCCTGTTACAATAAGGGATCTATTTGACAATACAATGCTTTTAAATATAGGTAAGGTTAAAGTAGATATTCTAGCCCATAAATATCCATGGCAGGAAGCGATTCAAACCGAACAGGGAATTAGACTGGTATCTTTACATGACATAGGTGCTATGAAGCTACATGCTATATTTCAAAACGGCACAAGAATAAAAGATTTTGTGGATATGTATTTCCTTTTGGAACATCATCCCCTTAAAACTTATTTAGATGCTTACCAAAACAAATACAATGGAAATCCCGCACTGGCTTCTCATTCCTTACTCCATCATGAAAATATAGACAGAGAAGAAAAAGTTAAACTCCTGAAAGGAAAAGAAACCAACTGGAACAAAATGACCCAGCGTCTAAAAAAAGCAGTTTTCAATCCCTCATTTAATTTTTCCGAGCCAAAAAATCAAATCCCTTCACCCAATAAAAGACGTGGATTTAGGAGATAGAAATTTGAATAAGAAGCATAAAAATCGTATTTTTACTATATGGCAGTAGTTAAAAAAAATAACAGAATTCCTAATTTGGATCGGGTCTTTTTTTGGGATTTCGATATAGATGCTATGGACTTTGAGAAAGCCTACAAAACTATTATTGCCCGTATCATAGAGCGCGGAGGGCAGGATGAAATAGATGAAATCGTGCTTTTTTATGGACATGAAAAAGTTATCAAAACTATTCGTGATGAAATCTATTTCCTTCCCAATTATGCCATTGACCGTGCTTTAAAATTCTTTCCCGAACTCAAAAAGGAAGAAATGTACTGCTACCTGAACCGTAAGGACAAACCCTATCACTGGATTTAGTGAATACCTAAATCCCTAAGCGGGTTTTTCTTGGTTTATTTAATTCCTCATCTTTACTCTGCTGGGTCTTAACGCCAATATTAAGTGGCTGGTTTGTACATTGTCTCAATGATTCTTTTTCGCTTGGAGTTAAATTGTCCCTGCTATTATTGTTTACATAACGAAAAACCGTTTTTACAGACCCCATTATATCCAAAGGCTTTTCATGCTTATCTGCTGGCTTCTTTTCACTTTCCTTAATTTTAATAACCAATAGTTTATCTAACAGTCTGCTTAGTCCTATTTTTGTTGGGTTTTTAAATTGTTTGAGAAAATTAGAGAAGAAATTTGTAAAGATGTTTCCACCCCTGTCTACCTGCATAAATGGAGTTTTATTCTTATTCTTTTTTTTAATTTCCTTCTTTTTTTCCTCCACAGGTTTTGGCAGTATCAACGGCTTTTTCTTTTTTTTCTGCTCTTGATTTTTGTGCTTATCTTTTTTCATGATTTTGATTTTAAGGCAAAAGGTAATTATAAGACTTTTTAGATTCTTCTTTTTGGCACTTTAAGACTTTGATTGGCAGTATATGTCAGGTTTTTAATTATCATGGATTTTTATAATCTGCCAAAAGAAATAATAAAAAGAAAACCAAGGTAGAACGTGATGGATCAGACTAGCCAAAAGCTTACGGCATAATGGTTTGCTCGTACCTCACAAACCACCCTTCGGGACTTATTCCGTTTCCTTTTGGCCTGTCTGAATCCCGTCCTGTAAAATTGCTTTCTTTTTCTTTTTTTCGGTTTTTCTGTTTCTTTTGAAAATATATTTATGTTGTTGGATATGGATATATGTCCGTATATCAAAGCCTATTTACTTACGTAGCATAGGAAGCATTCATATCTATGCGTAAAAGCATACCTATGTAAAAGAGTAAAATTGTAAAAACGTATATACATAAGTACAGCCATACAGGCGCATTTACTTATGGGATTAAATACTTCCTTAAATCAGTGCGTCCATACAGAATTGCATTTATACTCAAGTAGGCATGAGAATATGCATCTAAAAATCTAAATTTTAATGTACGCATCTGTATATTTTCCAATTCGGCATAGAATTGAAGTTAAGTTTCTCCGGTATTTATAGAGGCAAACCCATTAAGGTCAGGACTGCCAATACCATCCTATTTCTGCACGGTCTTATCAAGGCTGATTTTGGTCAACCAATCATAACACATAACATTCCTAAATACCCGCAAAACAAAAAAAGGGCATCAAGCCCTTTCAATTAAAACCATCGGTAATAATGTTTTCGAAAGAAAACGGCAAGTTGTGTTTTGAGATGCTTGAAATGAATTCAGCATCTCAAAACCACTTGCCCTGCTGGGGGCTGAAAAACGTCTCCAAAGTCGCCGTTTTATTAAAATTACAATTGGAAACAGGTTAAATAAAATCACTCTTATTTTTTTCATTTAAATATTTTATGTAAAGCATATCCAGTAATTCTGCTTCTTCCAATGGGATCAGCATTTCTATTATTCTTAAAAGACTTCCAACATATCTTTCAGTATTTATAGTACTCTCAGTACTGACTTCAATTCCGTCTAAGGCAAATTTTGCTGTTTTAAGTAAATCCATTATCATACAAAACAGGTCTCTATATCCTTGCACATTTATTTCAATAATGTGGATATCATTTCTTGTTTCTAATGTTGGTTTTAGCAGTACAAAATAATGCTCTGGGTTCTCTATGAACTCATTTAATTTGATTTTATCTTTTTCCATAACCTTTATTTTAAATCGATTAATTATTTAAATAGTGGACTTTTTGAAGTTTCATCATGTCGTGTTTTTGAAGTTTTTATCTGAACTGTTGAAATAAGTATAAACCGATTCTAAAAATAGCCTCACCAGCGCAAACCATGTCATCAAGTCAATATGCTCATTCAGTTCAGGATCGCTTTCCAGTTCTATTGCGCTTTCTGAATCAAAATTTAAGTTTTGTATTCTCTGCTGAAACTTTTGGTAGTAGTCTGTTCCAACCAGCGATATAACAACATAGAGCAGTTCATGTACAAACTGGGAACAGGTAATGGATTTTAAAATATACCTGAGACTCCCAAAACGTTTATCATTTGGATTTGGATTTGGATTTTCTTTTAGTTCATAACAAAAATGTAGCAGTAATTGCAGGCAAGACAGCAGTCCTGCTGTCTTGACGTCCTGTGTCTCCGCACCAATGATTTCAAGATCTCCTGAAAGCAATTCTTCCAAATCGTATTCCTGCAGGAGGTCGGGATATCTGTCAAGTAGCAAATCGAGCTTGGGATTTTTCAATTTATCGAGAAGTTCTGAAATCCCGCTTTCGAGATTCTTTTTTGAATTCTGCAAAAGCATATTAAATACTGTCTTTGCCTGATCTACTGATTTTACAAGTTTTTTTTCTTTCTTAACCTTTTTATTATTTTTCATATTAAAAAAATTATAGTTTTTTATAGTTGAGAATGTGCAGATATTATATTCCGTTACTGGAGATGTTATCTTTAAGACTGTACATTATTTTTGATCTTTTCAATCCCTCTTTCACGCATAAGCTGGCTTGCATCCAGCATTTTGATTAAATAGATGTAGGGAGTAATCAGGTCACAATCAAATTCTTCGGTACATCGAGACAGTGACAGGTGTATAACTTCAAATAGGAAGAATTCGAATTCATCAATGGTTTTCTCGGCAAATGCTTTTTTAAATACAAGAAAAGGATTCTCATACTCCTCTTTTGTCAGGGAAGCCAGATGAAGTTTTGACTTACAGTCCGATGAGTTTTTCAATTTCCATTTTTTGTTTTTGTACTGCAAAAGAAAACAGACTTTAAGAAAAGAGCGCAGAGCAGTATAGAAAACAATGACCTGTCCGGGATAATCTTTTTTATACACTTTCTTTTTATGGACATATAAAAATGCTTCGCACAGTATCTCTTTATAGCAATCAAGATGGGCAAAGTCAAAAAAAGCCTCAAGCACTTGAGAAGAACTTTTAATCTCATGACCTGCCCAAAAAACAGATTCAAAGGATATTCTATTTTTTTTCATAATTTATACAGATTCTTTATCGGTTTTCTCGGGTTCCTTTTCAACTTCATTTTGTCTGTTAATTTCATTTTGTATCAAAATTTCCGCTTGCTTTTTAAAATTTCCGCATCTCTCTTCCACTACCTGATAATATAAATAATCAACATCGTTAGCCTTACTAAAACGCAACGTGTTGGGTTGTTGCTTAAGAAGTTTAAATATGTTTTTATCTTCCTGGGTATGGCGGGGAAAGAAATCTGAAGTTATCGTAGTAAAGTATTCGCAGAGATTAAATAAATACTCTAATGCAAAATGATTCGGAGTATAGCCTATAAAGACACGAATCAAAGACAAACAGATTTGCTCCACTATTTGATGAAGAGCGGACATTTTTACTTCATCCGAACTAGAAGCATCATCATCATTATATACCCAGCCCCAGATTGTATCAATATTATTACTCCTCCATGCTATATAATGCGATGTGGATTTTAAATTCCTTTTTGGAGTTTCGCTGATATTTAAATAAGGAGGCTTGTTAATATCCTGAAATAACAGTTCTGCGTTCTTCATAATCTGCCAAAAGAAAAACTGCTGGTCTTGGCAGAGGTCTTTAAGACTCTGTACGTGGTGTATAAGAACAGTAGCCGTCAAAGCCCCCTGAGTCTTTGCTTTTATCTTATCATTTATATCACTGCCCGCATTTTCTTTGGTTTCATGTACAAAAACTAAGAGGTATAAATGACTATGTTCTTTTTGTAGTTCTTTATCAGGATAAATTTTCCTGCTCGAACTATAAATTGTTGCGTTCCTGCCAAAACGATAAATAGCAGATGTTTTAATGTGGCCCGTAATTACTTTCTTCAATTCATTTTGCTGTGAGAATTCAATTGCATTCATAATTTTAAAGTTTTAATTAATAATTATTTGAAAAATTGTATTTTTGTTTAATACATGCAAGTAAATCAGAATGAGTACTGTACCGAATCATTTTGGTCTGTATCGTACAGTACCAAATATGTTTTTTACGGATAGCTTATTTTTTTATTCCTAATTATTATCTTTGAACTATGAGCACATTGACAAAACCAAATCATATAGGGCGAAAAATCAGCCGTATTCGTGAACTTCGAGACATGAAACAAGAAGCGCTAGCACAGGCTTTGGGTACAAACCAACAGGCAATATCCGCTATGGAAAATAGTGAAACGATAGATGAAGAAAAACTTATGGAAGTTGCGAAAGCTCTTGGTGTAACACCTGAAGCAATTAAAAATTTTTCAGAAGAAGCAATGATTAACTACTTCAACAATAACTTTTACGACAACAGTCATAGTACCGTGGGAAATACATTATGTACCTTTAATCCTTTAGACAAAGTAGTAGAACTTTACGAACGATTAGTTCAGGCTGAAAAAGATAAAGTCGAGTATTTGGAAAAATTACTAAAAGGGAAATAACTCTTTATAGAAAGAGATGGCATTTATTGTGTGCAAAATACAATGAGCTTTTTTGGAGTATATATTTACTAAGTGCATGAAAATATTTCAAGCTTCGCATATATATTTAAAAAAGAAAAAAAGAAAGTCGTTTTTCTCGTGAAGGTTTCAAAATAAGTCAAGTTTTTTTGATAAAATACAACCCGAATGGGTGGAGATTTTATCAAAAAACCCGGAGGGCCTGAACTTTACTTCTTTTGAAACCGAAACTTACCTTTACTTTCTTTTTTTATTTTTTTAGCAGAATGTTTCTTAGAAAGTTGCTGAAATTCCTTTAGGTTTCCAGTTGAAAAACTACGATTAAATAATTGAAACTATTCTTGCCATTTCCATTTTCGCAACTCATAATATTTCTTTTTAGGTGTCGCTTTAAACGGATGAATCCCATTTTTTTTACACCAATGAAAATGATAAATAGTTCCGGGAACAAGTCCCACAATTGGAAATATGATTGCCCAATGCCCTATTAGAAAATAAAGTCCAATAGTAATTGTATCAAAAAAAAACCATTTCAATAGTTTTTTGAACAATGGCGTTTCTATTTCAAACTTTGCAAAAACAGAAATAAAGATGGTTTGAATTAACAAGAGTTCGGTAAGCTCTAATTCTATTCCTAATGTCATATCATTTTATTTTTTGAGTTTTTTCATTAATTTTTTTTCGATAATCTATATAATCCCCACCATGCAGTTGGGGCAAGGATTACAACAGTTGCCATGCCTGGAAAATAACCATATGGTTTGGTTGTCAAAAATGGCAAGAAAAAGTGAGCAAGTTCAGTAACTCCCATAGCTGTAAAAAATGTCCAAGCTAGATAGTAGCCAAAATTATATTTTCGTTTGATAAGATAAGGAATTAATAACCATGAAAGCGCAAAGGCATAAAGCAGGTAAACAAGAAAGGAACTTGTTTCTGGAACTGGCACACCAGTAATTTCGGAAAGCCGTGGAAAAAAGTTCATTTTTCGTTCTTCATATTTGTGTAAAAGGAAGAATACCAATGTCAGAAAGAAAGGGATTTTAATTGTGTTGAATGATACATTTGTTGGAATAATGAGCCAAAGGATAAAACCGCCAAGAAATCCAAATGCAAAAAGAAACATAGGGAGAAGTCCGAGCATTACATAACCAAGTACAAGTACTGTCAATGTGAAAAATAATGCAAAGATGATAGTAGATGTTGATTTATGCATTTAGTTTATTTTTAATGTGTTTAAAACTTCATTCTGTATTCAAATTGTATGAAGGAGTTAATTTGGATCCTAAAAACTTGCCGAAAAGTTAAGTCCTAAAATAGGGTTTTTAGTATATGAATTGAACCCCACAGGAGCTACATTAAGTTGTGTTTTTACCTTTTGCTTGTAACCGAAACTATCCATAATAGTATTAAGTGGATCCATCAATAACAAGGAGGTTTTACCCAGAAATTTTGAATTTAATACTTTGGAATCATTTTTAAGAATACTTCTCTTGGCATAGAAAAAGCCTTCTCCAACTACGGAACCTAAGACAGGTGTTACAATTAAATCTTGTACTGAGGGAATTTCTGCAAAAGCTTCAACCCCATATTCCCAGAAAAAAGTTGACATTATAGCGGAATAAGCAAAGGATTCTAAGATAGTAAAACCATTGCTTCTAGCCGTCATATAATATACACCTCCAAAGTACGGGTGCATTACATAATTTAAAAAGAAATTATCTTCGTCTATAACGGGGCCTGCTTTCACATTCTCTTTCCATTTGGTTGTTATTCCGTTTTTTTTCATTTCTTCCTTATCCCATTTTGTGAAGCTTTCAGGAAGAGACCATAAAATACCATAAGCGACAATAGTTGTACCAAAAACAATAGCGGTATTGTAGCCTAATTTTCTATAGTCTTTTGTTGTTGGTGGATATACGAGGGAATCATTAATTTGAAAAGAAGAGTCTAATTGAAATGAATCCTCTTTTTCAAAAGTATAACTTTTAGTTTTGTCATTTTCTAATTTATCGATATTGGAATTAAAAACTAGTAGAGAGTTGTGAAATGAGAATTGGTTGGTGTCAGTATTGCTGATTTGTTGGGCAAATGTTGCAACTCCTATCAATGTAAAAAGTAAGCTATAAATATTATTCTTTGTTTGAATCATGGGTAATGTAAAAAATATTTTATTTTAATATTGTTATCAGGTATATATCTCAGAATTTACGCTCTTTCAGATAGCATAAAAAATAATTTCCTGCTTAAATAAAATTATTTAAGCAGGAAAAAGTATTCACATAAATGATATGTTGACCAACTCAATTAATAAGTTTTGGAACCGTGATACTTTTGATTTTGTTTAATTATAGTTAGAATCCGTTTTGTTTTTTCATTCAATTTGCTCCTTTTTGAAATATTGAATACTTTTCGTTGAAAAGAGCATTATTTGAATCGGTTTTTTAAAACTTCATTCTCTGTATTCTGACTGCGTTTAAAATAGCAAGCAGCGCTACACCCACATCTGCAAAAACGGCTTCCCACATTGTTGCTAGACCACCAGCCCCAAGAACAAGAACAATTGCTTTTACTGCAAATGCCAATCCAATGTTTTGATAAACGATTTGTTTGGTTTTTTTACCAATATTTATCGCTGTAAAAATCTTTGTTGGTTGGTCATTTTGAATGACAATATCAGCAGTTTCAATAGTGGCATCACTTCCTAGGCCACCCATCGCAATTCCTGCATCGGCAAGGGCAACTACTGGCGCATCGTTTACACCATCACCCACAAAGGCAATTTTTAAGTTTTGAGATTTTAATTCCTCGACTTTTTCGACTTTGTTTTCAGGTAACAAATCACCGAATGCTTGGTCGATATTCAATTCTTTGGCCACAGCATCAACAACAGCCTGTTTATCGCCTGAAAGCATTACTGTTTTTACATTTATTTTATGCAGACTTTCAATAGCTGCTTTTGCATCTTCTTTAATTTCATCCGCAATTAGAAAATAACCTGCATACTTTTGATTGATTGCAATAACAATAATTGTAAATGGTGTATTATCAATTTCGGCATCATAGCTGATGTCGAATTTCTTCATCAGTTTTATATTTCCCGCCAAGATTTCATTTCCGTCCACGTTACCCTTAAGTCCGTGTCCTGCTATTTCTTCAACATCAGTTGTCGTTGCATTTTTTTCTGAACCTTTGGCATATTCTATAATTGCTGTTCCAACGGGATGTGTTGATTTGGTTTCGAGTGCTGCCGTAAATTTTACTAAATCCTCTTCTGAAACGCCAATGGCTACGACTTTTTGCACTTTGAAAACACCTTTGGTCAGCGTTCCTGTTTTATCCATAACTACCACCTGAATAGATGCCATTATATCTAAAAAATTCGAACCTTTAACTAAAATTCCGTTTTTACTTGCTGCACCAATTCCTCCAAAATAACCTAACGGTATTGAGATTACCAATGCACAAGGACAGGAAATAACCAAGAAAATTAAAGCTCTGTATAACCAATCATTGAAGATGTAATTTTCAACAAATAGCATCGGAAGTAAACAAATTCCGACTGCCAAAAACACAACTATTGGCGTATAAATTTTGGCGAATTTTCGAATGAATAGTTCCGTTGGTGCTTTTTTAGCTGTGGCTTCCTGAACCATTTCAAGGATTTTTGAAAGCTTGCTATCGGTATAAGCAGTTGTTACTTCTACTTGAACAACAGTATTCAGGTTAATCATTCCCGCAAGAACGGTTTCTCCTTTTTGCTTAGTGTCTGGTTTGCTTTCACCAGTTAGAGCTGCTGTATTTAAAGAGGCATTGTCTGAAAGCAATTTTCCGTCCAGAGCTAATTTCTCTCCAGGTTTTAATTGAATGATTTCACCTATGGTAATTTCGGATGCTTTTTTATCAATAGTATTTCCATCTTTGATTACCGTAGCGGTATCAGGTCTTTGATCCAATAACAATTTAATGTTGCTTTTTGCTCTTTGAACTGCCAGTGTTTGAAATACTTCACCAACAGCATAAAATAGCATTACTGCAACACCTTCAGGATATTCGCCAATGGCAAATGCTCCAATAGTGGCAATTCCCATTAATAAAAATTCTGAAAAGATTTCGCCTTTGCGGATGCTTTCAAAAGCTTCTTTTATTACTGGAAACCCTACTGGTACATAAGCGACTACATACCAAGCAATACGCACCCAATCTGTGAACCAAGATTGAGGAAAATAGTTATCAAAACCAATAGCTATGAGTAATAACACTAAACTTATTATGGCAGGCAAGAACATTTGGAATACGGTTTGGTCTCCGCCTGAATGGTCGTGCCCATCATCATCAGAATGATTTTCGGGCTCATTATGAGTTGAACAACATCCTGTTTGTTTGTCGGTTTTGTGATTTATTTTTTCTTCGAGTGTGCAACAAAGCTGTTTGCCGTTTGCATCATATTTATGTTGATGTTTCATAACATTTATTTTATGTTAAACAGAATCAGTAAATTATTTAGTATACATATAAAGTTAACGCATATTTGAATCTACTGTTATCAAAGAGTTTACTGTTGTATTCTCCTTTAATACCATCTTTATAATCTACATCTATAATAAACATACCTTTTGAATTTGGTATAGCAAAAAAACCATTTTTATCTGTTTTTACTTTCTCCGATTTCCCTTTATCATTAGTAATTGATATTGATTTATTCGCAAATTCTTTATTATCGAGAATTAGTTGGCAGTTTTCTTTTTTAACAATAATATCTATTTTGCTTGTTTCAAAATTTGCGAGTTGTGAATTTTTTACCTTTCCAACATTATAATTTACTTTTAAATTTTCAAAAGGTCTAATAATTCCCAAGCCGTGTTTTGTCCAATCTTGAACTGCTCTTGAATTTTCTTTCATCATTATAGTGTAAATTCCATTGCTAGTTGGAACAAAACTTGCTTTGAAACCATTGCTGTCTTTTTGCAAAATTAAATCTTGTTTTAATCCTTTTGAGTCCAAATAATAGGCAGTAAACGATTCCATATTTTTCAAGAAATGTTCTTTGTTTTCTTTCAATCCTTTTTCAAATTCGCCAAAATATAAATATACCGTGGCTGTATCATTTACTTTTCCATTGCCTTTTACTTCAAGCCAATACGAATGTGCAAAACAATTTTGAGAGAATAAAAATAGGGTCAGTGCTAATAAAACGGTTGATTTTAATAAGTTTTTCATTTTTTTTAAAATAAGTTGTACAAGTTTTACAATTTCCGTGAAGTTTAACCTCCAATTCCAAGTGCCCCGAAAGCAAATAATAGAAAACAGCAAGGAAAAAATAGAACCGTAATGAAAAGTCCTATTGTTCCCAAGTTGTCAATATTTTACTTTAGTTCGATATTTTTAATTTATAAGATTGATTATTAATGTTCGTGTTCTCCGCCACCTTTCATAGCAGAAAGTAAATAAAAAGCCCCTTTGATTACAATTTTTGCATCGGCAGGGATTTCCTCAACAAATTTCACTTCGGTATACCCTAAATCGGTTGTTCCGGGTACAACTTCTATTGCTTTGAAATGTACTTCGTTGTGTCCTTCTTCCTCGCCAGTAGCTTCTTCAGAATGTGCTTCGCCTTCTTTGTGTTCGTGTGCTTCTACTTTTTTAGCTGTGGCTTTTTCTTCGTGTTCCTCTTGAATATACACAAAGTATTTATCTCCATTTTTTACTACAGCGTCTTTTGGAAGAGCAGGAACGGTTGTGTTTTTAATATTGATATTGGCAGAGACATACATTCCGGAGATTAAATCTTTGGAATCAGCTGGATTGATTTTTGCGTGAACAGCAACGGTTTTGCTTTCGTTTGAAAATGATTTATTGATACCAAATATTTTTCCTTTGATCGACTTATTACCTTGGTTTGTTAAAATAAAGTCTATAGTCTGCCCAACAGAAATGGATCCTAAATCTTTTTCATATACATCCAAATCCAAGTGCATCTGGCTATTGTCAACCACTTCAAAAAGGGTTATTCCTGTTTCGGCAAATGCTCCTTTGGCAATACTTATTTTTCCAACATAACCTGATATAGGCGAAACTATTGGCACCAAACTTGATCCGCTTGTACTCATATTCAAGGCCTGCAATTTGCTCTTTGATGCTTTTGCTCTAGCTCTTTCAACCGCCAGTTTTGATTTTACTTCCTGAAGTACTTTTCTAGGATTTACGTCTTGATCGCTTAATATTTTCTGACGATTGTATTCTAATTGCAGGTATTCAATATTGGCAACAGCCGAGTTATAATCTTCCTGCATTTCAACCACTTCCAAATTTTGAATGGTTGCCAATACTTTCCCTTTGTTTACAAAAGTGCCTTCCAAAACGAAAATATCTTTAACCGTTCCGCCAATTAAGGTTGAAATATTAGCCATATTTTGAGGTGGAACTGTCGTATAACCATTGGCTTTTATCACTAAATTAAGATTCCTGTTTTCTAAAGACCCCGTTTCAATTCCAACTGTTTTAAATTGTACAGTGGTTAATGCTACTTCGTTTTCTGATTTTTCTTCTTCGTGACCTGCTTCTTCGGTTTTCTTTTCGCCACAAGAGGAAAGAAGTAGTAAGAATAAAGTATTAAGTATTAAGAAAATCTTGAATTTTGATTTTATATTTTTCATTTTAAGAAATTTTAGTTTTTAGAAATGGATGGGAATTGCAATTGAATTGCACTTTGATTATAAGCATTAGTAGCTTCGGCATTTTGTTTTTTGATGTCGATAGCCTGATTCAAAAAACTGATGTACGACCAATAACTCATATCGCCGTTGGCATAACTCTTTTGAGCCGTTGTTATTATCTGTTCTGCATATTGTAAACCTTCCTTTTGATAATAGTCTAGTGCTTTTTGTTGCTTGTCGAAATTGTTTTTCAATTCCTGCATTTGTAATTTTAAAGCCAATTTATTTTTGTCTAATTCTAATTGTGATTGTGAAATGCTAATGGATGAAGCTTCTGCTCTAGCTTTATTTACACCTCCAAATAAAGGGATTTGTAAACCAGCAGTGAATCCTTGAAAATAAGATTTGGTATCAATGGTTTGTCCAAAATAACCCAAACCTAACTTTGGTGTTCGCAATGCTTTAAACGTATTGGCTTCTTTTTCATATACTGAAATTTGCTGTGTATAATAATCAGTAACCAAAGCTTCTACTTTTGACTGGTTTTCATTAGCTTTCATTGAAAATTGCATCGGTGTTTTACTATCCGGGACAATATTTTCTTCGGTTTGAATAAAAAACTGCAGTTGTTTTTGATAAATAGCCAAATCAAATTCGAGTTGTGCTTGCTGTGTTTCTATTTCTTTTGACTTTGCTTTGGCACTGATTACTTCAATTTTTCCGCTTTCACCAGTTTCAAAACGAAGTTCTGCATTTTTCAGGAATTTGGAATAAATGGCTAATAAATCTGCATTTAATTTTTGGATGGAAATGCCATATAAATATTGATAGTAGGCGATTGTTACTGCTTTTTCAATCTCATATTCGGATAAAGCTTTTCGCTTTTCTGCTAGTTTTGCTAATTCTTCCTGTAATTGTCGGTTGGCTTTTGTAATGCTACCAATGGGGAAATATTGTTGTACTGAAACATTGCTATCATAATATTTACTATTGAATTGACCACCCTGGTACTGTACTTGCAAAGGATCCGCTTGAAATGCTGTCTTTTTCAGAACCGTTTGTTTCTCAATTTCCTTATCAGCAATTTTTAAATCAATATTATTAGTTTTTGCCATTTCGATGGCTTTTTGTAATGAAACGGGCTGACTATTTTGTGAGAATGCCACGCAACTAATCAGTAGAAACCAAATGGTTACAAAAGGTTGTCTTTTTTTAATTTTTTTAATTTTCATACCGTTTTCAAATAGTAAATAAAGTATTGGTAAAACAATCAGCGTTAATAGTGTCGCCGATAATAATCCTCCAATCACAACCGTTGCCAGTGGTTTTTGAACTTCAGCTCCACCACTTGTTGATAATGCCATTGGCATAAATCCTAAAGACGCTACAGCAGCTGTCATTAAAACAGGGCGTAATCGTGTTTTTGTCCCCATTAAAACTCTTTGCAATGGATCGGTTATTCCTTCGGCTTTGAGTTGATTGAAGTAAGAAATCAATACAATTCCGTTCAATACTGCAATTCCAAATAAGGCTATAAATCCAATTCCTGCTGAAATACTGAAAGGCATTCCACGCATCCACAGTGCGAAAACACCACCAATGGCTGATAATGGAATAGCTGTAAATATTAGCAAAGATTGTTTCATACTATTGAAAGTAAAATATAACAGCACCATTATTAATGCTAATGCAATAGGTAAAGCAACCGAAAGTCTTTTAGTAGCTTCAATTAAGTTTTCGAATTGTCCTCCATAAGTAACATAATAACCTGGGGGAAGTTTGAAATCCTTGTCTAATTTTAGTTGAATTTCTTCTACAACGCTTTTTATATCCCGACCACGAACGTTTAATCCAACAGTAATTCTACGTTTACCATTCTCACGAGAAACCTGAACTGGACCTTGTTCATAAGAAACCGTTGCTACTTGAGATAGTGGTACTTGTTGTCCGTTTGGTAAAGGAATAAACAGATTGCTGACATCCGTAATATCTGTTCGACTAGCGGCATCCATTCTCACTACTACATCAAATCGTTTGCTCTCTTCATAGATTTTACCTGCGCTTTCTCCTGCAAATGAAGAACGGATGATTTGGTTAATATCCGTAATATTCAAACCATATAATGCAATTTTATTGTAATCATATTTTACAGTAATTTGCGGTAAGCCTGTTACTTTATCTGCTTTTAAGTCTCCAATACCTTCAATATTATTGACTTTAGCAATCAATTCTTTGGCTTTAGTGTCTAAAATTTCTAAATCGTCACCAAAAATTTTAATGGCTATATCACTTCGGCTTCCCGTCATTAATTCGTTGAATCGCATTTGAATTGGTTGTGAAACTTCAATATTTGCGCCTGGAATGACTTCCATTTCTTCTTTCATTGCATTGGCTAAATCTTCCCAATTGTCGTAATCACCTGTCCATTCACTTTTGTCTTTTAGTACAATAATCATATCCCCACTTTCTATAGGCATTGGATCCGTTGGAATTTCACCACTTCCAATTTTGGTTACTATGGTTTTAATTTCGGGAAATTTAGCTTTTAGAATTTTTTCATATTCTGTGGTTGTTTTTATCATTTGCGAAAGGGAACTTCCTGTCATAATTGTAGCATTTAAGGCTAAATCTCCTTCTTCAATTGTTGGAATGAATTCGCCACCCATATTTTGAAAAATTACTAATGCCAATACAAATAGACCTAATGAAATTGCCAAAACTGCTTTTTTGAAACGTAACGCTTTTTCTAAAAAAGGAGTATATATTCCTTCGAACCAAGCCATCATTCTATCACTAAAATTCGGTTTGTGTTCCGTGTTTTTTGATAAGAACATTGCGCTCATCATTGGCACATAAGTTAATGACATTACAAATGCTCCAATTACTGCAAATCCTACAGTCATTGCCATTGGGCGGAACATTTTTCCTTCTGTCCCAACTAATGCCAAGATTGGCAAATACACAATTAAGATAATTATTTCCCCAAAAGCAGCACTGTTTCTAATTTTGGAAGCCGATTGATATACCTCGCTATCCATTTCTGCTTGGGTTAAATCTTTTTGTCTTTTAAGCTTTTGTAAATGGTGCATTGTGGCTTCGACAATTATAACCGCACCATCGACAATAATTCCAAAATCGATTGCCCCTAAACTCATTAGATTTCCGCTTACTCCAAAGGTATTCATCAAAATCACAGCGAAAAGCATTGATAATGGAATTACAGATGCTACAATTAGTCCTGCACGAAGATTTCCAAGAAATAGAATCAATACAAATATTACTATTAATGCACCCTCCAATAGGTTTTTAGTAACAGTTCCTATGGCACTATCTACTAATTTTCCTCTATCAATAAAAGCTTCAGCAACCACTCCCTCTGGAAGAGTTTTGTTGATTTGATCCATTTTTTCTTTTACTCTATTGACAACTGCACTTGAATTTTCTCCTTTTAGCATAAGAGCCATTCCACATACAATTTCTCCTTTTCCGTCTTTAGTAGATGCCCCATAACGTAGTGCTACACCTTCTCGAACTTCGGCTACATTTCTAACTAAAATAGGTGCGCCGTTTTTATTGGTAACCACTATGTTTTCTAAATCTTTGATACCTGTTGCCATACCAACACCACGAATGAAATAAGAGTATTGGTCTTTTTCAATGTAAGCACCGCCTGTGTTTTGATTATTTTTTTCTAAAGCTTCAAAAATATCGGTAATGGTTATTCCTAAACTATTTAGCTTATTCGGATTAATAGCAACTTCGTATTGTTTTAATTTTCCTCCCCAAGTACTGACTTCGGCAACACCTTCAATACCCTGTAGTTGTGGAGTGATAATCCAATCCTGAATGGTTCTTAATTTTACAGCATCGTATTTATCTTCATAGCCTTTTTTAGCATATACATCGTATTGGTATATTTCTCCTAGACCTGTAGAAATAGGTCCTAATTCTGGAGAACCTGCATATTTAGGTATGTTTTCTTCAGCTTGTTTTAAGCGTTGAAAAATTTGCTCTCTTGCCCAATATATATCTACATCGTCTTTGAAAACAACAGTTACCACAGATAATCCGAAACGAGAGATACTTCTCAATTCAATTACTTTTGGAATCGTTTTTACAGCTTGTTCAAGTGGATAGGTAATTAATTGTTCTACTTCCTGACTTGCCAATGTTGGCGCAGTAGTAATAATTTGCACCTGATTATTGGTGACATCCGGCAAGGCATCTAGTGGTAAATTTTTAATAGAATAGCTTCCCCAAGCTATAAGTACAAGGGTGAATAATAGTATAATGAACTTATTCTTTATACTAAATTGTATGATTTTGTCTAACATTGAAATATTATAATAAATTAGAAATTAGCAAATAAAATATTTGCCATTATTTGTGATAAGGTCACAATTTTCTAACCCGAAATTACTCGGGCATCATTATGCTATTTGAGGCGGTTGCCAAATACTTCCGAAGAAATTGGAAGTAAAAATTGATTTGTAAAATGGCCCTTTCGTTTTTATATCGCTAGATATAATTGAAAAGTCAAAACTGATAGCAGGAGAGTAATTTAAAATCTGAGCTCCACAACAATTGCAAATGCAAAATGGCGAGCACAAATCTTTACTTTTATCGTGCGAATGGTTTTCAAGGTCTGTCTGATGTACATTTAAAGAATGCCCAGCACTATTTACTTCCACATCAGCACAGGGCATAGATGCCAAGGCTATTAAGTAAATTGACAATATGATGTTTAACCATTTCACGAGTGTAAAAATAAGATTTTTATTTTTTATAATTATTAATTATTTATACTGATTATTAATTATTTGTAATATTTATTATAGTAGAGCCAATATTTTGCAGCAACTCCCAATATCAAAAGTACCAAAAGGAGTATTACCATTATAATACGAATAACAGTATATACTGTTATCGGCTTTTTGGATTTAGGTTTGGATTTAGGTTTTTGGTTGTACGGTTTTTTTGTTTTTTGTTTTGCCATTTTTATATCTATAACTGTGATTAATTTAAAATAAAGAAAACTTTGTAACTAACTCTATCTAGTAGAATTGTCTTCTTTTAATTATCAAAAAAATTAAGCAATAATTTGTGGAGGCTGCCATATACTTCCGAAGAAATTGGAAGTAAGAATTGAGTTGTATTCAGGCAGTTTTTTATCAATTGCAGTTTTAACCGATAAGATATTATAAGTACAAATAGTGTTGTAAACGTAACCTTGGCATCCACAACAATTACAAACACACAAAGGGGAACAAACATCTTTATGTTGATGCTGTTTTGAAGTATTGTTTATAGTCACTTTTTCAAATGCGACATCTTGTTCCTTATCTGCACAAGGCATACAGGAAAGAATCAGAATTATAATTGACAATATGGTGTTTGCAAGTTTCAAGACTGCAAAAATAGTTTTTTTTATGCTATTGAAAATTAAATGTTTCAAAATATAATATTATTCTAAATATTTATTTAGTTTTGTCTAAAAATAAAATTTAGAACAATGAAAAATAAAATTTCACACATACTTATTCTTGTGTTGTTATTGATAGGTTTAATATCCTGCGAGACAAGTTATGTAGATATTCCTGCTGATGACGAGTTATTAGACGGAACAATTGATGGACTTTCCAGCTCGCAATTATCTCAATTTTTGAGAGGAGATGCAGCAGTAAATGAGGTTTTTACTAGGGAAACAGGGTTGGGTTCAACTTTTGTTGGAACCAGTTGTATCAATTGTCACGCTGGGGACGGCAAGGGGCATTTGTTTACAACACTGACTCGCTTTGGTCAGGTTGATGAAACAGGAAATAAATTTTTGAATCAAGGAGGTCCACAATTACAAAACAGAGCGTTACCTGGTTTCTTGCCGGAGCAAATCCCTGTTGGAGCAACGTTTTCTAAATTCACACCTCCTGCATTTTCAGGTTTAGGATTTTTACAAAATGTTTCTGATACCGATTTATTAGCAATGCAAGACCCAAATGACAGTGATGGGGATGGGATTTCCGGAACAGTAAATTGGATTATAATTCCCAGTTATTCCATACCATCTTCTACTTCAATTACAAAAAACGGAAAACATATTGGACGATTTGGCAAAAAAGCATCTGCCTTTGATTTATTGCATCAATCCGTTAATGCTTACAACCAAGATATGGGGATAACATCTTTTTTCAGTCCAATAGACCATTATTCCAATTTAGAAATTGACTCGGAAGTGGCCACCAATAAAGTAAATGATGTAGTTTTTTATTTGAATGTGTTAAAAGCCCCTATTCAAAGGAATCAAAATGATAATGAAGTAAATAAAGGGAAGCAACTTTTTAAACAAATTAATTGTACAGGTTGTCATAAATCCGAATTGACCACAGGATATTCGCCTATTAGCCCGCTTTCTTTTAAAACATTTTCACCGTACACTGATTTGCTTTTACACGATATGGGAGCAGGTTTGGATGATGGTTATACCGAAGGAAGTGCCAAAACTTTCGAATGGAAAACACCCGCGCTTTGGGGAATTGGTCTTTCTGAAAACTCCCAAGGTGGTAACTATTTCCTGATGCACGATGGAAGAGCAAGAAGTATTGAAGAAGCAATAATTATGCATGGAGGGGAAGCAATTAATAGCAAAAATGCGTTTCAAAATCTTTCAGAAACGGATAAAAATGCTTTGCTAAAATTCATAAAATCATTGTAAATATGGACAGAAAACAATTTTTAAAAACATGTGGTTTTGGATGTTTAGCAGGAATTACCGGAGTGACGTTATTGCAAAGTTGCAGTCCTTCTCTAATTCTTTCAAAAGAAATTAAGGGATCAGATATTTTAGTTCCGGTTTCAGATTTTGAAATAAAGAATAAACGGGAAAAAAACTATAAGAAATACATCATTATCCAAAATGAATTATTAAAATCTCCAATTTGCGTCTATCGATTCAATACTACTGATTATGCTGCTATGCTGATGGTTTGCACTCATCAGGGGGCAGAATTACAGGTTTTTGGAGATAAACTTCAGTGCCCTGCACACGGAAGCGAATTTAGCAATAGAGGTATTTTAGAAAACGGGCCTGCAAATAGAGATTTGAGAAAATTTCCAATAGTGATTGAAAATAACACCTTAAAAATATCCCTGAAATGAGATTAAATTCAACTTATACATTGCTTTTTATACTCCTATTTAATTTAACTTCTTTTGCTCAGATTGACCCCAGTTTATTGAAAAGAATTCCTAAAGATACGGTGAAAAACATCCTGAATATGGATGCTTTATATAATAGACCAGCGTTGAATATAAATAAAACACCTATATCTATCGGCGGTTATATTGAAATGAATTGGCAAAAAATGACAACAGACGGAGTTTCGGAAGGACATCAATTTCAAGCCAGAAGACTGTCCATCTTTATGTCTTCTGCGATTAGCAAACGAGTAAAATTTTTAAGCGAAATAGAATTTGAGGATGGGGGAAAAGAAATTGCCATAGAATTTGCATCAGTAGATATTGAGTTTGACCCACTGTTTAATTTAAGAGCTGGAATAATTTTAAATCCAATAGGTTCTTTTAATCAAAACCACGACGGGCCAAAATGGGAGTTTACAGACAGGCCTATATCAGCCACCCAAATGTTACCTTCAACTTTTAGCAATGCTGGCGTTGGTTTATTTGGAAAAAAATATACTGAAAATTGGATGTTTGGCTATGAAGTATATTTATCCGGAAACTTTGACGACTCTATAATTGAGAACGCTGAAAATAAAACCTTTCTGCCCGCAGCAAAAAATAATCCGGAACGGTTCGAAGAAATAAATAGTGGAGAGCCTTTATTTACAGGAAAGCTAGCTATTAGAAACAATAGAATCGGGGAACTTGGAATATCCTATATGAAAGGAATATATAATAAGTTTGAAGAAGATGGAATTGTGATTGATGAAAAAAGGCGTGTTTCTATTTTTGCTTTGGATTTTAATACTACTATTCCAAAAACGAAAACATTTATTACAACAGAATTTGCTTGGATTAAAGTTGATGTTCCTGAAAGCTATTCGCAGCAATTTGGAAACAAACAGTATGGAGGATTCCTAGATATTGTGCAACCCATTTTGAAAAAAACTATTTTGGGTTGGGAAAATGCTGTATTTAACATAGCTTGCAGATTAGAATATGTAGATTGGAATGTTGGAACTTTTAATGAAACTGGTGGAAATATAGGAGAAGATCTCTGGAGTGTAATGCCTGCAATTAGTTTTAGACCTACATCCCAAACAGTTATCCGATTTAATTACCGTTATCAAAAACAACGAGATATTTTTGGAAATCCGCCTGCAATTACAGATGGAATGAGTTTGGGAATTTCTTCATATTTTTAGAAATCACGATTATTTATGAAATTGATTACGTTCACTTTAAAAATCTAATTGAAAAAAACGGTCAAACTGACCACCTCACCTTATCTATAAATAAAAGAGAAAATGCTGAACTCGATATTTTTTTACAAAGTAATATTCGATAAAATGCTTAATTTTGTCAATTAATTTCAAACTTATAACCTTTGAAAAAAAGTCAAAATCGGTATTAGGAGTTCGATTGTTGTCCCTGACAGCCCACCAAGAAACTCCTTAAGAAATTAAGGAGTTTTTTTATTTCAAATATTTATGGACTTTGTTGTATACATTTTATTTAGCGAAATCAAGAATAGATTTTATATTGGATTCACTTCTAATTTAGA
>NZ_MUNX01000115.1 GCF_002001005.1 Flavobacterium sp. A45
ATCCTACTGTTTTGTTATCATAAACAAACTGTAAAATCATAAAATACAATTTAGATGACATTAGTAAATGTGCTACACATTTTCATTTTTAAATAAAATGATTTTTATTATTACCCCATAACAAAACATAAGTGATTGATTTAAAAACAACTAAATAAAAACTTTATTATTTTTTTGTATTTTTATAGACAGTATGTTTATTAATAACAACAAAAAATAGACAAATGAAAAAAAAATACTATTGCTTATGTCTGCTAATCGGGATGATATATTCTAGCCACGCGCAAGAAGAAATTCCAAATAAAGAAAGTTTTTTAACAAATGCAATTGGATTACGAGTTGGAAACAATCATGGCTTAGGAGTTGAAATTTCGTATCAAAAAAAGTTATCTACAAAAAATAGATTGGAGCTTAATTTTGGCTGGACTAATGATAATAACACCGATGCCATAAAAATATCGGGGATCTATCAATGGTATTGGAATATAGAGAAGGAATTAGACTGGTATGCTGGATTAGGCGGTGGCTTAGGCTCCTGGGATACCAATAACAACTATAATAATGGATATGGAAGCGACAATGGAATTTTTGGAGTAATCAATGGAGATGTTGGCATTGAATACAACTTCAAAGAAATTCCTATCCAAATTGCCTTGGATGCGAGGCCAGAATTTGTTTTTAATAATTACGAAAGGAATGATTTTGGCATCAATATGGGTTTGGCAATCCGGTATAAATTCTAATAAAATCCATCTTTAACGTCAATTTAAAGATGGATTATTACTAAATCTATTTGTATTTGTTTATGGCTTTAAGATACAAAGCCTCATATATAGGCAGAATATTTTTGATGTCAAAACTTTCAGCTACGTGTAGGGCATTCTTTTTAAATTCGGCAAGAACACTATCTTCTTTCAAGATTTTCAATGCGTTTTGAGCCATTTCATTAACTTCCCCAACATCACTCAAATAACCCGAAACTCCATCTATATTCACCTCAGGTAAACCACCAGAATTACTCGATATTACAGGAACTCCACAAGCCATTGCTTCAAGCGCGGCCAATCCAAAACTTTCAGTTTCTGATGGCAAAAGAAATAAATCAGTAAGACCTAAAATTCTATCTATTTCATTACTGTTTCCGAAAAATATCACTTTATCTTGAATACCAAATTTTCGGCACATTTTTTCAGCTTTTTCTTTTTCGGGACCATCTCCTACCATCATTAATTTGGCAGGAATTTCTTTTTGAATTTTATAAAATATTTTAATAATATCCGGAATTCGTTTTACTTTTCTGAAATTACTGATATGTGTAATTATCCTTTCATTAGGATTGGCTATAACTGAACGTCGACAAGGAATCGTTGGATCATATTTATTTTTATCCAATTCAATAAAATTTGGAATCACCTGTATTTCATTTTTTATATTGAATAATTTTAGCGTATCATCTTTCAAACTTTGAGAAACAGAAGTCACATAGTCTGATTTATTGATGCTAAAAGTTACAGCAGGCTTGTAAAAAGGATGATTACCCACCAAAGTAATATCAGTACCGTGAAGCGTTGTTACCATCGGGATATCAATTCCTTCATCCTTCAGCATTTGCTTGGCCATATAACCTGCATAAGCGTGAGGAATAGCATAATGCACATGCAAAACCTCAATTTTATACAATTTAACCATATCAACCAATTTACTGGACAGAGCCAATTCATAAGGCTGAAAATGGAATAAAGGATATTCGGGAACGATTACTTCGTGGTAGTGAACATTTGGATTTAATAATGCTAAACGAACTGGTTGACTATACGTAATAAAATGAATTTCGTGTCCTCGTCTTGCCAATTCTAGACCTAATTCTGTAGCAACTACGCCACTTCCGCCAAATGTTGGATAACAAACAATTGCTATTTTCATGTATGATTTTTAAGTGTAACGAAATTAAGGAGATTCAATGTGGATTGTTATAAAAAAAAAGTTAAAATTTAACTATTTAAACTTCATTCTTTGAATCCGAACTGCGTTCAAAATGGCCAATAAAGCTACACCTACATCTGCAAAAACTGCTTCCCACATTGTCGCCAAACCTCCGGCACCGAGTATTAAAACAGCAGCTTTTACAACAAAGGCCATAGTTATATTTTGCCAGACAATTTTTTTGGTTTGTTTTCCAATGTTAATCGCAGTGTAAATCTTTGAAGGTTGGTCATTTTGTATAACAATATCAGCTGTTTCGATGGTTGCATCGCTTCCTAACCCGCCCATTGCAATTCCGGCATCGGAAAGGGCAACTACTGGCGCATCGTTTACACCATCACCGACAAAGGCAATTTTTAAGATTTGAGATTTTAATTCCTCGACTTTTTCAACTTTGTTTTCAGGCAACAGATCACCATAAGCCTGATCTATATTCAATTCTTTAGCGACAGCATCAACAACAGCTTGTTTATCTCCCGAAAGCATTACTGTTTTTACATTTATTTTATGTAAACTTTCGATAGCTTTTTTGGCATCTTCTTTTATTTCATCGGCAATTAAAAAATAACCCGAATACACTTTATTCATGGCTACAATTATAATAGTAAATGGAGAATTGTCTAATTCCAAATCATAATTAATATTGAATTGTTGCATCAGCTTTGCATTGCCCACGATTATTTCGGTATCATTAATTTTTCCTTTAAGTCCGTGTCCAGCAATTTCTTCAACTTCAATAATTTTTAAATTTTTATTTAATGCTTTTGCATATTCCACAATTGCAGTACCAACAGGATGCGTAGATTTCGATTCTAATGAAGCGGTATATTGTACCAACTCATCTTCTGAAATACCTACCGCTACTACTTTTTGTACTGTAAATACGCCTTTGGTCAACGTTCCTGTTTTATCCAAAACGACTACTTTTATGGTTGCCATTATATCCAAAAAATTAGAACCTTTGAATAAGATTCCGTTTTTACTCGCTGCTCCAATTCCTCCAAAATATCCCAATGGAATAGAAATAACCAAAGCACAGGGACACGAAATCACCAAGAAAACCAACGCTCGATACAACCAATCTTTAAAAACATAATCGGCTACAAAAAACATTGGCAACAAACAAATTGCCATTGCAAGATAAACTACGATTGGCGTATAGACTTTGGCAAACTTTCGAATAAACAATTCAGTTGGCGATTTTTTGGCAGTTGCTTCCTGCACCATTGTCAGGATTTTGGACAATTTACTGTCGGTATAAGCGGTTGTAACTTCTACTTCTACAACCGTATTTAAGTTAATCATTCCAGCCAAAACAATTTCATCCTTTTTTTTGGTATTTGGTTTACTTTCACCTGTTAAAGCAGCAGTATTAAAAGTAGCTCTTTCAGAAAGTAGTTTCCCATCCAAAGCCAGTTTTTCTCCTGGTTTTAATTGAATGATTGTTCCAATTTCAATCTCGGATGCCTTTTTCAAAACGGTTTTATTTCCATCCAAAGTTGTAGCTGAATCAGGCCTTTGATCTAATAACAATTTGATATTTGATTTTACTCTTTTTACAGCCAGAGTTTGAAAAATTTCTCCAATACTGTAAAATAACATTACCGCTACTCCTTCCGGAAATTCTCCAATAGCGAATGCTCCAATAGTTGCAATTCCCATCAAAAAAAACTCCGAAAACAAACTTCCTTTTCTAAAACTTTCAAAAGCTTCTTTCAGAATCGGAAAACCAACCGGAATGTAAGCAACAATGTATAAACCCAATCGAATCCAACCGCTAAACCAAGTTTGAGGAAAATAATTGTCAAAAAAAATCCCTATCAACAACAAGCAAAAAGATATTATAGCAGGAAAAAACATTTGAAAGTAGCTTCGCTCTCCGTGAGAATGATTATGGTCGTGTTCATTATTTGAATGATCATTCATATTATGACTCGAACAACAATCCGAATGACGAACTGAATTAGATGAAATTTTATGTGAAGAATGTTGATGTTTCATATAAATCAATGGAAATATTAAATACTCCTAAATTTACAAATTAACATCGATTAAAATGAATTACTCCCAAAGCTTTTTCTGGTGGGGAGCTCTTTTTTTATTAATCCATTTATTCAATTTATAACACAAAAAAGCAGAACCACTACCTATAATGGCACCAGCCAAAACATCTGTAGGATAATGTACACCTAAGTACATACGAGAATACCCAACTGCACCCGCCCACAAGAATGTAGGAGCAATTACATACCATTTTGGGTAAGCCATACTCAATGATGTCGCTGTTGCAAAAGCTGATGAAGTATGCGCTGAAGGAAAAGAATAACTGGATTCTTCAGTAACATTATCTATTTCTGGATATGTTTCGTAAGGTCTATCTCTTTTAGTTATATTTTTTAATGCCAAAGAAATAAATGCGGAGGCTGCCAAAGATTCACCAATGAAAATAGCTTTCTTCTTTGTGGTACTATCGCTTTCAATTAATCCAACCGCATAAATAATTACGGGTGTACCAATACTAACAGGCATAGCACTATTGGTAATCCCAACCATTGTCGACTCTAGATTGGTATTTCTGTTTAGATTTATTTTTTTTAAAAGATCAATGTCTGAATTTTGGGCATTCAAGATTGAAAAACAAAAAAAGAATACGAAAAGTGAAAGGATTTTTGGCATTTCTAATTTGGTATATTGATTTAAAAAAATCGGCTATGCCAACTGTCAATTGCTGGAACTTCCCAAGATTCATTGAACTCTTCGATATTGTTAACCAAATTATTAAAGACAATTGTGTTTTCGGTAACGGCTTTGTCTTTTACCATTTTTTTAAAATCAATCAATGGCTTGTGTGCAATGTGTTCTCCTAGCTTGAAGGTTACATTCATTTTATCCAATAAATCAACATTGTATTTTTTTTCTAAGCCTTGGATAAATTCAACAGAAGAATCAATAGAACATCCTGTTGCTGCTTGAACATCTTGATTAACTGCTATAATAATAAACCGATTATATTTCAACAAATATGATGATTCAAGACTAGTTCCGTGAGCAGCCCATTCGTTAAGAAAAGATTGCAAATCAGTTTCGATCTCAGAAAACTCGGCATCCGAAAATTTTCTATTCGATTGATAAATCCAAATTCTAGATTCTTCGGGTAAATTTTCAAAAGGAACGTACATTGTCTATTATTTTAGATTGCAGATTTTAGACTGCAGATTTATGAATTTAGATTTTTTTATTTTAAAAAAGAAGAAATATTCCAAACTTAAGGAATCTTTCGTCTTTATAAAGATATAAACGCAGATTCTTTGTTTGGATTACTTTTGATGTAAAGAATTATATTTGAAAAACAAATATTCTTAAGCCATTCGTTACAAATCCTGAGCATTAGCAATCAATTCTGCGATATCCATCACTTTTATATCTGCTTCCCTTTCTTTGTTTTTAACACCATCAGTCAACATGGTATTACAAAAAGGGCAACCAGCAGCAATAATATCTGGTTTTGTTTCAAGAGCATCTTCTGTTCTTTCCACATTTATTTCTTTGTTACCTGGCTCAGCATCTTTAAACATTTGTGCTCCACCAGCTCCACAACATAAGCCATTTGCTTTCGAACGTTTCATTTCAAGCAATTCAACATCCAATTTCTGAATTAAATCCCTAGGAGCTTCATAAACATTATTCGCTCTACCCAAATAGCAAGGATCGTGGAAAGTAATTCGTTTTCCTTTAAATTGCCCTCCCTCGATGGTTAAACGACCAGAATCTAGTAATGATTTAAGAAATTCTGTGTGATGTACAACTTCGTAATGGCCTCCCAATTCTGGATATTCATTTTTTAAAGTATTAAAACAATGTGGACAGGCTGTAACTATTTTTTTTGCTTCATAAGCATTCAGGACTTCGATATTCATCATGGCCTGCATTTGAAACAAAAACTCATTTCCAGCTCTTTTTGCGGGATCTCCAGTACAACTTTCTTCAGTCCCTAAAACAGCAAAGGAAACATTAGCACGATTTAAAATTCGTACGAATGCTTTGGTTATTTTCTTTGCTCTATCGTCAAAACTTCCTGCACAACCTACCCAAAATAAAACTTCTGGTTGTTTTCCTTGGGCTAGCATTTCGGCCATTGTTGGCACAATTAAATTTTCTGACATTTCTTATTTGTTTAATCGTTGATTTGTTTATTTGTTGAATAGCTTAATCGTTAATTTGTAAATCGGTTAAACAAATAACCAAATCAACGATTAAGCCACTAGTCGTTTTTCCAGTTCAATCGGTCTTGTTGACTGTATTGCCATGGTGCACCATTATTCTCTATATTAGTCATCATAGCATTTATAGGCATTGGCGCAGCACTTTGCTCCATTACTAAGTAACGTCTCATATCCATAATGATAGAAAGCGGACTGATATTTACAGGACATTCCTCTACACAAGCGTTACATGATGTACAAGCCCATAATTCTTCTGGTGTAATGTAATCGTTTAACAACGATTTATTATCAGGAACAAAAACCCCCTTATTGGCATCAATGTTTTTACCTACTTCTTCTAGTCTGTCTCTAGTGTCCATCATTATTTTACGAGGAGATAATTTTTTGCCAGTTTGATTGGCTGGGCAAGAAGAAGTACAACGACCACATTCTGTACAAGTATAAGCGTTCAATAACTGAACCCAGTTTAAATCCTGAACATCACTGGCACCAAATTTACTTGGAACTTCATTTTCTGAAACTGGAGCTGCCGCAAAAGGGTCTGCATTGGGATCCATCATCAATTTTACTTCAGCAGTTACAGAAGCTAAATTATCAAACTGTCCTTGTGGATTTAAATTAGCAAAATAAGTATTTGGGAAAGCCAATAAAATATGAAGGTGTTTTGAAAAATATAAATAATTCATAAAAATTAAAATCCCAACGATGTGTAACCACCAAAAGCCTTCATTTAGCAACATTACCAATTCATTTGACATACCATTAAAAACTGGTTCAATAAATTGACTTATTGGAAAAGAACCTGCTTTTATAAAATGAGAAAATCCGCCAGGAACGTTTTGCAAATGCAAATCCGTAGCATTCATCAATAAAAACAAAGTCATTAAAGTAATCTCAAAATACAAAATATAATTAGCATCACCTTTTGGCCATCCTTTTAAATCAGAATGAACAAATCGTTTCAACTTAATGATATTTCTTCTTATCAAAAATACAATAACCGAAAATAATACCAAAAATGCCAATATCTCGAAAGAAGCAATTAAAACATCATATACAACCCCAATCGGAGCAAAAATTCTATGCGTTCCAAATAAACCATCGATGATAATTTCCAACAACTCGATATTGATGATAACAAAACCTACATAAACTATAATATGCAATACTCCAGCAATAGGTCTTTTTACCATTTTGGATTGCCCAAGAGCAATCATTGCCATATTTCTCCAACGTGCTTTTGCATTGTCTTTACGATTGACAGCAACACCCAGATTAATATTTCTAATGATTTTTTTGACATTCAAATAAAAATATCCGAATCCAATAATCAACACTATGGCAAATAACACATTACTTAGGTAGGTCATAAAATTAGTTTTTTACTTTTGTTATAGAATCGTTTGGAGCAATATATGGTTTGTTTTTCTTACCAAAAACAGAAACATTTACATAACGGGTTGGATTTAATCTTACATCCTGCAACAACAATTCTAATTCTTTCGAAGTTTTTTCCAAGTTTGCATAAAGAGCGTCATCTTTCAGTAATTTCCCCATAGTACCTTTTCCAGATTCTAAACCTTTCATCAATACATCAACCTTGCTTAATGTTGCATTCAAATTCCTAACGGTAAGCCCTAAATCAGCTTTATTCAACGAGTCTGAAATTTTAACAAAATTATCTGAAACTTTATTAAAATTAGAAACAACACCTTTTAATTGTCCTTTGTTTTCATCCAAAATACTATTAGCATTTGAAGCCACTTTATGGAATTGTTCCATGGTAGCACTAAGTTCTGCTAGACTCTTTTTCAAATCAGCTTGACCTTTTTCGTCCAAAACATTATTAACACTATTCACTAATTTATCAGCACTCACCATCAATTTTTCCAGTTTTTCCATAACAGGGGTTGCTTTGTCCCCTAATGAATCCATTAAACTGGCTTGAATATTCCCTTTCAAATAATCACCGCTTTCGGCAATATTTGTATCAGTATAATTAGGATTAATAGAAATTTGTTTACCACCAATAAGACTGGCATCATAAATGGTTGCAACACTGGATTTTGATATCGGGAAATCTGTGTTTATTTGTAATTCAACTAATAAAATCCCTTTATCACCTATCGTTATAGTTTTAACTTTTCCTATTGTGAGTCCGTTTATTGTAACCAAAGCGGATGGGGCAAGTCCTTCAACATTTGTGTACTCAACATATAAAGTTTTATAATTATTAAAAAGATCTTTTCCTTTCAAAAAATTATAACCCCAAATGAATAATAAAATTGATGTAATAACTAAAATAGCAGTCTTTAATTCTCTTGTAATTTTCAAAATTTCGTTTTTTTAATGGGCAAATTTAATATAAAATATTCGAATCTATAAGCATTATTTGATTGCTTCCTGAATGCTAACTTTTTTTCCGTTTTTGAAAGCAATTAAAAAAGCTGAATCATATCCTTTGGACTTAACTTCATTTAATTTGTTCTTCGCATTTTCATAATCGGAAGTATCACCATATAGATATTTATAAATATTATCTTCATACACGAGCGTAACATTTTGCAATCCTTTGAAATTTTTAGGTTCCAATGCTATTTTTTTTTTACTGGCCGAAAGCTGTATTTTAAAAATAGAGCCTAGCGTATCTTTTTTAATTATTCCACCATTTACTTCAGGTGTTTCGGTGCCTTTTACAGGATTCTCTTTCAGTATTTGAGAAGGTTTTTCGCCAGAGGTCTCTACCCCACCGTCTCCAAAAAATTCATATTTATAACTTATTATTGCTTCGGCAATTGCTCGTGCAATATCATTTTGTCCATCTTCTGAGTTTAATAATTCGCCCTCAGTTGGATTGGATATAAAACCGGTTTCAATCAATACTCTTGGCATATAGGCTTTATGAAGAACCATAAAAGGAGCTTGTTTCACTCCACCGTGTCTCAATTTTTTACCCAAAAGAGCAAATTTATCTTCAATTTTGCTTGCCAACGAAATACTGTTTTCCAAATATTCTTCTTGCATCAAAGTCATACCAATCATCGTTTCAGGCGAATTGGGATCAAAACCTTCATATTTTTGTTTGTAATCTTTTTCGAGAGTGATTACAGCATTCTCCTTTTTCGCTGCTTCAAGATTGGATGCAATCTTATTCATACCCATTACATAGGTTTCAGTTCCGTCTGCGGCAGTGTTTTTGTTTGCATTACAATGTATGGAAACAAAAATATGTGAATCTGCTCTATTGGCTATATTGGCGCGTTCAACCAAATCAATAAACACATCTGTTTTTCTAGTGTATATAACATCCATATTGGGATAGGATTCCAAAATTTTACCTACTTTCAGAACAATTGCCAATGCAATATTTTTTTCAACCCTCCCACTGTAAACTGCTCCAAAATCATGGGCTCCATGACCTGCATCCAAAGTAACTTTAAAATCATTGGATTGACTATAAGAATCAATCGCAATCATCGCAATTAAAAAGGTGAAAGCAATTTTTATTTTTTTTGATATATACATCTAATAGTTAATTTAATTATAAGACTTCCGTTATAAATTTATCATTTGGTTATTTTTGCCAAAAAATTATAGTAATTTTGGCTCGCGAATATTCAAGTCTTCATTTTACAAAAATAGCATTTAAACCTTTGCATACAAACTTATTTAATATCGTTTTACTATCAATTTTCCTATCTTTAGGATGCTCTAATTTATATTCACAAGATATAAAAAAGAAACAAACAACCATTCCTTCTAAGAAACAAGAAGTTAAGAAACCAACACAAGAAGATAGTATTAAAAATCCTTTGGCTGAATCACCGACTGACACCATTAAACTCGACACAATTAAGGTAAAAAAAACTTTCCTTAATGGCAAAGTTAAATACACAGCTGAAAAATACGCAAAGATTGAACAAAAAAAGAAGCTGATCACTTTGTACGATAAAGCTGAATTATACTACCAAGATGTTGAATTAAAATCGGGTATTATAGTAATGGATTACGAAAAAAATGAGGTTTATGCAGGTAGAATAAAAGATTCACTTGGCAATTACACTCAATTTCCAAATTTCAAACAAGGCTCAAATGTTATCGAACCCGATTCAATTCGTTTTAATTTTAAAACCAAAAAAGCATTAATCTGGAATTCAAGATCCAGCCAAGGAGAATTTAACGTAAAAGCAGCAATCACAAAAAAGGAAAATGATTCGGTTTATTTTTTAAAAGGTGCACGATTTACAACCTCAAAAGATGTAGACAACCCTGAATATTATTTTCAAACCAACAAAATAAAATTTATTCCTGGGAAAAAAATCGTTACAGGTTTCACCAATATGGTAATTGAGGGTGTACCAACCCCATTATTTTTGCCTTTTGCATATTTTCCACTTTCAAAGGAAACAAGCACTTCTGGAATCATATTACCATCCTATAACGATTCTAACGACAAAGGTTTTTCCCTTCAAAATGGAGGATATTATTTTGCACTAAGCGATAATTACAACTTAACCGTTGTTGGGGATTATTACACAAATGGAAGTTACGCTTTAGGGGTGCAATCGTCCTATGCCAATAGATACCATTATCAAGGAAACATCAACGTAAGATTTGAGAACAACATTACCAGTGAAAGAGGCTATCCTGATTACTCGAAAACTAAAATTTACAATATTCAGTGGTCACATTCTCAAGATTCTAAAGCCAATCCAAATTCTACTTTTTCAGCTTCTGTCAATTTAGGTAGTAGTGAATATTTTAAAGAAACTATAAATCAAGTCAATGTTGGTTCCTCATTAAACAATACTTTGAGTTCCTCCATATCTTATAGTACAGTATTCCATTCAATTCCTGAAAGTAGATTATCACTGACTGCTACTCACTCCCAAAATACGAATACAAAAGTAATCAACATGACACTGCCTACACTGCAGTTTAGCTTAGATCGTATTTATCCTTTTGCAATAAATGATGGTGCAAAAAAAGGTGTCTTTAAAAACATCAACTTGCAATACAATTTGAATGGACGAAACAGCTTTGTAACAACCGATTCTTTGTTTTTCAAACCCGAAATGTTCCGTGATTCAGAAATTGGGTTTCAACATACAATTCCACTAAGTACCAACTTCAAAATATTCAAACATTTTAGTGTTTCATCTTCTTTAAATTATGAAGAAGTTTGGTATTTTAACACAATCAACAAACAGTATGATGACCAATTGAGCGCTGTTGTTACCACAGATGTAAAAGGTTTTGACTCTTTTAGAACATATTCTTCTTCCACTAGTCTTGGAACGACAATTTACGGTACGTTTAATTTTGGGGAGGACAAAAAAATAAAATCCATTCGACATGTAATGCGACCGGCTATTTCACATAGTTACACCCCTAGTTTTGAAAAATATTACGATACATATGCTACAGATGGAAGTGGGGCAATGCAAAAAGACTATACCCGATTTGAAGGCGGTATGTATGGTGCTCCCGGCATGAATAGTTCCAATTTTGTTGGTTTTAACCTTAGTAATACATTTGAGGCAAAAGTGACCGATAAGGATAGTACCAAGACTGAAGCAAAAAAAATAATGTTGCTTAATAATTTAAATTTTTCAACGAGTTATAATTTTGATGCTACCGAGCTTGCCTGGGCTCCCGTAAGAGTAAGCGGTGGAACTCAATTTTTTGACAATAAATTGAGTGCAAATTTTGGAGCAACCTTGGATCCATATGCTATTGATAATTCCGGAAATAGAATAGATACGTTCAACATCAACAACGGAGGAAGTCTTTTTAGAATGACAAGTGCCAATTTAACGATGAATTATGCCCTTTCCAGTTCCGATAGCAAGAAAGAAAAGAAAAACTCTCAAGGAAAAAGAAACGGAGGGCGAGAAGATGATTTGTTTGGTTCGGATATTGATGTAGGCAGTGTTAGAAATAGCCAATTTGATGACGAAGAAGAAGGAGAAGATACAGTTACCGAATTCTTTAGATCAAAATTACCATGGGACATGACATTTGCCTATTCCTTGACCTACGGGAACAACAATAGGGAGAAGAAAATCACTGGAAATTCCATTATGATTTCTGCAAATGCAGATTTAACAACAAAATGGAAAGCAGGAATATCTACAGGATATGATTTTGTTCAAAAGGGAGTTACCTTTACGCAATTACGTTTTGAAAGAGATTTGATGAGCTGGAGAATGGATTTTAACTGGACACCATTTGGAGACAATGCAAGTTGGAATTTTTACATCGGTATCAAATCAGGAATACTGAGCGATATTAAATGGGAAAAAAGAAATCTTACTAATCAATAGATTAACTCAAAATACATAGGCTATGAAAACAATAATTTACACTAAAAAAGCGCCAGCACCTATAGGCCCATATAATCAAGCTGTGTTAAAAGGTGACACCTTATACACTTCTGGTCAAATCGCACTGAATCCTGAAACTATGGAATTGGTAATAGAAAACATTGAGTCTGAAACCAAGCAAGTGATGGAAAATATGAAAGCCGTTCTAGAAGCTGCTGGAATGACTTTTGAGAACGTAGTTAAATCTACCATTTTCATCATGAACATGAATGATTTTGGAAGTATCAATACTGTTTACGGATCTTATTTTAACGAAAAAACCGCTCCAGCACGTGAAACGGTTCAAGTGGCATGTTTGCCAAAAAATGTAAATGTGGAAATATCTATGATTGCTGTGCTATAGCATTAATTAATAATTGCGCTGTAGCTTCATTGGTAGCTAACGGCACATTATGCACATCACATACCCGTATCAGCATATTAACATCTGCCTCATGTGGATGACTTGAAAGAGGATCTTTGAAAAATAAAACCATCTGTGTTTTACCCTCAGCAACTCTCCCTGCAATTTGGGCGTCACCACCCAATGGACCAGAAAGCATTCTTGTTGTTTTAAAGCCTGCATCTTCTGCTCTTCCCCCAGTTGTTCCTGTTGCAATAAAATGTATTTTTTCTTGCTGTAGGACCTCACGGTTTTTGATGAGGAATTTTACAATATCATCTTTTTTCCCATCATGGGCAATAATTGCTATTTCCATATAATTATTTATTTGCTATATGGTATGCTATCAAACCATCGATAGGTCTTCTTAATACATTACCCAATTGCAATTCATATTTTTCAAAAATCTCAGCTAATTCTTCTTTTAGGTAAAAAGCAATAGAACCTACAAAATGTACAGGTACTTCTTTGCAATTTTCAAATTGCTTAATATAATTTTTAATGAAAGATTTCATTTCTTTAAAAATTATTTTTCTGCAAAATTCGTGCTCCTTATTTTGAATTAAGAATTTTGCGAAAGTAGCAAGGTATGCATTAGGATTTGGCTCTTTGTATAATTTATTTTTGATGTAATCAGGATCAACATCATACATTTTTTCAAAAACTTCAGCTAACTCTTTTGGCATTTTATTAAAATAGTATTTTCTGATTAAGCTTTTTCCAAAAACATTTCCGCTGCAATCATCCATAACGATATAGCCTAATGATTGTACTCTTTGCTCCAAAACTTTACCGTCAAAATAGCTGCAGTTTGAACCAGTACCTAAAATACTAACAATAGCTTTTTCTCCTTTTGGTGTAGTGGCAAAAACAGCTGCATATGTATCTTCTTCAACAACAACTATAGCATTTGAAAAATATTCTTTAAAAACTTGAGAAAGAAAAAGTTTCATCCTATCCGTTCCACAACCAGCACCATAGAAAAATAAATGGGTGGCTAATTTTTTATTCTGTAATATATCAAATCGATCATTCAAGCGATCAAGAATCTCTTGTTTGTCTAGAATTTCTGGATTTAAACCTAATGTTTGTGTGGTAAACATAACTTTTCCGTCTTCATCTATTGCAATCCAATCTGCTTTAGTAGAACCACTATCAACTATTAATTTCATATTATTTGATTTTATTGGTTATGAATTTTGCTCCTCATCTTAAATATAACTGTTTAATTACATTTAACTGAACAAAACATAAAATCCCATTAATTTCACTTAATGGGATTTTGTAAAATTATAAAATTATTTTAGTGAACTGATATGCACCGCTAAATCAATCAATTTACTTGAATAACCGTACTCATTATCATACCAAGACACCAATTTGAAGAAAGTTGAATTCAAACCAATTCCTGCTGTAGCATCAATGATCGAAGTTCTTTTGTCAGAAATAAAATCTTGAGATACAACAGCATCTTCAGTATATCCTAAGATACCTTTCATTGTAGTTTCTGAAGCTTTTTTCAAAACTGCCATAATTTCTTCATATGAAGTTTCTTTGGCAACTTTTACAGTTAAATCTACTGTAGAAACGTCAGCCGTAGGAACACGGAAAGCCATACCTGTTAATTTTCCATTCAATTCTGGAATAACTTTTCCAACCGCTTTTGCAGCACCTGTAGAAGAAGGAATAATGTTAATGCTTGCTGCACGTCCACCTCTCCAGTCTTTTCTAGAAGGTCCGTCAGCAGTCATTTGTGTTGAAGTTGTAGCGTGAACAGTTGTCATCAAAGCTTCAACAATTCCAAAATTATCGTGAATAACTTTAGCTAAAGGAGCTAAACAGTTTGTAGTACAAGAAGCGTTAGAAACAACAATATCCGAAGCTTTTGCAGTTTCGTGATTTACTCCCATCACAAACATTGGAGCATCTGCAGACGGAGCAGAAATGATTACTTTTTTCGCACCACCTTTAATGTGCTCATTTGCAGTTTCAATAGTTGTGAAGATACCTGTACATTCTGCAACTACATCAACACCTACTTCATTCCATTTTAAATCAGCTGGGTTTCTTTCAGCAGTAATACGGATGTTTCTTCCATTTACATAAAGTTTTCCTTCTTTTACTTCAACCGTTCCGTCAAAACGACCGTGAACTGAATCATATTTTAATAAGTATGCTAAGTGATCTACATCTAATAAATCATTGATTGCAACTACTTCTACGTTATCTCTATTGAAAGTTTCTCTGAAAACAATTCTTCCAATTCTACCAAATCCGTTAATTCCTAATTTTACTTTTGACATTGTATTAAATTTAAATTATTTTTTTGTTTTATTTTTCTTTTAATTTTATATGGACATGATGTCTGAAACACGAAGTAATTCCTGATCTATTTCAGTATGTCCTTTAATGGCTTGTTCTAAAGGTGTAAGCTCAATTTTATCACACAATAAACCAACCATATAATTCGATTTACCTTCTAACAAACATTCAACAGCTTTTACACCTAATCGACTTGCTAAAACTCTATCAAAACAAGATGGAGCTCCACCACGTTGCATATGTCCTAAAACGGATACACGTACATCATATTCCGGAAAATTTGATTCTACATAATCCTTTAGTTCAAAAACAGTTTTACCTATCTTATCTCCCTCTGCGATTACCACTATACTTGAAGATTTACCTGCGGCTTTACTTTTTCGCAAAGAGTCTAATAAACGATCCAATCCTAAATCTTCTTCTGGAATAAGAATTTCTTCTGCTCCCGCTCCAATTCCCGCATTCAAAGCAATATGTCCAGCATCACGCCCCATTACCTCAATAAGAAATAACCTGTTGTGAGAACTTGCCGTATCGCGTATTTTATCAATTACATCAACAACAGTATTTAAAGCGGTATCATAGCCCAAAGTATGACTTGTTCCAAATATATCATTGTCAATAGTTCCAGGAATTCCCATTACTGGAAAATTATATTCAGAATTAAATAATAATGCTCCTGTAAAAGAACCATCTCCACCGATAACTACCAGAGCATCGATTCCTGCTTTTACTAAATTTTTATGTGCTTTTTCTCTTCCTTCGGGAGTCTTAAAATCCATCGACCGAGCCGATTTTAAAATAGTACCTCCTTTATTCACAATGTTATTTACACTTCGAGGTCCCATTTCTTTAAAATCCCCTTCAATCATTCCTTGGTAGCCCCTATAAATACCAACACATCCTATGTTATGAAAAGCACATGTTCGCACAACAGAACGAATAGCAGCATTCATTCCTGGAGAGTCTCCTCCGGATGTAAGTACACCTATCTTTTTTATTGTTTTTGACATTTTTTTAAGTATTAAAGTGTAAATTTAGCAAATATCGAAGACATTTTAGGGGCGCTTTCTAACATTTTAATAAAATATCTGAAATTCAAACGTTTTCGTTGATAAGTTTTTTTAATTCAAAAAGCCTATAGTTTTATTTCTTTTTTTAAAACTCAAAATGGTTGAAAAAGGGAAAATACTAGCTAATTATCTCTTTTAATAAAGAAACATTAAACTCTAATAAATAATGAATGAAGTGGGGATAAAAAAATTATAGCGATAAAGTTAACTAAAATTTCAAAAAAAAAACACATAACAAACTCTTTAATAATTAATTACAATTAATCATCCTCTGGAAGTACAGCATCTTGATTGATTTTTGGCCTATCCGATTTAGGCTCTTGAGGTTTTGTAAAATTTATTCCATCAGGATTCAAATTAGAATCTGAGTTATCAACATTGTTTTTAGTACTTTTTTCATTTTTCAATTTTTTGCTTTTAAACATCTTATCAACCAATTCTCTAAAAGTATCAAAATCAACCTCATACGAAATACCAGCACCTTGAGTATAACCGATATCCTGACCAAAATAATTTAAGTCATTTTCTTTATTAAAAACATGGAAATTAAAAGATCCATCATCATTTACCCTGTATTTAATATCAACAGCTCCTACTATGGCAGATTCATTTACTCCACCAAATGGAACCCCAATCTTACCATTTATAGTAATTCTTTCATTCACTTTGGAAGAAACAATAGCTTCAACTCTACCATCAGTTTGTGCACTTGGTCTATTATCTGGTGAAACAACATTAAAATTCATTTCAAATTTTTCGTTATTTGATTGAATTATACTTCCCAGCATACTTGAAGCTGTTTCATATACACTTGAAGCAACCGCTTGACTTGAGCCATCTCTACCCAAAAAACTTCCGGTTGACAATAAATACAATGCCTGAGTCTGTCTTACATCTTTATCTGCTAATTCGGACTGAAGTTCTGATTTTAAAACGCTTGTAATGGTAGGGAAATCGATCATGAAATCAGGTTCTGGTCGTGACAAATCACCACGAATACCAATAATAACTTCAACATCTACTTTTTTGTTGACACTGGAATTCTCTATTAACAAAGCTGGATTTGCAGATGTTTTATATACCGCCTCAAGATTTAATTGAGCTCTCATAGGATTTCCTTCCCAAATAATGGATCCACCTTTTTTTACTTTAAATTTTTTATCGATTAGTCCTCCATATTTAAAATTATAAGTACCATCATAAGGCAAGAAATCGCCCCACATATTAAAAGCGCCGAGTGTGTTGATTTTAAACAAAAGCGTTCCATTTCCACGTCCTTTGATTCCATGTCCTGAATTCCTATCCAAAATAACTTCAACCTCTGCATTAGGATTGATTTCAAGATCAAACTCTAATTCAAGTCCATTGTAATTCTTTGTTTTATCAACAATTCCTTTTTCTAAATTGAATTTTTCTTTCGGTGTTATAAAATGAATAAAACTATTTTCACTAACACTTTCCGCACTATTTATCGGTATTTTAAGAGCCGATCCTTTTTCAGATTTTGCATCAACTTTTATAAATAAACCATTTGCAGGGCCTTTAATTGTTGCACTTCCATTAATAAATGCTGTTCCAAAATATGCAGCATCTTCACTATCTTTAGTATCCAATACAAGAAGTCTCTTAGAATTTATATTCAAATCCAATTTCCAATCTGAAAACTCCTTATGCTCTACTACTCCGTTTAAGCTTCCGGTAGTATTATATTTGGTATCTATTAAAGTGTTATTCCTAAATAGAAATTTTTCACCAGTAAGATCAATAATCGTTTTATCTTTTAAAGCATAATCAACATTAAGATACGGTATAGCCAATCCTCCTCCATTAACAAACAAACGCCCATTGACATCGGGTTTATTCAAAGTACCGCCAATAGTTGCATTTCCAGATACCAATCCTCTTATATTGGAAATAACATCTCCCCCCAATGAACTTAATGTTGCTAAATTAAATCGATCAAATTTTAAATTTAAATCAAACAATGTTTCTTTATTTACTACCTCAAAACTTCCGTCTGCACTAAATGATTCAAAATCTTTATTTTCAATAGTAGAATATAAAGTGAATTTTTTGAAACTCTCATCACCCTTTATATCAAAATTCAAAATTCCTAAATCATGATTATTTACCTTCAAACTATCTATACGCAATGATGCCGTAGGTTTATAAACCTGCTTATTTTGATTGTAATTAATTTTACCATTCAAATTTCCATAAATAACAAAACTTTCTTGAGCCGATGTTAATGCATTGATGTCAAAATTCTTGAACTCAACATTAATATCTTTATATGAATCTCCTTTGAACTCACCATCGAGTTTTACTTCTTGATCCATGTTGGAAAGTATAAAATCATCCAGCTTAAATTCCTTCAAGTTTTTATCAAAAACCAAACGATTATTTGGTAAATTAGACTCATTCAAAAACCATAAATCGTTTTTTATTTTAATCTCTGATTTACTGAAACCAACTACATTTTTGTTTTCTTTATTTATCGTGTGGTATAAATCCAAATTAAAATAATCCTGACCTTTTGAACCACCTTTAAACTCGGTTCGGAAAAACAAAGTATCTTTTGAAGTGACATTTATCAAACTAAAATCACGAATTTTATACATTTTGGTTTTAATACTGTCTAACTCGATATATGCGTTATATAATGGATTTTTATTATCAATAGCAACTCTAATATTGTCAAAAGAATTGTCGGCAGCCTTTATATTTGGAGAATTAAAATTGAATTTGAATTCGTTATTATCCGAATTAATATTTCCTTTCACGGTAGTATTTTCACTTAGTTTTATGTCTGGAAAAAACAATTCAACTATCTTGCTGTGTACCTCAAAATTAAACTTCAAAAATCGTCCCTTTTTAACTGCTATAGGTCTGTAATTTGTATAAAGACTTCCCAACGAATTTGAAACCAATGCTTTTAATTCTGAAAATTTATACTTCCCAACAATTGTCCCATTGGTTATATCTGGAGCTGTTACTTTTATAGTTCGAATTCGATTTTCATCAAAACTTGAATTCAAATTAAAATCATTGAATTGATAGGTATTTTTAGGATTAATATAGGTAGCACTATTCACATAGATATTGCCATGCATATTGTCTATAGAATTCCCTTGTACATCGACAATAATGTTTCCAACAAATTGGGAAACGGAATCTTTTACAAAATTCAGTTTATTCAATTTTGCATTGTCTATTTTAATTTGAAAATCATATTGGTTTTCTTTTTTGCTCAAATTAACCAATCCATTGAAATTCATTTTCAGATTAGGATCGTCAACAATAATTGATCCTTTGTACAGAGGCAATTTGAAATTACCGTTTACTGTAACATTCTTATAATTATACCCATTATACCCAACACTTGAAACAATTCCTTTTAATGAAGTATTCAAATACTTTTCAGAAAAACCATGTCCATCGACATCAATATTTAAACTTATTTTGGACAAATCTTTATTATCCAATAAATTCCCAATGCTAAAATCATTTAAAACAACATAACCATTATAGTCGGCCTTGTCGCTTTGATCCATATTGTTGATTATAAATTTGGTCTTAACCATACCCAATGCAGTATTTGCTGCAAGATTGGCATGTATTGATGTAGTGGTAACCTGAGTATTCCCAAACAATGAAATATTCCCAAATTTCTTCAAAATAACGGGTAACTTTTTTCCTAAAACATTCGGTAATATGCCTACCAAATCATCATAATTAGCATTCAACTGATCAAACTTTCCATTCATATAGAATTTCTGATCCTTTGTTCCTAAAAGATTTCTAAAATTTATGAAACCTATAATTTTTGTACCTCGATTATCATTTAAGTATAAATCGAGAAATTTTAAATTATTCAATGATCCTGTTATATGAGATCTAAGCTTAAAATATTGATACTTCCCTAATTCATCATAAAAACAACGAATATCATTAGAGGCTAATTTTGCCGATTTTATCTTAACATCAAATTCCACTTTATTCTGAAAATCTGAGAAATCTTCAATCTCATAATTCAAAGCGGCATAACCTTTAATACTGGATTCTTTGGTTTCAATCTCCATTTTGTCCAATATCATGTGTTGTTGGGTAAAACTATAATTTCCCTTTAAGTTCTTTACAAACAATCCTCTATGATCCAAAAAAGACATTTTTTGGATATTGGCATATATATCTGGCCCATATACCTTAAAATTAGTAACCGATAAATTCAACCTTGTAAAATCGACAGGTTTCTTGGTTTCGAGATTTTCATCAGTCAAAACAAATCGACCGTTGGACAAATCAATCTTTGTCGCAGTTAATAAAAATCGCTTCTCTGAAGGGGTTTCACTTGTTCCAAAAGCATCAATAAAATAATCTAGGTTTGTCTTCTTTTCCTTTTTATAAGTTTTTAAATTAAAAAGAACGCCATCCATTGCCAAATCACCAAAAATCAAATCTCCATCAAGAATCTTTTTAGCCCCTAAAAATGATGTATTTAGTCTTTTGACATAAATCAAAGTATCTTTATGATGGTCTATTATTAATACTTTTTTAAGTTTCACACCACCAAAAAGAGTAAGCTGCACTTCATCAATTTCCATGCGAAGCCCATAATCCTTATTGATACTGTTCATAAAATACTGTGCTAGCTTAGTTTGAACACTAGGTAAAGTAATGGCTATAAAAAGTACTAACAAAAGTAAAATTAGTCCAAGGAGAGAGCGGAATACTATTTTTTTAATCTTTTTGATAAGAGTCGCTTTTTGTTTTTTAGTACAAATAAATAATTTGCCTTTAGAAATGGTCATACCTTAACTAAAAAATCTTTAATTTTGGCACAGCTGTAAAAATACTATTTTTATAGTAATTCATCAAATATACTTCAAAAATCATCTGTTTATATGCAAATTCCGGAGGTTTATATACTTGCCATAGAAAGTTCGTGTGATGATACTGCAGCTGCAGTATTATGTAACGACAAAGTACTGTCAAATGTTGTTGCCAATCAGTTAATTCATAATCAATATGGAGGTGTTGTACCTGAACTTGCTTCTCGTGCACATCAACAAAATATAGTTCCAGTAATCGAAGCGGCCTTAAAAAAAGCTAACATCAAAAAAGAACAGCTTTCAGCTATTGCTTTTACACAGGGTCCAGGATTAATGGGCTCTCTTTTGGTTGGAAGTTCTTTTGCAAAATCAATGGCATTGGCATTACAAATACCTCTTATCGCTGTTAACCATATGCATGCCCATATTCTGGCTCATTTTATAGATGAAGATGGCTTTGATAAACCTAGCTTTCCTTTTTTGGCTTTAACAATAAGTGGAGGACATACCCAAATTGTTAGGGTCGATGATTTTTTTGATTTAACAATCATCGGTGAAACCACAGACGATGCAGTTGGAGAAGCTTTTGACAAAAGTGCAAAAATACTGGGTCTTCCCTATCCCGGAGGTCCATTGGTTGATAAATATGCGCAATTAGGAAATCCGAAGGCATTTCCTTTTACAAAACCAAAAGTGCCAGGATTGGATTTCAGTTTTTCTGGTTTAAAAACAGCTATTCTTTATTTTATTCAAAAGAAAAAAATTGAAAACCCAGAATTTATTCAAGAGAATTTAAACGATATCTGCGCTTCCATTCAATACACAATTATCGAAATATTGATGGATAAATTAAAAATGGCGGTAAAAGAAACTGGTATCACACAAATTGCAATTGGTGGCGGAGTTTCTGCAAATTCCGGAATCCGAAATACTTTGAAAGAAACAGAAACAAAATACGGCTGGAAAACATACATCCCTAAATTTGAATACACCACCGATAATGCCGCAATGATTGGAATTGTAGGTTATCAAAAGTTTTTATCCCAAAAATTTGAAACTTCGGAAGTTGTTTCAAAAGCACGAATACAATTTTAAATTATGCAATTATTTTACAATCCTAACATAAACGAAACTACCGAAACCTTTTCTTTTGATAAAGAAGAAAGTAAGCACATTATTAAAGTTTTGCGCAAAAAAGACTCGGATATACTCTATGTAACCAATGGGCAAGGTCTTTTATTTAAAACAGAAATCACATTAGCTTCCGATAATAAATGTACTGTACAAATTTTGGAAATAGAAAAAACAGAAGCTCCAAAACACAAATTACATCTTGCGGTTGCTCCAACAAAAATGAATGATCGTTACGAATGGTTTCTTGAAAAAGCAACCGAAATTGGAATTCATGAAATCACTCCAATTATATGTGATCGTTCTGAAAGAAAAGCAATAAATCCTGAGAGATTTGAAAAAATTATTCTTTCTGCCATGAAACAATGCAATCAAATGTTTCTCCCAAAATTAAATCCTGCCATTTCGTTGAAAGAATTCATAAAAAGAGAAAACTCAGGAGAAAAATTAATAGCACATTGCGAAGAGACAAGTAAAAAATCTCTAAAATCAATACTTAAAGCCAAAACGGATTACACAATTTTAATTGGTCCTGAAGGTGATTTTTCTAACAAAGAAATCGAATTGGCATTAGAAAATAATTACATTCCAGTTTCTTTGGGCGAAACCAGACTACGAACAGAAACTGCTGCTATAGTAGCCTGTCACAGTGTGGTTTTTATTAATGAAGATTAGATCCTAAAATTCAATTTTACAATGAAAAAAGCACTGTTTTTATTATTACTATCTTCTTCTTTAAGCTGTTTCTCTCAAGAAATAGCTTTACTAAAATATAGTGGCGGTGGCGACTGGTATGCAAATCCAACTTCTTTACCTAATTTAATAAAATATTGTAATGCCAATATACACACAAAAATAAAATTGAAACCTAGAACTGTAGAGCCAAGCAGTCCAGACCTTTTTTCCTATCCATTTGTTCACATGACAGGCCATGGTAATGTTGTCTTTAATGAAAGTGACATTACTAACTTAAGAAAATATTTACTTGGCGGAGGTTTCCTCCATATTGATGATAATTATGGAATGGATCAATACATTCGTAAGGAAATAAAAAAAATATTTCCAAATAATAATTTGATTGAAATTCCATCAAATCATCCAATATTTCAAAAACCTTTTGTTTTTGCCAATGGTTTGCCTAAAATCCATGAACATGATGGAAAAAGGCCACAGGCATTTGGAATATTCATCGAAAATAAGATGGTACTACTCTACACATACGAATGTGATCTTGGAGATGGATGGGAAGACCCTGAAGTTAATAATGACCCTTTAGAAGTTCGCGAAAAAGCTTTAAAAGTAGGAGCCAATATTATTAATTTTATTTTCACAAATTGATTCTTACTAGATAAAAACATCATTTTCAACATTTTATTCTCTTTTTTTTTGATATTATTTTAATTTCATAAATTATTTAAC
>NZ_MUNX01000116.1 GCF_002001005.1 Flavobacterium sp. A45
ATTTTATTTCACACTATAAAAGTATTAATTTTTTAAATTTTGTAAAGAATTGAGAGGTCTGGATGGATCATCATCAAACAAAAATAAAAGGGAATTCATGGAAATATTTCACATTGGAGCAGAATGTTACCCAGTTGCAAAAGTGGGTGGTTTAGCCGATGTAATTGGATCATTGCCAAAATACCAGTCCAGTGAAGAAAATAAGGTTCGTGTCGTCATTCCTTGTTATCAAACAGCATTTCGATCAGAGAATGATTTTGAATGTGTTCATTGGGGAAAATTAAAACTGGGTAACTTTAATTTTCCTTTTAGTGTATTGAAAGAAACATCAAATAAGTTAGGATTTGAGCTTTATTTAATAGAAATACCGGAACTTTTTGACCGTCCCAATATTTATAATTACAGAGATGATATCGAACGATTTTTATCGTTTCAAATTGCAACATTAGACTGGATTTTAGGACGAAGTTCAATTCCAGATATTATTCATTGTCATGATCATCATACAGGGTTAATCCCTTTTATGAAAAAGTATTGTCCAAAATATGATAAACTAAAAAATATACCTACGCTCATTACTATTCACAATGGATTGTATCAAGGAATATTTACATTTAATAAATTATATTATTTACCTGAATTTAATTTGATTAACATAAAAGAATTAGAATGGGGAAACTGTATCAATTCCTTGGCAACAGCTATAAAATGTGCTGATGAAGTTACAACTGTTTCACCAAGTTATCTCAATGAAATCAATCATTCAGATAATGGCCTTGAGACATTATTTCAGAGGGTTCGACATAAGTCAAGAGGGATTCTAAATGGAATCGATGTTGATGTTTGGAATCCAAATAGTGATCCAATGGTAGAAATCCATTATTCGATAGAAAATTTTGTCGAAGGAAAACAAAGAAACAAAGAACAATTATGTGCGCTTTTTAATATGAATCCAACAAAGCCACTATTTAGTTTTATTGGCAGATTATATAATGAAAAAGGAGCCGATTTACTTCCAAAGGTAGTAACATCAGCTTTGACAACATTTGAAAATGAAATCAATATCTTAATTTTAGGATACGGAGATGTCGAAATAGAAAACCAACTTACGCAATTACTTTCTGTTTATAATGGAAAATACAATGTATACATTGGTTACAATGAAGAATTAGCTCATAAAGTTTATGCAAGTTCTGATTTTATTTTAATTCCATCAAGAACAGAACCTTGTGGTTTAAATCAGATGTATGCATTGCGTTATGGGACAATACCAATAGTAAGAAGAACAGGAGGACTAAAAGACACAATTATTGATTATGAAGATAACGGAAATGGAATTTGTCATGACGAGGCTTCGGTAGAGGATGTTTGTGATTCCATTCAAAGGGCAGTTGATTTGTTTAAAAATAAAGAAAACATTAAACAAATAAGAATAAAAGGAATGAGTGAAGACCATTCTTGGAAGAACGTTAGCCAAGAATATTTAGAATTATACAATTTAATTATAGCAAAGAAATATGAAAGCTAAAAGAAAAAAAGTTATCGCTATTATCTTAGGTGGCGGTCAAGGTTCAAGATTATATCCCTTAACGGCGAGAAGGTCAAAACCAGCAGTTCCAATAGGAGGGAAATATAGATTGGTTGATATACCAATTTCAAATTGTATGAATTCTGATATATACAAAATGTTTGTTTTGACACAATTCAATTCAGCATCTTTGAATGCCCATATAAAGAACACCTATAATTTCAGTATTTTCAGTCAGTCATTTGTAGATATTTTAGCCGCCGAGCAAACACCAGATAATCCAACTTGGTTTCAAGGAACAGCAGATGCAGTTAGACAATGCATGCCGCACTTTTTGAACCATGAATTTGATTATGCATTAATTCTTTCGGGGGATCAATTGTACCAAATGGATTTTAATGCAATGCTTGAAGCTCATATTGATGCAGAAGCCGATATTACTATTGCTACTTTGCCTGTAAATGATAAAGACGCTCCTGAATTTGGGATATTGAAAACAAATTCAGAAAGTTGTATTGATTGTTTTATAGAAAAACCTGCTAAGGAGTTATTACCCGATTGGAAATCAGAGGTGAGTGATGAAATGAAAAGCCAAGGAAAACATTATTTGGCCTCAATGGGTATCTATATTTTCAACAGAAAATTATTAATCGAATTGATGTCTAATCCAGAAACAAAGGATTTTGGAAAAGAAATCATACCACAAGCCGTTGGGAATAAAAAATTATTGAGTTATCAGTATGAAGGTTATTGGACAGATATAGGTAATATTGATTCCTTTTTTGAGGCCAATATTGGCTTGACCGATGATATACCACAATTCAATTTATTTGATAACGATAATAAAATCTATACCAGACCTCGTTTATTATCACCTTCTAAGTTTCACAAAACAATGGTAGAGAGATCCTTAATTTCTGAAGGCTGCATTATTCATGCCAAAGCAATTACAAAATCGGTTATTGGAAACAGATCGCGAATAGGAGAGGACACTGTAATTCAGCATTGCTATGTAATGGGTAATGATTTCTACCAAAATATTGATGATATCAATGACGATAATAAAAATGGAATACCACTAATAGGTATAGGAGAAAGATGTTTTATTGATAATGCCATTGTTGATAAAAACTGTAGAATTGGAAACGATGTGTATGTAAAAGGCGGGAAGCATTTAGCTGACACATCAAATGAGTTATATTGTGTCAAAGAAGGTATAGTTGTGATACGAAAAGGAGCTATAATCCCAAATAATTTTATCATAAAATAAATATTTACCTAGAATTATCTGCCAAGATATTTCTAAAAGAAGACTAATTACACCAAATAGATAGTACAACTTATTGCACTTCGATTTGGTGTAACTAGTATTTACAGGCGACACAATCAATAACACGAAAGAAAAAGAAGTTATTCATGCAATTTGATTTATAATTCATAAAAAATTAAGCTTAGCAAACCAAATTAATAGAATATCTGTATTTTTTAAAAATAGTTTCTATAAATATTCAATATTTACTAAATTACATGATCAATTTAACTACTACTATGCAGAATCAAACCCGTATAATTATAGAAAATGTTTTGCCGCAGCTCAACAGCGGAAGTTTCGCCATTAAAAGAATAGTTGGTCAAAAAGTGATTGTCACTGCCGAAGTTTTTTCAGATGGACATGATGTTGTAGAAAGTTGTGTAAAATTCAAACACGAGTCTGAAGATAATTGGCAGGAAGTTCGAATGGTACATATTCAAAATGATGAATGGTCTGCTGAATTTCATGTTGAAAAACAAGGAAAATATACCTATTTCGTAGAAGGCTGGGTAGATTATGCATTAAACTGGCAGCATGGTACGGAACGAAAAATCAATGACAATCAATATGTGAAATCTGAGTTGCTGGAAGGCGCTGAATATGTTCGTGCTATTCTCAATTTGGTTGATGCTTCAGATAATGAATATCTTAATCGGTTAGTTTATTATTTCACTACAGAATCCGAATATGACAATGCTGTTAGAGAAACAAAATCGGAAGAACTTTTTCGAATTTTTAAAAAATACCCAATCCGATTTTTAGAAAATAAATCGATTGATTTAGAAATATATGTAGATCGAAAAAAAGCGCTCTTTAGTACTTGGTATGAATTTTTTCCTCGTTCTGCATCAGAAGAAGATGGAAAACATGGTACTTTTAAAGACTGCGAAAGACTATTGCCTCGTGTTGCAGAAATGGGATTTGATACACTTTATTTCCCTCCGATTCATCCAATTGGTGAAGTAAACAGAAAAGGTAAAAACAATGCAACAAATGCCGAATATGGTGATGTTGGTTCACCATGGGGAATTGGTTCCCATCACGGTGGACACAAATCAATTCATCCCGAATTAGGATCTATTGAAGACTTTAAAGAACTGGTACAAAAAGCAAAACATTTAGGAATTGAAGTTGCAATGGATTATGCCCTGCAGGCTGCACCAGATCATCCGTATGTGAAAGATTTTCCGCAATGGTTTAAATGGAGACCCGACGGAACGGTTCAATATGCTGAAAATCCACCAAAAAAATACCAAGACATTCAGCCTATTTATTTTGAAAGTTTAGATTGGAAAAATCTTTGGAAAGAATTATTGGATGTCGCTTTATTTTGGATTGAGGAATGCGATATTCAAATTTTCAGAGTTGATAATCCGCATACAAAACCCTTTTATTTCTGGGGTTGGTTAATTGCTGAAATCAAAAAGAAGCATCCCGATGTTTTGTTTTTGGCAGAAGCTTTTACACGTCCAAAAATCATGAACGAATTGGCCAAACAAGGTTTCAGTCAATCGTACACTTATTTTACATGGAGAAATTCTAAAAAAGAATTAACAGAATATGTGGAAGAGTTAACCCAAACGGAACAAAAAGAATTTTATAGACCTAATTTTTGGCCCAATACTCCAGACATTAATCCTTTTGCTTTGCAAAATGGAAATGAATCTGTGCATTTGCAAAAATATTTTTTGGCAGCAACGCTAAGTTCTAATGTTGGAATTTACGGTCCCGTTTTTGAATACATGATCAGTACTCCAATGGCTCCAGATAAAGAAGAATATTTAGATTCTGAAAAATACCAATACTACAAATGGGATTGGACTATTCAAAACAAGCTTACCACTTTAATTACAAAAATCAATACCATTAGAAAAGAGCAAATTTCGTTGCAACAAACCAATAATATTGTTTTTTGTGAGACCAATAATGAGCAAGTAATCGCTTATTATAAATTTGATGATGATAAGCAGGACGAAACTTTGATGATAGTTAACTTGGATTCACACCATACAGGCAAAGCTATGATTAAACTGCCTGTTGATAAAATTGGAACGCATAACATTCAGATTACCGATTTGATTACCGGAAACTTCTATTCATGGAATAATGAATGGAATTATGTAGAACTTCCTTCAGAATTGCCTTTTCATCTTTTTAAAATCCATAAATGATGGCTGAAAAAATTAACGAAGCCGAATATCAAAATCCATTTGTATTTCATACCAATTGGAGTGATGCTTTTGAAGACGAAAGTTTTGTTAAAATTTTTGCCTCCGACATTTTAGAAAATTATATTATCAATAAAAGATGGTATGGTGGTAAAGCCAGTACCCTAAAATATATTGAAATTGTACATTTTTTCAAAATCAATTCAAGTGAGAATACCTATTACGGCGTTTTATTAGAAGTAAATTTTAAAGAAGCCTTTTATCAGCATTATTTTATGCCTTTGGCTTTTATGTCCGAAGAAGATTTGGATACAAATACGGTTATTGCACCAGTTGTAATGAATGAACAGGAGGGCTATCTTGTTGACGCTTTGCATCAGGAGGATTTCAGAAAATTGCTTTTTGATAAAATAATTCATTCCAAAAAAAATGAAGAGTCAAAAGTAAAATACCATAAGGGAAAAGCGTTGCATGCAAAAGAATATATTTCATCTCATTTTATGGGAGTGGAACAAAGTAATACGTCCATAATATTCAATGATAATTTAGTTCTAAAAATTTTCAGGAGGATTTACATCAGCATGAATCCTGATTATGAAATAAGCCGTTTTCTTACTGAAAGAATGAATTTTAAACATTCGCCTGCCTATACAGGAAGCATTAGTATTGTATCTTCTGATGGAAATATTACACTCGGATTGATGCAGGAATTAGTTCCCAATCAAGGAGATGCCTGGAAATATATGCTGGAAGAAGTAGATCGAATTTTTGATAATTTGAATACTAAGAAAATTTCAATAAGCAAACTTCCGGATATAGATTTATTCAAAAGATTAAAATTAAATGATGTTCCCCATGAAATAATTGATTGGGCTGGATTAAGTATTTTCCTAAAAATCCAAACCTTAGCAACAAGAACTGCCGAAATGCATATTGCGTTGGGCAGTGATATTCATGAAACAGCATTTACGCCGCTTACTTATAATGGAGATTATTCTGTTTGGTTAAAAAACAGATTAACGTATCAGTTTCAAAACCGATTGAATATTTTAGAAAACAATTTGCATAAATTGGATGGTTTAGCATTAGAACTTGCCAATCAATTTTTGGATCATAAAAAAGAAATTAGAAAAGCATTCCTTGATTTTGACTGGACACAAATGAAATCAGAACGCATTCGTATTCATGGCGATTATCACTTGGGACAAGTTTTGGTCAATGGTGATGATTTTTACATTCTTGACTTTGAAGGAGAACCAGAAAGTACTATTCGTGACCGAAAAGTAAAACAGCCGCCATTAAAAGACGTTGCTGGAATGTTCCGTTCTTTTCATTATGCCATTTATGCGACCATCTTCAACAGTAATGATAAATATCCATACGAGCAGGAAGAACTTTTTAAGGCGGGAGAAATTTTATACAAATATTTTGTAGGTGTTTTTCTGAATACCTATATCGAAGTGGCTCAAGCCGGTAATCTGAATATTGGATATCAAAAAGAAATTGATTTTTTATTGAAATACTGTCTTTTGGAAAAAGCAGTTTACGAATTGGGATATGAATTGAATTCCCGACCGAGATGGTCTGTAATTCCGTTGACTGGAATTGCCAGTATAATGGAATTTAATAAAGTTTAATAATGATAATTGATTACAATTTCACAAGAAAATAAAATACAAAAATGAACAAAGTACAAACCTATTCGCTTTTTACAGATTTTGACATTGATTTATTCAAAGCTGGTAAACATTTTAGACTTTACGAAAAATTAGGAGCGCATCTTATAGAAGTTGACGGTGTAAAAGGCGTTTATTTTGCCGTATGGGCGCCATCGGCAAGAACGGTTTCAGTTGTAGGCGATTTCAATTACTGGATTCAAGGAGAACATTCATTACAGGTGCGCTGGGATTCATCCGGTATTTGGGAAGGTTTTATTCCCGGAATTGAAAAAGGAACGACTTATAAATATAAAATACAATCCAATAACGGTGGAATTATTACCGAAAAAGCAGATCCATTTGCTTTTTATTGCGAAAAACCGCCACATACAGCTTCTGTAATTTGGGATCTTGACTACAAGTGGAAAGACAAAAAATGGATGCAAACCCGTAAAGAACATAATGATTTAGACAAACCATATTCGGTTTATGAAGTTCATTTAGGTTCATGGAAAAGGCATGGAGACGAAAATCGTTTTTTGACCTATCTGGAATATGCCGAAGATTTGGTGAAATATGTAAAAGAAACTGGTTTCACGCATGTAGAATTCATGCCTATTATGGAATATCCTTATGATCCATCGTGGGGCTATCAGTTAGTTGGCTATTTTGCTCCAACATCTCGTTTTGGAAACCCGCAGGATTTTATGGTATTGGTAGATAAACTGCATCAGGCGGGTATTGGAGTTATTCTTGATTGGGTTCCTTCGCATTTTCCGGAAGATGCTCATGGATTAGGATTTTTTGATGGATCCAATTTATTTGAACATCCAGATCGTAGAAAAGGATATCATCCTGATTGGAAAAGCTTAGTTTTTAATTATGGACGAAATGAAGTCCGTTCCTTTTTAATCAGTAATGCACTGTTTTGGTTACACCATTATCATATTGACGGATTGCGTGTAGATGCGGTTGCTTCAATGCTCTATCTGGATTATTCCAGAGAAGAAGGGGAGTGGGAACCAAATATTTATGGCGGAAGAGAAAATTTGGACACCATTAGCTTCTTAAAAGATTTTAATGAAGCCGTTTATGCCAATTATGAGGGTGTACAAACAATCGCCGAAGAAAGCACCTCGTTTCCAATGGTTTCCAGACCTACATTTGCCGGTGGATTGGGGTTTGGAATGAAATGGATGATGGGCTGGATGCATGATACATTAGAATATTTTCAAAAAGAAACAGTTTATAGAAAATACCATCAAAATGATTTGACTTTTTCTATGACCTATACTTATACGGAAAATTTTATGTTACCACTTTCACATGATGAAGTAGTTTACGGAAAAAAATCTATCGCAGGAAGAATGCCTGGAGACGAATGGCAAAAATTTGCAAATCTAAGATTGCTTTATGGTTATATGTTTACACATCCAGGAACCAAATTATTGTTTATGGGATCGGAATTTGGTCAAAGCAACGAATGGAATTTTCAAACTAGCTTAGATTGGCATTTATTACAGTATCCTTTTCATAATGGAATAAAAAAGACAATCACCCAACTCAATAAATTATACAAAACAGAGCCTGCTTTACATGAAAAACAGTTTAGTCCTGAAGGCTTTGAATGGATTAATTATTCAGATCATGAAAATGCGGTGATGTCTTTTATTCGAAAAGGAAATGATCCGAAAGATGATTTAATAGTTGTTCTCAATTTCACTCAAGTAGTGCGTGAGAATTATCGAATTGGTTTACCAAAAACAGGAAAACTTACAGAAATTTTTAATAGTGACGATTCCAATTTTGGTGGCAGTGGGGTAAAAAACAGTAAAAAATTGTCGATAGAAACCAATCCTTATGATGGTAAAGAATATTCTACCGCGCTGTTACTTCCGCCACTAAGTGTGATTGTTTTTAAAATATCATAGATTTTAATTAATATAATAATCTCATAAAAGTCAAAATTTACTTTTATGAGATTGTTGTATTTGTCTTATAATTAGTAATAGGAAAGTTGATACTTTTGAGTTTAATTATATAAAAAATAGAACTAGTAAAAGTTGCATTTTTGTAAATATATTTAAAAGTAATATCATGAAAAAATATTTATTAATAGGAGTAGGTGTAATTAGTTTATTTTACTCTTGTGCCACAAATCCTATCACAGGGAAGAAAGAACTAAATTTTGTTTCCAACAGTGAATTATTCCCATCCTCTTTTCAACAATATGGAACTTTTTTGAAGGAGAACAAAATAATATCTGGAACTGCGGATGCAAAAAGAGTAGAACTAGTTGGACAAAAGATTAAAAGAGCTGCCGAAATATATTTAGCCTATTTAGGTCAATCCAATTATTTGAACGGGTATCAATGGGAATATAAATTAGTAGAGAATAAAGAAGTTAATGCTTGGTGTATGCCAGGCGGAAAGATTGTTGTTTATTCAGGAATTCTACCTGTAACTAAAGATGAAGCCGGTTTAGCTACAGTATTGGGGCATGAGGTTTCTCATGCATTGGCAAATCATGGTGCGCAAAGAATGAGTACATCTCAACTGCAAGAATTAGGTGCAGTTGGAGTAGCCGTAGCTACAGGTCAACAAAGTGCAGAAAAACAGCAAATGTGGCAACAATACTATGGTCTTGGTTCGCAAGTAGGAGTCATGCTTCCATTTAGTAGAAGTCATGAAAACGAAGCAGACAAAATAGGGCTTACTCTAATGGCTATTGCAGGTTACAATCCGGATGAAGCTATTGTTTTTTGGCAAAGAATGTCCTCTCAATCAGGAGGACAATCACAACCAGAATTTCTAAGTACACACCCATCTGATATTTCAAGAATGGCTAATTTAAAAGCTTGGATTCCTGAGGCAAAAGCAATAGCAGCAAAAGTTAATGTTTCTCATAAGTAATCATCAAGTGTGTTAAATATTTTTTTAGAACTATTTAGGCTATTCTTTTTTAAGAATAGCTTTTTTTTTTGATTCATGTTGAAAACAATAATAGTAATAATTTATTATTGAAAAATTAATATATGAAAAAGTCCTATTTTTGGTTATTCCAATTAAAAAATAAATAAATTCGCAATTAAAAAAAGATAGAGACATGGCAGATTTAGCAAAAGGAAGCAAAAAGTTATTAAACGCATGGGCATTTTACGATTGGGCAAATTCAGTTTATACTCTTACAATTGCATCGGCTATATTTCCAATATTTTATGAAGCTTTATTTTCAGATCGCGATCATTACATTGATGTTTTTGGGCTTCATTTAAAAAACTCGGCTTTAATTAGTTTTATTACCGCAGCTGCCTTTTTAGTTATTTGTTTTATTTCTCCTCTATTATCGGGAATTGCTGATTATGTTGGAAATAAAAAATCGTTTCTAAAATTTTTCTGCTATCTAGGAGCGTTGTCCTGTATGGGATTGTATTGGTTTAATCTGGAAAGTATTTATATAGGACTTGCTTTTTATTTTTTCGGATTGATAGGGTATTGGGGAAGTTTAGTATTTTATAATTCGTATTTGCCAGATATAGCTTTTGCAGAACAACAAGATAAAATTAGTGCTAAAGGCTACTCTTTAGGATATTTCTTTGGTTGTGTCACATTACAAAAATAATTTAGATGAAATTGCAAACGGAATTATTTTAACGCAAGAAGTTAATACTAACGGATACCAACCAGTAGTAGTTACCAATACAACGGTTAATAACCCTATCGGTATGTTCTATGGTTACGTTACCGAAGGAATATTTAAAGATCAGGCAACTTTAAACAGTGCTCCAATTCAGTTTGGTCAGCCAGTTGGAGTAGGAGCGGGAGAAACTGCTTTAGGAGATGTAAAATACAAAGATGTTAATGAGGACGGCAAAATAGATGCCAATGATAAAACATTTATTGGAAATCCTCACCCAGATTTGACTTTTGGATTTACAAATAATTTCAAATACAAAAACTTTGATTGTTCTATATTCTTGCAAGGATCTTACGGTAATGATGTTATGAATTTGACCAAAAGAGCTGGAACAACAAATGCATCTTTATATGATAACCAACTTGTAGATGCTTTGGATTATTATTCAGATACTAATACAGCAAGTAATAACCCAAGACCTATTGCAGATACAGCAAATAATAACTTATTGATTTCGGATCGTTTTGTTGAAGATGGTTCTTATATCAGAATTCAAAACGTTACACTTGGATATTCTTTGCCTTCGGATGTTATTTCTAAATATAGTATAACAAGATTAAGATTATACGGTACAGCTCAAAACTTGCTTACGTTTACTGATTATTCAGGTTACGATCCAGAGATTGGTTCATTTAATCAGAATGTACTTTTGTCAGGAATTGATAATGGAAGATACCCAGTAGCCAGAACATTTACAATTGGACTTAACGTAGAATTTTAAAAAAAGATAAAATGAAAAAGAAATTATTTTTAAATAGATATAGTTTACTGCTCGTAGCGGTAACGTTCCTTGTGTTAGGTTCGTGTCAGGAAGATTTCACAAATAGACCTGCAGAAGATGGGATAAGTTTGGACTCTTATTACAGCACAAATGATCAAGTAAGTTCGGCAACCAATGGGATGTACAGCAGAACTTGGTTTCAGATGTATAACAAATTTTGGTGGGCTATCGAAGTGGGTTCAGGAAACATGTATTCAGGTTCGCCCGATGTTAGTGGATTGAGAACTTTTTCTTTGAACGGAAGTGATCCAGAGTTGGTAAACGGTTGGTCTGCATTATGGGCCAATGTGCAACAATCCAATATGATTATCAACTTTTTGGCAAGCAGAGTTGGGCCAGATGTAGATAAAAATGTGTTGGACAATGCTATTGGTGAGGCTTACTTTATGAGAGCTACTGCTTATTTTGATTTAGTAAGACTTTGGGGACCGGTGCCTATTATTGAAAATCCTTTAGATTTCACCAGTAATCCTTATGTAAATACTAATACAGTTGATGATATATATAAATTAATAACTAGCGATTACTTAAAAGCTATTGATTTATTGGTTGCAAAAAACAGAGGAGCCAATTATGCAAGTAATGGTCACGTATCCAAAGGTTCTGCAAAAGCAATGTTAGCCAAAGTCTATTTGTATAAAAAAGATTATGCAAATGCCAGAGCTATGGCTGAGGACGTTATCAATAGTGGTGAATTTAAGTTGTTAGGTGGTGATGAATTGCCTGCAAAAAGTTTTGCCGACTTGTTTACTTATGCAAACAATAATAACGAAGAATCTATTTTTGCTATTCAATGGAAAGGCGATGGTTCTTATGGTTCTGCTAATAACTGTAATACACAATTTGGGTTTAAAGATGGAGATTTATCAACTTCAAATGCTTCATATGCAGGTGTTTTTGGACCTGGTCAAGAAATTTTTACTCTGTATAGTGTTGATGATAAAAGGAAACATGAAACAATCATGGTTGCAGGTGATACTTATCCAAACATGAAAACAACAGAAGGAATTGGCTTTACGGTTCCTGCGGATAAGGATTTAGCACAAGGATCAGGCGGGGCAATCAAAAAATATTGTATTGGTGTTGTAAATGGTGCTGCTACAGGTCCAGCCGATGGTTGGGCAATGATGGATAACAATACATACGTGATGCGTTATGCCGAGTTATTATTAATTCATGCCGAAGCAGTTTTGGCAGGTGGAGGAAGTACTTCTGATGCAGGAGCTTTGAAGTCGATCAACGCTGTTAGAAGAAGAGCTGGATTAAGCAATTTGACAAATGTAACTTTTGATAATATTTTTCTTGAAAGAAGAAAAGAATTGTGTTTTGAAGGTGACTATTGGTTCGATTTAGGACGTATCGATAAAGCAAAAGCAATCGCAATTATGTCAGCTCAAAATAGAGGAGACAGATACGGAGCACGTTACTATACTCCAGTATATAGCGAGGATCATGCAACAAATGATTTTTATATGGACTATCCAGATAATGAGGTGGCAAAGAATCCAAAATTATTGGATGCACCAGTTCCATATACCTTTAAATAATTCTTTAAAATTGATATTATGAAAAATATAAAAATAAAATACCTGTTGTCCATTGTTTCAATGGCCCTTTTGGTACTGGGTGTTTTCTCTTCCTGTAGTGACGATAGTTCCGATTCAGGTTCAGGGACGTTAACAATTACTAGTGTGGCCAAAGCCGAAGAAGGAGATTTAGTTCCGGTTACACAAGGAGATCCAAAAAATTACTATATCATTAGAGGTTCTGGATTTACGACTGTCGAAAAAATTTACTTTAATGATTTTGATACTTATTTTAATCCTGTACTAGTTACAGATACTGAAATATTTGTATTAATTGATGAAAAAACTCCTTATGCAGATGCAAGTAATAAATTAAAAGTTGTTACAAAATTAGGAACAATAGTTTACGATTTTGTGATTTCACCTCCGTCACCAACTTTTGGAAGTTTCAATCCAATTAATGCGACAGAAGGTGATGTTATCACAATTTATGGAAATTATTTTTTGGATCCGATTGTTAAAGTTGGGACTGAGACTGTACCTGTAATTTCTTCTACTTTAACTGAAATTAAAGTGAAGTTACCTGCTGGTTCAGACAAAAAATATATTTCGGTAACCAATATTTCAGGGACTGCAACCTCTGCTTATGCTGTTGGAACTGCAATTTATGATGATGTAGCTTATTATGGTTTTACTTTTCCGGCTTGGAATAATCATACCTATGAATCAGCTGGGTCTGAGCAAGGATTAATTCATATCAAAAAGAAAATGGAAGCTTGGGGCAATATACAGGGAGATTGGTCTTGGTATGATCAGATAGCAGATTACAGTGGCATCAGAGTTGCAATAAGAGCTGATAATCCAGGAGCGCTTAAGTTTTGTTTTAACGGAAATTGGGATGACAAAACTTCACCATTATTAACTATCGGTACAACATGGACAACTTTCGTTATTCCATGGTCAGCGTTAGGGAATGCAGATCATGTACAAAATATAACATTCCAGAATATGTCCAAAAATGCGGCAGGAGATGGAGTTGAAAATACATTCTATATCGACAATATTGGTTTTGTATTAAAATAGAATTTGGTTTTGTTTATTGAGTTAGTTTAAGATATCCCCTAATTTTTCGATTAGGGGATATTTTTTTTAGGGGAATTTGTATTCTTTCCTATTGCCGTTTTTTAATTATATTTTGAAAAAAAAGTATCACTATCTTTAATGTCTATTGACTATACTTGTAGGTTAAACTATTGATTCTCTTAATAAAAAACATTCAATGAAAAGTTTCAGTTCCATCTCTTTTATATTCCTTTTATCCTTTATTTTTAATGTTACTGTTTTTTCACAATCGGCTTCGAATACTTCTCCTAGAGAACATATTTCGTTGGACAAAGATTGGAAATTTGCTTTTGGTCATCCGTCAGATACTAAGAAAGACTATAATACAGGTACAGCCTATTTTTCCTATTTGGCAAAAGCTGGTTTTGGTGACGGCGCTGCCAATGCTTCGTTTGATGACCGATCTTGGCGAAAGTTAGATGTTCCTCATGATTGGGCGGTAGAGCAAGGTTTTAGTAAAGAAGCTAGTTTTAGCCACGGATTCAAAGCAATTGGCCGAAATTTTCCAGACAAAAGTATCGGTTGGTACCGCAAAAAAATAACCATTCCAGAAAGTGATTTAGGACGCCGAATTCATATCGCATTCGATGGTGTTTTTCGTAATTCCATTGTTTGGGTAAACGGACATTATTTAGGAAATCAGGACAGCGGTTATTTGGGGTTTGAATATGATATTACTGATTATATCAATTATGGAGGTGAAAATACAATAGCCGTTCGAGTTGATGCCACTATGGAAGAAGGTTGGTTTTATGAAGGAGCAGGAATCTATCGTCACGTTTGGCTTAATAAAACGAATGAACTTCATGTACCGGATAATGGCACTTTTGTAAAAACAAAAACAAAAGATACTACCAACGAAATTAGTACGCTGGTTACACTTGCAAATGAAGGGAAGACAGCAAAATCATTCAAAATAAACCAAACTATTTTGGACGCTACAGGAAAAACTGTTTCCGAAAAAGCAATAAATTCCTGCAGTTTAAATCCAAGAGAAACCAAAGATTTTTCGACCGATTTGACAGTGCAGAATCCTACGCTTTGGTCGCTTGAAAATCCATATTTGTATAAAATGATTACCTCGGTTTATGAAGGGGAGAAATTAGTGGATATTTATCAAACTCCTTTCGGAATCCGAACAATACGTTTTGATGCCAATGAAGGTTTTTTTCTTAACGGAAAAAATGTCAAAATAAAAGGAACAAACAATCATCAGGATCACGCAGGAGTAGGATCGGCTATGCCGGATGCTTTGCAGGATTTTAGAATCAAAACCTTAAAGTCCTTTGGAAGCAATGCCTATCGCTGTTCTCATAATGTGCCAACTCCTGAATTGCTTGAAGCTTGCGACCGTTTAGGAATGCTAGTAATTGACGAACATCGTATGATGGGTAGCACGCAGGTACAATTAGACGATGTAAAAAAAATGATTGAGCGCGATAGAAACCATCCTTCCATTATAAGCTGGAGCATCGGAAACGAAGAATGGGGAATTGAAAATGATATTGTAGGCGCTAGAATCGCAAGTTCCATGCAGTCGTATGTAAAATCTATCGACGCTTCCAGACCAGCAACTGCTGCTTTTAGTGGCGGAATTGGCAGTAACGGAATCACAACTGTTATGGATTTATTAGGAATCAATTACATAGTAAATAAAGATACAGATAAACAGCACAAATTATTTCCAAATCAATCCATTTGGGGAACCGAAGAAGGAAGTACGAATGCCACTCGAGGCGAGTATTATCGGGACAATCAAAAACACATCATGCCGGCTTATGATAAAGCACCAAGCTCCAGTTTTATTAGTATAGAAAAAGGTTGGAAACATTATAATTCTCGCCCGTATCTGTCAGGAATGTTCATTTGGACAGGATTTGATTATCGCGGTGAGCCAACTCCTTTCGAATATCCTTCCACAGGTTCTTATTTTGGAATGGTAGACCAATGCGGATTTTATAAAGACACGGCTTGGTACTTGAAAGCGTGGTGGCAAGACGAACCTGTTCTGCATCTTTTGCCTCACTGGAATTGGGCAGGAAAAGAGAATCAAAGTATTGAAGTTTGGGCGTATAGCAATTGTGACGAAGTGGAACTTTTTTTAAACAAGAAAAGTTTAGGCAAAAAGACAATGGAGAAAGACGGACATTTGGAATGGAATGTCAATTATACTCCGGGAACACTTGAGGCAATCGGGTACAAAAACGGAAAGAAAATCATAACTGATGTAGTGAAAACTACAGGTGTAGCCGCAGTTCTAAATTTATCATCTGATAAAAATATTATAGAATTTGTCAAAAATGATATCGCCATGATTACGGTCAGCGCCAAAGATAAATCGGGACTTTCTGTACCAATTGCTGATAACGAAGTAACTTTTTCAATCACGGGTCCAGGGAAAATTATCGGTGTTGGAAACGGAAATCCAACCTCACTTGAAGCCGATAAATATTTGGAAACCAACACGGTTTTGAATATTGAAAATCTAAAAGAAAAAATAGTAGCCGATTTCAATGTTTCTGAAGAAACTCAGGAAAATTTGGCAACCGAGTTTTGGCAAAAAGCCTTTACAGACGATCGAGATACAATTTTTGGCAAAAAAGTAAAAGCCATTGTTTACAGAACGGAGTTCGAATTGCCGGCGAATTATAACGAAACTGCAATCAGTCTTTTCTACAACAGTCTTGGCAAAAAGCAGTCTATTTTTATCAACGGACACAAAATCAGCAATGAAATTCCCGAAAACAAAAAAGGAGACAGCTTTGTATTGGACAAAAAAATCCTGCATTCAGGGAAAAACAGCATTGCAATTATCGCCCAGCCTTTATTAAAAAAATACAAATGGGATGTGGTCAATCAAAACCCGGGAACGATTCGAATAATCACCAAAGCTGAAAATTATAAGCGTAAATTATTTAACGGCTTGGCTCAGGTTATCATTCAAACTACTGGCGAAGCAGGCGAAATTACGCTGACCGCAACCAGCAACGGACTCAAAAAAACCGAAATAAAAATAAATGCAGTAAAATAATAAAAGTTAGTTGGGCGTGCCCCTTCGTAAAAACTCCGGGTCGGGCTGTACGTTCCCGCTTCCCGATGAAAAATCGGGAGAGCTCCACTGCCATCCCTCACGCAAAAAGTGCAGAACAAGATTATTTTGTTTTTAAAAAAATCTGCGTGCTAACATTTAAAAAAAACAACAACAAAAAGAAAAAACATAAACACAATCCAAAATGAAAAAATTACTTCTCAGCCTGCTTTTAGGCAGTATGACATTTCAAGGTTTCTCACAAGGAAATGTCTATAAACAAGAAACAGGAAAATTCGAAGGCTTAGCCATGACACCACCTATGGGTTGGAATTCCTGGAATACTTTTGCTACAAACATTGATGAAAAAATGGTCAAAGAAACTGCGGATATAATGGTTTCTTCCGGAATGGCCGCTGCTGGTTACAATTACATCGTTTTGGATGATGGCTGGATGGCCAAGGAGCGTGATAGTAATGGTGATTTAGTTCCAGATCCCGTAAAATTCCCAGGTGGAATGAAAGCCTTAATCGATTATGTTCATTCTAAAGGTTTAAAGTTTGGTTTGTATAATTGCGCAGGAACAAAAACGTGCGCAGGCTATCCAGGTACTCGTGGATGCGAATATCAAGATGCGCGTTTCTATGCCAAATTAGAAATTGATTTTTTAAAGTATGACTGGTGTAACACTGCAGGAATCAATGCTCCGGAGGCTTATGGAACAATGAGTAATGCATTGAAAAAAGCAGGAAGACCAATCGTTTTCAGTCTTTGTGAATGGGGTGATACTCAAGTATGGAACTGGGGAAAACCTATTGGTAATCTTTGGAGAATTTCCGGAGATATTTATCCTTGTTTTGATTGTGAATATAAACATCCTGAAAACTGGTCTTCCTGGGGATTCATGAAAATTGTAGAAATGCGCAAAGACATTCGTAAATTTTCGGGTCCTGATCATTGGAATGATTTTGATATGATGGAAGTAGGTAATGAGATGAATGATACCGAAGATAAATCACATTTTGCTATGTGGTGCATGATGGCTTCTCCTTTAATTGCCGGAAATGATTTCAGAAAAATGTCCAAAGAAACTTTGGCTATTCTAACCAATAAAGAGCTTATTGCTGTAAATCAGGATAAATTAGGAATCCAAGGATTCAAGCTTTCTGCTGAAGAGGGTTTAGAAGTTTGGGTAAAACCACTTTCTGATGGAAACTGGGCAGTTACATTTTTAAATAGAACCGATGCTCCTAAAAAAATCAATTTCGATTGGAAGAAAAATCCAATCAAAGATGTTGATTTTGGCTTTGAAGCCGATTTTAATAAAACAGTCTTTAAAATCAAAGACCTTTGGAAAAACAAAGAAGCCGGAACGACCAAAAAGAATTTCACCGCCGATCTTGCTTCTCATGATGTAATTACAATAAGACTAATTCCTTAAATTAATTTAGCAATGAATATCAAATATAAAATTATTTTGCTTTCGCTAATATTGAGCTTTAGCATAGCAAACGCACAATTCGTTAAAAAGCACGGACAGCTTAGTGTAAAAGGAATACAGCTGGTGGATAAAAACCAAAACCCGATTGTTTTGAGAGGGGTAAGCTTTGGCTGGCATAGTATGTGGCCACGATTTTATAATGAAAAGGCAGTGGACTGGTTAAAAAAAGATTTCAACTGCAATATTGTCCGTGCGGCAATGGGAATCGAAAGTGGACAGCATGCGTATGTAAAAGAGCCTGAATTTTCCAAAGAAAAAATTGAAGCCGTTATTAAAGGAGCAATAAAATCGGATATTTATGTAATCATAGATTGGCACAGTCATAACGTGAACTTGAAAGAAGCGGCAGCATATTTTGATGAAATTTCCAAGAAATACGGAAAATATCCAAATGTCATCTACGAGGTTTTTAATGAGCCGGATTACGAAACCTGGCCAGAAGTCAAAGCCTATTCTGAGGAAATAATAAAAGTCATTAGAGCAAACGATCCTGATAATATTATTTTGGTAGGATGCCCAAAATGGGATCAGGATGTTCATTTGCCGGCGGCAGATCCTATAATAGGATACGATAATTTAATGTACACCATGCATTTTTATGCAGCCACACATCAAAAACAGCTTAGAGACAAAACTGATGAAGCCATAAAAAGCGGTTTGCCAATTTTTATCTCCGAATCGGCTGGGATGGAAGCTACTGGCGATGGGCCAATGGATTATGTGGCATGGCAGGAATATGTAGATTGGATGGAAGCGAAAAAATTGAGCTGGATAACTTGGTCAATTTCCGATAAGGTTGAGACCTGTTCGATGTTAAAAAAAACAGCTAATTCCGAAGGTAATTGGAAAGATGAGGATCTCAATGAATCGGGTTTAAAAACACGAGAATTTTTAAGGAAATACAATGCAAAGAATTAATTTGCCAAACTAGAAAATCCAATTCTTCAAAGAGTTGGATTTTTTTGTGTTGTAAAATAAAACAGTATATTGCAAAAAAAAAATGATTTAATTCCCTGTGACTAAATGAAGTTAGCATTAAAATTAACGACTTATTCTAAATTGGTATTACTGATCATAGGGATTTGCACGCTATTTTTATTGCTGTTTATCTCTCTTTATTTATACACTGTTCAACAAGAAGAAGATGTTTTTAAATCTAATTCGGATCAGTACAGAACGGAGGTAAATCGTTTGTTTGACTTTAATTCAAAAACACAAATTGTCACCATAAACGACCTCACCTATTGGGATGCTTTGGTCAGTTTTACTAAGTCAAAAGATATTACTTGGTTTGATCGATATATAGTAAATGAATTTCCGACTTACGAAGTGGATTATATTGGGATTTATAACATAAATAAAAAATTTATTGCGCATACCTCAAAACCTAATTTCAAATCCAAAGATTTTATTCCTCCACAAGCAATGATGCATTTGTATGAAACCAAGTTTTCTCGGTTTTATATGAGGGTTCCCGAAGGAGTGGTCGAAGTATTAGGAGGAACGATTCATCCTTCTAATGATCCTAAAAAGGTAAAAACGAAGCCATCTGGTTATATGTTTATGGCTCGTTTATTAGATCAAAAATATTTTAAAAATTTAGAGGATATCTGTAGTTCCAAAATTCAGCTTTTAGATAAAGTGAATATGGATACCATTGGTAATAAAAAGGTAACTTCTGTAATAAAATTGAGGAACGCTGATAATATGGTTGTGGCCAAATTATTGTTTCAAAGGCCTTCGCATCTCAATTTTGAAAAAACCAAAGAGTTACTGCTGATTATAGTGATTGTAACTTTAATCAGTCTTATTGCTGCAATTCATTATTCCAGAAAATGGATTTATAAACCTTTGAGATTGGTTACTGCCATTTTGGAAAGCGATCGTGAAATCTCGATTCGTCTCTTGAAAAAAGAGCCGGGCGAATTCGGTTATATTGGAAATCTTTTTGAAGATCATAGAAAGAATCGGTTTCAATTGGAAAAATCAAAAGAAAAAGCCGAAGAAAGTGATAAACTCAAATCAACTTTTTTGGCCAATTTATCGCATGAAATCAGAACGCCCATGAATGCTATTATTGGTTTTTCGGATTTACTGATGGATGATAAATTAAGTGAAGATTACAAAAAAAAGTACTTAAAAATCATCAATACCAGCGGTAAAAGTCTAGTGTCTATTATTGAAGATCTGATTGAAATGTCCAAAATTGACGCTAAACAAATTGCGCCAAAATTTAAAGGATTGAATATAGAAAAGTGTTTAAACGAGTTATACAATACACTAAAAGTTACGATACCCGATGACAAAAACATAAAGTTCTATCAGTTGGGAAATAATTGCAAACTCCCAAATGATGTTTTGACGGACGAAATTAAGTTGAAACAAATCATTGTTAATTTATTGACCAATGCCATAAAATTTACCGATAATGGGCATGTTGCATTTGGTTGCAGCATTTGTCCAAATCATAAATTTTTGGAATTTAGAGTTGAAGATACGGGAATTGGAATCAGTGAAAAAGACTTAAAAGTCATATTTGATCGCTTTAGAAGAGTTGAGGACGATTACTCTATTTCGCTCAGCGGCTTAGGCTTGGGATTGTCAATTTCTAAAGCCTATGTAGAAATGCTTGGTGGAGAAATCACTGTAGAATCCGTTTTTGGAGGGGGATCAGTATTTAAATTTACAATTCCATTGCGTTATGATGAAGCAACTCAAGAGGAAAACTTTAGTGTGCCTGAAATAGCATACAATGAGTCTGAGAGCAAAACTATTTTAGTAGCTGAAGATGATAATATTAATTTTTTGTTGTTAAAAACCATATTGGAAAAGAAAAAGCATATTGTTTTAAGAGCAAAAAATGGACAAGAAGTTGTTGATATTAGTGCTTCAAATCCTAATATTGATTTAATTTTTATGGACATAAAAATGCCTGTACTAGATGGTTACGAAGCTTTTGAAAAAATAAAACAAGATACTCCAAACCGAATTGTAATTGCTCAAACAGCACATTCTTCCTCTGAAGTGAAAGAAAGTATCATGAAAGCAGGATTTTCGGGCTATATAACTAAGCCTCTTGATAAGGAAAAAATATTCGAATTAATTAATCAAGTGTTCCAAAGTAATACAGTTGGCAAGATTTGATTTTATAAATATGCTATTTTGATCTTCATAATTAATGTTCACGGATATTATCTGGAGGGTTCTTATTTTTATACAATTAGTCTACAGTAAGGTCGTAGCTGTATAAAAAATCCTCTCTTACAAATCCCATTTTATGATATAATCCTTGAGCTACAGTGTTGTTTTTTGCAGTTCTTAATCGTATGTCATGAGAGCCTAATTCTTTAGCTAATTCTACAGTCTGTAAAATTAATTTTTCACCTATTCCTTTTTTTCGGGCAGAAGAGTCCACAAATAAGTCATTTAGAATCAGGATTCTATTGAGTGCCAATGATGAAAAAGTTACATAAATTAGAGCAAAACCGATAAGTTTATCTTCATTCGTTTCATCTGAAGCTACAAAAATGGTAGCTTCATTATTTTCTAATCGTTCCTTTAGGTAAGCATAGTGCTTTTCGTAATTGGATGGATTTTTATAGAAAACAGCATATTGATCAAAGAGATTCGTCAATTGATCTAAGTCTTGAGTAGTAGCTTTTCGTATCATAATGGGTTGGTTGTTAGTGGTTGGAAAACTAAATTTACAAAAAAAATCTTTACTTTAAGAATATTGAAATTTAGATTACGGTTTCTATTTGTAAAATTCCCTTTTTTATTTTGTGTTTGAAGTAAAGTAATTGATCCTGTCAAAGACTTTTATTTTTAGTTTATCATACCCTATACCTGTAAAAGGGTAATTGTAATGGAGTGGTCTCTGGAGCATCTTGCGCAAATGCAATACTTGTAGTCAAGGCTAACACTAAAATGGTAATTACTTTTGTCATATTTAATCTGTT
>NZ_MUNX01000120.1 GCF_002001005.1 Flavobacterium sp. A45
GCATAGATGTTGTACTGAATTTTTAAACTTAATGATGGTAATATAAATCTTTACTTTTTTTTAAGTTAGAACTATTTAAAAAGGTTTTGCTTTTTTATAATTATGGATAAATTAAAAAGAGATTGACAGATTTTTTCTATTTTATAAAAGGGTAAAATGGAAGATGTAACTTATTTAAAGGATTATAAGTGTTAAGTTTTAAGAGGTGCTTTTTCCATGCTGAAATTAAAAAAAAAATTAAAATTGGGAATCGCCACACTGTTTAAGTGTTAAAATTTGGTATGTAACTTCCTTTAGAATATTTAAGAATTAGTAAGCATTTAATAAGTCTACGTGACATTTTCAAATTATATTCACTTAGCTTGTGTTTAATAAGTTAAGTGAAGGTGATTCTATCAAGAAACAAATGTTATTGGCATATTAAATGAGAATTTATCTTTATTTTTTTATTAAAAAAAGGACTAAGTGTAATTACTTAAAATTTTTTAAGTGATTATCAATTCACGTTTTTTCATACATATATCAGTTATTAACAAAAATAAAAAATAATGAAACAGTTTCTTCTATTGTTTGTCTTTTTACTTGCTGAATGTCATACCTATTCACAGGTGAATCTTCCAGCAGACTATCTTTCAAAAGAATTTCATAAAGGCCGCCGCGAAGCTTTTAGAGCATTAATGCCCGCAAATTCGGCGGCTGTAGTCTTTTCGTACCCAAAAAGAATTTTTTCAAAAGGAGTCTCGTACAGTTACCATCAAAATCCTGACCTGTATTATTTAACTGGCTATAAAGAACCTGATGCAGTTTTACTTATCTTCAAAGAAATGCAGGGTACGGGAGAGACTTATAACGAAGTTTTATTTGTAAGGGAAAGAAATGCTTTAAGTGAAACTTGGTCAGGAAGGAGGCTGGGTGTTGAGGGAGCAAAATCTAAATTAGGTTTTACAACAGCATTCAATGGAAAAGATTTTAAAGATTTCGAAGTCAATTTCAAAAAATTTGATAAACTTATTTATGATAAAATGCCAACAGTTGAAATTAGCAGCAACGGTGATGATCTATACTCATTATTGGAGTATTTTAAAGCGAAGGCGGAAATTGCAAAAGAAAATGATGCTTCGATAGATTTATTTACTGATATTACAAACTCACTGCGCGAAATAAAAACTCCTGAAGAAATTGAGTTAATGCGTAAAACGGTTAAACTTTCATGCATTGCCCACAATGAAGTTATGAAAGCTGTTGGACCTGATATGAGCGAAAATGAAGCTGATGGAATTCATAGTTATATTCACAGATTTTATGGTGCTGAAGACGAGGGTTATCCACCAATCGTTGGAGCCGGTGCAAATAGCTGTATTTTACATTATGGAGAAAATAATAGTACTAAAATTGACAATCAGTTATTGTTGATGGATGTAGGTGCTGAATATCACGGTTATTCAGCGGATGTTACCAGAACGGTTCCTGCTAATGGAAAATTCACTGAAGAGCAAAAAGCTATTTATCAATTAGTATTTGAGGCTCAGGAAGAGATTTTTAAAATTTGCAAAGAAGGAACGCCAATTCAAGAATTAAATTTAAAATCTAAAGAAGTTATTGCAGCCGGATTAATCAAATTGGGTATCATCGTAACTCCTAGCGATGTTGATATTTATTATCCGCATGGCTGTTCACATTTTTTAGGTTTAGATGTTCACGATAAAGGTAATTATAAGAGCAAACTTAAAGAAAATATGGTTATCACTGTTGAGCCAGGAATCTATATTCCTGCAAACAGCAAATGTGATAAAAAATGGTGGAATATTGGCGTTCGTATAGAAGATGATATTCTGATAAGAAAAGATTCTTATGAGAATTTATCCTTGGAATCCCCAAGAAAATGGGAAGAGATTGAAGCTCTGGCCAAACAAAAAAGCAAGTTAAACGAAATGAAATTTCCAAAAATATAATTTTTGAAATTTAAAGTGTGAATATGACATATCTAATTTCTAATGCACATTGTGTAAAACAAGAATTGTTGTACTTATTAAAAAAAAATCAGAATTATTCTATTAAGAGTTTTTTAAAGATATGATTAGATTCTTTTTGCACTGTATTTGAACAGGAGTTCTATATTTCTTTAGGATATTCGAATTGATAGTATCTTAAAATCAACCTCATTATAAAATATTTTTCAGATTATGAAGAAGAAAGTATTTGTATTTTCTATTATTTGTTCCTGTAGTTTTGCACAGCAAAAAATAGCACCAACTGGATTAGTAACATCAAAAGCTATGGTAGTTTCTGCACGAGCTGAAGCATCAAAAATTGGATCTGAGATCATGAAAAAGGGCGGGAATGCATTTGATGCAATGGTTGCCACAGAATTAGCTTTGGCGGTAGCATATCCATTCGCAGGAAATATTGGTGGCGGTGGATTCATGGTTTACCGAAAATCAAATGGCGAAGTTGGATCTTTAGATTATCGTGAAAAAGCACCTCTCGCAGCGACCAAAAAAATGTTTTTGGATAAAGATGGAAATGTAGTTACAGGAAAAAGTACAGAAACTGCTTTAGCAATAGGAGTTCCAGGAACAATTGCCGGCGTTTTTGCTGTTCATGAAAAACTAGGTTCTCTGCCAATGTCCGAAATTTTAAAACCTGTTATTGCACTTGCGGAAACGGGTGTAATTGTTACTCAAAAACAGCAAAAGCAACTTGAGATTTACCATGATGCCATTGTAAAAGTAAATGGTCCCAAAACGCTGATGGCTGGAAAGTTTAAAGAAAATGATATAATAAAATATCCAGCACTAGCCAGTACTTTAAAACGAATTTTAACAAATGGAAAAGATGAATTCTATAAAGGAGAAACTGCAAAAATATTAGTCAACTATCTTCAAAAAAAAGGGGGGATAATGTCGCTTGAAGATTTAGCAAATTATGAAGCTAAATGGAGAAAACCTTTACAGTTTGATTATAAAGATTTAAAAATTACTTCTATGGCACCGCCAAGTAGTGGAGGAATTTGTTTAGCTCAAATAATGAAAATGATTGAGCCATTTAATTTAGCGGATATGGGACATAATTCAGAGCAGTCAATTCAAGTAATTGTCGAAGCAGAACGAAGAGCCTATGCCGATAGAAGTCAGTTTTTAGGAGATCCGGATTTTGTAAAAATTCCAATTAAGGCATTAACGTCTGATTCCTATTTAAGCTCAAGAATGTCAAATTTTAATATTGATAAAGCCTGTTTGTCATCTGAAATAAGGGAAGGAAAAATCACCTATAATGAAAGTATGGAAACAACTCATTATTCTATTGTGGACAGCCAGGGAAATGCAGTTGCTGCCACCACCACAATAAATGATGGCTTTGGATCGAAGTATTATTGTGATGAATTGGGTTTCTTTTTAAATAATGAAATGGATGACTTTAGCGCCAAGCCAGGATCACCTAATATGTTTGGATTGGTAGGAAATGAAGCAAACAGCATTGCGCCTGGAAAACGAATGCTTAGCTCAATGACACCAACTATTGTGGAAAAAAACGGAAAATTATTTATGGTTGTTGGATCTCCTGGAGGGTCCACCATAATAACTTCGGTATTGCAGGCTATTTTAAATGTTTACGAGTATAATTTGAGTATGCAGGAAGCTGTAAACGCGCCGCGTTTTCATCATCAATGGCTGCCTGATTTAATCACTTTTGAACCCGATGCATTTGATAATATTACTATAGGAAATTTAAAAGCAAAAGGATATTTAATAAATGAAAGAACGACACCAGTGATTGGTAAATTAGACTGTATTTTAGTATTACCAGATAATAGTCTTGAGGGAGGTGCTGATTTTCGTGGTGATGACAAAGCTGCCGGATTTTAAAATCAGAACGATTGTGGTAGTTAATCTTTTTTATATAAAGATAAGGTTGTCTATCTTAAAGGGTATTCAGAAAGTAGAATAAAGGATGCACAACTTAAATATTTTAAAAAAAATGTTGATATTTTATAACTAGATGTGAGAATTTGATATGGAGTCCAAGTTAAGAAGGAATTATAAATTTTTATAGTATTAAATGATTATCATAAAATTAGGATTAGATTTTCTACTAATATGTAAGTACGTTAGATTATGAAAGAGATTATGTCTCACAAGTAAAAAAAACTTGGAATATCATTTGCATTCTGAATCAGATTGAGTCAAATACACATTATGAAAATATTCAAATTAGAAAACCATACAAAAATAGAGACAGGATTTAAAACTCCTGAGAACTACTTTGAAAATTTTACTGCTCATTTTTTGCAAAATTTGCCAAAAGAAGAAATGTCAAAAGAAGTTATAGCAATTTATATTTTAAAAAAAGAATAATTGTTATGGCAGTTCGAGCAGTTTTAATGCTTGTCATATTATCTGGCGAGAAGATATCAGGAATTAAGAATATGAGGTTTTCCTAAAAATGGGTATTTAGAGTTGAATCCGGAATGAGAAAGAATTAATCAACTTGAAAAAGTAAATGAAGAAGAGTTAGGATGTGACATCTTAAAAGAGGTATTAAGTATCTTTTACAATGGAGATTGATGATTCATCTTTTCATAAAAGAATATGAAAAATTATGTTCGATCGAAAAAATGTGCAACATTTTAGAAACAGGCAGCAGCATTTAGTTTGAATGGAAAATGAAGGTTGTATCAGAAAGGCAAAACGTTTTATTTTAGCAAATTAAGTCCTCTATATTTTATTCTAAACAGCGTAGGATGCCCTAGGATTACCGTAGAGTTGTGAATTATAGGGAGTCTAATATCCTTTTAAAGTTAGTCAAATACATGAAATAATTTGTTGCGTAAAGCAAATTTTGTTTAAAAAAATAAAGTTCTACCAATTCAATACTTAATCATTTAGTTGTTCCACATAGTATAAAAAGACAGTTTATATTAAAAGAACCCACTAAGTAGAGTATCAAGTATAACCGATATTAAAGCAAAGGACAGATTTTTATATCTAACAATATTTAGTTTTTTTTTTGGTTTGTATATGCAAAGAAAATCTAATTCTAAGTTTTTTTTAAAAAATACACTAAAACTATGATTATGTTCTTAACAAAAACTTGTTACTATTTTTTTTAATCAATCCTGAAATATAAAAGTTCTTAGTTAACCCACATGATAACAAACATTCAAAGATGGCTCTTTATGAGCCTTTTAGCAACCAGTTCGCTTGCTTTCAATAGTTGTGAAGATAATGATGAAAAAGCCAACTACATCCTCAGCCTTGATGCGACAAATTTGCCTCCCGGAAATAAACCCATGACGATGTTCGAGGATACGGAAGATCCTTCCAGAATGTACGATAAGAAAGACCGGTGGTTTAGGGTAAATCAACCATTTCAGGTAATACAGAAAGGGAAAGATTCTGTTCAAATCTCTCTTTATTCCCCTGTTGGCCTTTCTAATGTTAAGATATATGCAAAGCTCACCAATTATGATAAAAGGTTTTTAATTTACAGTTTTGTAAATTTACCAGCATTCCATCGCTCCTTTCATCAAATTCCTATGATCAGTGGGAAAAACGATTATATGCTGGAAAATGGGAATGCTGTTACTGTTGATAAAATCAACGGTTTTTCTGCTGGTGCAATAGAATTTTCAGTTGAATCCACTGATCCTCTATTTGCAAAATTCAAAAAAATAAAGTCTTCGCAGTTGGTTCAGTTTCATGATGGTTATCATTTGAACGAATATGGAAAATACCTGCCAATGAATCCTGCCCTGGCAAAAGAAGCAATAACCATGATCATCAATTATTCATATGCATTAAGTCATCCTGTTTACTATGAAGCTTTTGTAAATTTTGATATATATAAGCAAGAGCAGGCATTACTGGGGGGAACTGCTGTAAACGGAGCAGTTAACTGGCACGGAAATAATGATGACATTAATGGAGTCTATGATTATTTTACAAAAGCCGAAATAGAAAAAATATACCAGAATTATTTGGATGGCCGTACGCTATATATGGCAATGGTTGGAGGTGGTTCTGCCTGGGGTGGTAATGAGTTGGCATCTCAATGGGAATCAGACTATGTAGCGGGGCATTGGAAAGGCGAAATGTCGACCTGGTCACACGAGTATTCCCACCACAGTGGGTTTGGCCACAGCAGTAATCTTTGTAATGGTAGTGAAGGGGGTGGACAGCAGGAAATGCTAACCCATTTTTACAAATATTTGATCTATTTAAATGATCTGCCTTTCACAGATCCTGAAATTTTAAAAACCTGGAAAAAAAACACTTACCTCTCAAATTCCTACGAGAAGCCTGTTTTTGCTATAGACCCCAAAAATCCGTTTTTACTAAAATATAAGGGAGAAGGGAAATGGAATTAATAAATAAAATCAAGATGAATAGACTACTTTTTTTTTGTTGTTACTTTGGTTTTTAACAGGCATGAGGCCTAATGAGTTATAGTTTTTCTTTAGTGCAAATACTATTATTAATCATTTTAAAAAAAATATTTATTTACCCAACCAATAAAGTAAACCTATAAAAATGGAAGAAAGCAAACCAGGAAAATTTAAAAGAGAACTCGGATTACTGGACGGAACAATGCTTGTTGTAGGATCAATGATTGGATCAGGGATATTTATTGTAAGTGCCGATATAGCGAGACAAGTGGGGGCAGCAGGATGGCTTATATTGATATGGGTTGTTTCAGGATTAATTACTATGATAGCTGCCTTGAGTTACAGTGAATTGAGTTCGATGTTTCCTAATGCCGGTGGGCAATATGTTTATTTAAAAGAAGCTTATAATAAGCTAATCGCCTTCTTGTATGGTTGGAGTTTTTTTGCAGTAATTCAAACTGGGACTATTGCTGCTGTTGGTGTAGGATTCTCCAAATTTGCGGCCTATTTGTATTCGCCTTTGAGTGACGAAAATGTTTTGTATGAGTTGGGGGCTTTTAAATTAAATGCAGCCCAGATCGTTTCTATAGTCACAATTATTCTGCTGACCTATGTCAATAGCCGTGGGGTGAAGAACAGCAAAATTCTTCAAACTGTTTTAACTATAATTAAAATTTTATCCTTGTTTGGATTGATTATCTTCGGATTTATATTAGCTGCTGAAGCTGATGTTTGGAATGCCAATTGGTCTAATGCTTGGACTTCAAGAGCTTTTGATAGTCAAAGCGGTTCTTGGATCCCTATTGGTGGAACTGCTTTATTAACAGGTATATCAGCGGCAATGGTTGGTTCTCTGTTTTCAAGTGATGCCTGGGTTGGAGTTACCTTTATTGCAGGTGAAATTAAGAATCCAAAACGTAATGTAGGATTGAGCCTTTTTTTTGGAACATTGATTGTAACTGTTATTTATATATTTGCAAACCTGATGTATCTGGCTGTTATCCCTTTTCAGGAAATTGCCACAGCGAAGTCTGATCGCGTTGCTGTAGTTGCTTCCCAATATACTTTTGGAGATATGGGAACGATTATCATTGCGTTGATGATTATGATTTCGACTTTTGCCTGTAATAATGGATTGATTATGGCAGGAGCAAGAGTGTATTATTCGATGGCAAAAGACGGATTGTTTTTGAAGAAAGCAGCAGAGATTAATAAAGAAGGTGTGCCGGAATGGGCTTTGTGGATTCAATGTTTTTGGGCATCGGCATTGTGTTTGACAGGAAAGTATGGTGACTTATTGGATTTTGTCATTATTATTGTGTTGATTTTTTATATACTTACGATTTACGGAATTTTTATATTAACAAAGAAAATGCCGGAAGCAGCGAGACCTTACAAAGCTTTTGGATATCCATTATTACCGCTTGTATATATCGTCGTGGCAGTTGCAATTTGTGCTGGATTATTGTTGACTAAGTTTTCTACCTGTGGATGGGGAGTGTTGATAATGTTTACGGGAATACCTGTTTATTTTTTGACAAAACAAAAAGAATAATATTTAGATTTCAGAAAGAAGTTTGCAGATTTCAGTTTAAAAAATGTAAAAAATCCGTTAGAAAGCGGGTTTTTCTAGTGTAGTATGCACTATTTAATTTTTATAAAAAGGGGTCTGTAATACTAACTCTTCATTAAAAAGAAGGTTCCATGGATCGGTTCTACTCCTATGTAAAGAATTTTTGCATTGGCAATGTTTAATGCTTTTTTTATATTTCGTTTTTCTGCACACGCTTTTTGAATCCTTTGTGTTTGCCATTTGTTCAAAGTAAGGTAAAAATTTATTCAATGGATATCACATCCGGAAATTTAGTGTGGCTGAACGAGATGCTAACAGCCATTTGTATTTAAATATTTCTGATATCCGTGTTAATGCGAAAAGTTCACTGCAAACTTCAATCGAATCAATAAGAATAATTAAAATTAATAAAGTTTCAGCCACCGAGCAGAATTATTTTTTTTTTAGGAGAGCTCATTAGAAAGAAGTGCTTGTAATATGAAACAACTTATTACAAGCACTTTTTTTATTTTCAAGGCGGGGAATCTTTTCACTCGAATCTGTTTTTTTACTGCCTTTAATGAAAAGATAAAGCATTGATCTCTTTCGTGAAAGTTGTTTGTTTTCATTTTTAAAGTATCACCTTCAAATTCTTCTTCTCCTCTTTTAATTTTTTCTCAAGCTCATGAGTTTTTTTGTTAAGGACATAGTTTTAAATTGTTTTTTCAAGGAAACTTCCCGTATCAAATTCTTGGTAATCTTGTACCAGTTATAAAGAAAAGCGTTTTTCAAGTTCTTGGTAAGCTGAAGATATTTCTCTTTTATGACTTAATTTGACTGCTTTATCTTTAAAAATGCGGTCGTAATTTTTACGATTTTATTTCGTGGTTAAATTAAGATTTTGCCTTAACCAGACCATACGTATTTAGCACTTCTATTGAATTGAATACAATAACTTTTAGTTGAAAAGGGCTTGACTTTTCTCTCTACTTTTTGATTGCACATCTATTTTTTGTAGCTGGTATCTCATTATTATTTAATAGTCTTATTTTTTATCCGATGATTTAACAAAAAAAAGGGCATCTCTGATGAGATGCCCGGCACTAAACAAAATACAAACTAACATTGAAATCTAAAATAAATACGTAATCATTTTAAACGGAATTTCTGTTGCACCTGTAATAGTCAAAGATTGATAAGTGTAGGGGGTTCCTTTAGGATTTTTAGTGATATAAAACCCCCTCATAAATTCATCATCTAAAGCTTTTATCATGGCATTGTCGCCAGTAGGTGCATCTATTGTGGGAGCTGTATCTGTTAAGTTGTCTATTTTAGTTTGCTTCCAAGTGGATGAATGAAGCGTAATTATTGTACTTGACTCATCAATAGTGTAAGTGAAATAATGGAATATTCGACGTCTTACGGTTTTTCCGTCTGTTTCTCCTAATTTATATTCAATGTAGTTTCCCTTATCAGTATTAAAATTGAATTGGATTCTATGAACCATTAATTTCGTATCAGATTCAATCTGTTTTACTATATTAAGAAACAGCTCAGAATTTTCAGCTTCTTTCTTAGTGTGACTGTAAAGATAAGCAAAAAGTTGATTTTGATTATTCATAACCAGTTTATAATCATCTGTCAGGACCTGTGTACTAGTATAAGTGCCCTTGATTATAGCTGTTACTCCTCCAGCACCTGTTGCTGTAAAATTACTATCGGTTGCATTGTAGACAAAATCAGTTAATTTCTGACCCGCCACTTCTACAGCTGGGCTAACTACAATTCCTGTTGGTGTATATCCTACTCCAAAACCAAGAACCTCAGAAGAGCCTGCTTCTAATGAACGGCAATTTGCATAACGAGTAGCTTTATCAAAAGAAAATTCATACTTTTTAATTTCTGTACCATCATTTGTTTGGATAGACCAAACAAAATTGCTTTTATTAAGAATTTGTTCTATTTCCAAATTTTTTGGTAAATCAACCCAATCTTGTGCTGTTGCTTTTACAAAACGAACCTCTCTAACCAATCTGTTACTTTTAAAAATGAGATCTCCATTTTCCTGACCAAAATACAAGAATTGAAAATCACCTAAATAACCTTTTCCTTTTAATGAGCTTTTAGGAGTTTTACTGGCATCTGATAAAAGGTGAATTCTATTTGCAGAATCAAACAATAAACTTACAGAGCTCCCTAGTACCAAATCATAAGTGCTTGTATAGATGTTGGTATCAGTATCAAAATCTGATGCCATTTCTACTTTATTATCTGGTAAAAATTTAAATAAATGCGTAAAACCTCCCAATTGCGTATCATCTGTAAAGTAGACTGCTTTCCACCCAAATTCTGAAGAAAGTAAAAGGTCATTTAGTTCTTTTTTTTGTGCATTTAATCGCTCTGTAGGTGTTTGATTAAACGATTGTTCAGCATCAGTATTATTCGAGCATGAACCTGTATATAATGCCAAGAGTGTAAGTAGTATGTACTTAAATGTGTTTTTTGTTTTCATAATATTTATAAATTAAATTAGATTAAATTAAATAGTCACTCAATTAATTAGTAAGTACCGAGGTTGTGTTGCGAGAAACTTCATCCCTTAAGGCATACAAATCGATGTTAAATGACTCTTTATAATACTGTACAACTATTGCCTCTTTTTGTTTCAATTTTTCCACTCCTTTAGTATCGGTAATCCCTGCAAGTATAGCTGCATACTCCGCTTTTGAATTTTTTAAAAGAGCTGAAGCTGTTTCTGCAAAGTCTTCCATAACGTTACTTCTGGCATAACTGCTAACAAAGCCTAAATTTCTGGAATTAGCTTCAGTGTAATTGTTCCAACTTGCTGTATAATCTCCAGGCGTAATTTTTTGCCAGGCTTTTTCATCAAAGGGTTTATTTTGATTTAAAATATGTGTATATTCATGTAGAACAGTACCCACAAAACGCAGAAGTTTAGTACGATTTTTTAAATCTAAATTGTTAACTTCAAAAAACGTTATTTTTTGCCCAGATTCTGCGAGACCTAAAGTATTTGTTCCATTTGAGTTAGAATTTATTCCACCCACTAAAACAATTTCTCTTGGAGCCACTTTCTTTACAAAATCAAAGCCACCAATTGTATTATAGCTATCGATCCAAATTTTCTTTGCAGCCTCCAAAGCAGGTTGTACTTTATCAATCTTTGGAGGGAATAAAAATCTATCGATCTCGACCGAGTTTTGGTTCCATCTGTATTGTGCATTTATATTATAAGGATTTATGTAATTTTCGTCAATCCAATTATCTAAAGTTGTTTTTTGAGTTTGAGTATAATCTAACTGACTTTCTCCTACTGTATCTTCATGAGCACAGGATGCAAAAGATAAAATCCCTGCTACAAAAGCCATGGCTCTGTATTGTTGTAATATTTTCATAATAATTTAGAATTTTAATTAAAAAATTTATCTAGGATTTTTCTCTATACCGTAATTTGAGGCAGCAAGGGGAATTTGCAATGCTCTACGTTTATCATCTTTAACCAAAGTATTAACAGGTTTTCCAAAAGTTGCATGATTGACAACAATATTAAAACGTTTTACATCCAACCATCTTAATCCTTCATGAACAAAATCTCGTCTTCTGGCTTCCAAAATAGCTTTAATGTAAGAAGTCTGAATAGGTGTTATAGTATAAAAAGGTGTTAACTCATCAGTAATAACAGGATAAAAGTTTACAATTTTTGTCTCTGTTAGCTTATCTGTTTTTGCATCATACTGTTTAGTTCGAGTACTCAAAAAATACTCTAATTCTGTGTTTGCTTCTGTAATTCTTTCTTTCATAACAAGAGCTTCAATTCTATTTAAGTAAAACTCATCATTAGATAAAAGAACAATTCCGCAATAATATATACCAATTCCAGCACTGGCGTTTGTAGATTTAAAATATAAGTTGAACTTAGGTTGAAAGTATGTTTTACCTGCAGTATTACTAAGAGGCTTAAACAGCCATTCTTTATTATTAAATGGATTTGTAGACTTTGCAAAAAGCTCTTCTTTCTTAGTGTTTGATAAGTAAAAATTACTTTTAGAAATTGATTGGCTGATAGATGTGTTTGGAGATGCAATTAATAAGTTAGTAGTATAAGATGGCTTACCGTACTCAGTTATTTTTTCAGCTGTTGCTAAATTATCAAAAGTAACATAATCTCTCAACTTATCAACAGGTCTAGATCCTAAGCTTTCGGATACTTCAAGTACTTTATCCCAATCACCTTTTACTAAATAAAAACGGCTGGCAAAAGCTTTTGCTGCTTCTTTATTAAAATGAAATTTAGGCTCGCTGTAATCATTGGTAACTAATTTCAAACCTTCCTCTATGTCACTTTGAATAAAATCGAAAACTTCTTTTACAGTATTTCTTTTATATTTTTTAATCAATTCTGTTTCAGGAATTCTTAGGTACGGCACTCCTAAATCTGTATCGGCAGTGGCCGGATTATAGCGCTGTGACCAAAATGAAACCAGCATAAAGTGAGCATAAGCTCTCGCCATTAAAGCTTCTCCTTTTTGAGGATTAAGATTTGCCGGGTTGCCTAATCCTTCAATAGATTGCAAGGCTTGATTAGCATGTGCAATTGCTTTGTAACATTCATCCCAATATCTAGCTTCTGTATCTACGTTGGTTTGATCTTGCATTTCCCAATTATAACTTTGCTCATTTTTAATTGTTTTTAATTCTAATTGCCCGTCTGCAACGTTGTCAGACATTGTTTCTGCTAAATCCATATAAGATGCAGCAGGATAGGCATTCACTAATAACTCCTTAATTTTATCAGGTCTATCAATTTGGGTTCTATTATCAGGTACTTCAGAAAGAAAATCCTCGCAACTGCTGATGCCTAAAAGCACTAATAGAGATAAGGCTATTTTTATATTTTTCATGATCAAGTATTTAAAATGAAAGGTTTATTGCAAAAGTGTATTGGGTTGTAACAGGAAAAGCAACACCTCCTGTATTACGGAACTCTGGATCTTGTCCGTTTAACCTCTTATCAGAATAAATCAACCAAGGATTTACAGTAGAACCTTTAAGTGTAAAAGTGCTTAATCCTAAATTCTTTTTTAAATCTTTAGGAAACTCCCAACTTAATGAAACATTCTTTAACCTTACAAAATCACCATCCGCTGTTCTAACATCAGAATAGTTATATGCATTGTAAGCCTTAGATAACATCTCCTTGCCATAATTTTGAATCATTCTTTTGTCTGCAATTACAGGAACATTAGTAAATGCTTCGTCACCAGGATTGACCCAACGGTTTGTAAAATCTTTTGTAAATACATCCATATCATAATACTGACTATCATAAGCTTGGTTCAGACGAACCTTATTTCCTCCTGACCCTACAACAAAAACATATAAAGACCAGTCTTTGTAAGTAAATGTATTTGCTAAACCAATTGATTTATTTGGTTCGATTGAACCTTCATATTTCAAGTAATCAGTAACATTTTCTTTGTCTTGAAAATTGGCTCCAGTAATTAAATCCTCTTCACCCTCTTTTTGAACAAAAGTTGGTAAACCTTGATTATTCAAACCTGTAAATTGGTAAGAATAGATAGAATTTCTAGGGTGTCCTACTGCATTTCCTCCATTACCATTTATTAAGGAATAGACAGCAGGTTTGTTTTCTAACTTTGTAATTGTTTGGTCGTAAACTGACAAGTTTAATGTCGTCGACCATTTAAAATTATTCCTTACAATATTTTGAGTTGTAAAACCAATCTCAAGACCTTTCGTTTCCATGTTGGCATTGTTACCTTGTTTATCTCTTTGTCCTCCAATTCCAGAAGTTGTAACATAATCAACTAAATCAAATGCTTTACGTCTGTAGATATCAGTTACAAATTGTATCCTATTGTTAAACATACCTATATCCAAACCTAAGTTAGTTTCAAATTGCTTTTCCCAAGTCAAATCACCATTTTGTAATTGATCAATAACGATACCTGTTTCTCTGTCAGTAAAAGCCAAACGGTCTATAATAGAACTTTTGTAAATTGCTAAAGAGTTTGTTGCCGGTCCTGCAGTCGCAGTAAGTCCGTAAGAACCTCTAATTGCCAAATTATTTATTGATTGTACATTTTGCATGAATTCCTCTTCAGACACATTCCATTTTCCACTGAAAGTGTAGGTTGGCAACCATCTGCCGGAATCACTATTTCCCTGTCTGTTTGATCCGTCATAACGACCTGTAACAGATCCTGTGTAACGACGATCATAGGTGTAGCCTGCTTTTCCGAAGAAACCTACTGTTCTTTCTCTTTCTGCCTTAAACCCATAATAAGAATCTCCTTCGTTTATTATTTTTTCTATAAATCTTGGATCAGTAAAAGCGGTAAGACCTTTGTCATACTGAATTCCAGCAGCGGTAAAGTTGTCACTATTTCTATCTAAAGAACGCATCTCAGTCCCGAAGAAACCTTCCACCTCATGCTTTTCCTGGAAAGTATTTCTATAATTGACACTATTTCGAACATTATAAGAAGTCAATTCGTCTGTGAATTTCCTCAAAAAACCTCCATTAGGTAATACTGAAATCTCCGGTGCGAGTGGATCATCGGGATCCTTATACAAGAATATATTAGCTTTTCTTACTATTGCATTTACACCTTCTACTCCGTATTCAGTGCCTGCTTTGTAAGCTTCTACGGCATTAGAGCTTTCATGAATTTTGTGTTCTCTGGATGTATTGGCATAACGGGCAGAACCTGTTAAATTATACGTTAAGTGTTTGTTGATTTTATATTCTAAATCCAATTGGAAACGAATATCTTTTACATCAATTTCTAATTTATTATTCTCTAACTCATTTACAATATTAAAAGGAGCCCAGTTGTTTCTGCTATATTCTAGATTTCCGGCATCATCATAAGGTCTAAGTGTTCTACTTGTATTTAAAGCATAATTGAATGGGTTGATGTCAAAATCTCTGGTAACAGTACCATAATATGTGTCTTCTTGACTTTCGTAACTTCCCGGAGCACCTTGTTTACGAACAGAAGCTAATGTAGATAAAGTAACATTTAATCTATCATTGATAAAAAATGTGCCTTTAATATTTGATGACAATTGTTTTGCGTTGTCAGCAATAGTCCATCCCGGATCTGTATAATAACCTAATGAAGCGTAGAATGTATTGTTTTTTCCACCTCCTGAGAAACTCAAAGAGTGTGTTTGTGTAATAGATGGTCTAAAGAGAACCTTAAACCAATCGGTATTAGCCAATTCGTACTTTCTTAAAAAGTTATTTCGGCTTACGGGATCATTATTTACTAAATAACTATCTGTTTCCGGAACATAAGTATTGATTGCTCTGCTTAAAATATTGTAAACTCCGCCTGATCTACCCTGCAAAGTTGATGGCACATCAAGAAATCCTTTTTGCTCCATTTCTTTTAGGATACTCATAGATTCTTTAGAATTTAGAATATCATATTGCGTGTAGCTTGGTACAGTTCTCATTGTATTTTCTACCGAGTAACTCACTTTTAAAGGAGAATCTCTACGACCTTGTTTTGTCGTTACGACAACAACCCCATTTAGCGATCTTGAACCATATATTGAAGTTGCCGATGCATCTTTAAGGATTTCAATACTTTGGATGTCATTTGCATTTAATCCAGCAACTGCCGAGCTCAGTAAAGTTTCGGAGTTTCCTGAAGCCAAATCTGCAAAAGAAATATTAATGATATCTTCTTGTACAACTCCATCAATAACCCATAATGGTTTTGTATCTCCAAAGATTGACGAGGATCCACGAACCGTAATTTTTGGAGCAGTACCAAAAGTTCCTGAAACATTCTGAACAGTTACCCCTGCCGCTTTTCCTTCAATCATTCTACTTACATCTACTACACCATCAACTTTTAATTCAGTACCAGAAATTTTACTGATTGCTCCTGTAAAAGTTCTTTTTGATGTTTTTTCGTAACCAGTTGTAACTACAACTTCTTTTAAGGATTGTCCCTCTTCGGTCAAGATAATTGTTGGTGAAGTATTATCGATACCAATTTCTTTAGATACAAAGCCTATATAAGAAATAACTAATTTATAACTATTTGAAGGTATTTCAATAGAAAAATTTCCATCCAAATCAGTCATTACAGTCACTTTTGTTCCTTTTGCCATTACCGTCGCACCTGGCAATGGAACTCCATTTACGTCTGTGACTTTACCTTTAATGACAGGATCTTGAAATGATTTTCCGATAGGTAAGTGATGTTGAGTGATGTTTGTAAAAGCATTGTTTACTTTTTGTTTTGGTCTAATGTTTATTAGTTTAATTAAATTGGAACGACTTACATTATTTGTTGACTTTTTTAATCCAGAGAGTTCAATTTTATAAAATTCTTTAAACAAATTGATGTTTCCGGTTTTAGTTTTAATTGTGCGTTGTGGTTTATCTGTAATATTTAGATTATTTGCCATCGCTGTACTTGAAAAAAGTATGAATAAAAGAAGCTGAAATAGCTTAATTTTTATACTTTTTCGGAGTATTATTTGTTTTATAGTTGGTTTTTTCATAGTTGGTTTTTGGTTAGTTAGAACTTGCGACTGTTTGAACAGGAAGAAGAGTTCTTTTACTTATAAAATTAATTAAGAAGTTTTTTTAGTGCTTTAGCACTAGTTTAATATCGGGTGTTTTGGCATAGGCAGTTTAATTAAGTTGTTATTTATATTAGCGAAAAAGTTTATATAGGTGTTTCTTTATTTTAGAACTAAAAAAGCACAATTAGGATAATTGGTTATATAAACAGAGTATTAGAGTGTAATTTCCACGTTCAATCACTTATTTTTTTAAATGCTTTTCAACTTGATAGTTTTTGTTTTCTTTACTAGTTTATTGAAAAACTTTTGTTGAGTTTGTCTACTTAATATTTATGAAAGCTTTTAAAATCAGGTACTTGAGTTTAGATGATTTCCCTGTGTAAAAGTAGATTCTTTGTTGAATTTTGTAAATTGGGATGTAGTTAACGGTCTGTTTGGTGTTTTAACGGTCAGTTTTCCGCTTTAACGTTGTTTTGGACTTGCGGCAAAAGGCGTGTAAATTATCTTAGACCTATGCAGCACTTTTGATTTTATAAATTTCCAGTTCCATTTCTTTAGGTGTTTTGTATCCCAAAGTAGGATGCTGCCTTTTTTAATTATGCGTCACTTTTATATATTCAAAGACTTCTAATTTGGCTCCTTCAATAGTTTTAAATTTATGCTGATGGATAAGTTCTACTTTGAAGGGCTTATAAAACTTTCAGTTACAGCATTATCGCAACAGTTAGCTTTTTTAGATTAAATTTTATTAAGTAGAGTATTTTTATTAATCAATTTCCAGAATTCTATTAAAGCATCTTGTATGCTCCTATCTGAGTAAAATAGTAAAGATTCTGTTGTTTCTTTTTTAGATATTGGCATTTTCCAAGCTAGAATAATAGTTTGTTTTGTATACATTCGTGTACTTAATGATCATTCTGTAGCCTGTCTGCCACATGAATCAATAATTATGGTGTGATATAACCAGCTGTATCAGTTATTATATAGGTTATGCCAGATGGCCAAACCTCATTAAGTGATTTAGGTCTAAAGTTTCTATTGGGATGATTTTTTCAAGCTGGATATAGATAATTAGAATCTGTGGTCTCTTTAAAACTTTTTTAGTTTTACTTATTGAGTTGTTGATAAGCATTAATTCACCTTTTTTTGATGTTCTTTAACCTTATTTTCTTTTGTTATTCGGCTATTCTAGGATTTTCGTACGTTTCTGATTAGATAAAACACTTCTTTTAGTTATTAGATCTGTAAATTTTCTATTTTCTACAGATCTATTAGAAGGACTATGACTGAACGATCTTAATCACTTGGGCTTACTTTTAAAAGTCTGCACATCTTTTCAACAGAAGATAAATATTTAAAACTGACTATAAATTTATAGATTCTCATCGCTCTTCGAAAAGATGTTTATGGTCTTTTTTTAGTATCTTAAACTCTAATTCTTTTTCTGTAAGGTTTTTTGCAACTGTTTTACTTCTATGGAATCTGTTTCTGTCTAAATATGAACAATTGGAACTGGATTAGTACACATTTTTTGAGATGATCTCCATTTATAAATAGATCTGCCGTGATACCGATTCATCTCTTAATTCTTTGATGTTTTCTAGCTCTTAACTTAGCTGTGCTAATGATTATTTGGGCTCAGTAGTGTAAACCCGTTTTTTTTTAATTCTAAGATGTTGATTTTATTTAAGCTGTCTTATAAATTTATGTTATTGTAAATCTAGTAACTCCAAAGCCTGTCGTGCGAGCTATATAGAAATAACAACATAAAAAATCTATAGCATAGGCTTTTATCAGTACTGTTCGATTTTTTCAGAACAATATTAATTAATATAAATCTACTGTTAAGTTTACGTTAACAAATAAAAATCAACCGTTAAAAGCCATCTAGTGACCGTTAAATACTTGTCAATTTGAAAATTTTAATGAATAATTTAGTTTTGTCGGAAAGTTTAAAAAAAATAGGGCTAATTGGTAAATTACTCATTTCATTAGGCAGTATATAACTTAGATTGAAAATACTGCAAAATGTTCAGAGGGCCTTAATTTTAGTATTATGTTAATCACAAAAATAAAGTGAGAAAAAAATTGCTGATTTGCTAATGAATTTAGACATCGTTAAACACTATTTAAAAGAAAACAGGCAGTTAGGTGTACGGTTGAAATCTTTACGGAGGTAATTTTAACAATGGGGATTATAGGTTTAATTCCAGTGGAGGAAGTTCTCTTCGGATTCGAATAATAACAATGCTAACGAAACGAAGGGGAGAAATAAAGGAATTGTAAAAAAAATATTCAATGGAACGTTTTTTTTAAAAATCATAGTAATAATGGGATTTTAAAACGCTCTATATCTTACAAACAAAATTAAACTTAATGAAAAAAATATTTGATGACACCCAAGTTGCATTTTCACTAAAAGGTGATGCCGAACTTAACAGGGCTTATTTTCTTTTTAAATTGATTGACAGTAAAGCGCTTGTTAGAATTGGAACGGTGTTAACGAATTTCGCTATTAAAGCACATCTTCCGGTTGAAGGATTGATTCGTGCCACTGTTTTTGATCATTTTTGCGGAGGAATAAATGAAAATGACTGTATAACTGCAGTTGATAAAATGTTTACAAAAGGCGTTTCATCTGTATTAGATTATTCAGTTGAAGGAAAAGAAGAAGAAGCTCAATTTGATGCAGCTTTAGAAATGACATTAAAAACAATTCAATTTGCTAAAGAACGTTTGGCAATTCCTTTTGCTGTTTTTAAACCAACAGGTTTAGGTCGTTTGGATTTATATGAAAAAGTGGGTCAAAAACAAACTTTATTTCCAGAAGAACAAACAGAATGGGATAGAGTAGTAGCTCGTTTTGATTTAGTATGTAATGAAGCGCACAAAAAAAATGTGGCCTTATTGATAGATGGGGAGGAAAGTTGGATGCAGGATGCGGCAGATGATTTGGTTACCGAAATGATGCGTAAATACAACAAGGAAAAAGTAATTGTATTTAATACGTTGCAAATGTACCGATGGGATCGTTTGAGTTACCTTAAAAAATTACATCATACAGCAAAAAATGAAGGTTTCTTTATTGGAATGAAACTAGTTCGTGGTGCATACATGGAAAAAGAGAACAAAAGAGCGGAAGATAAAAATTATGTTTCCCCTATTTGCATTTCTAAAGAAGCGACAGACGATAACTTTGATGCTGCTGTACACTATATGTTAAACCATTTGGATTCAATGTCGATTTTTGCAGGAACTCATAACGAAGAAAGTACGTATAGATTAATGGAGTTGATGGAACATAGAGCTATTGCCAAGAATGATAACCGAATTTGGTTTGGTCAGTTATTCGGTATGAGCGATAACATAAGTTATAACTTGTCAGAAAACGGGTATAATGTAGCTAAATACCTTCCTTTTGGCCCTGTGAAAGAAGTGATGCCTTATCTAATAAGACGTGCAGAAGAAAATACATCAGTTTCTGGTCAAACCAGCAGAGAACTTTCTTTATTAAAGACAGAGCGTAACAGACGTAAATTAGCCCCAATCTTAATCTGAATTTGTTCTTGCAAAATAATCATAACAAAAAAATGTTCCATTAAATCAATTATAAAATCTTATAAATAAAATCCAAATTGAAAAATATAATAAAGTTATTTGATGAGCATGTTTTGTTTTGGGAAAATCCAAAAATTATTAAAATAATCAGTTCTTTCTTAGTCTTGCTATTTATAAGTTGTGCAGTTTGCAGTTTTTTAGTTTATCATGAAGTAATTTCAATTGGACGGTTTAAAACTATTTTTAAACATAGGTTTTTTGCCATCGAGGTAGTCTTTACTGTTTTACTAATTTTTGAGTTGCTAAGTCTTATTTTTGTATTACCCAAATCGGTGTCGAGATCAGTAAGTAAGCAGTTTGATTTATTATCGATGATATTTTTAAGAGATGCATTTAAAGAATTTAGTCATTTAGAAAAAATTTTTTCATGGAGTGATTCCAGTGAAACTATTTTAAAGATTCTTGTTTATTCGTTTGGATCTCTAATCATTTTCACAATTATGGGATTCACTCGGAAAATTAGTAGTCAAACACAATTTTCAGAAATTTACAAAAATCAATATCAATTTGTCCGCATTAAAAAGCTAGTCGCATTATTTTTATTGTGTGTTTTTTATATTATTGGTTTTATAGATTTTGTAACGCTTGTTCAAACAGATGTTTTTTTACATTCATTTGATACTTTTTATACGGTGCTAATTTTTACAGACATAGTCATTGTTCTTGTTTCATTATGTTTCACTTTGAATTATTACAGGGTTTTCAGATATTCTGCATTTGTGCTATCTACTATTTTAATACGCATTTCTTTGTCTCTAGAACCTTATTATAATGTTGCATTAGCAGTGACGACAGCCTTATTTGTATTAATATTAACAATAGTTTATAATTATTGCCAAAAAGATTGTACCCACAAAGAATTAACAGCATAAGTATAATTTCAAGAGTACTAATAAAAACAATAAAAAAGAAAGCCCAATATCCACTATTAAAATACGCATTTTTAGTTGGTCGTAGTCATATAATTATTCATTGCACTTTTGTGTCACATTACAGTATATATAGAATTTAAGTTATTTAATTAAAAACATTATGCTAAAAGGATTTTTCAATGTACCTACAGCGGTAAACGAACCCGTAAAAGGATACGCACCTAATTCCCCTGAAAAAGCAGCTGTTTTATCAGCGTATAAAGAAATGTGGAATACTAAAATCGAC
>NZ_MUNX01000122.1 GCF_002001005.1 Flavobacterium sp. A45
TATTTATACTGTTTATAGGCATGCATAATAAATTTATAACATAGAATGTAAGTTTCAATTAAAGTTAAGAAAAACCATAAACAACAATTATTTGTTTGATATAAAACAATTTGTTATATTTTGTTAAATAACAACAAATTGTTTGGTCACAATACCAAAGAATAATAAATTTGTAAAAAATAATTTAAGCAAGATGCAAGCAAACGATTTACTACACTTAGCAGAACAATTTGGAAGTCCACTTTATGTGTATGATGCAGAGAAAATACAATCCCAGTATAATCGATTAACGAAGGCTTTTTCTAAAGTACCTAATTTACGCATCAATTATGCAATGAAAGCATTATCAAACGTTGCCATCCTCCAACTATTAAGAGACATGGGGTCAGGACTGGATACGGTTTCTATACAAGAAGTATTACTGGGGTTACACGCTGGATATGCACCAGAAAAAATATTTTACACACCAAATGGTGTTTCTTTAGAAGAAATTGAAGAAGTCCATGCATTAGGTGTGCAGATTAACATTGATAACTTATCGATATTAGAGCAATTCGGGGCAAAACACCCGCACGTACCGGTTTGTATACGTATTAACCCGCACGTAATGGCAGGTGGAAACGCAAACATTTCGGTAGGGCATATCGACAGTAAATTTGGTATTTCGGTACATCAATTACCTCATTTGGTACGCATAGTTGAGAACACTGATATGAACATTGTTGGTATTCACATGCACACAGGTTCAGACATATTAGATATCGAAGTGTTTTTATACGCAGCCGAAATTTTATTTGACGCTGCCAAAAACTTCAAAAACCTAGAATTTTTAGATTTCGGAAGCGGATTTAAAGTTCCTTACAAAAAAGACGATATCGCTACTGATATTGATGAATTAGGTAAAAAATTATCAAAAAGATTCAATGCATTCTGTGCTGAATACGGTAAAGATCTGACTTTAATATTTGAACCAGGTAAATTTTTAGTAAGCGAAGCAGGATTCTTTTTAGCAAAAGTAAATGTTGTTAAACAAACAACTTCGACTGTATTTGCGGGTGTTGACAGCGGCTTCAACCATTTGATTCGACCAATGCTTTATGGATCACAGCATCATATAGAAAACATCTCAAATCCTAAAGGCAAAGAGCGTTTTTACTCAGTAGTAGGATACATTTGCGAAACAGATACTTTTGCAACCAACAGAAGAATTTCGGAAATAAAAGAAGGAGATATTTTATCTTTCCGCAATGCAGGAGCTTATTGCTTCTCAATGTCTTCCAATTATAATTCAAGATACAAACCTGCTGAGGTTTTATGGATGAATGGTCAAGGATATTTAATTCGAGCTCATGAAAAATTTGAAGATTTACTTCAAAATCAAATTCCGTTGCCTACAGAAGTGGCTGCAACAGTTTAGCACAAATAAAGAATCCCGTCTCGTTTTGAACCAGACGGGATTCTTTTTTTTAAATCTATAACCATTTAAGGATTAGAGAACTTTTCAACACTATTGCGTATTGGTTTTATCGTTTTTAAATAAGCATAAATCGCTTTTAAATCCTGTTCCTTCATTCCGCCATACATTGTCCAAGGCATCACAGTATTAAAATTCCCTTTAATAACCTTAGCAGAAACATAAGTGCTATCTGTATAGGATTTAAAGCGTTTTACAAAATCAGCTTCAGACCATTTTCCAATCCCAGTTACTTCGTCTTGAGTAATATTAGATGAACGTGCAATACCTCTAGTCATCATTGGAAACTCAAAACCACCAGCCAATTCCATTCCAACAATAGGCTTTCCTTTTTCCTGTTTCGAATGACATTCGGAACAAGAAGCTGCATTAAATAAATAAGCTCCGTAGGCTACAGCATCACTTTCACTTGGCTTACTCGAAAAATGAGCCTCCTTAGGAATAGTGTTAATTATAAAATTCATAGGAAAATCGGCTTTCGATTCGGGAACTATATTTTCGATAGGCTTTAGGCTTCTTAAATAAACGATAATAGCTTCTAAATCCTTTTTATCCATTTGTCCAAAATGAGGATGCGGCATGATTGGGAACAACGCATCGCCATCTTTAGAAACTCCGCTGGCAATTGCTCTTAGAATTTCGGCATCTGTCCAATCTCCAATACCAGAAGGCGTAATATTTTTAGAATAAAAACTACCCGGAAAACCAAACCTCTGATCAAAAACTTCTCCTCCTTTACCAATGGTTCCATCAACAGGCGGACCAGAAAACTCGTTCCAATTTCTGGTGGAATGACAATCAACGCATACGCAAACATTATTTGCTAAATACTTTCCTCGTTCCAAAAGGCTTGCGGTAGGCTTAATACTAAGATATTCCATCTCTCCAACATTTGGCAAAGCTATTTTGATATACAATAAAACTGCAATCATCGCAATGATCAAAAACAGTAAAATTCCTTTGACAACTTTCTTCATATTCACTTATATTAAATAAAACTATTCAAATTTAACAGTTTTAACTAAAATAAAGCAATAAACACAAAAAAATAGGTAAAATAAAAATCCCCGTTCATGTAGATGAACGGGGATTTAGCCACTGTAAAAAACAGTTTATTTTTTAATCAAAACTTCTTCCAGAACTTCTGATTCTGTACCATTCGGAAAAGTAATCTTTAACATTTTTGAAAGCGTAGGAGCAATTTCAGTAATGTATGCTTTTTTATATGATCCCCCTTTAGGAACCTGCCATCCGTAAAAAAGCAGCGGTACATTCGTGTCATAACTATTAGGCGTACCGTGAGTGGTTCCAGTTTCAATGCTCTCCAAATATCCAGTTCCTTGAACAATAACCAAATCTCCGTTTACCTTAGGATCATAACCTTTGAAAATAAAATTCAAATAATAATCCTGACCGGTTGCACCCAAAATTTCTTCCTGCGTATATACTCTTTTTACATGATCCAGAGACATTAAAAAATCTTTGAAGCTTTGCTTCACTTTTGCCAGTTCCAAACCTTTTTCCTTTATAAGATCTTTATTTAAATAAATATTATAATTGGAATAATTCAAAACTAAATTAACGCCAAATGCATCTGTTGAAAATTTATTCAAAGCATTATACGTTTCCTTCGAAGGTACGTTAGTTACATCGTATTTGTGATCCTTCAAATAAGCCGGATTCTCGGCAACAGCATGATCAGCAGTCAGGAAAACCAAGTAATTATCTTTACCGACCGTTTTATCCAAGTACTCTAAAAAAGAAGCAATTGTAAGATCTAAACGCAGATAAGTATCCTGCACTTCCATCGATCTTGGACCAAAAGTATGCCCAACATAATCGGTTGATGAAAAACTTACCGCCAGGAAATCAGTAATATTATCTTTCCCCAATTCTTCACCATCAATTGCTCTCATGGCCAATTCAGCCAAAAAATCATTCCCAAAAGGAGTTGATTTCAAAACTTCCATTCCCTTTTCTTTATAAATCTTATTCAAATCATAAGGAAATACAGGAGGCAGAGATTTATCCAATCTTCCTTCGTATGGATTATTATCTGTCAGACTTTCGTTGTACGTATCAATCGGTTTCAGCAGACTCCAACCCGCATTTATATATTTCATGTAATTCTTCTCAGCATTGAATTTGGTAACCCAATCCGGCATTTTATCCCCATAAAAACTGCTTGATATAAACGCTCCTGATTTAGAACTCCAAAATGCCCAATTCGCAAAATGTCCCGCTGGCAAAATAGCACCACGATCCTTAATACTCAAACCTATTACTTTCCCTTTAAAGTTTGTAGCCATACGCAGCTCATCCGTAATTGTAGTACTCAAAAGATTTTTTGGAGACATCGCCCCTTCCTTCTCACTGCCTTCCACTAGCGTTTTCACACTGGCATCGTCCGTGCAGTACATATTTTTTCCAGTAGAACGAATGTACCAGTCGTTTCCAATAATTCCATGCACTGCTGGAGTTGTGCCTGTATAAATAGAAGCATGCCCAGGAGCAGTATAAGTCGGTACATAATTATAATTCATATTATAAAACGTAAAACCTTTATCCATCAATCTTTTAAAACCTTTGGTTGAATAATCATCTGAATAACGATATAAATACTCCATTTTCATCTGATCGACAACAATTCCAACAACCAATTTGGGACGCTGCTGTGCTTGACTACTAATAGAAAAAACACAAACTAAAAACAAAACAATTTTTCTCATAATATTTTTTAAATGGTAAACAAAAATACACTTTCTACTGTAAAAAAAATCAAAACAGAATCTATAAAGCAATAAAATAATCCAATAATAACCAAAATTTAGTAAATCATCAAAGTCGTCTAGACTTAATAAATATTTTTATCACTTGGTATAAAACAAAAAACAAACATTAAATTTGAATGTAAAACCGCTGACAATGAACATGTACGACAACGAAAACACCGTTCACAAATCATTTAACGACACTTATTTATCCGAAGATTTATTGCAGGCACAATGGGCAGAATTTACGGAACTTAAAAAAGTGATTTCAGAAGTATATCTAAGAAAAGGAAATCCGTTATCGTTATTAGACATCGGAATAGGAAGCGCCAGAATTGCCCGTCACTTGAACGGTATTCCCGAAATGTAGCAAATGATTGAATGCTACGAAGGTACTGATAATGCAGAAGCCTGTATAAAACTTTCCCAAGTAACTGCCGAAGAATTAGAAATTGAAGACAAACTAAAAGTACATCTACTCGATGTTGTGAATTTAAATCAGCTACAGAAAAAATATGATTTGATTATTTGCACTTGGTTTACTCCAGGCAATTTTTACCCTGATAATTTCCCTTTCGATCAGTATAATAACTTCAGAAGATTAGATTTATCGAAGAATGAAAAATTTACCAGTTTTTTTTTCGAAAGCCTATTCTTTACTACATCCGAATGGAGAGATAATTCTTGGTGCCTGTTACATTGATAATGATAACACTCGAAAAAAAACAGGAGCAATCCTATCAAAAAATGGGAATGGAAATAGTTACAAATGCCAGCGATAGTTTTACTGCAACCAAAGAAAGGTTTTGGTCACAACGATTTACCCAAGAAAAAATCATAACCTATTTGCCTTTTGTAAAACCTGAAAATATAATTTTTACGGCTCTTGCCCCTTATGATTACTCCATGCAAATTAGGATTATAAAAACATAAATTGATGACTAGCTTTAAACGCAATCACTTAAGAAGTAGTCATCACACTTTTACTCAAAATTGACGATATTATAAGCCAATACCCTATCCTCATATTTGACATAGAGTTGTTTTCTATTATCCTGGTTTTTTCGTGTAATAAAAGAAAGTGTACAATCTTCTCCATTATTATCTTTACAAACAAATGGATAAACAAGATCCGTTGAACTTTCTTCGACTGGAAGAGATTCGATAATTTCAAATAACTGAATTACCTCCGAATAAATCACAATTCTATTTTTGTTGGTATCCAAATTAACCAATATACTTACTGGTTTTAAATCACTCCAGTCTCCAAATTTACCTTTTCCCTCTTTTACAGAAACACTCAATCCCGTAGTTTTAAACTTATAGGTTTGGCTAAATCCATGATTCAATCCAAAAAAAAGAAACACCAATAGAAACCCTATTTTTAACTTACTCATTATCTCAAAATTTGTATGTAAACAAATGTAACAATTTTAAAAGCCAAATGAAACTACTTCCAGCTTTGCTTGTTCAAATTCAGTTATCATATCTTTTATTATATCTTTTGCCGGCAATATCTCTTTAATTAATCCTGCTATTTGACCAATTTCTAATTCTCCTTCAACCAAATCTCCTTCAAACATTCCGCGCTTGGCTCTTGCTCTACCTAATAAAGCAGCCAATTCCTCATTGCTAGGGCATTTTTCATACAACTCCTGTACATCTTGGTAAAACTTATTTTTAATTAAACGAACAGGTGCCAATTCTTTCAACGTCAATTGAGTTCCTCCTTCTTGCGTCTCAATGACAGTTTGTTTAAAATTTTCGTGTGCAGAAGACTCAAGTGAAGCCGCAAATCGACTTCCAACCTGCACACCATCTGCTCCAAGCGCCATAGCCGCAAGCATACCTCGACCAGTGGCAACTCCACCTGCAGCAATCAGAGGAATAGAAATTTTATCTTTTACCATTGGAATCAAAGTGAATGTAGTCGTTTCTTCACGTCCATTATGACCACCAGCCTCAAATCCTTCGGCGACAACAGCATCAACTCCCGCATCTTGTGCTTTTAAGGCAAAAACAGAACTGCTCACCACATGTACAACAGTAATTCCGTTTTCTTTCAAAAAAGGAGTCCACGTTTTAGGATTACCCGCCGATGTAAAAACTATTTTAACTCCCTCATCCACAATAATTTTCATTATTTCTTCGATGTTGGGATACAACATGGGAACATTGACACCAAAAGGTTTATTCGTTGCTTTTTTACACTTTTTAATATGCTCTCTCAATACTTCTGGATACATAGAACCGGCACCTATCAAACCCAATCCTCCTGCATTACTCACTGCGCTAGCTAATTTATAACCGCTGTTCCAAATCATTCCTCCTTGAATAATTGGGTATTTAATATTGAAAAGACTTGTAATTTTATTCATATAAAAAAATTGGTTTATTGCTTGATTATTTTTCCAGTCGTGATATTACCATTCGAATCTAATTCATAAATATAGATTCCTGACTGCAATGATTTTAAAGAAATAGTTGGTGATGTTTTTGAAATTTTCTGTTCAGCAATTTTTTGACCCCTTATTGAATAAATTCTAAGCACTCCTTCGTCAAGTTTTTCAGATAATGAAACGGTACATATATCACTTGTCGGATTGGGATACATAAAAAAATCATTCACAGAAAAATCATTTACACCTAATCCATTAGACAAAGCCACACTGAAATCTGGAATTCCATACCCGTATTGAGCATTTGGATTAGTATATCTATCAGCTGATTTTATAATCAAATCTTTAATTTCTTTATTGGTTTTATTTGGAAACGCCTGCCATAAACTGGCTACCATTCCAGCCATAATTGGACTCGAAAAAGAAGTTCCGTTTGCAGTCACTATATTCCCTGAAGAATCGGACAAAACAACGGATTGCCCTTGTGCCATAACATCTGGCTTTACCCTTCCATCAAAAGAAGGACCGATAGAACTAAAACTTGTTACTGTTTTCGAAGCATTTACCGCTCCCACAGTAAGCACCGAAATACCATCAGCTGGAACTGCAATATTGGGATTTGCAGTAGCTCCTTCATTCCCAGCAGAAGCCACTACTATCATTCCCCGAGAGAAAGCAATTTCGGCGCCACGTGTCATAAAGGCCGTTTTACCATCCATCTCATTATAAGTATGACTGTACGCTGTGTTGTCAAAACCAAAATAGCCCAACGAAGTATTGATAACATCTACTCCCAAACTATCTGCTTTCTCAGCCGCCTCTACCCAATAGGATTCTTCCACAGGGTTTTCTGTAGCATCGTCTTCTGTTCGAAACAAATAAAAAGAAGCATCTGGAGCTGTACCGACAAGTGCATTATCTTTATACCCTCCCATACAGGAAAGTACTTTAGTACCATGTGAATCCCCAGAATAAAAATTAGAATTTCTATTCACAAAATCATAACCTCCCAATATTTGATTATTATCTCGTAGTCTTTGGAATGGTTGAGCGATATTGACTCCAGGAAAACCCGCATCCATAACGGCGATTATTTTCCCAGAACCTGTATAATTTTGTTGGTGCAAGACATCACCATGAAGCATTTGAATTTGGTTTGCAGAGCTACCGTAGGTAAAATCAACTTGTATTTCCAATACTTTATTAACGATTTTAAGCTTAACAGTTGTTGCTTTTTTTCCTGTACCATTAAGTGATTTATTGGCAAAATCAACTTTATCAACGAACGCAAAAGATTTTAAGGAATTGATAACCGTTTGAGTTCCGCGAATATGCAAAGCATTCAACCATTTGGATTTGGCCATAACGGTAATACCTGAGACTGCTTTTATCTGGCTGATAAAACTAACTTCAATAGGAATGTCTTTGAAATCCAAAGATATATTTTGTTTGGCTCTACGATCTAAAGCTCTTTGCGAAAGCATCTGCAAAGGATTGTCATAATAACTTTGAGAATTATTTTTGACATTAAAATATACCCAAGCATCTTCTTGGGAAAACCCAACAAAACAGGAAAAGAACAAAATAATAAAAAGAATATTTTTCATATTTAATTCAAGACTAAAGTTTTATTAGACCAGAAAATCATTAATCTAAAACACAAAGAAACGTTTTTTAAACCATATAAGTAATATAAGTTCATATAAGAGAACTTAAATGAACTTATATTACTTATATGGTAAACCTTCTTCTTTTTTATGAAATAACTCCAGAACCAATTAACTCATCATTCAAATACCAAGCGGCAAATTGCCCTTCGGTTATAGCAGATTGTGGATCGTCAAAAGCGACATACATACCACTTTCAAATTGATGCAAAGTAGCTTTTTGCAAAGGCTGCCTGTATCGAATACGTGCCATAACTTCCATTGACTCGCCATTGGCTAAAGTCAAATCTTCACGAATCCAATGCACTTCTGATTTGTCTATAAATAAAGCTTTTTTGAACAATCCTGGATGCATACTCGATAAACCGGTATAAATGGTATTGCTCTCCACATCTGTGGCAATGACAAAAAGCGGATCCGTTGTTCCACCCACATTAAGTCCTTTTCTTTGTCCAACCGTAAAATAATGTGCCCCTTGATGTTTTCCCATTACCTTTCCCATCTTTGGTGTATATGGCATTTTTCTGGAAGCAAAAAGTAATTGTTCCTCAACAGACAATTCATTCTGCATTTCATACGAATATACAGAATCATTTTTATCGATTTGAATAATCGTACCTTCCTTGGGTTGCAATTTTTGTTGCAAAAATTCGGGTAAGCGTACTTTCCCAATAAAGCACAGTCCTTGGGAATCTTTCTTTTCGGCTGTAACCAATTCCATTTGAGCCGCAATTTCCCTAACTTCGGGTTTGGTCAATTCACCAATTGGAAACAACGCTTTAGACAATTGTTCCTGTGATAATTGGCATAAAAAATAAGATTGGTCTTTATTATTATCAACTCCTGCAAGAAGTTGGTACACTTTTTCACCATTGACTTCAATTTCACCTTTTCGGCAATAATGCCCTGTTGCCACATAATCGGCACCAAGACTTAAGGCGATTTTCATAAAAACGTCAAATTTTATTTCACGATTACAAAGCACATCAGGATTTGGAGTTCTACCTTTTTCGTATTCGCTGAACATATAATCAACGATTTTCTCTTGATATTGTTCACTTAAATCAACCGTTTGAAAAGGAATACCTAATTTTTCGGCTACCAATAAAGCATCATTACTGTCTTCCAACCAAGGACATTCATTGGAAATTGTCACCGAATCATCGTGCCAATTCTTCATAAAAAGACCTATTACCTCATAACCTTGTTGTTGCAACAAATAAGCCGCAACACTTGAATCTACACCACCAGAAAGACCTACAACTACACGTTTCATATGTTGATACTATTATTTTTATTTGGTCATATGTAATTCGCATATCAACATTGGCATTAGATACCAAATCAAAGATTATGCTCATTTCATTATTCGTAACTTAATTTAATCTTCTGCAAAAATACAAATAATATGACTAGTTATTATTATTTGAGATTGAGGAAAACAATGCTGAGATAATCGGAACTAATGCTTTTAGAGACTAAGATGCTGAGATTCCATATTGATAAACATATTTCGCTCAATCAAAATTTAACTAAAATCATAGATTTTTAGAATCTTAGCCTCTTTTAAAATGTCACTGTTTTTTTATTTATCTTTAATACATCACAAAAATTGAAAATGAAAAATTCGATTCTATTTTTATTCTTATTCCTTTTCAGTCTTGCTATCAAAGGCCAAAATTATGTATCGAACATAACTTCCTACGAAGTCTATAAATCCCTAAAAGGGAAACCATTGTCCGATAAATTTTCGAATATCGAATCGGTGAAAATTGTTTATGACATAAGATCAAATAAACTGTATTATTTCAACAGTACTTTGATTTCGCATCATTATCAATTTGCAACCGATTATTTAGGATATGATAAAGATTTAAACGTATTCAATGCTGAAAATTATAGCAATAAAGAATTGGGTCGGGAGTATTTGTTAGGAAATTTGAATCACATCAAAGGAACTGATAAATGGATTTTTGAATTATCTGTTTCCGATCATATGCCCATTGCTCTTATTGAAAAAATTTTCAGCCTTGTTCAGCAAACCACTTTTATTGGCAATACATTACGGTTTTATTTAAACGACCGCGAAAAAACAGAACTGTTCCATCAAGGTAAATTCAAAATCCCCTGTATCACTTCTGAATTTATATTCAGTCAATTAAAATACCAAGAAGTCGCATCAGGCAATTGCATCGGAATATTGAAAGAGTACAAAATCAAAGATTTAAACCTAAATAAACCAAAAGAAGACGAAATAATAATTTTGGACGGAACACCCGAAACTTTACCGAATGTAAAAGGAATCATCGTTAACGAATTGCAAACTCCTTTGAGTCATTTGGTGATTTTAGGAAAAAACAGAAAAATCCCAATAATGGCCTACACTCTTGTTTTTAGTGATGCCAAAATAAAATCTCTTTTGAACAAAAAAGTGGAATTGGAAATAGCGGTCGACACCTTTTATATCAAAGAAACAAGCAAAAAAATAAAACCAATTAATAGTTCCAAAAAAAGAACACTTATTGCCGACACAACAGTCACTGGACTCGTGGATTTGTCCAAAATAAATAAAAAAGGAGTTGAATATATTGGCTCCAAAGCCCAAAATTTATCATATTTGATTGCTATCGCAAAAGATTCCACTTTTAAAGTTCCAGAAAATGCCTATGCCATTCCTTTTTATTATTACAACAGACATATTCATAACAAAACCATTTTACCATTAATCAATGAGCTGATAAAAAATCCAAATAAAGATTCTATACAATGGATTAACATTCAATTAGACAGAATCAGAAAAGCAATTAAGAAAGCCCCTATCGATCCTAATCTAATTGCAGCATTAAATCAAAAATTAAGTTCTCAAAAAAAGTTTAAAAATTTCAGATTTCGTTCCTCAACAAATGCCGAAGATATTGAAGGTTTTAACGGAGCGGGTTTGTACGAATCCAAAACGGGAATTGTAGGCGATTCTATAAAATCCTTTGAAAAAGCCATCAAGCAAGTTTGGGCCAGTGTTTGGAATGAAAGCTCATATTGGGAAAGAGAAATTTTCGGAATTGACCAAAGCAATATTGCAATGGGTGTTTTGGTGCATCGCTCTTTTCCCGATGAATTAGCAAATGGTGTCGTAATAACCACTAATTTATTCCGAAAAGAATTCAACGGAATAACTGTCAATATTCAAAAAGGAGAAAACTCTGTTGTAAAACCCAATAAAGGGGAAGTTTGCGAGCAATTTACAGCTTACGATTTGAATTTATTTGGAACAAAAAACAGAAATCTCGATGTCGATTATATTTCGAATTCCACATTAAATGATAACAAACCTTTGCTAAGCATTAGCGAAATCAACAATTTATACAAAGCTTGCAAAACGATTGAGACCAAAATAAACCAATATTGGAATAAATTCAACAAAAAACCAGTGGATATTGAATTTAAAATTGTGGGAGAAAACAGAGCACTTTACATCAAACAGGCACGTGTTTTTAATGATTGATTTTAATAAAGAATCAATAGCTCAATTTCATTGGAAGTCTTATTAATGGTCAGAATTTCAAAATCAAAAGCTACAAAAGGAACAATCTCTGCTATTTTGCTTTTTCTGTAACTTTCATCAAGAGCATTGAATTCATCATACTTTAAAATCAACCTGCAACTTTTTTTATAAATTGAAGAATCGTTGACCAAGAATAATGAACCCAGTATATAGAAAAGCAAAATACTTATTTGAAAGAAAATCAAAACGCCATATTGTTCAAATGGATACAAAATATCCAGAATCGAAAGTGTTATAGTAGCAAATAAAAAAATAATAGCATTTAACGAAAAAGTCTGCGCCCGAAAACGCAATATTGAAAAAATGGCAAAAAGGCCAAAACCAATTCCAATTCCAATTTCGACTTTGGTAAACAAATAACACAGTGAAAAAGTACAAAAACCTACCACTATAATCAATGGATTAATAGTCTCCTTATTTTTCCTATTCGAAAAATAATACAAAAAAAGTATTGAGAAAGCGAGTAACAGAAAACGAGCAAACAATTCAAAAAAATCCATATCAATTATTTGTTTAGCAATTCATAATCTTAATCTATTTTTACTTTATCCTTTTTGAGTTGTGGTTTTTTGGGCTTATCCATATTTTCCTCACTCTCTAATTTCCCGTTAATAAAAAACTGCCACTTCCCTACCTTTTTGCCATTCTTAAATTTTCCTTTTGCAACTACAAGATCATTCGGGTCTTTATAAACAGCCTCGCCTTCGTATTCGCCATTTTTAAAAAAGCTGTTTTCCAAAACAATTCCTTTCTCAGAATACTTTTTATAAACACCTTCTTTTAATCCATTTTTATAGATGGTTTCATCCACAACTTTACCGCTTGGATAATAAACAGTTCGAAGTCCTTCCAGTTTTCCGTTTTTATAATTCTCTAAAGTCATAATCACTTTCGAAGCTTTATGATAATACTTCCATTGACCTTCCCGTAATTTATTTACTTCTTTTCCTTCACTTACAACATTTTTGTTTTGGTCATAAAAAATGGTATAGCAAGAGTTGTCTTTTACATTAAAGGTTCTGGTAGCAATAATTGACTTTGCTTTAGTATCATCAAAGAAATTAAAGACACCAACTTCTTTCCCATGTTCAAAAGTTCCTTCGTAGCGCTGTCTGCCCGATTCTTCATAAAATCCTTTCCAAACACCATGTTTTTTTCCATTCTCATCCACAGGATTGGAATCCGTTTGTGAAAAACCAATTTGACAACACAATAAAAGAATGAAAAATCTAAAAATACAAAACATACAATTTCAATTTAATTATCTAAAAAACAACAATATAATACTATTAATCAACTATTACTATTTGGTATTATTATTTTATAAAAGTACATAAAACTTAATAATTCAAAATTATAAAAAGGGTTTATAATTGGCTTTATTACATAATGAAATACTGCAAAAAAAGCAATAAGAAAGAAATCAAACAACAACGAATAAACAAGAATAAAACAAATTATATTTTGTTTAATGTTTTTACAAAAACACAAATCATAAATATCAACTCAAAAAACAACTAAAACACATAAATACCTATATTTCAACTCATTGAAAAGAATCGGAAAATAAAAAAATACCATTAAACAAATTTTAATGAAAACATAAATTTTCATATTTTGTTTGATAATTTTACAATAACACTAAACAAAATAAAAAAATATAATTACTTTTGATAAGCGATAAACATTTAATAATCAACTCTTAACATTTAGCATTATGAAAAATCTATTGAAATTAAAAAAGGTAATGGTTTTAGCACTTTTAATAATAATTGGCACATCATGCGACAATGATGATAATGCAGCTGCTCCTCCTCCAGTTGCGGATAATACCATTACAGGAATTGCTTCAAGTAATGCCGATTTCTCCATATTAGTTGAAGCTTTAACAAAAGCAGATTTGGCAACAACCCTAAAAGGAGTTGGACCATACACTGTATTTGCACCAACAAATGCAGCTTTCACAGCTTTCCTTAAAACCACTCCATATGCCTCGATAAAAGATGTACCAACCTCTGCATTGACACAAATATTACTCAATCACGTAGTAACTGGCAAAGTAAAGTCGACGGATTTAACTACAGGTTACATTAAAACCCTTGCCAAAGGTGGTGCATCAACCACCAATAACCTAAGCATGTATGTAAATATCTCATCTGGAGTAAAACTAAATGGCGTTGCCAAAGTAGTAACGCCAGATATTATGGCATCTAATGGAGTAATTCATGTTGTAGATGCAGTTATAGGACTTCCAACAATTGTAGATCATGCAGTTGCGAATCCAAATTTTAGCACATTAGTTGCTGCATTGACTTACAATCCAGCCTCTGGATTTGCTGGAATATTATCTGGAACAGCAAGCTCCCCATTTACAGTATTTGCACCAACAAATGATGCATTTGGAGCTTTCTTGACAGAAACTGGTTTTTCTGGATTACCTGCAATTCCAGCCAATGTATTAGAAAAAACATTAAAATACCATGTAGTTGCCGGTGCTAATGTACAATCAACTCAATTGACAAACGATCAAGTAGTAACTACATTTTCAGGACAAAATGTTACCGTAAAATTCTCTCCTACACGTTTACTGGATGTAAGTGGCAGAAATTGCAACATAATTGCAGTTGATGTTCAATGCTCTAATGGGATTATACACGTTTTAGACAAAGTGCTACTTCCTACGTTTTAAAGAATAAAGTTAATTGGTTGTTAATATAATTTTGATGAAAACGAAAAAGCTCCTTTTTTACGAGGAGCTTTTTTTATTAACTAAATTTATATTTTTATTTCTTTTTTGCTTTTTGAGCTTCGGCTTGTTCCATAGCTTCTTGCAATCTCTGTTGGAATTTACCCGGTTTTTTAGGCTCTTTCAATTTATTTTCTTGAATTTGAGCATGAATCTTATCCGAATCAACTATGTAATTTTTGATTACAAACATAATCCCGATAGTAATTAAGTTAGATATAAAGTTATACAAACTCAATCCTGCTCCGTAAGTATTAAAGAAAATCAACATCATGATTGGCGAAACGTAAATCATAATTTTCATCATTTTAGCCATATCCGGCATACCTTCCTGTTGAGGAGCAGCCATTTGTTGATCGCCAGAAGTCATTTTCATATAAAAGAAAATCGCGACAGCTGCCAAAATTGGAAACAAACTAATATGATCTCCATACAATGGAATATGGAAAGGCAATTTATAAATCGAGTCGAATGAAGATAAATCATCAGCCCAAAGAAAACCTTGTTGTCTCAGTTCAAAAGCAGATGGAAAAAACTGAAACGAAGCATACATAAATGGAATCTGAATTAAAGCTGGTATACAACCCGCCATAGGATTTACACCCGCCTTATTATACAGCTTCATTGTTTCTTGCTGCTTTTTCATTGGGTCTTTTTTGAATTTCTCACCCAATTCTGTAATATCCGGTCGTAATACTTTCATCTTGGCTTGAGACAAGAATGATTTATAAGTTATAGGCGACATAGCAATTTTAATGATAATCGTAAAAATGATAATCGCTATTCCATAAGATATATTACCCGTTAAAAACCCGAATAATGGAATAAAAATAAACATATTTATCCATCCAAAAATTCCCCAACCCAGTGGAACTATTTTTTCAATATCCTTATCATAAGCTTTCAAAGTTGCATAATCTGTTGGACCAAAATACCAGTTCATTTTATAATCCAACTCTCCATTTTGAAAAGTCAACGGAACCGTAGCTTTAAATTGTTTAGTAAAAACAGTATCTCTTGCTTCATCTAAAACTAGGTTATTTGATTTCAAACTTGCTTTTTCAAATGCAGTATTAGTCAACAAAATAGAAGTAAAGAAATGCTGCTTGAAAGCAATATAATCAACTTTTACAGGAGTTTCTTCTTTATTCTCTCCTCCATTTACATAATCGTGTTTACCCTCTTCATATTGAAAACGTAATTCTGCAAATCTATTTTCATAAGATACACTTTTCTCATTTCTATAAGTTTTCATATCCCAAACCAAATCCAAAGGCTTGGCTGTATTCAAAACTTTATTCAAACCTTGCGAACGAATATCAAAACCAACCATATAATCTTTTGGTTTCAAAATATATTTGTATTCCAAATACTCATTGGCTCCAGCTTTCAATTTCATAGAAAGAATTTGATCATTACCAACTTTAGACAATGTAGGTTCAAAATACATGTCCTTAGTATTTAAAACTCTATTGTCACTAGTTTGTAATTGAATATTCAAATCGGCATTATTATCTTTAATCAAAGAAACCAACTGCCCTGAATTTTTCTTGAATCTTTCGAAATTTTTCAAAGTGGCTTCAACAATATAACCTCCTTTGTTCGCAATTTTCAATAATACAAAATCATTTTCGATAGTTGTAACACCATTTTTCGCTGAAGGTAAAGTCGCAGAATAAGCGAAACCACCCAATGTTTTTTGCATTTGAATCAGTTGAGTAGAATCACCCACCACTGTAGTCACAGGAGCTTCAACTGATTTCACGGCTACACTTTTAGCCTGCGCTTCTTTTGCAACCAATTCTTTTTTAGCCTTTTCTGCAGCAATTTGCGCCTCTGAAGGTTTGTTTTGGTACATCATCCAAAGGAAAATACCAATAATCAATACAATCCCTATAACCGAGTTAAGGTCTAATTTTTTTTCTTCCATTTTATTTATTGTTGTTTTCGTCTTCCTAATTTAGATAAATTAGAAACTGATTTTGTTAGTCACCGAAACATCTTTAATGTTACATTTTGAGAACAATCGCTTCAAAAAATCTAATTATAACCTTTTATTTCTTTTTTGCCTTAACAGCTGCTGCCACAAAACTCACAAAAACAGGATGTGGATTTGCTACAGTACTCTTATATTCGGGATGGTATTGTACACCAATAAAGAAAGGGTGATCAGCTAATTCTACAATCTCCACCAAGCCAGTATCAGGATTTACACCAGAAGAAATCAATCCTGCTTTTTGCAATTGATCCACATATTGACTATTGTATTCGTAACGGTGACGGTGACGCTCTGAAATAGATGTTTTTCCATAAATTTTATGAGCTAATGAATCTGGTGTAATGTCACATTTCCAAGCGCCTAAACGCATTGTTCCTCCTTTGTCTGTAACGTTTTTTTGATCTTCCATCAAATTCACTACAGGATGCTGAGTTTGGTCATTCATTTCGGTAGAATTGGCATCCGCTAATCCTAATATATTTCTGGAATATTCGATGATTGCCATTTGCATTCCTAAACAAATTCCGAAGAAAGGCACTTTATTTTCACGTGCATAACGAATCGCTTCTATTTTGCCTTCAATTCCTCTTTCTCCAAAACCTGGAGCAACCAGAATCGCATCCAAACCTGCTAATTTCTCAGTAATATTCTCCGCATCTATAAATTCTGAATGAATCGAAATAACATTTACTTTGGTTTCATTCGCAGCACCTGCATGAATGAAAGCCTCAAGAATTGATTTGTAACAATCCTGCATTTCTACATATTTTCCAATCAAGCCGATATTTACGGTATGCTTTGGAAATTTCAATCTTCGTAAGAATGTGTTCCAGTTTTTTAAATCTGGAGCTGCTTTTTTAGGTAAATCCAATTTTTTCAAAGCTACTACATCCAGTCCTTCTTCTAGCATTAAATTTGGCACTTCATAAATTGTAGAAGCATCGATAGATTGAATAACTGCTTCTCTTTTTACATTACAGAACAAAGCCAATTTATTACGAATTTCATCTGAAATCTCATGCTCAGTTCTACAAACCAAAATATCAGCTTTGATTCCGCTTTCCATCAAAGTTTTTACGGAATGCTGAGTTGGTTTTGTTTTTAATTCACCCGCAGCAGCCAAATAAGGAACCAAAGTTAAATGAATAACAATTGCATTATGCTCACCCAAATCCCACACCAACTGACGCACTGACTCTATATAAGGTAAAGATTCAATATCCCCAACAGTACCTCCAATTTCGGTAATAACAATATCATAATCGCCTGATTTACCAAGCAACTGCATTCTTTCTTTAATCTCGTTTGTAATATGAGGTACAACCTGAACCGTTTTACCCAAGAATTCCCCTCTGCGCTCTTTTTCTATTACCGAAAGATAAATTCTACCAGTAGTTACGTTGTTCGCCTGAGAAGTTGGAACATTCAAGAAACGCTCGTAGTGACCTAAATCCAAATCTGTTTCTGCACCATCATCAGTTACATAACATTCTCCGTGTTCATAAGGATTTAAAGTTCCTGGATCGACATTGATATAAGGGTCAAATTTCTGAATAGTAGTTCTATACCCTCTTGCTTGTAACAATTTTGCCAAAGATGCCGCTATAATTCCTTTTCCTAAAGAAGAAGTCACACCGCCTGTAACAAAAATATATTTCGTTTGATTCATTCTGTTGTTGTTTGTATTGTAGTTGTGTAAAAAACGTGGCAAAAGTACAAATTTAATTGGAATACTAGAGTGTTAGATTATTAGAATTTTAGACTAAACAGATTATTAGCTAATTAACAAACAACTACAATTTAACTATCAAAATTTCAATAAATTAACATTACAATTAAGGCTTTGGATACTTCTTCTTTATATTCCGAATCAATTCTTCGAGTCCATTGAGTTTTAACTCATAAATCAATTTCAGCTGTTCGCCCAGTTCCCCTTTCGGAAAACCTTTATTACTGTACCAAACAATGTAATACTCCGGAATATCAATAAGAAACCATCCCTCATATTTTCCAAATGGCATTTTTGTGTGCGCTAATTTTATGAGCTGTTTTTGGTTTTGATCCATCCTTTAACTGAAAATTACTATTTTTCGCAAGGTAAAATATTCGTTTGATAAACACTAACTATTAAAACAATCGCCTTCTGAAGCCTTTTCATGAAAATCACTTTCTTATTAATTATTTCATTCAAGATTAATAACATTATATGCAATATTGCCAAAACCAACCTAAATCGATTCAATATAAAATTAAAACTATCTCTCTTTTCACTGCTGCTTTTTACAGTGATCTTGGCGTTGTGACAAAATGATCCAAAAACCAATAAAAATCATAAGCTTCAATATTTATCATTACTAAACTATGAAAGGTGATTTCAATTTAGATATAATTGCTAAAATAATCAAGGTGGCAAACAAAAAAAGGCTATCTCCAACGAGACAGCCTTTCTTTTTTTGATATAAGCCTATGATTACAAAGCTGAATTAACAGTTTTGATTATTCTTGCAGCAATTTTGTATGGATCACCATTAGATGCTGGTCTTCTATCTTCCAACCATCCTTTCCATCCTTTTTGAACGGTCATTAATGGAATACGGATTGAACATCCTCTATCGGATACTCCATAAGAGAAATCGTGGATAGAAGCAGTTTCGTGTTTACCAGTCAAACGTTGGTCATTGTAAGCTCCATAAACAGCGATGTGTTCAGCAGTTACAGGACGGAAAGCCTCACAAATTTTCTCGTAAATTTCTTGAGAACCACAAGTTCTTAATACATTGTTAGAGAAGTTAGCGTGCATTCCAGAACCATTCCAGTCAGTATCTCCAAGTGGTTTTGGGTGGTACTCAATATAGTAACCATATTTTTCAGTCAAACGGTCTAATAAATATCTAGCAACCCAGATTTCATCACCTGCTTTTTTAGCTCCTTGTGCGAATAATTGGAATTCCCATTGTCCACAAGCAACTTCTTGATTTATTCCTTCAAAGTTGATTCCTGCAGCGATACATAAGTCAGCATGCTCTTCAACTAATTTTCTTCCGTGTGTGTTTTTACCACCTACTGAACAGTAGTACATTCCTTGTGGTGCAGGGTAACCTCCAATTGGGAAGCCTAATGGTAATAAAGTTTTAGTATCCATGATGAAATATTCTTGTTCGAATCCAAACCAGAAATCTCCATCATCTTCGATAGTTGCTCTACCGTTTGAAGGGTGTGGAGTACCATCAGCATTCATAACTTCAGTCATTACTAAGTAACCATTAATACGAGTTGGATCTGGGTAGATAGCAACAGGTACTAATAAACAATCAGATGAACCACCTTCAGCTTGTCTAGTTGATGAACCATCAAATGACCAGTTTCCGATTTCTGCTAAAGTTCCTTGAAAATTTTCGTGCTCTTCAACTTTAGTTTTACTTCTTAAATTTTGTGTTGGTTCGTAACCATCTAACCAAAGATATTCTAATTTTATTTTAGCCATAATATTATAAATTGTTTTTTGATTTTTTTTTCTGATGCAAATATAAAATAATTTGTTTATGTCGTAAAATTAGGGGGTGTTTTTTGTTTAATAGCTTTTGATTTTTGATATTACTTCATTTTAGAGGGGGTATAATTGAAAAATCATTATTTTAAAAGGACATAATAATTAAATTAATAATTATCTGATTTTTA
>NZ_MUNX01000053.1 GCF_002001005.1 Flavobacterium sp. A45
ATTTAGAGATTATTTGCAATTTGAGAAAAAATATTCTTCACATACTATAAATGCTTATTTAAATGATGTTACTTACTTCGAGTCGTTTAATAAAGAGCATTTTGATCAGGACACTATTGAGCAGGTAAATTACAATCAGATTAGAAGTTGGATTGTTTCGCTTGTAGAAGATGGTCTTTCGAATAGTACAGTAAATAGAAAGATAGCTTCCTTAAAAGCTTTTTATAGATTTCTCTTAAAAATAAAACAAATTCAGATTAATCCGTTGCTGAAGCACAAAGCTTTAAAAACGGAAAAAAAACTTCAAATTCCATTTTCAGAAAAAGAACTTAAAGAAGCGTTGTCTCAAAATTTACATTCCGAAGGATTTCAGGAAATAAGAGATAAACTCATAGTGGAGTTGTTTTATACTTCAGGAATACGAAGAACAGAGCTTATTCATTTGAAATATTCCAATGTTAATTTAGTAAGTAATACTTTGAAGGTATTGGGGAAAAGAAATAAAGAGCGTATTCTTCCAGTTTTGCCTATAGTGTTAGAACAGTTGTCGCTATATATTAAGGAGCGTTCCTTGCTGGAAACAATAGTGGATGCAGATTATTTTTTTCTAACAAAAAAAGGGTTAAAATTGAGTGATTCTTTTGTGTATCGTTTAATAAATTCATACTTTAGTACTGTCTCTGAGAAGGTAAAAAAAAGTCCTCATGTATTAAGACATACGTTTGCGACTCACTTATTAAACAACGGAGCCGATTTGAATTCAGTTAAAGAGTTATTAGGACATTCTAGTTTGGCTTCTACGCAAATTTATACCCATAGCAGTTTATCTGAGCTTAAGAAAGTGTATCAAGAGGCGCATCCTAGGAATAAAAAGTAATTCTGAAATGTTTAACCATTAAAAAGATTGATTATGAAGGTAAATGTTCATGCAGTTAACTTTACTGTTGACAAAAAGCTAGTAGATTTCGTTCAAGAGAGAATGGATAAATTGGAAAAATATTATGATAGAGTTGTCTCTTCAGATGTTTTTATGAAAGTGGAAAAGACAAGTGAGAAGGAAAATAAAATTGTCGAAATAAAGATTAATGTTCCTGGAGATGATTTTTTGGTTAAAAAGCAGTGTAAATCCTTTGAGGAGGCAGTGGAGCAATCAGCAGAATCTCTAGAGCGATTACTGGTAAAACGTAAAGAAAAGTTAAGAACACATATTTAATTAAATTTTTTTTCAAAAAATGTTTTGATTAAAAGATAAAATCTCTACATTTGCAGTCCGTTAGAAATAGCGGACTTTTTTTATTGAAATCGCCAGCGTAGCTCAGTTGGCTAGAGCAGCTGATTTGTAATCAGCAGGTCGTGGGTTCGAGTCCCTCCGCCGGCTCAAAAGGCAAAAGTTGTAATGAAAAAAGTTGGGGAGATACTCAAGCGGCCAACGAGGGCAGACTGTAAATCTGCTGTGTGAACTTCGCAGGTTCGAATCCTGCTCTCCCCACAAGAATTAATTTTAGATTGAAGGTTTGAGATTGTAGATTGAAAAATCTAAAATTAGAAATCTAATCTCTTTAATCAAGGATTCTGCCGACTTAGCTCAGAGGTAGAGTGCTTCCTTGGTAAGGAAGAGGTCACGGGTTCAATTCCCGTAGTTGGCTCAAGTAAGTAGGAAATTGAAATAAATATATAAACTAGATTAAAAATTAAGTAAAATGGCAAAAGAAACCTTTAACCGTTCGAAACCACACTTAAATATTGGTACGATCGGACACGTAGATCACGGTAAAACTACTTTAACAGCAGCAATCACAAAAGTGTTATCTGATGCTGGTTACTGTCAAGCAAAATCATTTGATCAAATTGATAATGCTCCTGAAGAAAAAGAAAGAGGTATTACAATTAATACATCACACGTTGAGTACGAAACTGCTAACCGTCACTACGCACACGTTGACTGTCCTGGTCACGCGGATTACGTGAAAAACATGGTTACTGGTGCTGCTCAAATGGACGGTGCTATCCTTGTTGTAGCTGCAACTGATGGTCCAATGCCACAAACACGTGAGCACATCCTTTTAGGTCGCCAAGTAGGTATTCCTAGAATGGTAGTTTTCATGAACAAAGTGGATATGGTTGATGATGCTGAGTTGTTGGAATTGGTTGAAATGGAAATCAGAGACTTATTGTCTTTCTATGAATATGATGGTGACAACTGTCCAGTTATTCAAGGTTCTGCTTTAGGAGGATTGAATAATGATGCTGCTTGGGTTCCTAAAATTCTTGAATTGATGGAAGCTGTAGATTCTTGGATCGAAGAGCCAATCCGTGATACTGAAAAACCATTCTTGATGCCGGTTGAAGACGTATTTACAATTACAGGTCGTGGAACTGTTGCTACAGGTCGTATCGAAACTGGTATTGCTAATACAGGAGATGCTGTTGAAATCATTGGTATGGGAGCTGAAAAATTAACTTCTACTATTACAGGAGTTGAGATGTTCCGTAAAATCCTTGATAGAGGTGAGGCTGGAGATAACGTAGGTTTATTGTTAAGAGGTATTGATAAAGAATCTATCAAAAGAGGAATGGTTATCATTAAGCCAGGATCAGTTAAACCACATGCTACTTTCAAAGCTGAGGTGTATATCTTGAAAAAAGAAGAAGGTGGACGTCATACTCCATTCCATAATAACTACCGTCCACAGTTCTACGTACGTACAACTGACGTAACAGGAGTTATTACTTTACCAGAAGGTGTAGAGATGGTAATGCCAGGTGACAACTTAACTATCAATGTTACTTTGTTAAGTCCAATCGCAATGAGCGTAGGTTTACGTTTTGCTATCCGTGAAGGTGGTAGAACTGTAGGTGCAGGTCAGGTAACTGAAATTGTAGCTTAATACTATAATAAATACCAAAACCAGTGTCGTTTTGACGACACTGGTTTTTATTAACTACGGGCGTAGTTCAAGGGTAGAATAGCGGTCTCCAAAACCGTTGATGGGGGTTCGAATCCCTCCGCCCGTGCAAAATAAACTAATCACTATGACAAAAGTTGTTAATTACATATCAGAATCATTTGAAGAATTAAAATCAAATGTAACTTGGCCAGCTTGGGCTGAAGTACAACGTCTTACGATTGTTGTTGCTGTATTTTCAGTGGTATTCGCTTTAGCAACATGGGGAGTAGATGAAGTATTTGCAAATCTATTAGAGAAATTTTTCACCTGGATAAAAGCATAATTTTTTCTAATGGCAGATAATAATATAAAAAAGTGGTATGTCGTTCGTGCAGTAAGCGGACAAGAAAATAAAGTGAAAGCTTATATCGAAACGGAAATTGCTCGTTTAGGTATGAGTGATTACGTTTCACAAGTTCTTGTGCCTACTGAAAAAGTAGTTACTGTGAAAGAAGGTAAAAAATTATCGAAAGATAAAGTTTACTTTCCAGGATATGTTATGTTGGAAGCCAATTTGGTTGGAGAAATTCCTCATATTATTAAGTCTATTACAAGTGTTATAGGGTTCTTAGGGGAAACTAAAGGTGGTGAGCCAGTTCCGTTGAGAATGTCAGAAGTAAATAGAATGTTAGGTAAAGTTGATGAGTTGGCTGTAAATACAGATACTCGTTCAATTCCTTTCAACTTAGGTGAAACTATTAAAGTGATCGATGGTCCTTTTAATGGGTTTAACGGAACGGTTGAAAAAATTAATGAAGAAAAGCGTAAACTTGAAGTAATGGTGAAAATTTTCGGAAGAAAAACACCTTTGGAATTGAGTTTTATGCAAGTTGAAAAAGTATAATTTTTGTTACATCTATAATATCCACTGCAATCGCTTCCAATGATTGTCGTGTTAAATTTTTTAAAAATGGCTAAAGAAATTAGTAAGGTAGTTAAACTACAAGTTAAGGGAGGTGCTGCGAACCCGTCGCCACCGGTTGGACCTGCTTTAGGAGCTGCTGGGGTAAACATCATGGAGTTCTGTAAGCAATTTAATGCTAGAACACAAGATAAACCCGGCAAAATATGCCCAGTACAAATTACTGTGTATAAAGACAAATCATTTGATTTTGTTGTAAAAACTCCTCCGGCGGCTGTCCAGTTATTGGAAGCTGCAAAGCTAAAGTCCGGATCAGGTGAACCAAATCGTAAAAAAGTAGCTAGCGTTACTTGGGATGTTATCAAAGCAATTGCTGAAGATAAAATGGTAGATTTAAATGCATTCACAATCGAATCTGCTATGAGCATGATTGCTGGAACAGCTAGATCTATGGGTATAACTGTATCAGGAGATTCTCCTTTTTAATTAAGAGAAAGACATGGCAAAATTGACAAAAAAGCAAAAAGAGGCTGCTTCAAAAATTGAAAAGAACAAATTATATTCTTTAAAAGATGCTGCTGCATTAATTAAAGTTATTGCTTCTGCAAAATTTGATGAGTCTGTTGATATCGCTGTTAGATTGGGTGTAGATCCAAGAAAAGCGAATCAAATGGTGAGAGGTGTAGTAACCTTACCTCACGGTACAGGTAAAGATGTTAAAGTATTAGCATTAGTTACTCCAGATAAAGAAGCGGAAGCTTTGGCAGCTGGTGCAGACTATGTAGGTCTTGACGATTATTTACAAAAGATAAAAGATGGTTGGACAGATGTTGATGTTATCATCACTATGCCAGCTGTAATGGGTAAATTAGGTCCATTAGGTCGTATTTTAGGACCTAGAGGTTTAATGCCAAACCCTAAAACAGGTACAGTAACTATGGATGTTGCAAAAGCTGTTGCAGAGGTAAAAGCTGGTAAAATTGACTTCAAAGTTGATAAAACTGGTATCGTTCATGCAGGAATTGGTAAAGTTTCTTTTGGAGCTGAGCAAATTTATGACAATGCACACGAAATTATTCAAACATTAATCAAACTTAAACCAACTGCTGCTAAAGGTACCTACATTAAAGGTATTCACCTTACAAGCACTATGAGTCCTGCTATTGCATTGGACCCTAAAGCAGTATAATTGGTAGTTAATAATTTTTAGTATGACTAGAGAAGAAAAATCAATCGCGATTGAAGATTTAACTGCGCAGTTAGCTGGTACAAATATTGTTTATGTATCTGATATTTCTGGATTGAACGCAGAAACTACTTCAAACTTGAGAAGAGCTTGCTTTAAAGCGGGTATAAAATTAGAAGTAGTTAAAAATACTTTGCTTGCAAAAGCAATGGAAGCTTCTGATAAAGATTTTGGTGATTTACCAACTGTATTGGCTGGAAATTCTGCGATTTTTATTGCGGATGTTGCAAATGCACCTGGAAAAATCATTAAAGATTTCAGAAAAAAATCTGATAAGCCTGTATTAAAAGGAGCTTATATCAATTCTGAAATTTACATCGGTGATAATCAATTAGAAGCATTAGCTACTATTAAATCTAAAGAAGAGCTTATCGGCGAAATCATTGGATTGTTACAATCACCAGCTCAAAGAGTTATTTCTGCTTTACAAAACCAATTCGCTAATAGCGAAGAGGCTGGGGCATAATACTCAAAACAGGGAATTTAGTTTCCTTGTTGCTTAAAATAGCGCACAATAAATAAATTATATTTTTACAAATCATTTTAAAACGATAGAAAAAATGGCAGATTTGAAACAATTCGCAGAACAATTAGTTAATTTAACTGTAAAAGAAGTTAACGAATTAGCAACAATATTAAAAGATGAGTACGGAATCGAACCAGCTGCTGCAGCTGTAGTAGTTTCAGGTGGTGGAGAAGCTGCTGCTGAAGAAGCTCAAACAGAATTTACAGTTGTATTGAAAGAAGCTGGTGCTTCTAAATTAGCTGTAGTAAAATTAGTTAAAGAGCTTACAGGTTTAGGTTTGAAAGAAGCTAAAGATGTAGTTGATAGCGCTCCAAGTAACGTTAAAGAAGGTGTAACTAAAGAAGAGGCTGAAGGTCTTAAAAAATCTTTAGAAGAAGCTGGAGCTGTTGTTGAGTTAAAATAACTCTTACATAGTTTAGAATTCGGTTTAGGTCTTGAGTTTAGTCACTCAATGACCTAAACCATTTTTCGTATAATAAAATTATAACAAGTTTTATTATAATAATAGTTTAAAATACGAAAAAGTTTTTGATCAATACGAAGAAAAAAAATTGAACTGAATTTTACCTATTCATTTTTAAAGATGTATTGATTATAAAAAGAAAGGTATCAATTAAACATTGTGTTTTTACACAAAAAACTACTTTTTTTTAATCAAAATTTTGTCCATTGATGATAACAAATCAGACTGAAAGATTGAATTTTGCCTCTACAAAAAATATTCCTGACTATCCAGATTTTCTAGATGTTCAGGTAAAATCGTTTAAAGATTTCTTCCAATTGGAAACCAAATCTGACGAAAGAGGCGACGAAGGGTTATACAACACCTTCATGGAAAACTTTCCAATTACAGATACAAGAAATAACTTTGTATTGGAATTCCTAGATTACTTTGTAGATCCACCACGTTACACTATTCAAGAATGTATAGAAAGAGGTCTTACTTATAGTGTACCTTTAAAAGCAAGGTTGAAACTATATTGTACCGATCCTGAACACGAAGATTTTGAAACTATTGTGCAAGATGTTTATCTTGGAACAATACCTTATATGACACCAAGTGGTACTTTTGTAATCAATGGCGCTGAACGTGTTGTTGTTTCTCAATTGCACCGTTCTCCTGGGGTTTTCTTTGGACAGTCATTCCATGCAAATGGAACAAAATTATATTCTGCGAGAGTTATCCCTTTTAAAGGATCTTGGATAGAATTTTCTACAGATATTAATAGCGTAATGTATGCATATATCGATAGAAAGAAAAAATTACCTGTTACAACTTTATTCCGTGCTATTGGGTTCGAAAGAGACAAGGATATCCTTGAGATTTTCGACTTAGCTGAAGAAATTAAAGTTTCCAAAACAGGACTTAAAAAATATATTGGTAGAAAATTGGCTGCTCGTGTTTTGAACACTTGGCATGAAGATTTCGTTGATGAAGATACTGGCGAAGTTGTTTCTATCGAACGTAACGAAATAATCCTTGATAGAGATACAATTATCGACAAAGATAATGTTGAAGAAATCATCGATTCTAACGTTAAATCTATTTTGTTGCATAAAGAAGATAATAATCTTGTTGATTATTCTATCATTCACAATACACTACAAAAAGATCCAACAAACTCTGAAAAAGAAGCTGTTGAGCATATCTACAGACAATTGCGTAACGCAGAACCGCCTGATGAAGAAACTGCTCGTGGTATTATAGATAAATTATTCTTCTCTGACCAACGTTATAACTTAGGTGAAGTAGGTCGTTATAGAATTAACAAAAAACTTGGTCTTGATACTCCAATGGAAAAGCAAGTGCTTACCAAAGAAGATATCATTACTATTGTTAAGTATTTGATCGAATTGATCAACTCTAAAGCAGAGATTGATGATATTGATCACTTATCAAACCGTCGTGTTAGAACAGTTGGAGAACAATTGTCTCAACAATTCGGTGTTGGTTTAGCACGTATGGCTAGAACTATTCGTGAGAGAATGAACGTTAGAGATAACGAGGTGTTTACACCAATTGATTTGATTAATGCTAAAACATTATCATCAGTTATCAACTCTTTCTTTGGAACAAACCAGTTGTCTCAATTTATGGATCAAACAAATCCATTAGCTGAGATTACACACAAAAGAAGATTATCTGCACTTGGACCAGGTGGACTTTCGAGAGAAAGAGCTGGATTTGAGGTTCGTGACGTTCACTATACGCACTACGGACGTTTATGTCCAATTGAAACTCCTGAGGGACCAAACATTGGTTTGATATCTTCTCTTGGTGTTTATGCTAAAGTAAACGGAATGGGTTTCATTGAAACACCTTACCGTAAAGTGAATAATGGTGTAGTTGATTTAGATGCTACTCCTATTTACTTAAGTGCTGAAGAAGAGGAAGGAATGTTAATTGCGCAAGCAAACATTAAAATGGATAATACTGGTAAAATCACTGCCGAAAACGTAATTGCGCGTCAAGAAGGTGACTTCCCTGTAATTGACCCTTCTCAAGTACATTATACAGACGTTGCTCCTAATCAAATTGCTTCGATTTCTGCTTCTTTGATTCCTTTCTTGGAACATGATGATGCGAATAGAGCGTTGATGGGATCAAACATGATGCGTCAGGCCGTACCATTAATTCGTCCTGAAGCACCAATTGTTGGAACTGGTTTAGAGCGTCAAGTGGCTTCAGATTCTAGAGTTTTAATTAACGCAGAAGGAAATGGAGTTGTTGAATACGTTGATGCTAATATCATCACTATCAAATATGATCGTTCTGAAGAAGAAAGAATGGTAAGTTTTGAATCTGATGAGAAAACATACAACTTAATTAAATTTAGAAAAACCAATCAAGGAACAAGTATCAACCTTAAACCTATCGTAAGAAAAGGGGACAGAGTGATTCCTGGTCAAGTATTGTCTGAAGGATATGCTACTCAAAATGGTGAATTAGCTTTAGGTCGTAACCTAAAAGTTGCATTTATGCCATGGAAAGGATACAACTTCGAGGATGCGATTGTGATTTCTGAAAAAGTGGTTCGTGACGATATCTTTACTTCAATCCACGTAGACGATTACTCATTAGAGGTAAGAGATACTAAATTAGGTAACGAAGAATTAACGAACGATATACCAAACGTTTCTGAAGAAGCTACTAAAGATTTGGATGAAAATGGTATGATTAGAATTGGTGCCGAGGTTAAACCGGGTGACATTCTTATCGGTAAAATTACTCCAAAAGGAGAATCAGATCCGACTCCAGAAGAGAAATTGCTTCGTGCAATCTTCGGGGATAAAGCAGGTGATGTAAAAGATGCTTCATTGAAAGCTTCTCCTTCTTTACACGGTGTGGTTTTAGATAAAAAATTATTTGCAAGAGCAGTAAAAGATAAACGTAAACGTACTCAGGACAAAGATGCTTTAGGAGCACTTGAAATGGAGTTTGAAGTTAAGTTTGTTGAGCTTAAAGATAAATTGATTGAGAAACTTTTCAATATCGTAAACGGAAAAACTTCTCAAGGTGTAATGAATGATTTGGGTGAAGAAGTTTTACCAAAAGGTAAAAAATATACTCAAAAAATGCTTTATGCTGTTGAAGATTTTGCTCACTTAAGTAAAGGTCAATGGGTTGCAGATGATGTAACTAATAAAATGGTTAATGATTTGATTCATAACTATAAAATTAAATTGAACGATTTACAAGGTGCTTTACGTAGAGAAAAATTCACTATTACTGTTGGGGATGAATTGCCATCTGGAATCTTGAAATTAGCTAAAGTATATATTGCCAAAAAACGTAAGTTGAAAGTTGGGGATAAAATGGCGGGACGTCACGGTAACAAAGGTATCGTTGCTCGTATCGTTCGTCATGAAGATATGCCTTTCCTTGAAGACGGAACCCCAGTTGATATTGTGTTGAACCCACTTGGGGTACCTTCACGTATGAACATTGGACAAATCTATGAAACAGTTTTAGGTTGGGCTGGTATGAATTTGGGTAGAAAATTTGCTACACCAATTTTTGACGGAGCAACTCTTGACCAAATCAATGAATTGACTGACGAAGCTGGAGTACCACGTTTTGGACATACACATCTTTATGATGGAGGTACAGGAGAACGTTTCCACCAAGCAGCAACAGTAGGTGTAATCTATATGTTAAAATTAGGTCACATGGTTGATGATAAGATGCACGCACGTTCTATCGGACCATACTCGTTGATTACTCAACAACCACTTGGAGGTAAAGCTCAATTTGGAGGTCAGCGTTTTGGAGAGATGGAGGTTTGGGCACTTGAAGCTTATGGAGCATCAAGTACTCTTCGTGAAATCTTAACTGTTAAATCTGATGATGTTATAGGTAGAGCCAAAACTTACGAGGCAATCGTAAAAGGAGAGTCTATGCCAGAACCAGGATTGCCAGAATCATTCAATGTATTGATGCATGAATTGAAAGGTCTTGGACTTGATATTCGTTTAGAAGAATAAATTAAAATTTAGTAGTAATCAGTCCGATTTTTTTCGAGACTGATTACTCATTTTTACGAGTTTTTTGGATTTATGCCCGTAACCCGTTCCGATTTTTCATAAAACCTTAAATGTTTTGTGACTAGCACTTCAAAATTTAGTTGAAGTTTAGAGAAGTAATTCGAGGTAGTAGAATTGTAGCATTGCTAAGTATCTACAAAATCAATTTTTAATTGCAAATAAATCAATAGTAAAAACTATGATGAACAATAGAAATAATAATAAAGATAAGAATCCTGTAAAAAGGTTTGACAAAATTTCAATTGGATTGGCTTCGCCAGAATCAATATTGAAAGAGTCAAGAGGTGAGGTTTTAAAACCTGAAACTATCAATTACAGAACTCACAAACCAGAGCGCGATGGTCTTTTCTGCGAAAGAATTTTTGGGCCAGTTAAAGATTTTGAATGTGCTTGTGGTAAATATAAAAGAATACGTTACAAAGGGATCATCTGTGATCGTTGTGGTGTTGAAGTTACTGAAAAGAAAGTACGTAGAGATAGAGTAGGGCATATCAATCTTGTTGTGCCTATCGCTCATATCTGGTATTTCCGTTCACTTCCTAATAAAATTGGTTATATCCTTGGTCTTCCGTCTAAGAAATTAGATATGATTATCTACTACGAAAGATATGTAGTTATTCAGCCGGGTATTGCTAAAAATGCTGATGGTGAATCTATTCAAAGATTAGATTTCTTGACAGAAGAAGAATATTTGAATATCTTAGATACTCTTCCTGCAGATAATCAATATTTAGATGATTTTGATCCAAATAAATTTGTTGCCAAAATGGGAGCAGAGTGTATTATGGATTTATTGGCTCGTATTAATCTTGACGAATTGTCATATGACTTAAGACATAAAGCGAATAACGAAACATCAAAACAACGTAAAACGGAAGCGTTAAAGAGACTACAAGTTGTAGAATCTTTCCGTGAGTCTACTTTGAACAGAGAGAATCGTCCTGAATGGATGATTATGAAAGTAATTCCGGTAATTCCACCAGAATTGCGTCCTCTTGTGCCTCTTGATGGAGGTCGTTTTGCAACTTCAGATTTGAATGACTTATACCGTCGTGTAATCATCCGTAACAACCGTTTGAAAAGATTAATCGAGATTAAAGCTCCTGAAGTAATCTTAAGAAACGAAAAACGTATGTTGCAGGAATCTGTAGATTCACTTTTCGATAATACTCGTAAAGCTTCTGCAGTAAAAACAGAATCAAACAGACCTTTGAAATCATTATCTGATTCGTTAAAAGGTAAACAAGGACGTTTCCGTCAAAACTTACTTGGAAAACGTGTGGATTATTCTGCTCGTTCGGTAATTGTTGTTGGACCTGAATTGAAATTGTTCGAATGTGGTTTGCCAAAAGATATGGCTGCTGAATTATACAAACCTTTCGTTATCCGTAAATTGATAGAAAGAGGAATTGTAAAAACAGTAAAATCTGCTAAGAAAATTATAGACAAAAAAGAGCCTGTAGTATGGGATATTCTTGAGAATGTAATCAAAGGACATCCAGTATTACTAAACCGTGCTCCTACTTTGCACAGATTAGGTATTCAAGCTTTCCAACCAAAATTAATTGAAGGAAAAGCAATCCAATTGCACCCTTTAGTTTGTACTGCATTTAATGCGGATTTTGATGGGGATCAGATGGCGGTTCACTTGCCGTTAGGACCAGAGGCTATTTTGGAAGCACAATTGTTAATGTTGGCTTCTCACAATATCTTGAACCCTGCAAATGGTGCACCGATTACTGTACCTTCTCAAGACATGGTACTTGGTCTTTATTATATGACCAAAGAGCGTTTGTCTACACCTGAGAAAACTATTTTAGGGCAAGGAATTACTTTCTATTCTGCTGAAGAGGTTAATATTGCTTTAAATGAAGGAAGATTGGAATTGAATGCTCAAGTGAAAATTAGAGCAAAAGATTTTAATGAAGAGGGTGAATTAGTTTATAAAATTATTCAAACTACTGCTGGACGTGTATTATTTAATGAAGTAGTACCTGAAGCAGCTGGATATATCAATGATGTATTGACTAAGAAAAACTTAAGAGATATTATCGGACACGTATTGAGTTCGACTGATGTTCCTACTACAGCAGCTTTCTTGGACAATATGAAAGATATGGGTTATAAATTTGCATTCAAAGGAGGATTATCATTCTCTCTTGGTGATATTAGAATCCCAGAACAAAAACCAAAATTAATTGCAGATGCCAGAGAGCAAGTTGAAGGTATTTCTGCGAATTATAACATGGGTCTTATTACCAATAACGAACGTTACAACCAAGTTATTGATGTATGGACTTCAGCAAATGCTCAATTGACAGAGTTAGCAATGAAAAACATTAGAGAAGACCAGCAAGGTTTTAACTCTGTGTATATGATGCTTGATTCTGGAGCAAGGGGTTCCAAAGAACAAATTCGTCAGTTAACCGGTATGCGTGGTTTGATGGCTAAGCCTAAAAAATCTACTGCTGGTGGTGGTGAAATTATTGAAAACCCGATTCTTTCTAACTTTAAAGAAGGTCTTTCTATCCTTGAGTACTTTATCTCTACTCACGGTGCTCGTAAAGGTCTTGCGGATACGGCTTTGAAAACGGCCGATGCTGGATACTTAACTAGAAGATTACATGACGTTTCTCAAGATGTTATTGTTAACATCGAGGATTGTGGTACTCTTAGAGGTATTGAAGTTTCTGCTTTGAAGAAAAATGAGGAAATTGTTGAATCATTAGGAGAAAGAATCTTAGGACGTGTTGCATTGCAAGATGTAATTAATCCTTTGACAAGTGAGATTTTAGTTCACGCTGGTCAGCAGATCACTGAAGCATTAGTGAAAGGTATTGAAGCTTCTCCAGTGGAGAAAGTTGAAGTGCGTTCGCCACTTGTTTGTGAGGCTACTAAAGGTATTTGTGCTAAATGTTACGGTAGAAACTTAGCTACTGGTAAAATGACTCAAAGAGGTGAGGCAGTTGGTGTAATTGCAGCGCAGTCTATTGGAGAGCCAGGTACACAGTTAACATTACGTACTTTCCACGTTGGAGGGGTTGCAGGAGGTATTTCTGAAGAGTCTAGTATTATTACTCGTTTTGCAGGTAAACTAGAGATCGAGGATTTAAAAACTGTAAAAGGTGAAGATGGAGAAGGAAATGCAGTTGATATTGTAGTTTCTCGTTCTACTGAATTGAAATTGATTGACGAAAAAACAGGAATTCTATTAAGTACAAACAATATTCCTTACGGTTCTAGCATCTTTGTAAATGATGGTGATTCTGTAGCAAAAGGGACTGTTATTTGTAAATGGGATCCATATAATGGAGTTATCGTTTCTGAGTTTACTGGTAAAATTGCTTATGAAGATTTAGAGCAAGGACAATCGTTCATGGTTGAAATTGATGAGCAAACTGGTTTCCAAGAAAAAGTAATTTCTGAGTCAAGAAACAAAAAATTAATACCAACTTTATTGGTTTACGGTAAAGAAGGTGAATTGATTCGTTCTTACAACTTACCGGTTGGAGCTCACTTGATGGTTGAAAACGGGGAGAAAATTAAAGCTGGTAAAGTTTTGGTTAAAATTCCACGTCGTTCATCTAAATCTGGGGATATTACAGGAGGTTTACCAAGAATTACAGAGTTGTTAGAGGCTCGTAATCCTTCGAATCCAGCTGTAGTTTCTGAGATTGATGGAGTAGTTTCTTTTGGTAAAATCAAAAGAGGTAACCGTGAAATCGTTATTGAATCTAAATTTGGTGATGTTAGAAAATACTTGGTTAAATTATCAAGCCAAATTTTAGTTCAAGAAAATGACTTCGTTAGAGCTGGTGTGCCATTGTCTGATGGAGCCATTACTCCAGATGATATTTTAAGAATTCAAGGGCCTGCTGCTGTTCAACAGTATTTGGTTAATGAAATTCAAGAGGTATACCGTCTTCAAGGGGTAAAAATTAACGATAAGCACTTTGAGGTAGTAATACGTCAAATGATGCGTAAAGTTAGAGTTCAAGATCCAGGTGATACTTTGTTCTTAGAAGATCAATTGATTCATACTAAAGACTTTATTGTTGAAAACGATAAGTTATACGGAATGAAAGTGGTTGAAGATGCTGGAGATTCAAGTGTTTTAAAAGCTGGTCAAATTATAACACCACGTCAATTGCGTGATGAGAATTCATTATTGAAGCGTACAGATAAAAACCTAGTTGTTGCACGTGATGTAATTACAGCAACTGCAACACCTGTTTTACAAGGTATTACTAGAGCTTCTCTTCAAACTAAATCATTTATTTCTGCTGCTTCTTTCCAAGAAACAACAAAAGTATTAAACGAAGCTGCTGTTGCAGGTAAGGTTGATTTATTAGAAGGATTGAAAGAAAATGTAATTGTTGGTCATAGAATTCCAGCCGGTACCGGTATGAGAGAATATGATAATGCAATTGTAGGATCTAGAGAAGATTATAATGATATGATGGCTAATAAAGAAGAATATATTTATTAATTCTTTTCCTCAATGTTCTCTCTCTACTTATGTAGGGAGAGAATTTTGATAAAAATAAAATTTATGAGCAATTCTAAACAACAACAAGAGCAGATTAACATAGAATTAGATGAAAAAGTAGCCGAAGGGATTTATTCCAATTTAGCTATAATTAATCATTCTTCATCTGAATTTGTATTAGATTTTGTATGTATAATGCCAGGTGTTCCAAAAGCGAAAGTGAAATCAAGAATTGTTTTGACTCCACAACACGCTAAAAGATTACTTAAAGCTTTAGGTGAAAATATTCACCGGTTTGAAGTGTCACATGGTGAAATCAAAGAGGTTGAACAAGCTTCAATTCCCATTAATTTTGGTCCAACAGGACAAGCATAATTTAAAAAAAAAGACTCCAGAAATGGGGTCTTTTTTTATTTAGTCATATTGCACTTTCTCAATTATACAAAAAGTATAAATTTTAATGTCATGTAGAATTTGCGATTTGTTCACAAGGATTTTTTTTCAATTGATTTCAATTTTATAATTATTGCACTTAAACGGTTTTTTTAGCCTTTTAACGACTATTTTTTTTCTTGGTTATCTATTCAATTAGTTTCGCGCCCAGTTGATGTTTCTTAATTCATCACAAGCAAAGAAAATGAATAGAGTTTTTAAAATAATAAAAAAGAACACCAATAAAATGCAATTTTGGATTCTAATTGGGTTTGTTTTTTTTACTAGTTCTACTGTTTTTTCCCAAAATTCTAATATAGAGAATCCTTCGAATGAAGTTTCATTAAATCAGTATGGTAGTACTGATGGCACAACTCCTGTAAGAGTATCGACTTTAGAGTTGAATTCAAATATGAACTTTATTTTGTGGTTTATGGGGACCAAAGAAGACATTAATAGTACTAAATCCAATGATTCATTTTATTCTAAAAAAAGTATTTTGACATCAGGCAGAGAACCCAATCACTTATTAATGAAAACGCTTTTGAAAAAAGCAATTAATAATAAATCTTGTTAATATTTTAGGTTAAATTTAATTTGTATATATAAAAAACGCCAACTTATTGTTGGCGTTTTTTTTGTGTTTTGAATTTTTTATAGTTTACTCAAATTCAGAAGTGAAAAATAATTTTACACTTGGATATTTACTTTGAGTCATTTGAATTGTAAAGTCAGAATCGGCAAGGAAAACCAATTGATTGTACTTGTCTTTTGCTAAAAATTTCTGTTTGATGCGTTTAAATTCTTTAAATTCTTCATTTTTAGCATCATCAGGTTTTACCCAACAGGCTTTGTGAACTGGGAAGTTTTCATACGTGCATTTGGCTCCATATTCGTGCTCCAATCGGTATTGAATAACCTCATATTGAAGCGCTCCTACAGTTCCAATTACTTTTCGGTTATTCATTTCTAATGTAAATAGTTGAGCCACACCTTCGTCCATCAATTGATCAACACCTTTGTCTAACTGTTTGGCTTTCATTGGATCGGCATTGTTGATGTATCTAAAGTGTTCTGGAGAGAAGCTTGGGATCCCTTTAAAACTCATTATTTCGCCTTCGGTCAAAGTATCGCCAATTTTGAAATTTCCAGTATCGTGCAATCCAACAATATCGCCAGGATATGAAATATCTACAATCTCTTTCTTTTCGGCAAAGAATGCGTTAGGGCTTGAGAATTTTAAGTTCTTTTTTTGGCGAACATGATAATAGGGTTTGTTTCTTTCAAACGTTCCGGAGACAATTTTTATAAATGCCAAACGGTCTCTATGTTTAGGATCCATGTTGGCATGGATTTTAAATACAAATCCAGACATTTTTTCTTCTTTCGGGTCTACTAGTCTAGTTTCTGAGTCTTTAGGTCTAGGTGACGGAGCAATAGCTACGAAACAATCTAATAATTCTCTAACTCCAAAATTATTTAAGGCAGAGCCAAAAAAGACAGGTTGTAATTTACCGTCCAGATAATCTTGTCGGTCAAATTTTGGATAAACCTCGTCTATTAATTCTAATTCCTCACGTAAACGATCAGCAGGTTTTTGACCGATTATTTTTTCTAATTCGGAGCTTTGTACATCTGAAAATGCAATTGTTTCTTCGATGTTTTTACGACTATCACCGCTAAATAAATTGATGTTTTGTTCCCAAAGATTGTAAATTCCCTGGAAGTCATATCCCATCCCAATAGGGAAACTTAGTGGAGTAACTGTTAATCCAAGTTTTTGTTCAACTTCGTCCATCAAGTCAAATGCGTCTTTTCCTTCCCTGTCTAATTTATTAATGAATACAATGATTGGAATTTTACGCATTCTACATACAGCAACCAGTTTTTCGGTTTGCTCTTCAACCCCTTTGGCAACATCAATAACAACAATTACGCTGTCTACTGCTGTTAAGGTTCTAAAAGTATCTTCAGCAAAATCCTTGTGACCTGGTGTGTCAAGAATATTTATTTTTTTCTCTTTGTAATTAAAGGCTAAAACAGAAGTAGAAACCGAGATCCCTCTCTGACGCTCAATTTCCATGAAATCGCTTGTAGCTCCTTTTTTTATTTTATTATTTTTAACCGCACCAGCTTCTTGAATTGCTCCTCCAAAAAGAAGTAATTTTTCAGTTAGTGTTGTTTTTCCGGCATCGGGGTGTGAAATAATCCCAAAAGTGCGTCGTCTTTGTATTTCTTTTAAAAAACTCATATTTTTATATCAATAGTTTGCAAAAGTACTATTTATAAATTCTATATGAAAAAATATAGTTATAATAAAAGGGTAGTTATGTTTTGATTAATATGATTCTAAAAAAAAAAGCTACCCAAACGGATAGCTTTAATTTCTAAATAATCAGTGTTAGATGTTGAGTGACCAAACAGTATAACTTTTTGGAGGGCATTGTATCTTTACCCATTGGTCTCCTTGGGTTGTTGGATACCATGAAGAATTTCCTGTAAAATCTTTAATTTGTTTTGAACTCCAGTTGGTTTGAATCCATCTTTCTAATGTAGCGGTGGAATTATTGATGTAAATCACTAATCCAGGATTTCCATTATAGCCATTTCTTCTGGCAATATACTCATCGTTATCGGCATATAATATGGAAGTATTTCCTGTTGCTTTGTTGTTGTGAATCCAAATAAGGTTGTTCAATTTTGTTTTGTTCAACCATTCTTCGTAATCTCTATAAAAAATGGTTGGGTAGCCTTCGTGAGTAAGAATGTATGCATAGGCTAATTCTTTTGCCCAAATTTCATCAGTATCGTGATTGGTTACAAAAGTGACTGCTTTGTATGGGTTTCTTTTCCACATCATGTCGTCTTTTAATTTGTTTAAATCATTACCGTCAAAAGCATCATTCATTTTGTAATAACAAGCAAAATCAAAAACGGAACTATTGGCATTATTGGCCCAATCATTTAAGATATTAACATTACTATCCCATAATTCACCAACTGAGAAACCGCCAACATTTGCATTCCAGTCTTTTACAACCCAAGAACCGAAGCCTTTTACGTAGTCAAATCTCCATCCATCAAATTTCATGGTGTTTTTGTAATATTTACCTACACCGTCTGTTCTTTTCCAAAGCCAATCTTGTACGTAAGGATTTGCGTGACATAAATCTGGAAATCCTCCAAATGAACCTTCGTCATTATTGCCGTAACTGTTTTTATAAAAGTCATTATAAGTACGTTTGAATTTGCCTGATTTTACTCCTGTAAAATTTGTCCAAGTATTAGTTCCTGTAAAAGGATTAGCTTCTGATTGTCCTCCACTATTGTGGTTGATTACGATGTCAGCATATACTTTTATGTTTTCAGTGTGTGCTTTTGTAATTAAGTTCACTAATTCTGTTTTTGAGCCAAATCGTGTTTCTGTGGTTCCATTTTGATTATAATCGCCAAAATCAAAGTAGTCAGTAGGGTCGTATCCCATTGAGAAAGCTCCATTTTGTGCTTTTGATACAGGAGGCAGCCAGATAGATCCGATTCCTGCATTTCCCCATGCGACAACTTTAGTGCCTACGGTATTCCACCAAGTTCCTCCTGAGGGAACATCCCAATAAAAGGCTTGCATCATAACTCCTCCTCCTGGATTGTCTACATATTTTCCCGTAAGAGATGTTTTTGAAATTCCGGTACTAAATGGACGTCCGTCATGTGTTGTCACATTTATTGTCTTGAAAGCTGTTGTTGCCGATGTGTTTACATCACTGATTTCATCAGATGAGTTACAGGAATAAAGTCCTGCCAGTAGTGTTGTCAAAAAAAACATTCTAAAAATTGGTTTCTTCATAATTTGGTTATTTAAGGTTAGTAATAGGTTAATTGTGGGCTTAATAAGAATTCTGTTCTGCGTGTAAAACTGTTTTATTTTTGGCTTTTTTACTTTTTAATTAGTTGTTAATTATCAGATTAACTTTTTTAGCGTAGCGAATGTATTTAAAATTGGATAAGATTTGTAATTTTTTTATTTCAAATAAACACTACAACGATATAGTGTTTATAAA
>NZ_MUNX01000123.1 GCF_002001005.1 Flavobacterium sp. A45
AACTAACACCATATCCTACTAAAATAATAATATTTTTACAAAAATCACTTTAATCGAAAAGATTAACAATATTACAAATCCTAATCCCATAAAAATAAAAAAATCCTGCATCGAAAATGATTCGAGCAGGATTCAATTTAACTATTTATTAAAAACTACATTTTTGCTTTTAAAGCTTTATATTCTGTAGTCATTTCTAGTGCACTATAGACATTCAATAATGTTTTTGCAACATCAACATTATTAGGTTCTAATGCCACTGCTTTTTCTAAATATGGAATAGTAGCTCTAAACAAATCTTCACGTTTCTTTTTTAATACATTATAACGCTTCATATCCTCTGAAGATGTACCAAGTTTGTTCATTTCATCAATGATAGCTTTTTCATCATCCAATTTCATTGCTGCCATATTAATATATGCATTAATGTATTTCGGATTCAACTCAATAACCTTTGTATAGAATTTCTCTGCTTCACTATAGTTTTTAGCTCCAGCGCTCACCACTCCTAAATTAAATATCAAATCCACATCGTTTGGATTTTTTTCCAAAGCTTCGGATATTAACTTTTTGTAAGTGTCCATATCTTTTGACTCAAGATATAAATTGGCCTCAGTCAATATTAACGAAGTATCGTCTGGATTTGCTTTTCTAGCATCAGAAACTGCTTTTTTGGCTAAATCCATTTTTCCTTGCTGAACATAAATCAAAGCTACGTTTTTATATATTTCGCCTCTTTTTGAAGGAACATTTTCGGTTCTTGGTTTTTCATGAGTTCCCATTTTTACCATACGATCTCTATCCGCTGCATTATTAAAAAAATCTTCTTGACTATTTACCTTATTAACAGCATAATAATAAGTCGCTTTACCGGAATAATTTAACCCTTTCAATTCTTCGTATAGTTTAAGAGCGGTGTCATAATCTTTTGCATTCACATAAGTTGATGCTGCATAATAAAGATTAATAGTGTCTTTTTTCTCTAACAAATAGGCTTCATAAAGTTTTTTTGCTCCCTCTGCATTTTTATTAATTTTAGTATCTTCGATGGCTCCATTGATAAGTTTATTTTTAATTTCCACTATAGATGTTGCCGCTTGTGCTGAATATTTTGATTTTCCTGAAGCGTTTTCAGCAGCCAATAATTCTTGATACGCTTTGGCCGCAAGGCTTAAATTCTTATCTGCTTCAACATTTTTATTTGCTAAATCCAAATATGCATTCCCTTTTACATATAAAAATTGTGCCTTTTCAGCATCAGGTGCATTAGTGGTCAAATATTCGGCTGCTGTCAAAATTGTTATGGCCTCATCCGATTTTCCAGCTTTTAGCGCTTTTTCAGCAGCCTTAATTTCATTTTTTTGAGCAATACTTGCTACTGATAAAAATAATGCTGACGCTATTATTACATATCTACTTTTCATATTAATCTATTTTTATTTATTTACTTTATACAATTGAATTACGCCTCATCATCAGCATCTTCGTCATTCGCGTCATCATCTTCTTCTACTTCCTCATCATTATCTTCCTCATCATCTTCAGCAGCACCATCATCTTCAAGCACTTCTAAGACAGGTTTCACTCTTTCGATTGTAACATCTTCGATAACGTTTCCTTCCTCATCAACAACTACTTCTGCCACATCATCCTTCATAACTTTAGTCACAGCAGCGATTGAATCATTCCCTTTGATATTGATTAATTTAACCCCTTGCGTTGCTCTTCCCATAACCCTTAGGTCTTCAACAGCCATTCGTATGGTTAAACCAGATTTATTGATAATCATTAAATCATCTGCGTCAGTTACAGCGTTTATAGAAATTAATTTACCAGTTTTTTCAGTGATATTAAGTGTTTTAACTCCTTTACCACCACGGTTTGTAATTCTATATTCGTCAAGACTAGAACGTTTTCCGTAACCATTTTCAGCAACCACCAGAATTTCACTGCTCATATCATTTACAGTTACCATTCCAATTACTTCGTCAGTTTCATCTTTTAGTGTAATACCACGAACACCAGAAGCTGTTCTTCCCATTGGACGAGTTTTGGTCTCTTCAAAACGAACTAATTTACCAGATTTAACAGCTAAAATGATTTGGCTTTCTCCATTAGTTAATTTAGCTTCTAACAATTCATCACCTTCTTTAATTGTAATTGCTGCAACACCATTTACTCTAGGTTTAGAATATTTTTCTAAAGATGTTTTCTTAACCTGTCCTTTTTTGGTAACCATAACAAGATTATGGCTGGTAATATATTCTTTATCTTTTAGATCTTGTGTACAAATAAATGCTTTTACTTTATCATCACTTTCAATATTGACTAAGTTTTGAATTGCTCTTCCTTTTGCAGTTTTACTTCCTTCAGGAATTTCATAAACACGCATCCAGAAACATTTCCCTTTTTGAGTAAAGAACATCATGTATTGATGATTGGTTGCTACATACATATGTTCCAAGAAATCTTGATCTCTTGTCCCGGCACTTTTTTGACCAACCCCTCCTCTATTCTGTGTTTTATATTCCGATAAGTTTGTACGTTTGATATAACCCGCATGCGAAATTGTAATAACCACATTTTCATCAGCAATTAAATCTTCGATACTAACATCTCCTCCTGAATACTCAATAGTAGAACGACGCTCATCTCCATATTTTTCACGAATTTCTTCAAGTTCTTCCTTAATCAAAGCCGTTCTTAAATTCACATCTGCCAATAAAGCTTTCAAATGTTCAATTAACTTCATCAGCTCTTCGTATTCCGCTCTTAATTTGTCTTGCTCCAGTCCTGTAAGCTGACGCAAACGCATCTCTACAATTGCTCTTGCCTGAATATCTGACAGATTAAAACGTTCAATTAATTTTTCACGAGCTTCTTCAGTATTTTTAGACCCTCTAATTAACGCAATAACTTCATCAATATTATCCGAAGCAATTATTAAACCTTCTAAAATATGAGCTCTTTCTTCGGCTTTTCTTAATTCAAACTGTGTTCTTCGAACTACAACATCATGACGGTGCTCAATAAAATAATGAATCATATCTTTCAGATTCAGCATTTGAGGACGACCTTTAACCAATGCAATATTGTTTACACTGAAAGATGACTGTAATTGAGTGTATTTATACAGGGTATTCAAAACCACATTTGGCGTTGCATCACGTTTCAGTATATACACGATGCGCATACCGTTTCTATCCGATTCATCTCGAATATTGGCAATACCTTCAATTTTCTTTTCATTAACCAAATCAGCTGTACGCTTAATCATATCGGCTTTATTAACCTGATATGGAATTTCGGTAACAATGATTGATTCTCTACCGTCTACTTCTTCAAAACCAACTTTGGCACGCATAACAATACGTCCTCTACCTGTTTTAAAAGCTTCACGGACTCCTTCATAACCATATATTACACCTCCAGTAGGGAAATCTGGAGCTTTAATATGATTCATTAATTCATCGATTTCAATATCATTATTATCAAGATACGCTAACGTACCATTGATAACTTCGGTTAAGTTATGAGGGGGCATATTGGTAGCCATACCAACTGCAATTCCAGTTGCTCCGTTTACCAATAAAGTAGGAACCCTTGTTGGCATAACCTTTGGTTCATATAAAGTATCATCAAAGTTCAATTGAAAATCAACTGTTTCTTTTTCGATATCTGCCATAATTTCTTCCGAAATTTTACGCATTCTAGCCTCCGTATAACGCATTGCTGCTGGACTATCACCATCAACAGAACCAAAGTTACCTTGTCCATCAACCAATAAATAACGCATACTCCACTCTTGAGCCATACGAACCATGGCATCATAAACCGAGGTATCTCCGTGTGGGTGATACTTTCCTAAAACTTCCCCAACTATTCTCGCCGATTTTTTGTGGGCAGATCTTGAATTAACTCCCAAATCATACATTCCATAAAGTACTCTTCGATGTACTGGTTTCAAGCCATCTCTTACATCAGGAAGCGCTCTTGAGACAATTACAGACATCGAATAGTCGATGTAAGCTGATTTCATTTCATCTTCAATGTTAATAGGAATTAACTTTTCTCCGTCAGACATAATATATTCTTAAATTAAAATTATTTTGTTTTAAAAAATCCCGCTAATATAACCTTTCTCAATATGTTTTCACTAATAAATAGGCAGAAATTTATTCAATTTATCAACAAATTTTTATTTCCATTTGGTTAATAAATTAAGTAGACTTTAACTATATGTTCTTCATTTTTTTTGTCAATTAGCGGTAGGAGTTTTTAAAGGTATGATTTTTGCTTTTGATTATCTTATTTACTAAATTTACAATAACAATACCTAAACAATATGGATGATAATTTTTCACCTAGAGTAAAAGACGTTATTACTTATAGCAAAGAAGAGGCATTACGCCTTGGACATGACTTTATAGGTACTGAACATTTGATGCTTGGCATTCTAAGGGATGGAAATGGTAAAGCTATTCACATCCTTAACAACCTTTCTGTAGATCTTGACCATTTGAGAAGGAAGGTTGAAATCCTAAGCCCCGCCAGCCCTAGCATTGATATTAGTGTAGAAAAGAAAAATTTACATCTGACACGTCAAGCAGAACGTGCTTTGAAGACTACTTTTTTAGAAGCAAAAGTCTTTCAAAGTTCATCAATCAGCACTGCACACTTACTGTTGTGTATCTTGAGAAACGAAAATGATCCTACAACCAAGCTATTAAATAAACTTAAAATCGATTATGATATAGCTAAAGAACAATACATCAATATGACTCCAAACGAAGATGATTTTTTAGAAAACTTGCCAAAAAACGAATCTTATAATGACGATTCAGGACAAGATGACAGCCTCAAAGAAGGTAATTTCAATAATCCCGCCAATAAATCAAATAAAAAATCTAAAACTCCAGTACTTGACAATTTTGGAAGAGATTTGACAGAAATGGCAGAAGAGGGGAAATTAGATCCTGTGGTAGGGCGTGAAAAAGAAATAGAACGTGTTTCTCAAATTTTGAGCCGACGTAAAAAGAACAATCCTTTATTAATAGGTGAACCAGGTGTTGGTAAATCAGCTATTGCTGAAGGGCTTGCCTTACGAATCATTCAAAAGAAAGTTTCCCGTATATTATTCAACAAACGTGTAGTGACTCTTGATTTAGCAAGCCTTGTCGCTGGAACTAAATACAGAGGGCAGTTTGAAGAAAGAATGAAAGCCGTAATGAATGAATTGGAAAAAAATGACGACATTATTCTTTTCATTGATGAAATTCATACAATTGTTGGTGCTGGAGGAGCAACTGGCTCACTAGACGCTTCCAATATGTTCAAACCTGCATTATCAAGAGGAGAAATTCAATGTATAGGCGCGACTACATTAGACGAATACCGTCAATACATAGAAAAAGATGGCGCACTTGAAAGACGTTTCCAAAAAGTAATTGTAGAACCGACTTCTGTTGAAGAAACAATCACTATTTTGAACAACATTAAAAACAAATATGAAGACCATCATAATGTAATTTACACACCTGAAGCCATTGAAGCTTGTGTAAAATTAACGAATCGATATATGTCTGAACGTTTTTTACCGGACAAAGCTATTGATGCTTTGGACGAAGCCGGATCTCGTGTTCACATTACCAATATTGACGTTCCAAAACAAATATTAGATCTGGAACGACAATTGGAAGAAGTTCGCGAGTTGAAAAACTTGGTTGTCAAAAAACAAAAGTATGAAGAAGCGGCAAAGCTTCGTGATGACGAGAAAAAAATAGAAAAAGATTTAGCCATAGCACAAGAGCAATGGGAAGAAGATTCTAAAAACAACAGGATATTGGTTACTGAAGATAATGTTGCTGATGTTGTATCTATGATGACTGGAATTCCAGTAAATCGTATTGCACAAACTGAAAGCAACAAACTAGCCAAATTGCCTGAGCTTATTCAAAATAAAGTAATTGGACAAAACGAAGCAGTTTTAAAAATCGCCCGTTCTATTCAAAGAAATCGCGCTGGATTGAAAGACCCAAACAAACCGATTGGTTCTTTTATCTTCCTAGGTCAAACTGGTGTTGGAAAAACGCAGTTAGCGAAAGTTCTCGCTAAGGAATTATTTGATTCTGAGGACGCATTGGTTCGAATTGACATGAGTGAATACATGGAGAAATTTGCGATTTCAAGATTGGTTGGAGCGCCTCCAGGATACGTAGGCTACGAAGAAGGAGGTCAATTAACTGAAAAAGTTCGTAGAAAACCTTATTGTGTAGTGTTACTTGATGAAATTGAAAAAGCACATCCTGATGTTTTCAACATGATGCTTCAAGTGCTTGATGATGGATTTTTAACAGACAGTTTAGGCCGTAAAATTGATTTCAAGAATACGATCATCATTATGACCTCTAATGTTGGTGCTCGTCAATTGAAAGATTTCGGACAGGGAGTTGGATTTGGTACTGCTGCCAAAATTGCACAAGCCGATGATAATTCTAAGAGCGTTATTGAAAATGCTCTAAAGAAAACTTTTGCACCTGAATTTTTGAACAGAATTGATGATGTAATTGTATTCAACACTTTAGAAAAAGAAGATATCAATCTAATCATTGAAATCGAGTTAAAAAAACTTTATGACCGCATCGAAGAGCTAGGCTATCAGTTAAAATTATCTGATAAAGCCAAAGCATTTATCGCCGATAAAGGTTTTGATAAACAATTTGGCGCAAGACCATTAAAAAGAGCGATTCAGAAATATGTTGAAGATACATTGGCTGAAGAAATTATAACTTCAAAAATTGCATCTGGTGATGAAATTTTTATGGATATTGCAGATGGTGCACAAGAATTAACCGTAAATATCCATAAGGCAGAAGAACCAACCAATCAAGCTGAAGAGCCTACTAATCAATAATTTAAAATAAAATACTACATAACAAACCCGTTACGTTTTAATAACATAACGGGTTTGTTTTTTATAGGATATTATCGTATTTTTTTAAAAACAAATATCTACATTTGATAGTTATAAAATGACCAACAAAATTTATTTATGTTTCAAAACAAAGTCATACTGGGTAGCGAAGAATGGTGCTCTTTTCCAGAATTAGGAATTCCTACAATTAAAGCTCGTGTCGATTCTGGCGCAAAAACATCAGCTTTACATGCCATCAATATTGCTCCATTTATAAAAAATGATGCTAATTGGGTAAAGTTTGACATTAATCCTATACAAAATAACATAAAAACCGTTATCCATTGTGAAGCTCCAATGGTTGACAAACGAATCGTAAAAAGTTCTAGTGGTTTCAGAGAACACCGGTATGTTATTCAGACTCAAATTGCTATTGGTGATTCGAAATGGCCTATTGAAATGACCTTAACTAATCGTGATTCAATGGGTTTTAGAATGCTTTTGGGACGAGAAGCCATGAGTGGAAGAATATTGGTTGACCCAGAGCAAAAATATCTTTTAGGACAACCCACCACAGAAAGTCTAGCTGAACTATATAAAAATTCTGAGAAAGCAAGCTCTGGTTTAAGAATAGGTCTTTTGGCTAGCAATCCCGAATTATATAGCAACAAAAGAATTATGGAAGCTGGAGAAATGCGTGGTCACGAAATGCATTTTTTAAACATAAAAGAATGCTATATGAAATTGGATGCCAAAACACCAGAAATTCATTATCGTGGCGGAAAAATATTAAATCAATTTGACGCAATCATCCCTAGAATTAGACCAAGTATCACCTTTTATGGTTGTGCCTTAACTAGACAGTTTGAAGCCTTGAAAGTATATTGTTTAAACTCATCGACTGCTATTACGCAATCTAGAGACAAACTATTTTCTTTACAATTATTATTAAATCACGGTGTAGACATCCCAACGACTGGATTTGCTAATTCCCCTTTGGATACCGATAATTTAATCAAAATGGTTGGAGGTTCACCACTTATTGTAAAATTACTGGAAGGAACTCAAGGAAAAGGTGTCGTATTGGCAGAAACCAAAAAGGCTGCAGAAAGTGTAATCAATGCATTCAAAAGTCTCAATGCCAACATATTGGTTCAGGAATTCATCAAAGAAGCCAATGGAAAAGATATCCGTTGTTTTGTAATTGATGGCAAAGTTGTTGCCGCAATCCAAAGAGAAGCTATGCCGGGTGAATTTAGAGCCAATATACATTTGGGCGGAACAGCATCGGTAATTAAAGTTACAGCTGAAGAGAAAAAGATTGCCATAAAAGCTGCTAAAGCAATGGATTTAAAAGTTGCTGGTGTTGATATTATCCGCTCCGCAAAAGGGCCTTTATTACTTGAAGTAAACTCTTCTCCAGGACTCGAAGGAATTGAAGGTGCTACCAATAAAGATATTGCCGGAGAAATGATTAAAGCGATTGAGAAAAACTTTAAGATAAAATAGAGCGGAAATAGCAATGGCAATATCAATATCAATGGTAAATCTGAAATCCAAACTATGAATCCTTACCTAGACATCGTCATTCGCAGTGCTGCTGTATATTTATTCATGGTTATTGCATTGCGTATTTTTGGCAAAAAAGAATTATCCCAACTCAATACTGCCGATGTGATTTTGATTTTACTGATAAGCAACTCAGTGCAAAATGCAATGGTGGGAAACAACACAACCCTTTGGGGAGGTTTAGCGGCGGCATCGATACTTTTTATCATTAATTATATTTTGAAAAAATTAATGTATAAGTTCAAACCGTTTAGTGATTTTATGCTCGAAAAACCAGAAATTCTTATTCACAATGGAACTTTAGATTTCAAAAACTTAAGTAAGTTAAACATTACTTCGGATGAATTGAAAGAAGCCATGAGAGAACATGGTGTAGAAAATTTTAAAGATGTAAAGCTTGCAATGCTAGAAATTGATGGAAATATAAGCATCATTACTGGTGAAAATAATTTAAAGCAAACCAATTACAAACGCAGAAAAAACCATAAAAATTTAATTCAGGGGAATTAGCTCTGCCGTAAAATCTTCTTAAACTCACTTCATTCCTAAAACCACAACTGTTGACATAGAATTGAATTTTGCTTTATGAAAAGCTAATAAAAGTACTAAACTCATCATTTAGTCCAGATGGAAACGGCATCTCCCGATAAAGAAAAACAAGGCTTTTTTGCCGTAGTTTTTGTTAATCGGGAATACAGTGGACAGCTGGAGAACTGCTGATAATTACAGAATTTATTTTGCTCCAAAAAATATAAACACAAATTTTAAGACATAAAAAAACCATTCGGATTGCGAATGGTTTTTTTATAATGTGAAAATTATTTTATAAAAATATATTTAGAAACCAATATATTAGCGCAGCCAGTAATGCAGAAACAGGAATAGTTAGTACCCAAGCCCAAATTAAACTTACTGTTACTCCCCAACGTACCGCTGAGACTCTTTTTGTCAAACCTACACCAATAATAGATCCTGTAATAGTATGTGTTGTACTTACCGGCACTTTAAAATGCTCTGTGAAATAAAGTGTCAAAGCTCCTGCTGTTTCAGCTGCTACTCCTTCAAAAGAAGTTACTTTGGTAATTTTGGAACCCATTGTTTTTACAATTTTCCAACCTCCACTTAAAGTTCCCGCTGCAATTGCGGAATAACATGCTAAAGGAATCCAACTAGGCATTTTAAATTCAACACCATCTGACGGAAGTACTACATCTAGCCATGCATCCATATGCACACCAGGGTTTGTGTTGATATATACTGCAACAGCTGCAGCAATGATACCCATTACTTTTTGTGAATCATTACCACCATGTCCTAAACTAAACGCAGCTGAAGATAGTAATTGCATTTTTTTCAATGCTGCATCAGCTTGATGAAGATTTAGACTGCTAAATATCAAGCAAAAAAGACTTACTGTTAATACAATGAAAGCTACCAAAAACCATTTTATATTGTGAGGTTCAAATGCTACACTCCAAAAAATCGAATTTTCAAAACGAGGAATTCCTCCATCTTTTATAATCTCTTCATAAGGAATCATTTGATTATACACAAACCAAACAGTTAATATCATTAATCCTATTGTAAATAATTTAGGATAAATACTTTTACGAGAAGCATTCAATAACCAGATGGAAATTAAATACGAAGCCATTGCCCCCATTAACGGAGCTAAAACTATAAATGCAACAATAATCAGTACTCCAGAAGGCATTCCCCCATCTTTTCCAGCTTTGTACCAGCTCACAATATCATACCAATGTTGTATTTTACCATCCGCATCAACATAACCTGAAAAACCATGAACGGCGATGGCGTGAGCTAAAGCGGCACCAGCAAAACCTCCAATTAAAGTATGAGAAGAACTTGAAGGAATTCCAAGCCACCAGGTCAATAAATTCCAAACAATTGCAGCAATGACCCCAGCCAAGATAACGACAAGATTAATATCCATCGTGTGAGCTGTTTTGGCAACTGTATCTGCCACTCCAAAACCAAAAACCCAATAGGCTAAAAAGTTAAAAAAAGCTGCCCACAAAACCGCTTGGAACGGCGATAAAACCTTGGTTGCAACAACAGTAGCAATAGCATTCGCAGCATCATGGAAACCATTGATGTAATCAAAAATTAATGCTAGAACTATAATAATTAATAGTAAAGTCATATCAATATCTTCAGAATGAATAGATTAAATTAAGAATGTTTTACCGTAATAGACTCTAAAACACTTGCAACACTCTTACATTTATCAGTTGCAGATTCTAAAACTGACAATACTTCTTTATATTTAATGATATTTTTAGCATCGGTTTCGTTTTCGAAAATTTCAAAAACAGCTTTATTATAAACCATATCCGATTTGTTTTCCAACTTATTGATTTTTGCACAAGCGTTGGTGATCGTTTTCATATTGCTCAAGTTTTTCAACTCTTTTACCGCAACATCAATATTTTGACAGGCCTCTAGATTGATTTCTGTCATTTTACGAATTGATTTCGTGATTTTATCTACTTGATACAAACGCATTCTTGAAGCAGCACCGTGAAGATAATCGGCTACATAATCAATTGAAGTGATCAGAGAGTGAATATCTTCCCTATCAAAAGGAGTAATAAAATTTCTACTCAATTCTAAATTGGTTTGACGCGTAATGTCTTCTCCTTTTTGCTCTAATTCATCTATTTTGATAAAAAGAACTTCTCTTTCTTTCAAAGGAAGATTTACCGCTTCGTGCAAAATTGAAGCCAATTCGATTAAATTACTTGATGCTTCTTCGAAAAGAGGAAAGAACTTTTTGTCTTTTGGAACTAGAAATTGAAAAATACTATTTAATGACATTTTTTATGTTTTTTAGTAGTGCAAAATTAATTCATTATTTAAAGCTAATGTTAAGCTAATGTTAACAAATCCTCTTCGATTTGAAAACTGTTAAGAAAACCAACAGTTTTCTCAATATCATAATGAAGAATTCTGTCTTCTTTTACCAAAGGAACTTCAGCCCTGTAAGATTTTAGAAACATCTCTATAAAATCACTTGAATGCAAAGGTCTGCGGTATTCAATCGCTTGTGAAGCATTCATCAATTCGATAGCCAAAATACGTTCCAAATTATCCATCACACGTAAACATTTGGTTGCTCCATTAGCTCCCATACTCACATGATCTTCCTGACCATTACTTGAAACTATGCTATCTACACTCGAAGGAGTTGCCAACTGTTTGTTTTGACTTGCAATACTTGCGGCTGTGTATTGTGGAATCATAAATCCAGAATTCAATCCTGGATTATCAACCAAGAACGCAGGAAGATTACGCAATCCCGAAATCAATTGATACGTTCTGCGTTCAGAAATACTTCCAAGTTCTGCCAAAGCAATTGCCATAAAATCTAAGGCCAAAGCCAAAGGTTGCCCATGAAAATTCCCTCCCGAAATAATCTGATCACTCTCTATGAATATATTTGGATTATCAGTAACCGAATTGATTTCGGTTTTAAAAACTTTTTTCACGTAATCAAATGCATCTTTTGAAGCACCATGTACTTGTGGAATACAACGGAAAGAATATGGATCTTGAACATGTGTTTTAGCCTGTTCAATAATTTCACTTCCATCCAAAAATTCCTTTACTCTTTTGGCTGTAGCAATTTGACCATTATGAGGACGTATATAATGTATCAACTCATTAAAAGGTTCAATTCTGCCATCAAAACCTTCCAATGAAATTGTCCCAATTAAATCGGCTAAAAATGAAAACTTATTTGCTTTCATTAAGATATGTGCTCCATAAGCACTCATGAATTGAGTTCCATTTAATAATGCCAAACCTTCTTTTGACTTTAAGACAATAGGTTCCCAACCAAAATGTTTCAACACTTCGCTTGAATGCACTTTTTTATCTTCGAACCAAACTTCCCCTTCACCCAATAAAGGCAATGATAAATGTGCCAAAGGTGCTAAATCTCCAGATGCTCCAAGTGAACCCTGAGTATAAATAACTGGTAATATATCATTATTGTAAAAATCTATCAGTCGATCCACTGTTTGTAATTGCACACCGGAATGTCCATAACTTAAAGATTGAATTTTAAGTAATAACATCAATTTTACAATATCGTTTGGCACTTCCTCCCCTGTTCCACAAGAATGTGACTTTACGAGATTTTCTTGAAGTTTAGAAAGGTTTTCATTTGAAATTTTTACATTACAAAGTGATCCAAAACCAGTATTGATTCCGTAAATGGGTTCCGAATGAGAAGCCATTTTAGTATCCAAGTATTTTCTACACTTTAAGATATTAGTTTTTGCAGTCTCAGAAAGAGCAATAGATTTATTATGAGAAATAATCTCTTGTAATACCTCGAAAGAAAGCAATTCGGTACTTATATAATGTGTATTCTCCATTTTGTTTGAATTTAAGACTTCAAAATTCCATAAATCAATATTAAAAAGCAATGATTTTTGATAATAATTTAAAAAACCATTCAAAATAAAGTTTTCAATAGCTTTCCAACTTCGATATTTACTTTAAATCTTTTGCCTTTTTAAAAAATTGTTCGGTCAATTATCTTTTTCTAAGCAAAACATAACCTTTTTATACAATGAATTAGTATCAAAACCAGGAAATTCCACAAATTAAAACAAGGATAATCTCAACAAACAAAGAAATAAATTATACAAAATTAAATTTAAATCCATATTGAATTTAAATATTAAACTATTCGCAAAAATACCTCATAAAGCTTTATTTTTTGATGAAAAACTGTACTTTTGTGAAATCAAAATGAAAAATTTTAACAGCACATATCATCCTTCGATAACAACTCAAATTTGGGTTGCACTTGCTGTTACAACTACATCTACTACAACTACTACCCCTTAGGGGTATACATTTTACATATAATCCAGTTGCTGTACTTTTTTCTTAAAGAAAGATAGTCATGGGTGTATAGAAGCCTTTTGCAATTTAAAATAAAAAAACACAATATAAATATCGTTAGGATTTCAAATACTGATGATCATATAAAATAGCGATACTAAATTACATCAAAATAAATACATAATAATATCTACCATATGAGAGTATTAAAATTTGGCGGAACTTCGGTAGCCAATGCAGAAAACATAAAACTAGTTTTAGATATAGTCATTCATAAAGCACAAGAAGAAAAGCTTGTTGTTGTTGTATCAGCCTTAAGCAAAGTAACAGATTTATTACAATTGGCTGCATCCAAAGCAGCTGCAAATGATGAAAGTTTTAAAGATATTGTTACTGAAATCGAGAAAAAACATTTAGAAGCACTTAAACAACTGATTCCTGTTAGTGAACAAAGTGGCCTGTTAAGTCATATCAAAAGAATCATCAATCACTTGGAAACATTGCTTGATGGCTGTTTCTTACTGGGAGAATTATCCCCAAGAACTTTGGATACCATTCTGAGTTTTGGTGAATTATTATCTTCTTATATCATTGCAGAAGCTTTAAAACAAAAGTTAAAAAACAGTAACTACAAAGACAGCCGAGAATTGATTAAAACCAACAATCAATTTGGGAAAGCAGCAGTAAACTTTGAGCTTTCAAACCAACTAATTGCAGACTTTTTTGCATCTAATGAAAAACAAGTAGTTGTAATGCCCGGCTTTATTGCTACTTCTGAAGATGGAATCAATACTACTTTAGGACGTGGCGGTTCAGATTACACAGCAGCAATTATTGCTGGAGCATTAAATTCGACAGATTTAGAAATTTGGACAGACGTAAATGGAATGTTTACTGCTAATCCAAAAATTGTAAAACAGGCGCAACCTATAGCTACAATATCTTACCAAGAAGCAATGGAATTGTCTCATTTTGGTGCCAAAGTATTGTATCCGCCGACAATCCAGCCTGTTTTAAGAAAAAACATACCAATAATAATCAAGAACACTTTCGAGCCAAGTGCCGAAGGAACTTTGATTTCCAATATTGTTACACCACATACCAACCCAGTAAAAGGAATAACACATATTGACAACATTACTTTGGTAACTCTGGAAGGCTCCGGAATGATTGGAGTTGCTGGTTCTTCCAAAAGATTATTTGAGGTTTTATCAAATGAATGCATCAACGTAATTTTTATTACTCAAGCTTCATCCGAGCATTCTATATGTATTGGTATTTTAAATTCGGATGCCGAAACTGCTGAAATAGCTATCAATAAAGCTTTTCAAATCGAAATTGCACAAAACAAAATTGACCCTTGTATCGTAGAACAAAATCTTTGCATTATCGCTTTGGTTGGTGAAAACATGAAGAATCATCAAGGTTTAAGTGGAAGAATGTTTAGCACTTTAGGAAAAAACAATGTCAATATTCGTGCGATAGCCCAAGGTGCTTCCGAAAGAAACATCTCGGTAGTTATCAATGAAAGAGACGTCAAAAAAGCGTTGAACACTTTACACGAAAACTTCTTCGAAGAAAACACTAAGCAATTAAACTTGTTTGTAATGGGTGTTGGAAATGTGGGTGAGAAATTCATAGAACAAATCCATCAGCAGAAAAAATTCTTAAAAGAAAATTTAAAAATAAACGTAAGAGTTATTGCTGTTTCCAATTCTAGAAAAATGTATTTTGATGAAGACGGAATGCCTCTGAAAGAATGGCAATCACTTCTTGAAAAAGGAGAGTCAGCCAACAGAGAGCAATTTATTGCCAATGTAAAAGCACTCAATTTACGTAACAGTATTTTTGTGGATATCACTGCCAATGAAGAAGTCTCAAAAACATACGATCAATATTTGAAACAAAACGTAGCTGTAGTAACTTGCAACAAAATTGCTTGTTCATCGGCTTATGATAATTACAAAAACCTAAAAAGTTTATCCCGTAAATTCAATGCGCCTTTCCTTTTTGAAACTAATGTTGGAGCTGGATTACCAATTATAGATACAGTAAAAAACTTAATTGCTTCTGGTGATAAAGTACACAAAATACAAGCTGTTTTGTCAGGTAGTTTAAACTTTATTTTTAATAATTTCGATAAAAACAACACTTTTCATGACGTAGTTAAAGAAGCTGGAGTTCAAGGTTTTACAGAACCAGACCCAAAGATTGATTTAAGTGGAATTGACGTAGCTAGAAAGATCCTTATTTTGATTCGTGAAAGCGGCTATCAAATGGAAATTAAAGATATTGAAAACAAATCTTTCCTTCCAAAAGACTGTATGGGAACTACTAATAATGAGGCTTTTTTCGCTTCATTAAAAGAACATGCAAAACACTTTGAATCCATTTTGGCAGAAGCCAATCAAAAAGAAAGTCGACTAAAATTTGTGGCTCAATTTGAAGATGGAAAAGCAAGCGTAGGTTTGCAATTCATCCCAAAGGATCACCCATTTTACAATTTGGAAGGAAAAGACAATATCGTTTTATTCTATACAGATCGTTACGTTGATCAACCGTTATTAATAAAAGGTGCTGGTGCAGGAGCAGCGGTTACAGCTTCTGGAATTTTTGCCGATGTAATTAGAATAGGAAATGTTTAAAAAAAGTTGCTGAGATACTGAGAATCTAAGATGCTAAGTCATCTCAGAAACTTAGAAACTTAGCTTCTTAGAATCTTAAAAAAATGACAGAAATAAAAATATTTTGCCCCGCTACTATCGCGAATCTTTCGTGTGGTTTTGATGTACTCGGACTTTGCTTGGCTACTGCAGGCGATGAAATGATTGTTCGCAAATCGGATGTGAAAGGAGTTCGTATTACTAAAATAGTAGGTGCCGATTTACCATTGGAAACCGAAAACAATGTCGCTGGAGTTGCTGCCTTGGCAATGTTGGAGGAAATCGAAACTGAATTTGGTTTTGAAATCGAAATCTACAAACATATCAAAGCGGGAAGCGGTATCGGTAGTAGCGCTGCCAGTTCAGCGGGCGCTGTTTTTGGCATCAACGAATTGTTGGAGCGACCATTCACCAGAAAAGAATTGGTAAAATTTGCCATGCAAGGGGAAAAATTAGCCAGCGGAAATGCTCATGCCGACAATGTTGCCCCTGCCCTTTTGGGAGGTTTTACATTGGTAAGATGTTCGAATCCTTTGGATATCATTAAAATTGAGAGCCCATCAGAATTATATGCTACAGTGGTTCATCCTCAAATTGAGTTGAAAACATCGGATGCCCGTTCGGTATTAAAGCAAACTGTTTCACTGAAAAGTGCCATTACCCAATGGGGAAATGTTGGCGGATTGGTAGCCGGGCTTTACACTCAGGATTATGAATTAATCGGTCGTTCTTTGCACGATGAAATCATAGAACCTATCCGCAGCATGCTGATTCCGGGATTCGATTTAATCAAGCAAACGGCTTATGAAAATGGAGCTTTGGGTTCAGGAATTTCGGGTTCTGGTCCTTCTATTTTTGCTTTAAGCAAAGGAAAAGAAAACGCAGATAAAATTGCCAAAGCAATGAGCGCCGTTTACGAAGAAATGAATTTGCCTTATGAAATTCACGTTTCCAAAGTGAATGACGAAGGAATTAGAACGCTTTAAGCCGTAAGCTATAGGCTGTAAGCTGATCACTATAAAATAAATAAATAATCGAAGGCTATAATTGAACACAAAGGCAAAAAAAGCTTAAAGCCTATTGCCTAAAGCCTAAAGCAATTAAAAAAATGAAATATTACAGCTTAAACCATAATGCACCAAACGTTTCTTTTCAGGAAGCGGTAATACAAGGATTGGCAACCGATAAAGGATTGTATTTTCCAGAAACTATTACTCCACTAGCTCCAAGTTTTTTTGAGGCTATCGAAAGTTTATCTCACGAGGAAATCGCTTTTGAAGCGATCAAACAATTTGTGGGAGACGAAATCCCTGCCGAAACTTTAAAACAAATCATAGCCGAAACTTTATGTTTTGATTTCCCATTGGTAGAAGTCGAAAACGGAATCTATTCCCTTGAGTTATTTCACGGTCCAACTATGGCGTTCAAAGATGTAGGTGCAAGATTTATGTCTCGTTGCCTGGCTTATTTCAATAAAGACAGCAAAAACAATAAAAACACTGTGCTTGTAGCGACTTCCGGAGATACAGGAGGTGCCGTTGCCAGTGGATTTCTTGGTGTGAACGGTGTTGATGTCGTGATTCTTTACCCTTCAGGAAAAGTGAGTGACATTCAGGAAAGACAATTAACTACTTTAGGGCAAAACATAAAAGCACTTGAAGTGGATGGTGTTTTTGACGATTGCCAAGACATGGTCAAAAAAGCATTTCTTGACGAAAGTTTAAGCCATATGCAATTAACATCTGCCAATTCGATTAATATTGCGCGTTGGTTACCTCAAATGTTTTACTTCTTTTTTGCTTACAAAGCACTGAAAGCACAAAACAAATCATTAGTATTCTCTTGTCCAAGCGGAAACTTCGGAAATATTTGTGCAGGTATTATTGCTAAGAAATTAGGATTACCTATCGAGCATTTTGTGGCTTCAACCAATGTAAACGATACAGTTCCAAGATTCCTTTCTAGCGGAATTTACGATCCAAAACCATCTATTGCTACCATTTCGAATGCTATGGATGTTGGGAATCCAAGTAACTTTATTCGTATCCAGGAGATGTACCAAAATGATTTGGAACAATTCAAAAAAGATTTTAGTTCATACACATTTACTGATGCTGAAACTTTGGTGGCATTAAAAGCCATTTATAACGAAAGAGGCTATATCGCCGAACCGCACGGAGCTGTTGGTTATTTAGGATTGAAAAAAGAATTACTGAACATACCAAACGCAATTGGTGTTTTCTTGGAAACGGCGCATCCTATCAAGTTTCTGGACGTAGTAGAACCAGCTTTGGGCGTTACTTTGCCCCTGCCGACACAAATAGAAAACGTGATGAACAAAGAGAAAGTAAGCGTTAAAATTTCAACTTATGATGAATTGAAAGCTTTCTTGAATTCAAAATAATTCTGCTAAAAGAGGTTTTTCAAACCATATAAGTAATATAAGACCATTTAAGTTTTGCTAGTGATTAGTGAAATTTAAATGGTTTTTCTTTTGAAAAATTATCTGATATTTTTTTTTTACAGAGAAAAACACAAATTTTATTTTAGTCGTAAATAGCGTATTTAATATGAATTAAGTTACTTTTGAAAAAACAAAAAAACATGAACAAGCCTGAAATAATATTAGCTATTGAAAATCATTATAAAATAACTCTAAATCAAAAAAACAAAAAATATCCTCTATTAGATTACAAAAATAAAAACACTTTTGAACTCAATGATAGAATGGAAATCATTGGGTTAAATTTAAGTGGTAATCAAATTTTTGACAATTCTATTCTTGAAAATTTAACTTTGCTAAATCATTTATCTTTAGAAAACAATGAAATTACTGATATATTATTTTTAAAAAATTTAACA
>NZ_MUNX01000061.1 GCF_002001005.1 Flavobacterium sp. A45
GTTTCCTGATGGGGTTTACTTCCTAGAAGTGGAAACCAGTCAAAAGAAAGTGATACACGAGATTGTTATCAGCAATAAAGTTTCAAGCTTATCGAGAAAATCGGTTGCCGAAGTGTACAAAGGGGATCTGAAAATGAAGAGCCAAAATGTGGCAGCGCTAAATTAATTGGGTATTTTTTAAGAACAATACTTACTTCGAATTTATAAAAACAAAACAGCTCCTCTTTGGGGCTGTTTTTTTGTTTTATGCCTTATTTAATATTGATTTCTTCTGAAAAACGAATTTGCATGAGGGATGGAAATGGCATCCTTTTCTTTTCCTTCTTTCGGGAAAAGAAAAGATACAATGGACAGCCCGACCCTTGGGGCATGCCCAAAAGAAATAAATGAAAAAAGTTTTATAAATTTAAACTTTTGAAGCCTCTGGTTTATGGTGTAAATAATCAGAGTAGTATCCTGATAATATTAATGCAATGACTGTGGCTAATCCAAAAAAAGGATTGATGTTAATAAGTGAATCTTCTGAATTGACTACTACAAATGAGCCATAGCCGAGGTATCCGTATATTGATGATAAAAGAGCAAACAAGGAGGCCAGGATTGATACTCCTCTGATTCTAAAACGAAATGTAGCCCATAAAAGTATTATGATGAATAAGTACTGATTATTTGGGTGGTCAAATGCAATTAGGACACAGACTAATATTGTTGCTAATCCTAATGAGATGGCTTCTAAAAGTGATGTTGCAATAATTTTTATGTGATGACGATAAAACCAAGATATTATAAATGGAGTTATTAGTATTGTGCCAATTAAATCACCTTTCCATAAAGTTGTCCAATTTGTAATAAAGTGGTTTGGGGTACTTAATCCCCAAAACGAAATAGCGGATACGCATAACAAAGAACAGATACCACAATATAAAGTACTAATTGCTAAAAAACTTATAACTGAAAATCCTGTTTTTAATGGATATTCACCTTTGTTGATTAAATTAATTAAGTAAGCACTAATTGTTACTCCGATTGCTACTCCTGTAGCGACCGATGCTGAAGATAGTATGGTCTCGAGTAATGATTTGTCTAACATTTTGCAAACATCCCAAAAGGAAAACATATTTGCGATAAATGACCCTACCCAAACTCCAGCTATAGCTCTGCGTCCAATAATTAATACTGCTGCAAGTGCAAATCCTACATCGGGAAAAATTGGTGAGAGATTGTCTGGGGAGACGGTTATTCTAAAGCTCAAAAAAGCAAGTACGTTGAAAACAAAAGCAACCAGAACAATTTTAAAAAGTGAAGATTTTAAAAAAAAAGGAGTGTAATAATCGTTTATGTCTAACTTGTACATAATGAGAGGTTTTGTTGTTGTTCTTTGGAATTCAGAAAATTAATTTAGACAAATTTAATGTTTAAAATTAAATTTTTAATAAATTTTTGTACTCTTATTTTTTCTTTTTTGATCAGCAATGGAGTATAGGTAGTTTTGTTTTAATACAAAACTTAGATAAAAAAAGAGACTGTCTTTTCGGACAGTCTCTGAAATATTTTAAAAAAAATTATAAAATTACATTGTTATAGGGAATTCAATTCCGTTTTGTGTATAGGTGCCTTTATTGTCACAATCTCCATTACCATAATTAATTGTTCCGTTTAAAAGGGTACTTTCAACCTTTAATTTTCCTTTAGATACATAATCACAAGAGAAATTTTTAACTAAAGGCTCTAAAACAGTTAAAGTGATTTTGGCATCATTTTGTTTAGTAACGGTATGAGTTCCTTCAATCATTTCATATGTATTGTCAGTTAAAGTAAGTGTAGAAACACCAGCAGTTTGTTTTATTGTATAAGAACCTGCATTTTGATATACATCACCTTTAGTATCTGTAAAAATTCCGTTGGTAACAGTTCTTGTCCATTGTGGGACAGTTGTAGTTGTGTTTTTATATACAATTGTTCCTGCTACTTTATTGCCATTTACAGAGTAATCTATTCTTTCAACAGTCATGGTGCTGCCTGTTTCTGTAATATAATTGGAAAAAGTAATTTTTAATTTTCCTTTTCTTGTGATGCCATTTGTTTGGCAACCTGTTGTTCCAAAATCTACATAGAATGTTTTAGGAAAAGTTGTTGTTATCGGATCCATTGTCACGGTTCCACATGAATTGGTTAATGTTTTGCCAGTTTTTTTAGCAGTTAATTTGTCGAATGATACTTGAGCTCCTGTCTGAATATCCATTTCATTTACTGCATCAATAGAGGCGGATGCCACAACTGAGCTATTGTCGGTAGCACTCAAAGAATCTTCTTTGGTACATGAAATAAATAGAAAACAAGTAAGGGTAAATGCTGCTGATAAATAAAAGTTTTTCTTCATAAAATTCTAATTTTTGGTTAAGTTTTTTGTTTTGGGTAGGCAAATTTATTATTTTAAATGAATTATTGATTGAAATGACTGTTAAATATTAAGGAAAGTATTTTTATTTTTTCGGTTTTTATTTAAAAGTTATATCTATTAACGAATTGTTTAGAAATAAATTATAAGTGATTGCGTACCAGATTTTTTATATGCAGGGTTTTAATATTTACTTCGAAAATCCGTAATTATTATCACTGTCGTTTTTTTCTAAAAAGCCAATTATTGTTTAATGGAATTTGAAATGACTGGATACGTTTGGTAGCTCAGCCAAATCGAGTTCCAATTCTGTACCGCCGTCATCCACAAATGCCCCAACTGTAAAGGAACCGTAAGCATAAAAATTAAGTTCGGCGGATTGTTTGTCGACTTTTACGAGCATGAATGGCAGGTCACCAAAAGTGTTATGCAAAGCAAATAATATAATGTCGCCCTTTTTTAATGGGTTGTCTTTCGGATTTGTAGAAACTACCTGCAGCTTTATTTTATACAATCCTTTGGCTTCTTCAATGACAGTTGCCTTTAATTCTCGTTCATTATTTATGGCACTAGATTTCCATTGTCCTTTTTGAGGATCATCGTGATGAGTGATAAGACCCTTGTGTAATTTCATTTTGGCTTCATCTATCATTTTATCCACATGCAATTTGATATCTTCGTTTCCTTTTTTGGCTTCGCCAGAATCGATTATATTTTTGATAACAGTTTGAATCTTGGCGTTCGATAGGGAAGGTTCATTTACCCTGTCAATTAATGCTTTGGCCAATTGCTCTTTTTCTTGAACCAAACTTTGGATCTCGATAATTTTTTTGTCTTTTTGCTTGTTCTCTTCTTTTGCTTCAAGAACCTTTTCTTTTGCAATTTCCAGTTCTCTCAGGATTATATTATCGTCTGTATATTTGTATTTATTGACACGAACCAAACGCATATAGTTATATCCGATAAATAAACCCAAAAAACCGAAATAGAAAAGGATACCAATTGTGTATATATTCAACAATTGTCCATCAAATTTTGAGGCTATCCTTATATATTCGGCAAACGAAATGATATATCCAGGAATTTCTTTAAGATTGACTAATGCAAGACCGACAATTATTTTGGTAAGCCAATCTGAGATCTCGGACAAACCATTATTGAGTGAGTAACTGTTTTCTTTTTTGTTATTTCGTTTGGGCATTCCAAATAAAATGCCAACGAAAAAAAAACTGGTAAATGAGGCTATTCCTAGTGTCAGACCAATAAAAAGAATATTTCCGCCCATTTCTGGATTGGTGACCGGAAAACCGATAACGGGAACCATTCCCAAAAAAAGCCCAGTATATAATGTGAGTAAAACCGAAGTTTCGGCGTCTTTTCCTGTATTTTTTTCTTTCTCTAATTCCGTTTCGTTATTTGTCATAAGCGTAGGTTTTAATTAGGTTCTAAATCAAATCAGTTTTAAATTGGTTTGCGAAGCTTAATTTTTTGAATAAAGAAATGAACTCATTTCCCGAAAAGAAGGGATATTTTTTTAAAGAAATAAACAATTCATTTATTTCTTTCAATTCTTAAAATTAAGGAAAAAAAAGACACAAAAGAATGTTAAGTGTTCATTTTGTAGACATTAGTATTTTGTTTTTTGGAATTAGCAATAAAAAAAACCTGCAAGTTCAAACTTGCAGGTTTGTATTTTTCCTTTTTGAAAAGGGAAATAAAATTATTTGATCAAATCAAAACTTCTCTTCACGAAAGCCGTAAGTTCTTCGCCTTTCAACAGGTTTTGAGATAATTTGGCCAAATCCAAAGCTTGTTTTACCAAACTTTCCTGTGCTGATTTGTCTTTGTTGTTCAAGATGCTAGTAGCCAAATCAGAATTGGTATTTACAACCAAATTATACATTTCCGGCATATTACCCATTCCGAACATTCCGCCACCACCAGATTGACTCATTTCCTTCATTCTACGTATAAATTCAGGTTGCGTAATAATAAATGGAGCTGCATTGCTGTCTAACGCTTCCAATTGTACTGTGTATGCTTTTGGAATATAAGTTTCTAATGAAGTTTTTAGGCTTTCTTTTTCTTCTTCCGATAATTTAGAAATTGCAGCGTCTTCTTTCTTGATTAAGTTATCAATATGGTCTGAATCGACACGAACAAAATGCAATCCACTATTATCACCTTCAATTTTTTGAATTAAATGTGAGATAATCGGAGAGTCCAAAAGCAATACTTCATATCCTTTGTCTTTTGCAATTTCGATATAAGAGTGTTGCGCTTCTTTATTTCCAGCGTATAAAACAACCAGTTTTCCGTCTTTGTCGGTTTGTTTTTCTTTTATTTTCTCTTTCAATTCTTCAAGAGTAAAATAAGTGTCATCAACAGTTGGGTATAATACAAATGCTCCGGCTTTTTCATAGAATTTATCCTCAGAAAGCATTCCGTATTCAAGAACGATTTTGATATCATTCCATTTTGCCTCAAAATCTTCTCTGTTTTCATTGAATAAAGATTTCAATTTATCGGCAACTTTACGAGTGATATAGTTTGATATTTTCTTAACCGCGCCATCAGCCTGTAATCCTGAACGAGAAACATTCAAAGGAATATCTGGAGAATCAACAACACCGCGAAGCATCATTAAGAATTCAGGGACAATTCCCTCTACATTATCCGTTACGTACACTTGGTTTTGGTACAATTGAATTTTGTCTTTCTGAATTTGTAAGTCAGAACCCAATTTTGGGAAATATAAAATACCAGTTAAATTAAAAGGATAATCTACATTCAAATGAATGTGGAATAATGGCTCCTCAAATTGCATTGGATACATTTCACGGTAGAAATCTTTGTAATCAGCATCCGATAAATCAGTTGGTTGTTTTGTCCAAGCTGGATTTGGGTTGTTGACGATGTTGTCAATTTCAACCGTTTCAGCAACATAATCTTCAGGAGCATCTTCCGGTTTTGGAAGCGTTTGAGATTTTGTTCCAAATTTAATTGGAATAGGCATGAACTTATTGTATTTACTCAACAAGCCAGAGATTTTAAATTCTTCCAAGAATTCAAGAGAGTCTTCTGCGATGTGCAAAATGATTTCAGTACCTCTAGTCGTTTTGTCAGCTGGTTCCAATGTGAATTCTGGGCTTCCGTCACAGGTCCAATGAGCAGCTGGTTCGTCTTTGTATGATTTGGTGATGATTTCCACTTTTTCTGCAACCATAAAAGCAGAATAGAAACCAAGACCAAAATGACCAATAATTCCTGAATCTTTGGCTGAATCTTTGTATTTGTCCAAGAATTCTTCAGCTCCCGAAAAAGCTACCTGATTGATGTATTTTTCTACTTCATCGGCAGTCATTCCCAATCCTTGGTCAATGATGTGGAGTTTTTTTCCTTCTTTATCAATTTTAACTTCAATAATCGGAGAACCATATTCAACTTTGGCTTCACCAATACTAGTAAGGTGCTTTAATTTTAAAGTCGCATCGGTTCCGTTTGAAATCAATTCACGCAAGAAAATTTCGTGGTCACTGTATAGGAACTTCTTGATTAAAGGAAAGATGTTTTCAACCGAAACATTAATTTTACCTGTTGTCATGTTTTTATATTTATTAATGGTTTTACAATTGGTAAAAGTAACTTTCAAATAGAGTACCAATTGCATTGGAAGTGACAAATTGTCGTAAGTAAATTATATAAATAAAAAAACAAATTTTAATAAATTTGATATGTACCTTTGTACTTACATTAATTTAAAAATTGAAAAAACATGAGGAAAATTCTTTTAATATGCACTATGGCCATTTTGGTTTTTGCATGTAAACCTGCATCTACAGCCCCCACTACACCAGAGCCAGTCTCTAATGCTCCGATGACAAAATTAGATAAGGCTTCCCAAGTTGATATAAAAGGAAATTGGCAGATAACCAATGTTACTTATCCAGGTTCTGATTATATTAAAGTAAACTCTTTTAATCTTGCGGATTCAAAATGTTTTGTAGGAAGTACATGGAAGTTTATTTCGAACAATAATAAAGGAAACATGACTTTGAACAGCCCTAGTTGTACTGCTTTTACATCTGATATCACTTGGTATGTTAATAAAGAAGGACAGTTTGTTCTTAAAATTTTAGACGAAGGATTGAAGTCTAAAAAAGTAAAAACCGGTTTCGTTCTTGGAGTTAGAAACCAAACAGAAACTTCATTTGAATTGATTGACAAAATAAATGTAGGCAACAATCCTACTGATGTTGTTTACCAATTTCAAAAAGTTAACTAATTTATAATATAAAAAATAAGATGAAAAAAATAGCGATTTTAGGATTAAGTAGTTTATTAGTATTGAGTTTTCTTTTTACAGGTTGTGAATCTGTAAAGAATGCTAATAATACACAAAAAGGAGCAGGAATTGGTGCAGTTGCAGGAGGAGTTCTTGGAGCTGTGTTAGGAAATAATATTGGAAAAGGTGGTAACGCTGCATTAGGAGCTGCTATTGGAGCAGTTGTTGGTGGTGGAACGGGAGCCTTGATAGGAAACAGTATGGATAAGCAGGCGAGAGAGATTGATCAAGCTTTGCCAGGTGCCGATGTTGAACGTGTGGGAGAAGGAATTCATTTGGTTTTGAATGAGAATGCAGTTCGTTTTGATGTGAACAAATCGTCTTTGACGACTCAGGCTAAAGCTAATTTGGATAAATTAGTGCCTGTATTTAATTCTTATGCAGATACTAATATTGAAATTTTTGGTTATACTGACAATACAGGAAAACCAGAATACAATTTAACACTTTCTCAAAAAAGAGCTGAGTCTGTAAAATCATATTTAATCTCAAAAGGATTGGTTGCTAGCCGTTTCAAAACTTCAGGATATGGAATTGCAGATCCAATTGCTTCAAATGACACCAAAGAAGGTCAAAGTCAAAACCGTCGTGTAGAATTTGCAATTACTGCAAATGCTAAAATGGTTGAAGAGGCCAAAAAGCAACAATAATGATTAATTCATTATGTTGAAAAAAACTGCTTCATTATGAAGCAGTTTTTTTTTTTGGATATAAATGAATTATGAACGAATACTATATACTCTTAGAATTTACCGTAATAAAACATTCTTTTTTCCTTTCTTCTTCAAAATAAAAATAAACCGTAGCGCTGCTATGCTTGATTTTTCTTTTTTGAATAAAGAAAAAATCTTTATTTTATTTAACAGTAAATTCTAAGAGTATAAAGTATATTCTTTTTGCTAAAGAAACTATATTTGTTCTCTCAAATTTTAATGTTAAAGAATGCTTCAAGTTCAAAATATTTCATTCGGCTATACCGAAAAAATCATTATTCAGAATGTGGATTTCACAGTCGCCAAAGGACAGAATATAGCTATTCTTGGAGAAAGTGGTTGTGGAAAAAGTACCCTTTTAAAACTTATTTACGGTATGTATGACCTAAATGAAGGGCACATTTTTTATAATGAAACGGAGATTCGAGGGCCTAAATATAATTTGATTCCAGGGATGCCATTTATGAAATATTTGGCTCAAGATTTTGATTTGATGCCCTATGAAACGGTTGCCGAAAATGTAGGTAAGTTTCTTTCCAATGGTTTTTTACCCTTAAAAAAACTACGTATTCAGGAATTACTGGAAATGGTTGAAATGACCGAATTTGCCAATGTGAAAGCCAAATTATTGAGTGGAGGACAACAGCAACGTGTTGCATTGGCCAGAGTTTTGGCGTTGGAACCAGAAGTGTTGTTACTGGATGAACCTTTTAGTCATATCGATAATTTTAGAAAAAATGCATTGCGCAGAAATCTATTTGCTTATCTAAAGAAAAAAGGTATTACCTGTTTTATAGCAACCCACGATAGTGTCGATGCTCTTTCTTTTTCGGATGAAACCATAGTTTTGCACGAGGGAAGAATTATGGAAAAAGGACCATCTGCAGATGTCTATAATTATCCGCTGAATAAATATGTAGCCTCACTTTTTGGTGAAGTGAACGAACTTAGATTGTCTCAATTGATGCCAATAGAAGGAGAAGATGAAATTATTTTACTGTATCCACATCAGTTGAAAGTAGATGCAAGCGGTTCTATGCAAGCGGTTGTGAAACAATCTTTTTTTAAAGGTAGCCGTTATTTGATAAAAGCTGCTTTTGATAGAAAAGCTATTTTCTTTGAACATGAAACTGCTTTAGAATTGAACCAGGAAGTTTTGCTGAAAATTATTTAGGAAGATTGTATTGAATTTAAAAATATAAAAAGATGCTGTTCACACAGTGACTTAAATTAAAAAGAGACAGTTTTCGCTGTCTCTTTTTTTGTTGAATTTTTGTTTTAGTTCTTCAAATATTTTTCCAAGAATTGATCTTGTTCCCATAATAAATGCAGAATATTTTCCTTAGTAACATAACTGTGAGATTCTTTTGGTAATATTACCATTCGCACAGGAGCGCCTAATCCTTTTAACGCTTGGAAATAACGTTCTGTCTGCAAAGTAAAAGTACCCGGATTATTATCGGCTTCGCCATGAACCAAAAGTAACGGTGTTTTCATTTTGTCAGCATTCATAAAAGGTGACATTGTATTGTACACTGCAGGAACTTCCCAGTAATTGCGCTGTTCGCTTTGAAAACCAAAAGGAGTTAAGGTTCTGTTGTAAGCGCCGCTTCTGGCAATACCGCAGGCAAAAAGATTGGAATGAGTCAATAAATTGGCTGTCATAAAGGCACCGTAGGAATGTCCGCCAATAGCGACTTTTTTGGTGTTGATGTATCCTAAAGCATCTACAGCATTTATTGCAGCTTCTGCATCATCTACTAATTGTGTGATGAAATTATCATTCGGTTCTGTCGTTCCTTCACCAATAATTGGAAAAGAAGCATCATCAAGAACAACATAACCTTTGGTTACCCAATATACAAAGGAACCATAATAAGGAAACGTAAATTCATTCGGATTCTGGCTGCTTTGCCCGGCACTACTTTTGTCTTTGAATTCCGCAGGATAAGCCCAAATCAATAAAGGCAGTTTTTCTTTTTTGACTTTGTCATAACCTTCAGGCAAATACAAAGTTCCAGATAATTCGACACCATCTTTTCGTTTGTATTTAATAACTTCTTTGCTCACATTTTTGATGCTCTCAAATGGACTTACAAAAGAGGTAATAGGAGTCAAGCTGTTTTTTTGTTTGATGTTTCTGAAGTAATAGTTTGGATATTCATTTTTGGACTGAATCTGAACCAATACTTTTCCGGTTTTAAAATCTTCAATTTCCAAGATGTCTTCCTTTTTGTCTTTGTAAGGGGAAGTATATAAGCGTTTTGGTTGCAATGTTTTTAGATTGAATTCGTCGATAAATGGAAATTGTCCGTCTTTGGTAAATCCATCACCAATGCGGTATGCATTATTGTTTTCTATCGCTAAAACATTTTTATTGTATTGATTTTTTTTGGTTTCAAAATTCCCTGGATCCGAATAAATGTCTTGTGAATTTCTATCCGAAATTACTTTTGGCTTTTGATTAGGATCTGATGGATTAATCAAATAGGTTTTAGTATTTCGGGTGTCATACCATTCATCGAAAACAACGGCAATCGTTTCATTCCCCCAAATAATACCGCCGAAACGCTGTGGTGTTTTTGTCAGTGAAGCTGGGTTTGCTGTAAAAGGAGCATCCCATAAAAAGATTTCGTCTCTAAAATCAACTTTGTTTGCTGGGTCTCCTTCGTCCAAAGCAGCTGCATAATATAATGTGGCAGGTTTGTCGTTTCTCCAGTTCATTTCTCTTTTTCCTTTGCGCACTGCCATGAAGCCTTTTGGCATAATTTCATTCAGTGGGACTTCATTTACTGTTTTTATTTCAAGACCGTTCTTGTCATAAACAACCGTTTTTGAAGGAAAACGGTTTATTGGAACAATATAGGAGAATGGTTTTTGAATGGTGGTTATCATTACATAATTTCCGTCAGGCGAAATTCTTTCTCCGGCAAACATAGCTGCTGATTTGAATAATGATGCTTTTCCGTCAAGAGTAACTTTATATAGCTCAGAAGTAATGATGTTTTCAAAATTGATTTCATCATTTTGGTTTTTCAGCATATCAGGATAGGTCCTGTTTTGGGATTTTGCCCCAGCCGAATTTGAGATAATTGGGCCAGTTGGTAAATCTTTTTTGGAATCTAATAGTGCAGCTCTGTTTTTAGGAAGCATTTTTACCAAAATAGTTTCATTATCATTGAACCAGCTAAAAGGTGTTCCCAGATTTGCATTTACTGTGGCATCGGTTAATTTGACTGCTTTTGCGGAAGCAACATCCAAAACCCACATTTCTACTCCAGTAGCAATAGTGTTTGAAAACAATATCTTTTTATCGTTTGGCGACCAAAGGATATTGCTTATTTTCGGATTTGCTGGTAAACCCGTAACCTGCATTTCGTTTTTGTCAGCAACTTTTCTCAGTTTTATATTGTTGATATAAGTTACAGTACTCGAAATATTTGTTATTGGGTTGATTCGCAAACCTCCTAAACGCATTTCGTCCTGATTTAAATCGTCTAGTGTTTTGTATGTGGCTCTATAGCTCAACAGCATATATTCTTTTTTGGTATCTAAAGAAACTGATGGCGCTCTTTGATAATCGGCTAAATCTAATATTGACTTGGACGGTTTTTGATAGTTTAGGTTTTCTTGAGCCAATGAAGAAAAACCTATACACAGAAATGCCAATAAAGGAATTCTTAATTTCATAAAATAAAAATATTTTGATTAGTAATAGTAATAAGTCGATGCAAACTAATTTTGTTACAGATAAAACAAAAATAGCTTTTTTAGTATTTTGATACGGAAGTACTGGGAAATAGCTTTTAAAAAAAAGAATTGGTTATTGCTAAAAAATCTGTAATTTGTAATCGAATATTTTAAAAGATATTTAAATTTGTGACCTTGATTTTAATAAAACGATAAAAGTATGTACCATTCAAAAATAACGGGATTGGGGTATTATGTCCCAGATAATGTAGTGACCAACGATGATTTGTCGAAAATCATTGATACCAATGACGAATGGATTCAAGAGAGAACAGGGATTCAGGAAAGAAGACATATCATTCGCGGTGAAGATACCACTACTACAATGGGAGTGAAAGCGGCAAAAATTGCAATGGAGCGTTCAGGAGTTGCTGCAGAAGATATTGATTTTGTTGTTTTTGCAACTCTAAGTCCTGATTATTATTTTCCTGGCCCAGGAGTTTTGGTGCAGCGTGATTTAGGTTTAAGAACTGTTGGAGCATTAGATGTAAGAAATCAATGTTCGGGCTTTGTGTATGCTCTTTCAGTTGCAGATCAATATATTAAAACAGGAATGTACAAGAATATTCTGGTAATTGGCTCTGAAGTTCAATCGACGGGATTAGATATGACAACTAGAGGACGTGGTGTTTCGGTGATTTTTGGAGATGGGGCAGGAGCTGCTATTTTGAGCAGGGAAGAAGATTTGACTAAAGGAATTTTATCGACTCATTTACATTCAGAAGGGGTTCACGCCGAAGAATTGGTTGTGACAGCTCCGGGTATGGGAGGCCGTTGGGTAACAGATATTCTTGCTGACAATAATCCAGACGATGAAAGTTATTTTCCTTATATGAATGGACAATTTGTGTTTAAAAATGCGGTAGTACGTTTTGCTGAAGTAATTAACGAAGGATTAGAAGCCAATAATTTGCAGGTTTCGGATATTGATATGTTGATTCCGCATCAAGCCAATTTGAGAATTTCACAGTTTATACAAAAGAAATTCGGATTGAATGACGACCAAGTATTCAATAATATTCAAAAGTACGGTAATACAACTGCCGCTTCTATTCCGATTGCTTTGACCGAAGCTTGGGAACAAGGAAAAATAAAATCGGGAGACACTGTAGTTTTAGCTGCTTTCGGAAGCGGATTTACTTGGGCAAGCGCCATTATAAAATGGTAATGGATTTGTAATTATTCAATGATTATTAAAAACTAAAGCTTTCAAAATTTCATTATTTTTTGATATAAAGAAACCCCAGAGTTGGCATTCTCTGGGGTTTCTCATTTGTAACCAATTCTAATATTAAAACTAATTGTTAGAACCCTCCACTTCCTTGGGTTTCATTTTTATCTCTTTCTTTTCTTTGAATGGCTTTGTTTTTTCCTGTTCCAAAACGATAATTGAATCCTACATAGGCAGTTTGGCTTTCCCAATGGAATTCTCCAGTTTGCAATTTGGGTTTTGTGGCATCAAATGCAAAATGCATACTGTCGAATAGATCGCTTACTCTGGCAGTTATTGTTCCGCTGCCTTTAAGGATGGTTAGGCTTGAACCTGCATCGACTCTCCACATTGGTTTTCTTAGGAACTGCAGTCCTAAATCTTCTCCACGATACATTCCTGTTAATTGGAAACGCAGGTTTTTTGATGCTTTGAAAGTGTTGCTTATGCGGGAGTTGAAAGTAGTAACATCCACTTCAACATATTCCAGTTCTACATACCCTTTTGTTTTTTTGTGGTACATGTCAAAACTAATGTTCGCAGTGTACCATTTTGTGAAATCAAGATTCCCGGAAAGTTCTACTCCATAAGCATTATTGTCGCCCAAATTGGCATACGATAAAATTTGTCTCTCTGGATCATTTGGATTTTCGTTAAGAGTTCTTGTAATCTCGTCATTAATCTGACGGTAAAAAACGCCAGAAGTTATGGAACCTATTTTGGTTTTTCGAGTATAATTCAATTCAACTGAGTTAGTAAATTGAGGATACAGTTCTGGATTTCCTTCCGAATCTATCAAAGGTGTGCTCCATTCGCGAATCGGATTAACTTGGTCGATGCTCGGTCTGTCCACACGTTTTGAAACACTAAAGTTGAACGAATCATTGTCACTTGGCGTATAAGTTACAAACCCAGAAGGATACACAGTGAACAAATTATCATTAAAAGTACCATCATTTTCATTTACTTTTTTGAATAAAGCATCGGCGGTGTATTTTTCAAAACGTGCTCCAACTTGCGCATTCCATTTGTTCCATTGCTTTGCGATGGTGGTATAAGCCGAATAAATACGTCTTTCGTAATTGAAATTAGAATTGTAAGCACCATTCAGCAGAAAGTTATTTGTAGTGTTTTCGATTCTGGTTTCTAATCCGGTTTCTAGTTTGATGGTTTCTGTCAAAGGATTTACGTAATCCAAATTGAGTAAAATATTCTCTCCTTTATTGGTTATGTCATTCTTTGCTGCAGGATTGTTGAATTCACTGTTTTCTTCATTGTTATTGTTGCTGTAATTGCCTTCAAATTCAAGAGTATGCCCCTCTTTTTTGAATTTTTTCTTGTAATCAAAATTATAGGTTTGGGTATAATTATCGTTCTTGCTGTCAAATATCTGATTAATGTTATCAGCAGGATTATCAAAAATTACATTTACATTAGATTTACCAGTTTCGTTATTGATGTTTTGGGTTGTGTAAACAGAAATAGTGTTGGTGTCATTCAGATAAAAGTCAAAACCCACTTTGGCTAAATGTGATTTATTTTTATTCGTAAAATCAAAATTCTGAATGTTTTCTTCGCCAGGCTCAAGGGTTTCTACTTTTCCATAATTGTGATATTTCCCAGTTGTTAATCCATAATTACCAAACAGGTTGAATTTTCCGTTACGGTAATTCATGTCAAATGAGGAATTGGTTTTTGGTGTTTCTCCAAAAGTTACACCGCTGTTTACGCTTCCGTTAAAACCGATTTTTGCGTTTTTGTTCAATACAATATTGATAATACCGCTCATTCCTTCGGGATTGTATTTAGCCGATGGGTTGGTGATTAATTCAATTTGTTTGATGGATGTCGCCGGAATCTGCTGTAATAATTGAGAAGCACTAACTGTAGAAGGTTTTCCGTCTACAAAAACTCTTACATTCGAATTCCCTCTAAGGCTGACTGCATTCGTTTGCGGATCAACGCTTACTGAAGGGATGTTGTTCAGTATTTCGGAGGCAGTTGCTCCGGCGCTTAATAAATCTTTCCCGACATTGATAACCTTTCGATCTGTTTTTTGTTCGATTAACGAATGTTCTTTAACGATGTCAACCGATTGAAGTTCCGTAGCTTCCTCTTCCAAAAGAATTTCGACAGTAGAACTTTTTTTCGCAGAACTCAATTCAAAAGTGGTGGAATATTTTTTGTAACCAATGAATTCTACTTCCAAAGTGAATTTTTTCAGTTCTAAATTTTTTATTGAAAAAGATCCATTTTCGTCAGCGACAATTCCGGTTATTACTTTTCCAGCATCTTTAATGACAATTGAAGCATACTGTACGGGCTGATTGTTTGCTTTGTTTGTTACTTTTCCCGAAAGGACTCCAGGATTTTCTGCTTTTGCGATTCCTACGAAACTCAATAGGAAAAATACTAATAGTTTAATTTTCATGATTTGATTTTTGATTGATGATTTTGATTGATGATTGCAAATAAGACTGTTTTGTCTTGGTTTTGTAACACTTTTTTAGAAAAAAAATAAGTCTTTGTTTCAAATCGTGTTGATAAACTTTGATTATTAAAGGTTTGCATTCTAAATTTTTTTGATGAAATATTATGTTTTGGAGCTGTTTTTAGATTTTTTTCGGCTGTTATTGGATGATATTTTGGAGTAACGTTTTTAAATGGGCAATCTCAAACAGAATGTAATTTTTCACTTTCTATATTTGACGAATAAGCCTTATATTTGCACACTTAAAAAAATCAAGCACAAAATGTCATTAACCAATATTCTTACGCCATCCATAGAGAAAGCCATTCAAACTTTGTTTGATGTAACCGTTGATAAAATTGAGTTTCAAGCGACCAGAAAAGAGTTTGAAGGCGATATTACAATGGTAATTTTTCCATTATTGAAGTTGGTAAAAAGTAATCCAGTAGAATTAGGGAATAAAATTGGAAATTATCTTGTGGAAAATGTTCCTGAAGTAGCCCGTTTTAATGTGGTTTCAGGTTTTTTGAATATTGTAATTGCAGATAGCTATTATTTGAATTTCTTCAACGGAATCAGAAGTGTAGAAAAATTTGGTTTTGTGACGCCTTCTGCAAATGACAAAGCGGTAATGGTAGAATATTCTTCGCCAAACACTAATAAACCGTTGCACTTAGGACACGTTCGTAATAATTTATTGGGATATTCGGTAGCTGAAATTATCAAGGCTTCGGGTAAAAAAGTATATAAAACGCAAATCATTAACGATAGAGGGATTCATATTTGTAAGTCAATGCTGGCTTGGCAAAAATTTGGAAACGGAGAAACTCCAGAATCTACGGGATTGAAAGGCGATAAATTGGTGGGTAACTATTATGTGGCTTTTGATAAAGCGTATAAAGCTGAAATCAATGAATTGATGAATACGGGAAAAACAGAAGATGAAGCCAAAAAACAAGCTCCAATTATCCTCGAAGCACAACAAATGCTTTTGGATTGGGAGAATGGAAAGCCTGAAGTAATTGCACTTTGGAAAACTATGAACCAATGGGTTTATGATGGTTTTGCAATAAGTTATAAAAATCTAGGTGTAAACTTTGACAGCTTTTATTACGAAAGCAATACTTATTTGTTAGGAAAAGATGTAGTTCAGATTGGTTTAGAAAAAGGAATTTTCGAAAAAGATCCAGACGGTTCAGTTTGGATTGATTTGACTGATGAAGGTTTGGATCGTAAAATTGTGTTGCGTTCTGATGGAACTGCGGTTTATATGACGCAGGATATTGGAACTGCAATTCAGCGTGTAAAAGATATGCCAGATGTTGGTGGAATGGTTTACACAGTTGGGAACGAACAAGATTATCACTTCAAAGTTTTGTTTTTAATCTTGAAAAAATTAGGATTTGATTGGGCTTCCAGTCTTTTTCATTTATCATACGGAATGGTAGATTTACCTTCTGGAAAAATGAAAAGCCGCGAAGGAACTGTAGTTGATGCTGATGATTTGATGCAGGAAATGACTAATACAGCTCAAAAAATTGCTGAGGATTTAGGAAAATTAGATTCTTATTCTGTTGAAGAAAAATCAAAATTATACAATACAATTGGACTTGGTGCTTTGAAATATTATATTTTAAAAGTGGATCCAAAAAAACGAATCCTTTTCAATCCAGAGGAATCTGTTGATTTTGCAGGAAATACAGGACCGTTTATTCAATATACTTATGCTAGAATTCAATCAATTATTCGTAAAGCCGATTTTGATTTTGCAGCCAATGCAGGAATTGTTGAACTTCACGAAAAAGAAAAAGAATTGGTAAAACAATTAGAATTGTTTCCAGAGGTGATTCAGAATGCGGCCCATAATCATAGCCCTGCTTTGATTGCTAATTATACGTATGATTTGGTTCGTGAATACAATTCTTTTTATCAAGCCGTTTCCATTCTTGGAGAAACTGATTTGGCTAAAAAAACATTCAGAGTGCAATTGTCCAAAAAAGTGGCAGATGTTATTGCAGATTCCTTTAGTTTATTAGGGATTAATGTTCCAGAAAGAATGTAATTTTATAAATAAAATTAAAAAAGAGGCTGTCTATGTTTTTAGATAGCCTCTTTTTTATTTGTTAGGGACGGGGAAATTTTGGTTTAATTGAGAATCATTGCAATTTTAATTCATTGCTAATTCATTGTTTGTTTTAACAATTTCGCCTGTTGAACTAATTTGTATATTTTGAGTTTGATTATCTTTTTTAAGTTTCAAATGGTATGTTTTTTTTAAGATTGCTCCTTTTTGTTGAGAATATTCAAACTTACTTTTTGTAATTGTCCATTCAGGATACCACATAAAGACAAAACGCATTATTTGTCTTGGTAATTCTGCATTCGCGTATTTTTCGTTAACCCGTACTAATACTCCTTGTTGATTGTAAGTTGCCACCAAGAAGCCTTTTTCATTTTCTAAAGTCACTAAATACTCGTCGAAATTTCTGCACTCTTCATTATCTACATTGTAGGAAATGAATACGTTTTGAGTGTTTCTGATAACTGCATCAGGATTGTTGTCTGGAATGTATTTTGAAACATTTTTAGTGTGTGAAACTAATACTTCTGGTAATACTTCCATTTTTAAAGTTTCTGCTTTTTTATCAGCTGTTTTTTGGTCTTGTGAATACGTCGCAGAAAAGAAACTTAAGCAAAGGGCAAAGGTGATAATTGTTCTCATGATCTTGTATTTTTTATATTGTTTTTTTAATGATTTTTATGTTTTTATTTTATAGTATAAAAGTACATTTATTTTTGAAAAAGTAAAAATATTTTTTATTAATTTTTTAAAAAAACAAATATTTTTTTGCAAATACAATAATCTTATGTGTTTATTTTAATTTTATATTAAATTATTCTTTATTTTTTAACAT
>NZ_MUNX01000125.1 GCF_002001005.1 Flavobacterium sp. A45
GTCATAGAATTGCCCACGGTGGGTATTTAGATTCCTGGCAATTATAACATTCTCAAAACTTTTATAATAACATTCCACTACCGTAATTAACATAGATTGTTTTAATTTTTCTGATTTTGTTAAGTTCTCCCACGTACATTTTTTTTCAGAGAATCCCAATTCGTGAACCTTGTTAATAATTATCTTGAATAAATCTAATAAGGTATTTATTTTATGATAAAAAACTTCTGTGTGATATTTTATATAGTCTAAATGGGTAATATCGTTGTCTTCGTAAATTTTTTTTAAAGGAAAACGTCTGAGGAAAATTTCGATTTTCCTTAGATCTTCTTTTGTCTGATTCATTTTTGAATAGTATTCAAATACTCTGCTGGAATATTTGCCTTTGTCACTCAACAAATGAAAATTGCTTTGGGAAGATTTTCGTTCAGTATGATTATAAAGTTCGTCTACTGAACCATTAATGATATCAAAAAATTTTCTATTTAATTCTTCATTTAATTCGGTAATTTCCATTTTAGCAGGGGTTTATAATGGCTCATAACTCGTTTATATGTATAACAAAATCACACATATTCAGCCAAATCAGGGTCGCTTTGTATGATAATAATTGTGTTTTACTTTTATCAAATTTAGGAAATAATAATTACAAACCTGCTAAGCGCAAATTTTGTCTGTTTTACCCATTTTTTATGCTTTGCCCAGTAAAATAGGGCATCCGAAGAAAAAACAATACCCTGATGCGAGCTTCCTTTTTCCAGTTATGCTCATATGTGTAACTGACTCGAGTTTCGAAATGCCTCTTGCATACTTCGGACAATTTTACCAGTTTCGGACGGGTTTATTTCGAAAAGAAAAAATAGCGTCTAATTCAAAATTAGACGCTTTAAAAATTTAATGATTCGTTTCGGAGCAAAGTCCTACGATGTTATGAAATTCATCATGCACCACTTCAAGAGACTTTTTGATGTCTGCATCAGATGCTTTTTCTTTAACTAATTTATCCAGGCTTATTGATTTTTCTTTTAATTTTTCAATAGAACCTAATATTTTTTCATTTTTAAATTCTTCAGGAATTGCTTCTGTTGATAAAGCTTTTGCTTTTGTTACCATCTCACCTGATCGTTCTTTGATTGGTTTTAAATTTCCTTCCTCGGATGGGTGAAAGGTTTGTGAAATTACGTGGTGAAAGTTTTTAATAGCAGGCCATTTTTCAAAAGTTGATTGAGCCGAAGTCGAATGGGCAACAAAAAAAAACATCAGGATAATTAGGGTTTTCATAGTTTTCATAATTGAGTTGGGTTTACAATTCATCCATAAACAGATACAATTTAGTTAGTATCTTTTTCGGAATTCAAATATAGGAAATATTGGTAACAAACTTACAAAGCTTAAATTTTGTTTGTTCTGGCTGTTTTTATCCTCAGCCCAGTAAAATAGGGATTTCGAAGAATGAAATATACCGTCAAACGAGCTTCAGACTCCGTCAAGTCATCTTCTGAATGCATCAAGTGGTCTTCGGATGACGTCCAATACTCTTCGGACAAGCGCTGCATACTTCGGATAATTTGCAGGAGCATGAAATGAGAATACTCCCGTTTTGAATAAAAAACCGAAACTATTTTTTCGTTATTTTTTCATGGATTTTCAAAGTTTCCTGCAGTGCAGCAGTGCCGTACCAAGGGGTTAATTCGGCTTCAAGTAAGTTGGATTGTATAGCAGGATCAGTGGCAACAAGCGCTTTTGCTTCTTCGATTGTAGTAACATTAAAGATGTAAATTCCCCGATAGTTTCTGTCGTTTTTCGAGAAAGGACCGGCCACAACAAGTTTTCCTTCTTTTGCCAATCGGCCAATATTTGCCATATGGCCTTTAAACATATTGTCTTTTTCTTCGGCGGTTGCGGTGGTGTTGCTTCCGGTTTTCAAAAGGCAGAATACGTATTGCTTCATCCCGCGTTCGTCTCCATTTAAGGATTTGGCGAGTTTTTCGTCATATTTAGATTCGGTTTCCTGCGAAAATCCAATTGCAGTGATGCACAAAAAGAAGGTGGTGAGAATATTTTTTTTCATGTAAATGTCTTTTAAAGTATATTATGATAAACCCAGTGGGTGAAATTTATAGAATTTTATTTAAACACATAGAAACATAGGCTTTAATTAAAAAAAAGAACACAAAAAAGAAATACATTTCTTTCACATAGAAAACTATGTATATTTCAAATAAGTGAAAGGCCTTTTTTTGAGCTTACAGAATCTATGTTTCTATGTGTTTAGAAGAATCGCGACCAATGAGTTAAAGTAACTTTTTCAGCATAACAATCTGTCCCAGATGATACACATCATGCTGGATTATTCCGTGAATATGTTCGTAATAGGTATGATTGTTATTAGGGTATATTTTGTCGAGATCTTTGTCGTTAAAATTTTCAAAAAAGGCATTCCATGATTCTTGCGATTTCGCTAGAGTTTGCAGCGATTGTGCCCAAGCTACTTCGGATGGGTCTATAACAGGTACAAAATAATTATGGTCAGGAGTTATAATGGTTTCCCCTTGAACGCGTCTCAAAATGTTCTTCCTCCATTGAATAAGGTGATTAACAATTTCCCAGATGGTGTTCAAATTAGGATTTATTTTCCTGTAAGCCTGTTCTGCACTTACATCTTTTAGAGTGTCTGCCAAAGTGACCTCAAGCCACGGATTGCCATTGTAAATGGACTGATATAGATTTGAAATTCTTTTACTTTCTGACATATCAATGATTTTTTACAATTAATAGCTAAGATACGAATAAGTAATTTACAACTCATCCATGAATTTCTACAATTGGGTTTTTAAATATTTTTTAACAGAAACTGCTGAAATACATTTGCCTCATCAAAATCATCAAAATCATGAAAACCATTTTTTTAGCATTAGCTTCTTTATTTAGTATCGCACTGTTTTCGCAAAACACTATTTCGGGAAAAATTATCAATGAAAAAGGAAAACCAATTGTAGGAGCCAATATTTACATTGAAGGAACTTATGACGGGGCTACAAGTTCTGAAACTGGAGATTTCTCTTTTGAAACAGCAACAAAAGGAAATCAGTTTTTGATAGGGAGCTTTTTAATTTATGACACATACAAACAAGAAATTGACGTTACTAATTTTAAAGACCAAACTATTAAACTGAGAGATAATGTAAATGCTCTTGATGCGGTTGTAATAACAGCGGGGACATTGGAATCTGGTGATAAAGCCAGAGTTTCTGTTCTAAAACCACTAGATATTGTTACTACTGCGGGATCTGTGGGGAATATTGTTGCTGCTTTGCAGACTTTGCCAGGAACGCAGACTGTTGGTGAAGATGGCCGTTTATTTGTTCGTGGGGGAGAAGCAAATGAAACTCAAACTTTTGTCGACGGAATTCGGGTTGCACAGCCTTATGGTGCAACAACTAATAATTTGCCAACACGTGGTCGTTTTTCTCCTTTTTTGTTTAGTGGAATTGCTTTTTCTACAGGAGGATATTCTGCAGAGTATGGTGAGGCTTTATCAAGTGTTTTGCTTTTGAATACGCAAGATGAACCCGATCAAAACAAAACAGAGATTGCATTAATGACTGTTGGGTTAGGTGTAGGGAATACGCAAAAATGGAAAAAAAGCTCGTTGAGCGTAAACACGTACTATATGAATCTAGCGCCTTATCAGGCAATAATTCCTCAAAATGTAGATTGGAATAGTCCTTATCAATCCTTGTCTGGCGAAACAGTATATCGTTATCATTTTGCAAGCGGAATTTTTAAATTATATGCTGCATTTGATTCCTCTAGATTTGATTTGAATCAGGAAAATATAAACTTTGAGGAAAAAATCAGAACCGATTTAAATAATAATAATTTCTATTTGAATGCTTCCTATAATGGCGCTTTTGGAACAGGCTGGCGCGTAACTTCTGGAATTAGTTATGGCTATAATAACAATAAAGTTAAGTACAACTCAAATGATGTTGACAGCAATGAAAATGCAGCGCAATTGAAACTAAAGCTTAGAAAACATTTTTCGAATTACTTTAATTTGTCTTTTGGAGCCGATTATTTTATTACAAAATTCAATGAAAATTTTGATGACAATATTGCACTCAAAGTTTCAAATGGCTACGATTCGAACATTGCTGCTTTTTATACAGAAGGAGATATATTATTTTCCAAATACTTAGCGCTAAAAGTAGGTTTGCGACTTTCTAATAATAGTTTATTAAATGAAACGAATCTGGCACCAAGAGCTTCTATGGCTTATAAAGTTTCTAAAAACAGCCAGTTTTCTTTTGCTTACGGCGATTTTACACAAACTCCGGTTGTTGATTACATCAAGTACTCGAAATACCATCAGTTTGAGAGCGAAAAAGCACAACATTATATTTTGAATTACCAATTTACAAAACCGGGACAAACCTTTAGGGTCGAGGCTTATTACAAGGATTATAGCAATTTGGTTCAATACGATACGAAAGACATTCAGTACAATTCATTTTTCAGCAATAATGGTTCGGGTTATGCCAAAGGATTGGATTTGTTTTGGAGAGACAGTAATTTGTATAAAAACTTAGAGTATTGGATTTCGTATTCGTACATCGATTCGGAAAGAGATTATAAAAATTTTCCAACCATGGCAACTCCAAATTTTATTGCCGATCACAGTTTATCTGTTGTGACAAAGTATTTTGTTGAAGATTGGAAATCACAAGTTAGCTTAACGAATAGTTTTAGTACGGGAAGGCCGTACAATAATCCAAATGAAGTGAAATTCATGAACGGAAAAACAAAATCATATAACAGTTTGAGTTTTAGTTGGGCGTATTTATTAACTACTCAAAAAATCCTTTATTTCTCCGTTTCGAATGTGTTAGGAACCCAAAACGTTTTCGGATACGATTATGCAAGAGTACCTGATGCAAGCGGAGTTTACCAAAGACAGGCTGTTGTGCCAACAGCAGACAGATTCTTCTTTGTTGGTTTTTTCTGGACAATCAGTGACAATAAAAATGATAATCAGCTGAAGAATCTTTAGAGAGAGGTTTAAGAGTTTAATTGTTTAAAGGTTTAAAAAAAGCTTATAAGCTTAGCAACTTAGAATCTCAGAATCTTAAAAAAAAAACAATTCATCCGTCAAAATTGACAGTTCGGAATCATTAAATTTTAAAAGGAGTATTGTCAATGTAATTTTGATGAAGAATTAAAAGAACAGCTTTCAAATAATAATTAAGAGTTTCAATCATTATTAATCACAACCAAAAAATCACCCGTTATGTTAAAGATTATCACCACAATCGCATTTTTCATTTGCACTTTATTAATGTCTGCGCAAAATGTCAACCTTACTGTTTCTGTTTCAGGTTTAAAAAGTAATGCAGGAACTTTAAAAGTAGGTTTGTATAATTCGGAAGGAACTTTTTTGAAATCAGTTTACAAAGGGATTTCATCAGAAATAAAAAATAATAGCGCTACACTTACTTTTGTAGGTATCCCAAAAGGAGAATATGGCATTTCGGCCTATCAGGACGAAAACAGTAACGGAAAATTGGACAAAAACATGATGGGGATTCCCTCTGAAGATATTGCCTGTTCGAACAATGCCAAAGGGTTTATGGGACCTCCAAAATATAAAGATGCCAAATTCAACATCAATAAAGATTCAAAAATAGATATCAAATTCAATAACTAATAAGTAACCATTAAATCATAATCAACATGAAAAAAATCATTACCACAATCGCATTATTAGTAGCTGTAATAAGTTCAGCTCAAACACAATTTGAACAAGGAATGGGTAAAGCTTTCGCGCTTTGGGGAGAAGGAAAAAGTATGGAAGCTTCGGCAATGTTTGAAAGAATCGCAGGAGTTGAAAAAAACAGTTATTTGCCAAATTATTATGTAGCTTTAATCAATACAACATCGGTTTTTACTGAAAAAGACAAAACCAAAATCGATTTATTATTGACAAAAGCACAAGACGCTTTAGATATCGAAATGATCAAAGATCAAAACAATGCTGAGCTATATGCAATGCAGGCTTTGATATATACAGGTTGGGTAGTTGCAGATCCTATGACAAATGGGATGAAATATTCGGCTAAAGTTATGGAAGCTTACGCAAAAGGAAAAGCGATAGATCCAAACAACCCAAGAATTGTTTTTGGTGAAGCCGACTATCAATTGGGAGGAGCAAAATGGACAGGTGTTGATACTAAGCCATTATGTGCTCAGGTTGATAAAGCTATAGAACTTTTTGCTACTTTTAAGCCTGCAACTGCTTTTTCTCCAAAATGGGGATTGGAAAGAGCGCTGGAGTCTCAAAAAAAATGTAAAAAATAATATTTAAGCCTACGTATAAATGAAAGAACATGGAAGTACATTTACTGATTTAAAAAGCGGAACAATCGTTTGTTTCAAGATTTCTATGATTTTCACTGTTGTTTTCTCAATTCTATTAGGAAGCGATTTTAGCATACAAAATGTGTTAATAACCTTCTCGCTGAGTTGTTTGTATTCTTTTGGATTGGGTTTTGGTAATGGTTTTTTAAATCAAAAGCTGGATAAAAAATGGGATTGGCTTGAGCAGACTAATTTAAGGGTTTATTACGGAATTTTGGTTACTGTTTTGTATACGGTTCCGGTTGTTTTGGGTATTAATTATATCATTTTTGTGGTGTTGCAAAAAATGTCTTTAAATCAATTTTTTAGCGAAAGAATGATTTGGATTCACCTTTTTTACATCATTTTATCTCTAGGAGTTTCGACTTTTATGCAGGCCAGAAGCTTTATGGTAAAGTGGAAACAGGCTTCTAAAACCGAAGTAACCCAACAAAAAATCATCGCCGGAACAGCCAATGCAAAGTTTGAAACTCTGAAGAATCAAATCGATCCACATTTTCTTTTTAACAGCTTAAATGTATTAAGTTCTTTGATTGAGGAAAATCCCGAAAATGCGCAGCGGTTTACAACTTCGTTGTCCAAAATTTACCGCTATGTATTGGAACAAAAAGATAAAGAACTGGTTTCGGTTGCCGAAGAATTGTCTTTTGCTAAAACGTATATGAATCTTTTGAAAATGCGTTTTGAGAACAGTCTGTTTTATGAATTGCCTGAAACAGTTATAAACCCGGATGCCAAAGTGGTGCCGCTTTCATTGCAGCTGTTACTGGAAAACACAGTAAAGCACAATGTGGTGAGTGAACAAAAACCGCTTCATATTCGGATATTCATTGAGGGAGATTATTTGGCTATTCAAAATGATTTTCAAAAGAAAGAAGTAATTCAGAGCCGTCAGGGTGTAGGATTGCAGAATATTGTAGACCGCTACGGAATAATCACAGGCCGAAAGGTTTTGATCGAGCAGAATGAAAAAACATTTACAGTTAAGATTCCTATTTTAACTAAACAAATCAGTGTTATGGAAACAACTTTTAATCACATGGAAAACGGGTCTTATTACAGAGCCAAAAAAAGAGTGGAACAGCTTAAAGGATTCTACGGAAATCTGATTTCATATTGTTGCGTGATTCCTGTTCTAATTTTTGTTAATCTTACTTATATGCCACAATTTCAATGGTTTTGGTTCTCTGTCTGCGGATGGGGATTTGGATTAACTATGCATGCTTTTCAAGTATTTGGTTATGGAGCTAATTGGGAAGAAAGAAAAATTCAGGAATTATTGAGGAAAGAAGACAAAAAGCAAAGCTGGAAATAATCATGGAAATAGATAACAGCAAATACCAAGAAAACGAGCTTCTTGAAATCGCGAGAAAGAAAGTAAAGAAGCTAAAAGGATTTTATACTCATGCTTTCATTTATGCGATAGGAGTAATATTCTTTATTCTAAAAGAATATTGTGGAGTGCCATTTAATTTTTTTCCAATACAGCATATTAACTTTTTTGTAATGGCAATTTGGTCAACCGCTTTTTTTATATCTGCATTAGACATTTTAATTGTACATCATTTTTTTGGAAAAGAATGGGAAGAGGGTAAAATAAAAAGAATCATGAAAAAGGAAAGTAACAAACAAATTTGGAAGTAATCATGGAAAATCAATATACAGATGAAGAACGCTATTATATAGCGAAAAAGAGAGTTGAGGAAATTAAAGGTTTTTATGGAAACCTGATATCATATATCGTAGTTAACTGCTTTTTGATTGTGATAAATTTAACAACATCACCTAAGTATTTATGGTTCTTTTGGCCTTTATTGGGATGGGGAATCGGAGTGTTTTTTCACGGATTAAAAGTTTTTAATTATTCACCTTTTTTTAATAGAGAATGGGAAGAGCGAAAAATTAAAGAGTTCATGGAAAAAGAAGAACAGGCAAAAAAAACTTGGGAGTAACAACTTTATTGAAACGAAAAATGGAATCAAAGAATATTGAAGAAGAACGTTATTATAGAGCAAGAAAAAGAATGGAGGAAATTAAGGGTTTTTATATGAACTTGAGATCCTTTATTATGGTAAATTTTCTTTTAATAGCAATAAATTTAATTACATCTCCACATCATTTATGGTTTTATTGGCCCTTATTGTGGTGGGGAATAGGATTGGTATATCATGGAATAAAAGTGTTTAACTATATGCCTTTTTTTAGCAAAGACTGGGAGGAAAGAAAAATTAAGAAGTTCATGGAAAAAGATGAACAGAAAAAACACACTTGGGAGTAATCTTTATACAACAACTTAAAATGGAATCAAATCATATTGAAGAAGAACGCTATTATAGAGCTCAAAAAAGAGTGGAAGAAATTAAGCAGTTTTACCAGCATTTGACTGTTTATCTGCTCTGTAATCCAATTGTAATAGCTGTAAACCTTATGACCTCGCCAGAGTTTTTATATTTTTGGTGGAGCTTGTTGGGCTGGGGAATGGCGGTTGTTTTACATGGATTGAAAGTTTTTAATTTTGGACTATTTTTTAATAAAGAATGGGAGGACAAGAAACTTAAAGAATTCATGGAAAAAGAAAAACCAACAACAAATAAATGGGAGTAGTATATGAGTTGCTAAGAATCTAAGTTTCTGAGAATCTAAGTTTTTTTAATACTCGATTTAATAGTTTTTTTCAAACTTAGCGGCTTAGTAAATTAGAATCTTAGTTACTATTTAATAATAAAACACAACACAATGGGAAGATATAGAAAAGAATTATTTGAAAATTTTCAGGATGAAAATTTCAATCCAGACACGAGATATGAACTGGCTTATAAACGAGTTAAGCGAATCAAAGGGTTTTATGTACACGCGTTAGTTTATGTACTTGTAAATGCATTTATAATTATATCCACATTCAATAGAAGTGCCATAGGAAGCGAAGTTTTCTTTAAATGGGAAACTTTTTCTACAGCCTTATTTTGGGGAATAGGATTGCTGGCACATGGTTTGTCGGTTTTTGGAAGAGATCTGTTTTTTGGATCGGATTGGGAAGAAAGAAAAATCAAGGAGTTTATGGATGAAGATAAAAAACAAAAGTGGGAGTGAGGGGAGGTTAGAAATTAGAAGTCAGAAGTTAGATTGTTTCAGATTGTGATTTGTAAATTCAAAGATCACCTCTAAACCTCTACAAACTTCTAATTTCTGACTTCTAATTTCTGACTTCTAATTTCTAAACTCTAATTTCTAATCTCTAACTTAAAAAATGACCACAATAATAATAGAAGACGAAAAACCGGCAGCTCGGTTATTGCAGCGCAAACTAGAAAAAATTAATGTTCCCGTAGAAGTGATGCTTCATTCTGTCGAAGAATCTTTGAACTGGTTTTCGAAAAATGAACATCCCGATTTGATTTTTTTGGACATACAATTATCCGATGGTTTGTCATTTGAAATCTTCGAAAAAGTGAATATAAAAAGTGCCGTTATTTTTACGACAGCTTATGATGAATATGCATTGCGTGCGTTCAAATTAAACAGCATCGATTACCTCTTGAAACCAATCGACGAGGATGATTTAGAAACAGCTATTTTGAAATTTAAAGAGCGTTTCGAATCAACTATTTCTGTAGAAAAAAATTCGTTGCAATTGGATTTCGAGCAAATCAAAAAAATGTTTTCTAACCCTTTTGAAAAAACATTCAAGAAAAGATTTACTGTCAAAATAGGACAGCATCTAAAGGTCATTTCAACTGATGAGATTGAATGTTTTTTTAGTGAAAATAAAGGTACTTATATACATACTTTCGACAATAGAAATTATTTGCTGGACTCCACTTTGGAAGTTTTGGAACAGGAAATAGATCCTGCAGATTTTTATAGAATCAGCAGAAAGTTCATTATTCCGCTCAAGGCAATAAAAGAAATAGTAGTGTACAGCAACTCCAGATTAAAGATTATTTTGCCTACTTATAAGGAAGATGAGGTGATTGTAAGCCGAGAAAAGGTGTCGGATTTTAAAAATTGGATTGGATAAGAATAACTTAAAATTATAATTTATATAATTTACTATAAAATACTGAATTTGTGTTGTTTAATGGTTTATTATAGATTTTGTTTATGATGTGTTTTGAGTCTAAATAAGGACTGTTAACAGCTAAAATCCGGCTCATTTTATTTATTGTGAGAAGGGAGTTGAATGTTTAGTTTTTTTACTTTAAACCCAAAAAATACATTTGACTGTTTAGTCATTTTTAAAATTTACGTGATTCCCCCATTTCCAAAACGGAATCTATTTTTTCTCCTTGAAAAATTTTTTTGTTTGATTTTTGAATTTTCACTGATAATTTTTTGTTAATCATTTCCCTGAAAATAGTTTAAGATTGTACCTTCGTTTGGTTAGTTGTAAATTAATTTTTTCAGGATGAAATATCTGCTCCATTTAATTTTTTCGCTTCTATTTTCCAATGCAATTCTTGCTCAAAAAGTTGCTGTTTTTGATAATTATGCCGCTTTGGAAAAAGAAGTTTTGAGCGATAAAAATACTATTTATGTGGTCAATTTTTGGGCAACTTGGTGTGCCCCTTGCGTGAAAGAATTACCCTATTTTGAGAAATTGAAGTCGGAAAATAAAAGCATAAAAGTGGTGCTTGTAAGTTTGGATTTTAAGGACCAGTTTGAGTCAAAATTACTGCCCTTTGTAAAGAATAAAAAGATCAATTCTGAGGTTGTTTTACTGACGGATAAAGATTATAATATATGGCTTCCGATGATAGATAAAGATTGGTCGGGGTCGATTCCAGCGACACTAATTATTAAAAACGATAAGAAATTTTTTGCCGAAAGAATCTTTTCGAGCTATGAAGAACTCAGTGAATATGTGAACACGAATATTAACTAAACCTTTTGTGTTATGAAAATTTTGTCAAATATTTTATTGTTTGTTTCCGTTTTTTTCATTGGGGGATTTACTATAGATACACCAGCCCCATACAAAATTGGAGATAAAGCAACTGATTTTAAATTAAAATCGGTTGATGGAAAAATGTATAGTATGTCTGATTTTAAAACAGCAAATGGCTTTATTATCGTTTTTACCTGCAATCATTGTCCTTTTGCTGTAAAATATGAAGACAGAATTAATGCTTTGGCCAAAAAATACAAGCCGCAAGGATATATTTTGTTGGCTATAAATCCAAACGATCCAGCCGTTCAACCTGCCGATAGTTTTGAGTTAATGAAAGTTAGAGCCAAAGAAAAAGGTTTTGCTTTTCCATATTTATTCGATGATGGACAAAAAATATATCCTCAATATGGAGCTACAAAAACGCCACACATCTTTTTGTTGGATAAAAACCTTATCGTGAAATATATTGGTGCCATCGATGATAACGTGGACAGCGCGAGTGAAGTAAAGGTAAAATACCTTGAAAATGCCATTGCAGCTTTGGAAAGTGGAAAAACACCTTCACCAGAAACGACAAAAGCGATAGGCTGTTCGATTAAGGTAAAAAAATAATTGTTCCAATAAATATTTATATAGAAGAGTAAAGACAAGTTTGTTTTTGCTCTTTTTTATTTGATGTAAATCTTCCTGATTCCTATCAAAACAAAAATCAATACCGAAAAGGAAATGAAAAAAGGAACAATCATTTCTATCCAACCCAAAGGCAAAAGTATAGCAATCAATAACAATTGAAAACCCAATCCATAAATAGACAGTAGTGTCATAAACCAGTTAGGAAACGATTTTACCTTATAAGCTTCTTTGTCCAGAGTGTGAATAATTTTATCGAATAAGCCATAAACGAGGGTGTATATCAGGAACAAAATGTCGACCCATTTTTGGTTTTCTCCAGGCAATGCCTTTGGGGATTCGTTTTCGAAAATTTTACTTGTCCTATCTCCTCCAATCGATTTATTTCTCAAAATCACATAATAATAATTGTATAAAGTTCCTTGTAATTGTATTCCAACAAAAGCTAAAATTGTAATCCAAAATGTGGTTTCGGAGACATAGCAGATAGACATTAAAAGCAAAAAATTAAGGATGATGTCAAATATGCTGTCGAGGTATCTTCCGGTATATGACGGCGTGTTTTTTGTACGTGCAAGTTCGCCGTCAACGGCATCAATTATCGATTTTAAAATGATAAAAAAAGAGGCTAAAAAGTAATGGTTTTTTAAAATACAATAAACGGCAATCAGTCCCGAAATTGCAAAAAGTAGTGTTATGTGTATGGGAGTAAATCGAGTGTTTTTTAACTGATTTGCAAAATATCGTGCAAACGGCCTTCCATAATCGGATAAGTCAAGAAATTGATTTTGTGTGGCGAGTTTAGACATTTTTAGAGTTGAAAGCAAAAAGATGTGACAATATAGTCGGACTACAAAAGTAATGCTATTTTGAGCATTTTGCTAAATTGTAAGTTAGAATGACAAAAAAGCTTTTGGAAATATGCCCCTAGCAGGAGTTGCTATATTTCCAAAAGCGTTTTATTATGATCTGCATTTGACTGCAATTGTAAATAATGGTAAATAGGCACTATCTTTCTCTTTAGCCCTGATCGCAGTGATGTCCTTTGTGGTTTTTCTTTAAAACCATAAAGACTTAACGGAGAGCAGGACCCATATATTCAAAAATGCCCTTTTTTTCTGCTTCTAAAACAAATAATTGAATTGAGCTATTATTTGCTTAATCGATGCAAAGTGTAGGTCATTGCTGTTAAAAGAAAAAAGGCGTTGACTTGGTGGGCTAAACCCAGCCAAAGCGGTACATGATAAAGTAAGGTGTAGATTCCTAAGATAAATTGCAGAAAAACAAGAACTACCAAAGCATTTACTCCGTTTTGCTGTTGAGCATTAATTTTAAGTTTTTTGCCTTTGAAATAAAGGTGCAAAATGAATCCTACGACAACATATGCTAAAGTTCTGTGAACAAATTGAACTCCGCTTTTTCCTTCGACAAGGTTTAGGAATAGTGTTTTTTGCTCAATAAAGACGCTGTCGTGGATGAATTGTCCATCGCTCATCATTGGCCAATGGTTGTGGATTAGTCCAGCGTTTAGCCCAGCAACAAAGCCTCCGTAAATGATTTGCAGAAGCAAAAGGATTAATGTGATTTGGGCTGCTTTTTTTAAAGGAAGAATTGGCGCTTTTTTGTCTGGATACATTAGGTCTAATGCTACCCAAAGCGTATATGCAAATGTTACAAAGGCAAATGTAAGGTGTAGGGATAGACGAAAATGGCTCACATCTGGGTTGTCGACCAAACCGCTTTTTACCATAAACCAGCCGAAAAAACCTTGTAAAGCTCCCATTCCTAGAAGGACAAAACATTTGTTTAAAGTGGCTCTGTCAATTTTTTTCTTAATCAGGAAATAGATGAAGGGAACGATGAAAACCAATCCGATTATTCTGCCGATAAAACGGTGAAACCATTCCCAAAAATAGATAAACTTATAATCCGAAAGGGTGAAATCGTTGTGGATATTGATTTTTTGGTATTCAGGAAATTGTTTGTATCTGTCGAAAGCTTCCTGCCATTTGGCTTCCGTAAGAGGAGGAAGGGTGTCGGTTACCAGATGCCAGTCGGTCATGGATAAACCAGAATTTGTCAATCGGGTGATGCCACCCACTACAACCATTACAAACACTAAAAAGCAACCCGATAGGAGCCAGATTATTACGGATTTGTTGTTTTTCATTTTATTTTATTGGAAAATTTTGGAGATTTTGTCTTGCATCCTAGATGTCTAAAGCTTTTATTTTAATTCTGTAATTTCAATAATTAAAAAAACAGTCTTTAACTAGTATTGTTTTGATGTTTTCTTTCTTGGCTGCTAAGGCTGCTTTAGAAGAACGCAATATTGCAGTAAATAGCTGATTCATTTTTTGATTATAATGAGTTAATTTATTGAGATTGTTCCAAACTTTTTCAGTCAGTACTGTATTTATTTTCTAATCAATTTTTCGTCTTTTTCTTTGAACCATCTTTCCATTTCTTTTTTATCTTCTGCTTCTGTTAAAAATTCTCCGTTTTCAACTTGTTTTAGAGCCATGTCAATTCTTTTTTGCTGCCATTGGTTAAAAACATAAATTTTTTCAGAAGCTTTTTTTTCATACGCAGAAGTTGGTTGCAAGTTGGACTCGATTGTTTCTTCAATTCTGCCCAAAAGAATACTATCATCTGTTGCAATAATTTGTGCTATTAATTTTAATTTTAAATCGGAAGTACTCATATTTTCTAATTTTTATAAAATTAAGAAATTTTTAAGCTAGGAATAGAAAACGAAGCTTAAACTTTTTTCAATCCCAGCTTCTCGGCTCTTTTCATCATAAACTCATAAGCGGCATTATACTCATTGGGAATATCTCCTTCAAGAATGGCTTCTTTGATTGCTTCTTTCAGCATTCCGATTTCGCGGGAAGGTTTCAAATTGAAGATTTCCATAATCTCTTCACCGGAAATGGGTGGCTGAAAATTGCGAACGTGATCGCGTTCTTCCACTTCCACAATTTTCTTGCGAACAATTTCAAAATTGCTATGGTATTTCCTGAATTTATTGGGATTTTTGGTCGTGATATCGGCTTCACAGAGCGTCATTAAATTCTCAACATCTTCACCTGCATCAAAAACCAAACGACGAACTGCTGAATCAGTTACGATATCCTGTGCCAAGACGATTGGACGGGAACTCATAATAACCATTTTTTGTACAAATTTCATCTTGTGGTTCAATGGCATGTGCAGGCGTTCAAATATCTTTTTAGCCATTTTTCCACCAAGGAATTCATGTCCGTGAAAAGTCCAGCCTTGTTTTTTATTGAAGCGTTTTGTTGGTGCTTTCCCTATATCGTGAAGTAAGGCCGACCAACGTAGCCAAACATCGTCGGTATTGGGGCAAATGTTATCCACGACTTCAAGTGTATGGTAGAAGTTATTTTTATGAGTGTGCCCTTCTATTTCTTCTACTTGGTTTAAAGCGGTTAGTTCAGGAAGAATGATGTCTAAAAGCCCCGTTTTGAACAACAACAAAAAACCAACGGAAGGTTTATCTGTAGAAAGAATTTTATTCAATTCTTCGACAATACGTTCTCCAGAAATGATTTTGATTCGTTCTGCATTCTTGGTAATAGAGTCCAAAGAATTTTGGTCAATTTCAAAGCCCAGTTGCGTTGCAAATCGAATTCCTCTAAGCATTCGCAAAGGATCATCCGAAAAAGTGATGTCCGGATCCAGTGGTGTTTTTATGATTTTGTTTTCCAAGTCGGAAATACCATTGAATGGATCTGAAAGATTGCCAAAAGTGCTTGTGTTTAATGATATAGCCAAAGCATTTATCGTAAAATCGCGTCTGTTTTGGTCGTCTTCAAGGGTTCCGTTTTCTACAATTGGATTTCTGCTGTCGAGATTATAGGATTCTTTTCGAGCACCTACAAATTCTATTTCGGTGTCTTCAAAACGCAACATGGCAGTTCCATAAGTCTTGAAAACTTGAACTTTTGGTTTTTTTGGAAGTAAATCAGATACTTTTAGAGCCAATTCGATTCCGCTTCCAACAGCGACAACGTCGATATCTTTCTTAAAATCTCTTTTTAAAAGTAAGTCACGTACAAAACCGCCAATAACATAACTTTCGACATTAAGTTCTTGGGATGCTTTCGAAATGACTTCGAATATTTTGTTATTTAAGGCTTCTTTGTAGTTCATTTTTTTTGTTTAGAGTTTAAAGTTTAAAGTTGTTTAACTAAAAACAGAAAACTGAATACTGCAAACTATTTGCGAATCACTTTTACCTGCGAATCATTCGTCAGTTTAATGATTGTGGACGGTTTTCCAGCAATTTTATCGTGGTGCAAATTTACGACATAGTCAACGCCTTTTATAATTTCGGGACTAATTTCTTTGAAACTTTTTGGAGTAGGCTGACCAGAAATATTAGCCGAAGTGGAGACCAATGGTTTCTTCATACGTTCCATCAATTTAAAGCAAAATGGCTCTTTGACGAGACGAATGCCTAATGTATTATCGGGAGCAATAATGTTTGACGCTACATTACGAGGTTTGTCTAAAACTAAAGTAGTTGGATTTTCGGAAAAATCCATGATTTGCCAAGCCACTTCTGGAATTTCTTTGAAAACATTGTAAATCATTTTTTCGCCATTCATCAGGCAAATCATGCTTTGTGTTTCAGCTCGTTGTTTGAGTTTGTATATTTTGGCAACCGCTTCTGGATTGGTCGCATCACAACCTATTCCCCAAACAGTATCGGTAGGGTAAAGTATGATTCCGCCTTCTTTTATCACTTCGAATGCGTTGTGTATTTCTTGATTGATATCCATTTTGTTTTTAATAAGTTGTAAAGATATTTATTTGAAGTTATTAAAACGGTTGTTTTCTAATGAAAATAGGGGTTTTAGGATTTTGATATGGACGAATTGTTTAAATATCAATTCCTGTTTTTTGTCAATAAATATCAATTACGGTTTGTTCTTTAATTTCGTGAATAATAAAAAACGTTGAATTTTATAATCTCTATCTGTACACATAGCCTCATGGGATTTCAATAGGTTCTTACGTTGCTTCCCCATTTCAATACTGTTTTCATGAAACACATCAGTTCTGTTTATTTTATTTTCAATAAACGAATCGTATGCCTTTCCCCAATAATGATTTATTTGGATAGTTGAACTGCTAAATATAGAACAACGATGTATTCCTAAAGTCATGATTTTTTTATATTGGTTAATAGGAGGTACTTTTATTCCACATATTCTTGAGTTAAAAATATGCGGGTTCTTAAATTTTGCAATTGGAAAATCCATGTTGCAAAACATTTTTGAATAGACGCTAGGTTTTGGCCAACATTGCGTATATTGCTCAATTACTAATTCATTATTGTTATGAAATAACTTTCCGTTTGATCCAAATTGTTTCCAATAAACTGCTACGCCAGGATAATTTTTATAAGTTGTTAACCATGATTTAATGTCATTTGTAGCTATGGGACAAATAAATTCGTCCACATCAATAAATGTTAACCAATTTGTATCATTTCTGTGTTTATCATAACAGTCTTTATAAGCATCCATTTGGGAATGACTGAAAGGCCATTCAATCAAATCAACAATTCCTTTTTCTATGTAAGGCTTTAGAATTTTCGAATAGTTATCATCAGAATTGTTATTGTATAAATAAAAATGATCAATGCCAATTACTAGATGAAACTGAATCCATTCGTCAAGAAACTTTGCTTCATTTTTAAAAATACCACATAGGCATATAGTATATTTATAATTTTTGGTACTTCTATTAAATAATCTATTTGCAAAAATTAGAAGGGGAATGAAAAGTGATATAAAAAAATAAAAAA
>NZ_MUNX01000070.1 GCF_002001005.1 Flavobacterium sp. A45
CATTTTAAATTGTATTTTTGAAAATACAATCTACTTTTTTAAAACGTTTGAATTTTTCAAACTCTAAAGCGTATACTTTTACTTTCACGAAAACGATACATCCTTTTTACAATTAATAAATCGATTTCGTCAAAAGCTATTCAAAAAATCAATCTCTAATTTATATTAAAAACAATGAAACATTTACTTTATACAGCCCTGTTCTGTTTGTTGGTTTTGCAATATGCTAATGCCCAACAGTTGAAATCCCCTAATGGAAAATTCACAATGGAGTTTACATTGCAAAAGGATGGAACTCCAAGTTATAGTTTAAACTACAAAGACAAAACTGTTATAAAGACAAGTAAATTAGGTCTTGAACTAAAAAACGATAAAAAATCGTTATTGAATGATTTTACGGTAATTGACAACAAAACTGCCACTTTTGATGAAACATGGAAGCCAGTTTGGGGTGAAGTTGAAAGCATCAGAAATCAATATAATGAATTGGCAATTACGCTAAATCAGAAAGAAACAGACAGACAAATCATCATTCGTTTTCGATTGTTTAATGATGGATTAGGTTTTAGATATGAATTTCCAACACAAAAAAACTTGGTTTATTTTGTCATAAAAGAAGAGAGAACTCAATTTGCCATGACTGGAGATCATACTGCTTTTTGGATTCCTGGAGATTATGACACACAAGAATATGATTATACTACTTCAAAATTATCTGAAATAAGAGGACTAACCGAAAAAGCAAAAACCGATAATTTATCGCAAACTTCCTTTTCACCAACTGGTGTACAAACTTCCCTTATGCTTAAAACTGCTGACGGATTGTACATCAATTTACACGAAGCTGCATTGATTAATTATTCTTGCATGCACTTGAATTTGGATGATAAAAATATGGTATTTGAATCTTGGTTAACTCCAGATGAAAAAGGAGCCAAAGGATATATTCAATCCCCGTCACATTCGCCTTGGCGTACTATTATTGTAAGTGATGATGCCAGAGAAATTTTAGCGTCAAAAATGACTCTAAACTTGAATGATCCTTGCAAAATAGAAGATACTTCATGGATTAAACCTGTTAAATATGTTGGTGTTTGGTGGGAAATGATTACTGGGAAAAGTTCATGGTCGTACACCGATGAATTTCCGTCTGTACAATTAGGCGTTACTGATTTTTCTAAAGCAAAACCAAATGCAACACATGGAGCAAATAATACCAATGTGAAAAAATATATTGATTTTGCTGCTGCCAATGGTTTTGGAGGTGTGTTGGTTGAAGGTTGGAATGAAGGTTGGGAGGATTGGTTTGGTCACTACAAAGACTATGTTTTTGATTTTGTAACACCTTACCCAGATTTTGATGTAAAAGGCTTGCATGAATATGCAAAATCAAAAGGTGTAAAAATGATTATGCACCATGAAACCTCTGGATCGGTTCGTAATTATGAGCGTCATATGGATAAAGCGTATCAATTTATGAAAGACAATGGGTATGATGCAGTAAAAAGTGGTTATGTGGGCGACATCATATCTAATGGCAATAATCATTACAACCAATTTATGATAAACCATTATCAGTATGCAATCGAAAAAGCTGCCGATTATAAAATTATGGTGAATGCGCATGAGGCAGTCCGCCCAACCGGTATTTGCAGAACGTATCCGAATTTAATCGGTAATGAAGCTGCCCGAGGAACAGAATATCAAGCTTTTGGTGGTTCAAAACCGAACCACGTAACATTATTGCCTTTTACTCGATTAATCGGTGGACCAATGGATTATACTCCTGGTATTTTCGAAATGGATTTAAGCAAATTTAGTCCTAACAATAAATCACACGTAAACAGTACCATTGCCAATCAATTGGCATTGTATGTAACACTTTACAGCCCGTTGCAAATGGCTGCCGATTTTCCTGAACACTACAATAAATTCCCGGATGCTTTTCAGTTTATCAAAGATGTGGCGATCGATTGGAGCGAAAGCAATTATCTGGAAGCAGAACCTGGTCAATATGTAACGGTTGCCCGAAAAGCAAAAGGAACTAATAACTGGTTTATTGGAAATGTTAATGGATATGAACCACGCACTTCGAACATCAGTTTTGCATTTTTAGAGAAAGGAAAAAAATACAATGCTACTATTTATGCTGATGCAAAAGACGCTGATTACAAAACAAATCCGCAGGCATATACTGTTCGAAAAATAGAGGTAACCAATAAATCAAAGCTTTCACAACTGAGTGCAGCAGGCGGTGGATACGCAATAAGTATTATTGAAAACAAAAAATAAAAGCCTCCACAACAGACTAAGAAGGACTTTCTAAACACAGATTCCACAGATTTCCACAAATTATTTTGTGTGAATCTGTGGAATTTTTGTTTTCTATTTATTTTTCTCCAAAAATCTTTATGTCATCAACCATAAAAGCTCCGTTTAAGGTTTTGTCTTTTCCAGAGCCAATGTATTTGAAAGCAATGTTAATATTTCCTGAATACGAAGACAAATCAATTCCTCCGGAACTGATAAATTCACGAGTAGGGGTCGACAAGGACGCAACTTTTCCCTCTAATTTTATCCATTTTGCCGTAGATATGTTAGAACCTTCAAAATTGGTGGAGACATACACTTCCAAAGTATTGAGAGAAGAATCGATTTTCAAGTCGTGTTGTGCGCTTCTAAAAGAGAATACTACATTTTTATAATCTTTCAAATCAATTTTAGGCGAAACCAGCCAGGCTACATTCTCTGCGGCCGTGGTACTTGTAGTATTGAACTCGGCATAGCCATTGCCTCCATAGACTATGCTTCTCCATAATTTAGAGGCCTTTTCGACAACATTGCTCCACCCGGGTAACGCAAAATTCACGTTGTTTTTAACCGACTGAAAATCTTCGGTGAAAAAGGGAACACTTCTGTTTCCGCTCATTGCAATGTCTTTTTCTGATCGGACCATCAATTGATAATCGGTTCCGAATTTTGTCAAGATTCCGCGGACAGTACCACTCCCTTCAGGCACTAGATGACCTGAAAAATCAGCATAACCGCTCGTCCTGAAAATAATTTGACTCCCTGCTTTGTCTCGCAGATTCCAATTTGTTGCACCTCCGACATCATTGGTTTCTTCATAATAATGTCTTCCTAGCGCAGCTTCGGTAAACTCAACATCTTTCAATTCAATTAATGTGTTTAGTTTTGCATCATCCAAAGCTTCCCCGACAGTAAGCTGTTTCACCAATTGGCTTTCATCGATTATTGTACAGGAAGCATTCAATACTTTTTTATAATCGTTTGGAGATATTCGGCCAACACCACCTTCGTTATAGGCATTGACATAAATATTCCCAATTCGCATTCCTCCATAATAAATATCAGTGTATTGGTCTTTCATTTTGATATAAACCTTATTGCCTAATCTGAAATCAACATAGGTATTTGAAGCATCCACTGGAACGCTAAAACCCATCGCTGGAGTTGTAGCTGTCGCCAAAGTTTGAAACGAAATGGTCTTAAAAAAATTTCCTTCCTCATCACTGGAAACCACATAAGCTTCGATAATATCATCATAAGTATATTGCGCAACAATGGAATTTGTAACAGCTCGAACTTCTTCAACGGTGCGGTTTACTTTAAAATCAGGCTGGTTGCAAGAGAGTTTTGGTACATCAAATTCCTCCTTGGCGCAGCTGCCAAAAGTGATTGTAATTGCTAAAAAAACAGTATAGAATTGCAGCTTCATATTCTTTTATTTTTAAAAATTTATAAATTGATGTACAGGTTTACAAAATACGTTCTCCCATAACCGTAAAAATATTTGTTGCCAAAATTGGGTGTTCCACTGGAAACATCCTGATTAAGCTGTCGAAAATTGGCATTTCTTGCCTGCTCATATCCTCCAGTTTTATACTTCAAATCCAAAACATTATTTACTGTTGCAAAAAGCCCGATGTTCTTCCCTTTTATTCTCCAAGATTTCCCTCCCGAAACGTTCAACAAAGTGAACGGCTCAAACTCTTCCTGTTTCAATAGCTCCCTCGCTCTTTCCTCCGAAGCTTCTGGAAAATTGAAACCGCTTTCGGGATTTTTATAAAAAGTTGCAGTTCTGGAAATAGGTGAAATATCTATAAAACTATTCGCCAGATAATTGATATTGGAACCAATCCACCAATATTTGGGATCTCTATATTCGATTCCCAAAGCAAATGCCTGCTGTGGCATTCCCGCCTGATGGTAATTTTTTAATGTAGCTGTTCCAAAGTCAAATACTGGTATTGGATTTTCGGCCGTGGCTTGTGCATCATTAGTTATCATAACATTTGGATTGCTGTCATACGTATATTGTCCATAAGCTCCAGAAAAACTAGCCATTATTGTTGCGGTTAATTGGTATTGTAAACTGAATTCGGCTCCTAAATTTTTCTTGTCCAAATGCGTTAATGTCTGGCTTACAAAAGCATCGGTATTGGCATATCCTGCTCCGTCATCAAATATCCCTTCGGCATAAAAGAAAGAAGTTTGGGTCATGTTTTTTATTTTGGCATAAAAAAGTGTGAGACGGGTTTGCCATTTTGGAGTCCGGTAAAAATAACTCGCATCCAAACTGCTTATATTTTCATTTTCGATACCATCAACAACTGAATTGTTTAAACGGGCATTTGGAAAGGTATTCCTGATCGTTGGCGCATTGGAAAGATACGCCCCGTTAAAATTAAACTGCTGTCTTCCAGAAATTTTGAAAAGCATACCGCCTTTAAAACCAAAATTCTCAAACTGTACTTTCTCACTTTTGCCAAAAGAATTGGCTGCATAAATTCCGTTTTGGTACAAACCTTCTCTTTGATAATTGGTGCTTGTGAAATTTTGTGCCAAATAAAAATCGACTTTATCATACGTGAATTTAAAATTGGTAAAAAGGTTTAAATTATTAGCCACATAATTAAAATTGTAACCATAAGTATCTCCCTCAACAACCTGCCTGTCTGGATTATTCAAATCTGATTGTGCCTGGCTGCCATTATAAAAAACATCGATATCATTAAAATATAATCCTCCCAAAAGATCTGTCAATTGCTGGTAATTGTGGGATTTTAAATGACTGTAAAAACCTCCGGCAGTCAAGTAAAGGTTATCGCTAATTTGGGTGTTATAGTTGGAAGTGGCTGTTATCGTTTGGTCGTCCGAATGATCTTCGTATAAAACATAACTGCTTTTGGTTGGAATATATCCTGTTATTTTTCCATTTCCATCCAAAACCGGGGATTGATTCGCATAATACAAAGCGTTCCAATCGATTTGATTATTGGCTAAAAACTGCTCTTTACTTTTCTCAGCATTCACATAATCGGGTGTGAATTCTCCCGAAAACTCTCCATTATCTGGCGCAAACATTGAACTGTAGTAGCTGGGCATTTTTCGGTAATAAGTCGGATCTGGACTATTAGCATTTTGAAAATCAATATTGCTGTTGGTTATTTTGCCAAATTGATAGGTCAAACTTGAATTCAGCGTTGTGTAATCGTTTAGGGTGAAAAAATGATTCAGCATCAGGATAGGTTCTTCAATGGTTTTAATTCTGGCATTTCGCTTTTTACCTTCATACCAACCCCAATACGAATTATATTTCTCACTTGTTAATTCGGTAACTTCAGCTGTATTTGGTGAATTTTTGGCTCGGGAATTGGGTGTGTAGAAACCTGAGAAATTCAAGGAATGCTGATCATTTATCTTCTTTTCCACACTAATAAAACCTGCTATTGCATTAAAATTTGTCCCTTCAAAATAGCCTTCCTCTGCCCAGCGTGTTCCAGCCGAAACCACAAATGCCCAGCCTTTATTATTCATTCCTGATGCATACGTTCCTGTCATTCGCCAAGAATAATTCGTATTAGTCCCCGAAAAGGAAAGTATAGTTCCCGGTCTGTAAATAGAAGCCCGGGTATTGATTTGCTGCGTACCCAAAATTCCTCCAAAAGCATAATCCGATGGGAAAGAACCAACAGTAAATTCCTGATTCCGAACTGCATTATTCAATCCGCTCCAATCGCCCCATTGCGGACGGCCGTCGTAGAGTTTGTTCATCGTAACGCCATTAATAGTTGTCGTGGCATATTGACTATCCAATCCCCGGATTCTAAAACGAGCTTGTCCCCAATTGAAAGCCGCAGCCTGCTGAAAAGCATCTTTGGAAGACTGCAAAAGCCCCGAAGAGCTTTCGGAACCGCTGTTGTCATCACTCAAATCACTTTCGAGAAGTGTGATTAAGCCCGTCTGCTGTTCCACCATTTGGCTATCTTCCATTGGAACAGTACCTAAATCAAGCATTTGATCTTTAGTAATTACAACTGAAAGCAGTATATCTTTAAAGCCTTGACTGTGCAAAAGCAGTAATTGACTGCCTAATGGAACAGCATAAAAACTGAAAATTCCATCGCCAGAAGTGAGCTGCATCAATTGAGTATTTTCGAGGGTAACAACTACATTCTCTAATGGTTTTTGAGTTTTAGAGTCAATGATTTTTCCTTTAATGCCTGTTGGTTTTTGGGCTAAAGCAAAAGTTATTTTCCATAAAAAAAGTATTCCTAACAAAAATTTCTTCATACTTATTTTGTAAACTAATGGAATAGGTCATGACAAAGCACAACAAATCCAAAGATTAAATTCGTTTAAAAAAGGATAAAAAAGTTTTTGAAAAAAAATAAAGGCGAAGACCGAAATCTACTGTGGTATTTTGAATATCAATCGAATAAAAAAACTTCCGATTGAAACCGAAATACAAACATAGGAAAAAAACTATTTAAAAAAAGAAGTAAATACTTGTTTTTTTTGATTATTCAGTAATTGCTTTAATGCGTCCCACCATAAAAGCGATGAGAACACCAAAAATTCCAATAAAAGCAAAGGAAAACCTCAAACTAAACAATTCGGCAATATATCCAATAACAGGTGGCCCCATCAAAAAACCAAGAAAACTGACGCTCGAAACAGCTGTCAAAGCCTCGCCGGTGGGGATTGTTGGATGTTTTCCGGCAATACTGTACAAAGTAGGAACTATTGTTGAAACCCCTAGACCTATAACCATAAAAGCTATTGTGGAAGGTATTATATAAGGAAAAATAACAGCGGTGAAGAAACCAGATGAAATCATAATCCCGCTGATTTGCATTACTTTTTTCCGCCCATATATATTGATTAACTTATCACCAAAAAAACGGCCGCTTGCCATCATAATCATAAACGAAGTGTAACCCAAAATTATTAAAGCACCGGGAGCTTTGACAATATCTTTAAAGAATACTCCACTCCAATCAAACATGATTCCTTCGCTAGCCATACTGCAAAAACCAATAACTCCAAGTAAAACTAAAGTTTGATCTGGCTTACTGAATCCTTTTTTCTTCTCAGGTTTAACGGTTTCTTTGGCCTTAATTAAGAATTTGAAATTTAATGCAATCAGCAAAAAAGCAAGAAAAGCAACAACCAGAAAATGTGTATATGTGCTAAGTTCTAAAGCTAACATTCCCAAACCTACTAATGCACCTGTAAATCCTGCTAAACTCCACATTCCGTGAAACGAGGACATAATGGTTCTTTTAAAAAGTCCTTCGGTATAAACGCCTTGAGTGTTAACAGAGATATTAGTCAGATTGCCGAATATTCCAAAAACATATAATCCAAGAGCCAATTGCCATGCATTTTGAGCCAGACCCAAATTAGTCAGACTCACTGCATACATCAGTATAGCAAAAGGCAAAATACGATGACTTCCAAAACGGGTGACTAATTTACCCGAAAAATACATCATCGTTAACTGACCAACAGGCAAAGCAAAAAGTATAGTACCTAATTGACCGTCACTTAAACTTAATGCCGATTTTATAGTTGGAATACGGCTTGCCCAAGTTGCAAAACACAATCCCATAGCAAAATAAAACATAGAAACCGCCAAACGAATCCTAAGTAAATAGGAAGCTTTCGCATCGCGATAATTTTTCTTGTATTTGCCTTTGGCTTTATACCAGCCTATAAAATTGAAGTACTGCAAACTCTTTCTGTTTAAAATTGAATGTGCAAAATTACGAAATCAATGTATTCTTCTTAACCATTTTTTTTAAACTGCTATAATACAACGTTATTGTTTATAAGTTTAAAGTCCGATGATTATTTTTGGAGCAGAAATATTAAGCCTTTTCAGCAGGAATGAGTCCCGCTATCCGTTACAATCTTTGTAGGCTGAACCCCAGCCCACAAAGGATTTTCACTGCTATCGGGGCTAAAAGGAGAGATTTAGCCTTTTTGCCATTATTCAAAAAAAAAAGCATCAATTAATCTTAAATTTATAACTGGATTACTTTTTTCTGCTCGTTACTTTGAATCGCGGCTTCAATAATCTGCATGACATGAGTACCCTCCTGCGCCGTTACAGGCTCAGGCAAATCATTGACAATAGACTGATAAACACTATCAAAATAATCATAATAATCCCCCTGCAGTGTTGGAACTTTCTCCTTAATTATTTCACCATCAATCTCGGTGTGCAATAACCCTTCTTGACCTGGAGCTTCAGTACCCCAAGAAGTCAGGTTTGGTTTTTTGCCTAATTTCAATTCGTCTTCCTGAACATCACCGCGAGATTTCATGAAAGATCCTTTTTTCCCGTGAATAACATACGCCGGATTGGCTTCTCTAACAAAAAAACTGGCTTTTAACCGCACTCTAAAATCGGGATAATACAGTAAAATATCAATCCAGTCATCTACCAAAGAATGCTCACGCGTTACTCTAATATCGGCAAAAACACTTTGGGGAAACCCAAATAAATACAACGTCTGATCAATTATATGAGGACCCAAATCCTTTAGAATCCCAGCACCGGAATTGACTGTTTCTTTATGGCCTTTTGGACTCAAAATTGGATTGTAGCGGTCAAAATGAAACTCGGCTTCCACCAATTCTCCCAATGTTTTCTCAGCCAATACTTTTCGTACTGTTTTAAGGTCACTATCCCATCTTCGGTTTTGAAATACCGAAAGCTTCAGTCCTTTTTCTTTAGCCAGACTCGTTAATTCCTGAGCTTCGGCAACAGTAGTTGTAAACGCTTTTTCTACCACAGCGTGCTTTCCGGCAAGCAACACCTGCTTTGCGTATTCAAAATGAGTTCCTACTGGCGTATTTACAATTATCAAATCAGCATCGCTTTGAAGCACTTCTTCCAGAGTGGCAAAACTTTTTACATTTGGATAATCCAATTGAATCAGCTGTTTGCTTCTTTCCCAAGAACCAAGCAATTCAAATCCTTCATGAAAATCCAAAAAAGGAGCGTGGAAAACTTTTCCGGACATTCCGTATGATAATAGTGCCGTTTTTATTTTTTGCATATTGTGTGTTTTAAAAAGACTAACACGAATTAACACAAATTATGATGCCAAAATTTTTCAAATAATTCGTGGAAATTCGTGCAATTCGTGTTTATATTTTTGCTCGTTCGTATTGTTTCGGCCATTGAACATCAACCCCTAATTCCTGAGCAAAATCCAAACCTAAATTTGGATTCCTCAACGACTCTCTGGCAAACAAAACTAAATCAGCCTTTCCATTTGCTACAATAGCTTCAGCTTGCTGGGAAGTAGTAATCAAACCAACGGCTCCAGTCAAAATTCCAGTTTCCTTTTTTATTTTTTCGGCAAAATGAACCTGATAATTTGGTCCCAAAGGAATTTGTTGATGAGATACCAATCCACCTGAAGAAACATCAATTAAGTCAACTCCTTTCTCTTTTAGAATTTTAGAAAGTTGCACTGATTCATCGGCATTCCAACCTCCATCAGCCCAATCAGTAGCAGAGATTCTCACCAATAACGGAAGCTCTTTAGGCCATTCTGATTGCACAGCTTTTAGCACTTCCAGAAGCAAACGGATTCGGTTTTCGAAAGACCCCCCATATTCATCTGTTCTTGAATTACTCAAAGGCGACAAAAATTGGTGCAGTAAATAACCGTGTGCGCCGTGAATTTCCATTACCTGATATCCTGCAAGAACTGCTCTTCGGGTCGCTAGTTTGAAATCGGTGATTACTTTTTGAATACCTTCTGCATCCAATGCTGTAGGAGACTGTTCATTATCGTGATAGCCAATGGCACTTGGCGCAACAGTTTCCCATCCACCTTGATTCTGAGCCAGTTTTTTATTCCCATACCAAGGTGACGAAACACTGGCTTTTCGGCCGGCGTGCGCCAATTGTATTCCAGGAACCGAACCCTGACTGCTGATAAACTTGGTTATAGACTGCAGTTTTGTGATGTGTTCATCACTCCACAAACCCAAATCAGCTGGAGAAATTCTTCCTTCAGGAGAAACGGCTGTTGCTTCCTGAATGATTAAGCCTGCTCCTCCCGTGGCACGGCTGCCAAGATGTACTAAGTGCCAGTCATTGGCAAACCCCTCTTCGGCCGAATATTGGCACATTGGGGAAATTGCAATTCTGTTTTTGAACGTGATGTTTTTTATCTGTAGTGGAGAAAATAATTGTGAAGACATAAGTGCAAGTATGTTTATGTTTTAAACCAAATAGCATTAAAACAAGATTTTTATGTAGTAAAGTTATTGCACTAACTTTAAAATAAAAATGAAAAATGCATTAATTAACAAACATTTAAAACGATCCAAAAAAATATAGCGTAAATAATAAAATAGAAAATAGTACTTTTGTCCGTCATTAAAGAACCGAAAATTAAAAAATGGAAATAGTTATCAAGCTTTCTCAATTTTTATTGAGCTTATCATTACTTATTATACTTCACGAATTAGGGCATTTCATTCCTGCAAAATTATTCAAAACTAGAGTCGAGAAATTTTATTTATTTTTTGACGTAAAATATTCTCTTCTAAAAAAGAAAATTGGCGAAACTGAATACGGTATTGGCTGGTTACCACTTGGAGGTTATGTGAAAATTTCCGGTATGATTGACGAGAGTATGGACAAGGAACAAATGGCTTTACCCCCGCAACCTTGGGAATTTCGTTCTAAACCAGCTTGGCAACGTTTGATTATTATGCTGGGCGGTGTAACGGTGAACTTTATACTTGCTTTCATTATCTATATTGGTATGGCTTATGCTTATGGAGATTCCTATATTTCAAATGCCGATATGAAAGATGGTCTTTTGATCGAAAACCAAGCGATGATTAATGCCGGATTTAAATCTGGGGATAAAATTGTAGCAGTTGATGGTGAAAAAATTATCCGTTTTGACAAGGAGATTAATGGTAAAGTTATCGTAGCCAAAGAAGTAGTGATTAACAGAAATGGTGCTGAACAAACTATAAAAATGCCACATGATTTTGTGGACCAATTATCTAAAGTGGAGAAAGAGCCTTTAGCTACTATTCGAATTCCATTTGTTATTGGTAACATCGCCGATGAATCCTTAAACCAAAATCTTAAGGCAAAAGATATTCTTTTATCCCTAAATGGTCAGACTACAAAATACCTTGACCAAGCCAAAGTAATTTTAGAAAACAACAAAAACAAAACAGTTTCAGCAGTAGTTTTAAGAAATCAAAAACAGACAACTCTTAACCTTAAAGTAAATAAAGAAGGTAAACTGGGTGTTCAGCTTGGCGGTTTAGGCCTTGACTCTTTAGAGAAACTTGGCTATTATAAAATAACGCATCAAAAATACAGTTTCCTTGAATCGATTCCTTTTGGAATTGAAAAAGGAAAAGATCAATTGGTTGGATATGGTAAACAATTAAAAATGATTTTCAATCCTGAAACCAAAGCGTACAAACAAGTAGGTGGTTTCCATGCCATTTATAATATTTTTCCAAGTTCTTGGAGCTGGGAAGTTTTTTGGAGCATCACAGCGATTTTATCAATTATGCTTGGAGTAATGAATTTATTGCCTATTCCGGCACTCGATGGCGGTCATGTAATGTTTTTATTATTTGAAATTGTCAGCGGAAAAAAACCAAGCGACAAATTCTTAGAGAATGCTCAAATGGTTGGTTTCGTATTGCTTATCAGTCTGTTACTTTTTGCTAATGGAAACGATATTTATAAAGCGATTGTAGGCAAATAAAAAAGAATGTTATTTTTGCTTTTTTTGTTTGCTACATTTAAATTTAATCCTATATTTGCACTCGCTAAAAAGAGCAACAACTTCCTCCTTAGCTCAGTTGGTTAGAGCATCTGACTGTTAATCAGAGGGTCCTTGGTTCGAGCCCAAGAGGGGGAGCAAACTTTTTTTAGCAAACATACATACCTTTAAGGTGATTCCTCCTTAGCTCAGTTGGTTAGAGCATCTGACTGTTAATCAGAGGGTCCTTGGTTCGAGCCCAAGAGGGGGAGCTTAATAAAAAGACTATCAGCAATGATGGTCTTTTTTTTTTGCAACAAAGTCAAGTAAACTCAATACTTTGAGAGGTGTCCGTTAGGTAAAGTAAAAAGGATCAGGTGCAAAAGTTGGGGATTAAGCAACAATTCAACGAGTATTTAGGATATTCAACGAAAATAGTATTCAATCCGTTTCTTTCAAAGTATATTTGACTACCATAATTTTAGTAGGTTAAGTTTATGGTAGATTTGGGGCAAAAAGGGCGAAAGTAACATTTCGCCTTTTTTATTGGAACAAATGAAGTTAATCTGGTTCTAGTCAAAAGGAGAATCTTTTCAAAAGCGCTACACCTCAGTCCATCTATTTCATTCTATTGGGTTGTTAATTATTACCTTTACTTTTTATCACGCCAATTAAATCAATACCTCAAATTGATTTTTCCTCAAATCCTTTATGTCGTCAATCATCAAAAAAACTTGACCACTAACAAATTAAAAGCTCCTTCATTTGAAATTTGCCCAATAAATCACTAAATTAGTACTCCACACTTTATAAAAAAGTGTTTCCATATTTCTACAAATTATCAACCTTTTTTATTAACTAATGATCTTTGTAATGAAAAAACTCTCCATCCCTTTTCTGTTTATAGCATTGATTTTTTCTTTAATCTGCTGTCAAAACAACAAATCATCAAATAACGACGACAGTCAAATAGACGGTCATCCAGCTTGGATCATGCAAGGCAATATTTATGAGGTTAACGTTCGTCAATACACCCCCGAAGGGACTTTTAATGCGTTTGCGAAACACCTTGACCGATTAAAAGCGATGGGAGTGCAAACGATTTGGTTCATGCCAATTAATCCTATCAGCAAATTGGACAGAAAAGGCTCTTTGGGGAGTTATTATGCCGTTTCAGATTATACCGCAGTTAATCCTGAATTCGGCACAATGGATGACTTTAAGAAACTCGTAGAGACTATCCATGATAAAGGAATGAAAGTATTAATTGATTGGGTGCCAAACCACACCGGAGCAGACCATCGATGGATTACACAACATCCCGATTTCTTTGTAAAAGACAGCTCTGGCAAACCAGCAGTTGCATTTGATTGGAACGACACAAGACAATTAAACTATAAGAATCAGGTAATGCAGGACAGCATGCTCAACGCAATGAAATACTGGATTGAAGACATTAACATAGACGGATTTCGATGCGATGTTGCCTGGAACGTTCCCGCTTCTTTTTGGCGAAAATCGATACCGGAACTAAAAAAAATGAAGGATATCTTTATGCTTGCCGAAGGAGACAGCACTTATCTCCCAAAAAGTGGTTTTGATGCGGTTTATCCTTGGCACATGTTCAAAATGATGGAAAAAGTAGCTAAAGGTGAAAAATCGGCACTTGTATTGGATAGTATCAATAAGGAAAATGAAACTTTATATCCCAAAAATACGATTCAGATGTATTTCACCAGCAATCATGATGAAAACAGTTGGAATCATGCCGATTTCGGTACTTTTCCGGGTGTTATTCACGAGCCTTTTGCCGTTTTTACTCAAACTATGAAAAACAGCGTTCCCTTAATTTACAGCGGACAGGAAGAACCTGTTTTAAGGGCCTTGAAATTTTTCGACAAAGACCCCATAACATTTAAAAACTTTCAAAGAGAAAAATTCTACAAGACATTGCTAAATCTAAGAAAGAACAACGAAGCGCTTTCCGCTAATGCCTCGTTCAAAAAAGTAAGCTTGGGAGACGATAAAGCTATTTATGCTTATGTAAGAGAAAAAGGGAATAAAAAGGTTTTGGTGATTCTTAATTTTTCTGCAAGCGAACAGACGGTATCCATAAAAGACGCTACTCTGACAGGAAAAACACATAATGTCTTTAAAGAAAAAGACGAAACCTTAACTTCGAAAGAATGGAAAATGAAACCTTGGGGTTATGAAGTTTATGAGTACTGATTTTAAATAAAAGTAGATTCTGTTAAGAAATACAATTCTCAAAAAAAGACTATCACAATGAATGATAGTCTTTTTTTTGCTAAAAATCTTTATAACCACTCTCTTTTTAAAACTAAAAGCATTTTAGAATCAAACTACAAAATACCCACTATTTAAATAGCGACAGTCTTAAAAACTCAATTTAGCGAATGCGAAATCAAAAAAAAATTGAATCAAAAAAATTAGAATTGATAAAAAAAGATTGGCTAAAAAAGAAAGTCATATAAATTGTCAAATAATCACATCATTACCTATTTCAGTGATAATAATTTAATAAATTAGTTCGAAATTCAGCCTTAAAAGCTCATATTAAACTGAAATATTAATTATTTAATACTGAGAAATATGATGAAATTGGTGCCACAGCTAAACCCAAAAGGGTGGGACGAGATGTTCTCAAATGAAGGCGTTAGAGATTCCTATGCTCAAGTTCTTCACACATTACAAAATCTAAATCCGGAAAGCCTAAATGACAAACAGCTTCAGGCTTCGGATTTGTTTATGAATCAAGGTATAACTTTTACAGTATATAGCGACAATAATCAAGGAATAGAAAGAATTTTTCCGTTTGACATTATTCCCAGAATCATCACAAAAGCCGAATGGAGCGAAGTGGAAACTGGAATAAAACAACGGCTAAAAGCCCTTAACTTGTTTTTGGAAGATGTTTATAATGGACAGCACATTATAAAAGATGGTATAATCCCCGCATCATTGATAGCTTCTTGCCCGCATTACATACAAGAAGTTCACGGGATAAAAGTGCCACATAATATTCATGTGCATATTGCCGGAATTGACTTAATTCGAGGGGCAAATGGGGAATTTTACGTGCTTGAAGATAACCTGCGATGTCCCAGCGGCGTGAGTTACATGCTGGAAAACCGTGAAATTACCAAACGAATTTTCCCGGATATGCTTACCTCCAATAAAGTAAGCATGGTAGGAAACTATCCGATGATATTTCATAACATATTGGTGTCATTGTCCCCACGAAACGTATCCAATCCCAACGTGGTTTTACTTACACCTGGAGTCTATAATTCGGCTTATTATGAACATACTTTTTTAGCCCGTCAAATGGGAATTCCACTTGTAGAAGGAAGAGACTTGGTGGTTAATAATAATAAAGTTTACATGAAAACCACTTCGGGATTACAGCAAGTGGATGTTATTTACCGTCGTTTGGACGATGAATATCTTGATCCACTGGTTTTCAAACCTGAAAGCACACTCGGCGTACCAGGATTGATTAGCGCCTATCGCCACGGAAATGTGGCCTTGGTAAATGCTGTCGGCAATGGCGTTGCCGATGACAAAGCGGTCTATGCTTATGTCCCAGATATGATAAAATATTATCTTAACGAAGAACCTATACTTAAAAATGTTCCAACATATCAAATGGAAAACAGCGAGGAAAGAGAGTTGGTATTTGCCGATATGGAAAATATGGTAATCAAAGAAACCAACGGAAGTGGTGGCTACGGAATGATTATGGGAAACAAAGCTACACAAGAAGAACTTGAAAATGGTAAAAGAGCCATTCTAGCCAATCCCAGAAACTTTATCGCACAGCCTATCATTCAACTCAGTACTGTTCCCTGCTTAATAGATGGCCAATTGAAATTACGCCATGTCGATCTAAGACCGTATGCTTTGTGTGGACCCAATGGAGTAGAAATAGTGCCTGGAGGACTAACTCGAGTCGCATTAACAGAAGGCTCATTGGTAGTAAACTCTTCTCAAGGAGGAGGAAGCAAAGACACTTGGATCATAAAGTAATTTCATTTTAAAAAATTAAAATGAATCAAAATGAAAACAGCAGCCTTAAACACAGAGAAAAACGAAAGCAAAAAGTTTGCCTTTTTACCCGAAATGGTTTTAGAACATTTAAACGACGCGAAACCAACCGAAACTACAGTAGAAAATTCAAATGAACCTGAAATCAAAAAAATAACAATAACTGCCGATCCTGAAATTCCAAATTTAGATTCAATACCATTTTCAGAAATTGTCACAAAAAAAGAAGAAATAAAGCCTATTGAAACTAAGCAAGAAGTCAAATTGGAAAAGCCAAATAGTGAAGCGGAAGAAAATTTAATCAAGCGATTTATAAATAAACTCAAAATCTATTAATCTAATTTAAAATCAATTAAAATGGAAACAACTATGCAAAGTAGAGTTACAAACGGGATGTTTTTACTCAACAATTATTCGGATTCTCAAGCTCCTATCATTGAGTCAATTATAGAAACCATTGTAGAACCTATTATTTTCAAATGCTAAAATAGAGAACTATTTAGGCCACAGTTGTCAATCATTGTGAACTTGTAAGCATTACGAGGAGCCGATTTATGGGATTGCGTGAGGGATAGAAGCTAGCTACCGAAGTAGCGCGGATAGCCCGACCGTGTTGACCAAAGGGGCTGTCTAAGAGATGCTAAAAGTAAGCCCCTTTGCTCAACAGGGTCACGCCCACACGAGCTTTTGCGAACTGACGCAGTAAATAATTTTGAATGAATTCAGTATATTCTGTTGTCAATAAACGCTTTTTACAATTTATAAATCGAATCAAATGAAGGCAAGTATGCTAAGTCGAGTTGCAGACGGGATGTTTTGGCTCAACAGATATATGGAAAGAACCGATGGTATGTTGCTAACTCTTAACACTAGCTACATACTATCATTCGACAAAGAAACCGATGATTGTCAAGGCTATAAGCCTTTATTAAAATACTATACCGATTTGACCTACGATCAAATAAACGAGGTTCAATATGACACCAACTTTGTACTGAAATACATTATTTGCGACAGTTTGAACCATAATTCGGTTAAAAATCTGGTGGTAAAAGCGCGTGAAAATGCCAGAGGTTCACAAGATAAAATAACCAAAGAACTTTGGGAACACATCAATTCGCTTTATCATTTCATGAACTCCCCAGATCTTCCCAAAAAACTAGAAACCTCCGATGCCTTAAAAATTGTAAACAAACTCAATAAAGACCTACTGCTTTACAACGGAATCTTGCATGTAACCATGCCAAGGGGATTGAGTTGGAGTTTTTCGAATATCGGAAAACTAATAGAAAGATGCCTGCAAACTATTTCGATGACGCAAGCCTATTATGCACCAATCAATTATAATCTAGACGGGAACGAAGACGTAATGTATTGGCGAAGATTACTGCTCTCCTTATCGGGTTACGAATTATACCTTAAGAGTTATAGCAATATAAAGCACAACAGGAAAGTGGTACAACACGTTATTTTCAATCAGGACTTTGCACATTCTGTGATCTTTACGCTAGAATTACTCAATAAATATTTGGATTGTCTGGTAAAAGATAGTGAAATAAGTGAAGCTCGAAAGCTGCATAACCAATTTGGAAGATTAAAAAGTTATATAGAATTTACTGATTATCAGCACCTGACTGACAAACAATTGGAAGAAGTTCTGGAAACCACAAAAGCACAACTAACTCAGTTTTCTGTCGATTTCTCTAAATTATTTTTCTCCTACACCTAATAAGTTATGGCAATATTCAAAATAGTTCACATTACAAAATACCAATACAACTGGCCAATAAAAGAAAGCATAAACGAGGTGCGGCTATTTCCTCATAACTTTGACAATCAAAAAGTAATCGATTATCAACTCTTGATTACCCATGACCCAGAAGTAGAATATTATCAAGACTATTATGGCAATCGTGTTGCTAATTTTAATAATCTTGAATCACATGAAGAAATGGTGATTGAATCCCGAATGACGGTTCGAGTTAATCATTCTCTAAAAATACCTGAAATTGACAATACCACTATTAAAGACATAGAGAAAGAAAAAAGTAAAAACATAACCTTATTGAGACTGAGTTATCCGGAAGTTATCGAAAAACAACGAGAGATCGAAGCTATTTTGAGAGCAATTGATGCAGCCAGCAAACCTATTATAGAAATTGCTCAATTATGCAATCAATATATATTTGACAACTTTACCTACACCAAAGGAATTACCAATATTGAAACCACCATTGATGAAATTTTAGAACTAAAAAAAGGAGTTTGCCAAGATTTTGCACACGTGCTGTTACAACTTTTGAGAACTATCGGAATTCCATCCAGATATGTAAGTGGCTATATTTGTCCAAACGAAAGCGGGTTAAGGGGAGAAGGAGCAACTCATGCTTGGGTCGAAATTTACACGCCCACTCAAGGTTGGCTCGGTCTAGATCCCACCAATAATATATGGACGATGGACAATCATGTAAAACTGGCTGTAGGTAGGAATTTTTATGATTGCACCCCTATCAAAGGAACTTTCAAAGGATTGGCTAGACAAACACTCTCCGTATGCGTCTCGATAGGTTATGAGGACGGCAGGCATTATGAAGAAATAAATGATGTGCTACTGGAAGAAATACCACAGGAAATAAACGATCAAATAAGTTATATTGAGCAACAACATCAGCAACAACAATAATATTCATGGCTAAAAGTTAAGCTGCCTCTTCAAATGCGATGAAATTTACCAGATCTCCTTTTTTATTAAAAATGGGGAAACCCTCAATATTACAATAATAGAGTTCTCCATTTTTTTTGTAATTCAAAACTTGTTTGACAAATGGCTTTTTTAATGCAATAGCTTCCCTAATTTCACTGGAAGTATGAACAGAGGTTTCTTTACCTTGGAACATTTTTGGCGTTTTGCCAAGAACTTCGTTTTCCAGATAACCATTCATTTTATGCATATTATGAGAGGCAAAAACAATATTCAATTTAGTATCAGTAATGAGTATTATCTTTTTTTCTAACTTGTTTCTAAAATCCCAATCTGCATTTTTCCATTTTTTACCATGGGCAAGATTTGATATTCTATGGGTATCTGAAACAATGCCTTTTATTTCCGCTTGAAAAGTCGCACTTAACCCCCAAGAAATTAATGGAATTGTATTCACTTTTAAAGAGTCAAAATACTTTGCTTTCGAATTATTGCCTTCCTTTAGAATTGCCATTGTACTGATTTTTAGAATTCAAAGATAAAAACAATTCAAATAAAATTCTTTTGTTTGTAGGTATTTAACTATTGTTGAACTTGATATTTAAAAAATTAAAAGTCAAATTTAAGCTGTACCACTATAGTTTTTTTAATTTCTGTATTTAAATTACTCAAAGAAATTCCAAGCAACCGCACCGAATCTTTCATTTTTTCTTGATATAATAACTCCTTTACCGTTTCCAGAATTAGTGCTTTATCAGATATAAAATACGGCATTGTTTTACTTCTCGTTTGTTGGGTAAAATCGCTATATTTTATTTTAAGAGTAATCGTTTTGCCCGAAATCTGATGTTTTTTTAGACGGCGTTCCAATTCTAAAGCAATTTTTTCGAGCTTTTCCAACATAAATATTTCAGAGGAAAGATTAATGTCAAAAGTATGTTCGGCCGCTACCGATTTAGTAATTCTATTGGATTTCACTTCACTGTTGTGAATTCCACGAACTACATTATAATAAAAACTACCCGACTTTCCGAAATGCTTTTCCAAAAATTCAACTGGTTTGCTTTTTAGGTCTAAACCAGTAAAAATTCCAAGTTGAAACATTTTTTCGGCGGTAACCTTCCCCACTCCATAGAATTTTTGAATCGGTAATTGCTCCAAAAAAGAAATAACTTCATCCGGATTGACCGTTTTTTGACCGTTAGGTTTATTATAATCACTGGCAATTTTGGCAACAAATTTATTGATCGAAATCCCCGCCGAAGCTGTTAATCCAACTTCATTAAATATCCTTGCTCGAATTTCTTGTGCCAATAAACTGGCGCTGGGATTTCCTTTTTTATTTTTGGTAACATCAAGATAAGCTTCGTCAAGTGAAAGAGGCTCTATCAAATCCGTATAATCACGGAATATTTTATGAATCTTTTTTGAGATTTCTTTGTAGCGATCAAAACGTGGTCTAACAAAAATAAGTTCCGGGCAATTTTTTTTTGCCAAAACACCACTTATGGCAGAACGAACACCGAATTTTCTAGCCTCATAACTGGCTGCCGAAACGACGCCCCGATTTTCGGCACCACCAACCGCAATGGGTTTTCCACGTAACTCAGGATTATCCATTTGCTCCACTGAGGCATAGAAAGCATCCATGTCGATGTGTATGATTTTTCTATGTGGTAGTGGTTCTGACATGTTACAAATTTAAAACGTTTTGAAAAAAATGGAACGCCGGAACTGTTAAAAAATAAATGAATATCTTTGATGAACGCAACTAGCACAGATAGGAACGGCAATACAATTTTAGATTTTAGATTGCAGATTTCAGATTTATAAAATTTAAGGAAATGGTAGAAATAGAAAGAAAATTTCTGGTTACTTCGGACGCATTCAAACAAGAATCTTTTGCCCAAAACAGAATAAAGCAAGGCTATTTAAGTTCGGTTCCTGAAAGAACCGTAAGAGTACGCGTAAAAGGGAATAAAGGTTTTTTGACCATAAAAGGACTCTCGAGCGAATCGGGTATGTCGCGTTTTGAATGGGAAAAGGAAATTCCTATTGACGAAGCCGAAAAAATATTGCTTTTATGTGAATCCGGTGTAATTGACAAAACCCGATTTGAAGTCAAAACGGGTCGTCATATTATTGAAATTGATGAGTTTTATGGCGAGAATGATGGACTGATTATGGCCGAAATCGAATTGCAATCTGAAGCAGATTACTTTGAAAAACCAATCTGGCTTGGTGAAGAAGTTACGAATGACAAAAGATATTACAATGCCTACTTGAGCAACAATCCTTTTAAAAGTTGGTGATTAATTAATAAGCTATCACTTTCTTAATTCCTCAATTTTTACAATTACTGCACCACTCCTTTTGTTGGATGTAATATCCATAAAAGCTTTTTTACTTAAATCGATTTCTCTTCCTCTTGCAAATGGACCGCGATCAGTAACTTCAACTACTACCGATTTCCCATTGGCTTCATTGGTTATTCTGAGTCTAGTCCCAAAAGGAAATTTTCTATGGGCTGCAGTTAATTTTTGATTGTCAAATCTTTTTCCGCTTGCTGTTCTTTTTCCATTAAACTTGTCATGATAATAAGAAGCATGGGCATTTTTTTTGAATAATACAAACTTTCCGATTTCAACAATTATAGTATCGCGGGGAATAGTAACAGGAACCAATTCTTTTTCGACAACCTTATTTGGTTTTTTTACAGTGTCTTTATTTATGGAAAATTTTTTGCTGTTTATAATGGAACTTTGACTACTTACCAAACCAATATTGGCCAGTAAAAATAAAAGTGTGATTATTTTTTTCATTTATAGTTTATTAGGTGAAACTTTGAATTGCAAAAAAAATTATGGGTAAAAAAAAGTCCCTTTCAGGACTTTTTACAATGGTTTTAAAACCACAATGACCAAGGGATTCTGCTTAAAATAAGTACTAATCCTAATCCGTAAAATATTGAGAAGGTTTTGAATTTTGATTCGCTACTTGTTAATTTTTTATGTTTTGACCAACCAATCGTAATTAAAACGATAGCAATTAGATTGATTAATGGATGTTCCAGTGAAGTTAAACGCAAAGCTTTATCTGACATTTGACCAAAAGAGGCTAATCCTAGAGGAGAAACAAAATACAAGATTATACCAACCAACAATTGAACGTGTATTCCAATTAATCCAAACAAAGCAATTTTTCTATCTTTTGGAGTAAATTCTTTTTTTGAAGACATTCCAATTATCGCATTAATAACAGCAATAAAGAGAACTAACAATGCAATATAAGCCCAACCTGAGTGAAATTTTTGTAAAATAGTGTACATAAATAAATTTTTATTTTAAACAAATATAAGCAAAAAAGTCATAAAAAAACCCCAATACACTAAAAAGCGATTGGGGTTTTGAGAACTGTATTTGATTCTTTTTTTAGAAATCGTAACGTAAACTAAAGTTCCAAGTTCTTCCAAATCCGAAGAAAACTTCATTTTTAATTGCTACACCATTGTAAAGTAAATTGTTTGAAGCGTATGTCCCTTTACTTGGGTCTGCTGGAATTGTGGAACCATTACCAGGAGAAACCAAATCATCAGCAAAGATGTTTGTTCTCGACTCCGCGATATAAGTTTCATCTAATACGTTGTTCACATTTATTCTGAAATTTACAGATTTGTCTTTTTTAGCTCCAACAAGCATTTTATAAGAAAAACCAGCATCCATCAATCCATAAGAAGGCAATTCTAAAGATCCTTTATTATCTGCTTTAGAGAAGCTTCCTGGAGAAATTGCTGCATATAAATTATCGAAATAATTGTAATTAGCATCTAAAAACACTCTTGTCAAAACTTCATAAGAAGCCCCTACTGCAGCAGTCATTTGCGCCGCATCTCCAACTTTTATTCCGTCTAAATAAAGAGTGGTTGCAGTACCTCCTCCAATAGGATTGTTAGCAGCATCATATCTAGTACTTGTACTGTTCCCCTTGTACTCCCAATTTCCATAAGAGAACATTGCATTCATTTTGAATTTATCTGTAATTCTTGCATTTCCTTCAAATTCTACACCAGTATGATTTTGCGTAACACCTTGGAAATCATAATAACCGCCTGGATTCAAAACATCAGCATCATTTGATCTTTGGTATCTGTCAGCCCAATTTGTATAATACAAATTCACATTAGCAGTAAAAATTGATGAACGGAAACCGTATCCTGCTTCAAAACCAGTGATCTTTTCGTTTGTTAAATTTCCATTTACTTTAGATGCATTGTTTGGGTAAACAGCATTAAAGAATGGCTGTTTTGAATAATATCCTGCATTTGCAAAAACATTATGCTGTTCATTGATGTTGTAGTTAACACCTCCTTTAACGTTGCCTCCAAGAATATTTTCAAATTCTGAAACAGAAAGTTCATCAGTACTCAAATATTTGAAATAATCCACTCTTTGAAAACCTTGCTGAGAAACTGATCCTTGAATAAATGCTGTCAAATTATCTTTAGAATATTCTAATTGAGTAAAAGCACCATACCAATTAACATTCCCGTCATTGTTGAAATTAATTTTGTCTCCTTTAGTAGCATTTGAAAAAGGATTTCCTGATGGGCTCACAGTATAAGTACTAGTCAAAACTCTAGATGGATTATTCACATCAGTATTATCAAAATACTCAGTACCACCCAACATACTATTCAAATTTTGGTAATGAATACCTGTATACGTTCTTGCATCAACACCTATATCCCAAGTTATGTTGTCTGTGAATTTTTTATTGAAATTTACTACCCCACCGTACCAGTCATGAGAATTGATAGAAGAAATTCTGGATATACCTGAAGATGAAGGTCCTGTTCCAGCTGGTGATCCTGCAGGAAGTGGTCTAGTAGCAGATGGTGTATATCCATCATAAGCACTGTTTTGATAATCACCGCCTACTTGTGTTCTAGTTCTAGCCACACCATTAATCATAACTGTCTGACCAGAGTTGTAAGCTTGAATTTTTTCAAAATCAACTAAACCGTCAGCAGTTCTGAAAGCAGCATTTAAGTAATTCAATCCTCTGATACCTCCAGCTCCTCTAGCTCCTCCTCCACGACCCCAAGAGCCATAAATTACTGTAGATAATTTTGAAGTCTCGTTGATTTTGTAATCCCAGTTAACAGAACCAATTGGTTTGTGGAAAAAGTTTCTTCTCATGTTAAACTCTTCACCATTCAAATAACCCCAATCAGAATTGTATCTTGTATTTGGATCTTCTTTGGTGCCATATTTTTGATACGTTTCAATAGTAATACTTGAACTTCTTTGGTTGTGCCATTGTGGAGCTCCCGTAAAAGTAAATTGAAAGTCATGTTTATTATCTTTAGTGGCATAACCTAATGCAATAAAATAATTATCACCCACAAATTTAGTACCATCAATATAACCATCTCCCATAGTATGACTGTATAATACTGACGCAGAAAGACCATTTTCTAATCTTCCTGTAGAATAAGACGCCTGAGTTTTTAGATAATTTGCGTTCCCAAAAGAAGATCCAACAGAACCTCCCTCTTTACGATCTGAAGATTTTGTAAGTATATTAATTGTTCCTCCAACAGAAGATATAGCCAGCTTTGAAGAACCAAGTCCTCTTTGTACCTGCATTGCAGAAGTTACATCAGACAAACCAGCCCAGTTACTCCAATATACAGCACTGTTCTCCATGTCATTTACAGGCATACCGTTTATCATAACTGCAATATTTTCCTGAGCAAATCCACGAATAGTAATTCTTGAATCTCCAAAACCTCCACCCGTTTTTGTAGCATATACAGAAGGTGTGCTTTTCAAAATTTCCGGAAATTCCTGAGTTCCTAATTTTTCCTGAATTTCTGCAGCTCTAATTGTAGAAACAGCAACAGGCGTTTTTCTATCCTTTGCAACGTCCACAACAGATGATTTAACAACTATCTCACTCAATTCGTTAGAATTGGAAACCAATATGATGTCTCCTAAATTGGCAGTTCCGTTTGAAATTGTAAAATTAACAGTTTGGTTTGCAAAACCAATATACGAAATAATCAATTGCCCAGAGTTCGTATTAGAATCAATGGTGAATTTACCATCAAAACCAGTTGAAGCACTAGCTGATGTTCCTTTAACAGCAATATTTGCTCCAGGTAAAGGACTTTGTCCGTCTGTAATAGTTCCAGTAATTTTTCCTTGTGAAAATACGGTCGAAACCATCAAAAACAGTAATCCAGAGAGTAACCAATTTTTCATTGTCTTCATTCTTGTTAGTTTAAATATTTTTGGCAAAATTATAACATTTGAACGAATTAATGTTAAGAAAGCTTTAATAAATTGCGCATTTAATAACTTTTAAATTCAAAAGAAGCATATTATAACTTTATTGTTAATATTTTAACCAATTATTCATTTTTAATTCCAAATAATAAGAATTTAATATCTATTTTTCAGCCTACTATTACTTTTTATTTGGGTAGGACATACTAATTTCAATTTTTATTCAATAAAAAAAGCTCTGATTATAAAAATCAGAGCCTTAAATTTACTGCAGAAGCAAATCTATTTGTTTTCTAAAAAATGATTCAATAAAAATTTTGTAGAACTATCGTGATTCTTAACTTGTTTGGTATGAATCTCCTCTAATATCGAATTGGCCAATTGTTTTCCAAGTTCAACTCCCCATTGATCAAAACTAAAGATATTCCAAATAATTCCCTGTACAAAGATTTTATGCTCATACATCGCAATCAAGGAACCTAATGATTTTGGTGTTAATTTTTGAATCAAAATTGTATTGGTCGGTTTGTTTCCCGTAAACACTTTAAACGGCAACAGAACACTTGCTTGGTCAGCACTTAACCCTTGCTTATCGAATTCTGCTTGAACCTGCTCCTGTGATTTCCCATTCATCAAAGCCTCTGTCTGAGCAAAAAAGTTCGACATCAATTTATCATGATGATCTTCATCTCCATATAAAGGTTTTACAAATCCAATAAAATCAGAAGGAATCAATTTGGTTCCTTGGTGAATTAATTGAAAAAAGGCATGCTGTGCATTCGTCCCTGGCTCTCCCCAAATGATAGTTCCTGTTTCATAGTTTACCGGTTTTCCATCACGACCTACACTCTTACCATTACTTTCCATAGTTCCTTGTTGCAAATAAGGAGCCAGTTTTTGCAAATATTGTGTGTATGGAATCAAAGCTTCACTTTCTGCACCAAAGAAATTATTATACCAAACACTTAGTAATGCAAGTGTTACCGGGATATTCTTGTCAAAATCAGCTGTTTTGAAATGCTCATCCATTTCATTGGCACCGCTTAACAAATCGTTGAAATTATCGAAACCAACCGCCAAACTTATAGAAAGTCCTACGGCACTCCATAAAGAAAAACGTCCTCCAACCCAGTCCCACATTGGGAATACATTATCGGGATTGATTCCAAACTCAGTTACTTTTTGAATATTGGTTGAAACAGCCACGAAATGTTTGGCAACATCTTCTTGTTTAGCCGATTTTAAAAACCACGCTTTAATAGTTTCAGAATTGGTTAAAGTCTCTTGAGTTGTAAATGTTTTGGAAACAATAACGAATAAGGTCGTTTCTGGATTTAGCTTTTTGATAATTTCATTTACGTGATCCCCATCAACATTGGATGCAAAATGCACATTTAAATGATTTTTATAATATTGTAAAGCTTCAACAGCCATAACAGGTCCTAAATCGGAACCACCAATACCTATATTAACAATATCTGTAAATGGTTTTCCTGTGTATCCTGTTCTTTGTCCTGAGGTTATCTCGTTTGTAAAGGATTTTACTTTGTTTTTTACCGCATATACTTCCGGCATAACATTGATTCCATCTACATTAATTACAGCTGATTCTTTGGCACGCAAAGCAGTATGCAAAACAGCTCTATTTTCTGTTTGATTTATGATTGCTCCGCCAAAATAATCAGCAATAGCATTTTTCAAACCTGTTTCGTTTGCTAACTCAAGTAACAAATCAATTGTTTCCTGATTAATTCTGTTTTTGGAATAATCAACTAAAAAATCATTCCATTTCAAATGGAATTTTTCGGTTCTTTCAGCATCGGCTTGAAACATTGCTGTCATCGAAGCCTTTTGTATTTCATTATAGTGTGCCTGAAGTTTTTTCCAAGCAGAAGTTTCAGTTGGGTTTATTGTATTTAAAGCCATTTTAATTCTAGTTTTTTATAATTGTGCAAATTTACTGAAATAAGTTTGATTGGACTAAAATCAACACATTATATAACAATTAAATTCAAATTAAAAAAATAAATTAACTTGGTTTAAATAAGCTTAAAAATCATGTTTTCTATAAATTAGAAACACTATCCAATTCAAATTTCAATGGCTCGATTTTCTTTAAAAAACGCTCTTTGTTTTTGGAGTTCATAGGTTCACCGTTTGGCAATTTCAATCTCAATGCATCGACTTGCACTCCATTTTTCCAAAAACGATAACATACATGCGGTCCACTAGCCAATCCTGTACTTCCAACCAATCCTATAGTTTGACCTTGACTAACATGCTGTCCTCGTCTTACTAATATTCGGGACATGTGTAAATACTGGGTGGAGTATGTTTTATTGTGCTTTACTTTTACAAAATTTCCGTTTCCGGCAGTGTAACCTGTTTGCTCGACTGTTCCAGCGGCTGTAGCGGAAATCGGTGTCCCATAAGGCGCCGCATAATCAGTTCCTTTATGCGCTTTCCATATTTGTTGTACGGGATGAAAACGATTGGAGGTAAAACGGGAAGTAATTCGGCTAAATTTAATTGGTGTCTTAAGGAAAAAATTCTTCAGCGTTTTCCCATCCTCATCATAGTAATCCATTTTACCCGAACCTGGATTTTGCTCAAAAGGAAAAGCATAAATAATTTTTCCTTTGTATTCAAAAAATGCTGCCTCAAGACTATCAACACCATCATAAATGGAATCATTGATATATCTTTCGGTAAATGTCAATCCAAATCGGTCTCCTTTTTTCACTTTAAAAAAATCTATAGACCAAGCAAAAATCTTTGAAATTCTGGTTGCCAAAGCTCCTTCTACGTTCGCTGACTCCAAAGTTTCAGATAGTGATCCTTTCAGGACTCCGCCGATAGTTCGACGTTTTAATGTTAAAGGTTTGGTCTTTTTATACACTTTTGCGATCGAATCCCTCAAATCAACCACATAAAAATTTAAAGCATCAGGTTGATATATGAAAACATTCAGCGAGTTGGTTTTATTCTTGGAACGAAGAAGCGTGTAGTGTTTATTAATTCTAATAGTACGAACATCGAAAGTATCCTTCACTTGAGCTACAATATCAAAAATTTTTTTGTCACCGATATTTTGTCTTTGCAAAATACTTCCAAAAGTATCACCAGATTTTACAGAATCCTGAACAACATTAAAGTCAGAAAAATTAAAACCAAAATCATTCTTTTTGGACTTTGGAATTACTTGATTTTTCACAACATCCTCGCTCCTATTACAGGATATCAAGGAAAACAGTACTACTAAAATTACAATTACCTGCTTCAAGTTATCTCTTTTTAATCTTTAGTTTTCTACTCCCCAATTAGCCAATTCCTCTTCACTCCATAATTCCGGGAAGAAAATTCTTCTTTGGTATCTTGGGTGCATGTATTTCTTCCAATCACTTCCTCCTGTTGCCTCACCATCACCTTTACCGTTATCAATATATTTTCTGGCGGCATTTAGATGTCCCATTACCCAAGTAATATTAACCGTGTGATCATAATGACGCATGGCTTTCACCAATTCCGGATTTTCACGGTCTGATTCCGGTAATTGCTTAAATTTCTGCCAAAGATTTATCGTATTGTACTCCTGCATTTGTGTCAAAAATGCCGCTTTATATTTGCGTTCAAACTCTAATAACAAATAAGATTTCTCACCTGTTTGATGATCTTTTCCGGCTGCTTGCCAATACATGTGATCTAAGGCATGTTCATAAGGTGTATTTCGGTCAATAGTTGCACGAAAACGGTAATCAATAAGATTGATTAAATCAGTCGACGCTATTTCAATCATTCTATATTGTGCACTTTGAAAGCCACTTGCTGGAGTTAGCGTATTTCTAAATTTCATATACTGTTCTACCTCCATACCGTCTCCCATTATATCAAATGAAGTGGTAAGCATATCAAAGTAACGACTAATTCTCATTAATCGCTCGGTAAAAAAATCAGTTGTCAATTTTTCTGCATAAGAAATTTGATGCATTTCCCAAAGTATCATTTTAAAAAGCAATTCATTGACTTGATGATACATGATAAAAACCATTTCATCCGGAAGCGTCGTTCTTTGAATCTGCAAGTTCAATAATGCATCAGTTTGTATGTAATCCCAATATGTTATTGGTTTTGACCAAAGCAGTCCCTCAAGGTGTGTCTCCGTTTTTTGGTTTATTTTTTGAAATTTTTGATCAATTTCATCCAAAATTGATGCAGTGGTATCATTTATTGTCATTTTGCTTTTAATTTAAACGGATTATTCAATCCTTTGTACTCTTCCAAATCGGCTTTGATCGACCCTACTAAAAGTGTTGCTTTTATTCGAATTGGAATTTTATTGTAGTCATCTGAAATCCAAATTGTTAAACTTTCCTGTTCCTTAAATACACGTCCAGATTGTACTAACGGCTTAAAAATCATGGCTGAAACAACGCCAAATTTAGTTTTAATATCCTCTCTACCTATAAATTTTAACTTAAATTTTGTAGTCTCATTGTCAAAAAACATATCGATCATTACCGATTCTCCTGCTTTGATTTTATTGATATTGGGGTAATTCCGTAAATAATAAAAAGAAGACAGTATATCTTGTGTGTTTTTAGGAAAATCGAAGGTTTTTTCAGTTTTGTGTTTGTAATCTTTCACCAAGATTTTATTGGTCTTCTGATTGAAGAAGCCTTCTTGATTTTTGGTATAACCTCCTTCGTTAATTTTTCGAACAAATTTATAGGGATTCCTGGTATCCGTATCGATATAACTTTCATAAACATCTTCTACATTAAAGAAGAATTTGGTCATCCCGGTAGAAAAACCTTTGCCAATCACACGATAAACAGATTGATTATTATAGGTAGCGTCTTTAACTTCGATTGTAGCATAACCAGCGTTTATAATTCCGTAATGAACTCTAAACTTTAGATATTCGCCTCCAGAAAAAGCTTCCTCTTTTTGTGTGTCGAAACCTAAAGTGATAATCACTAACAAGAAAATTACAATTTTTTTCATAGGATCGATTATTGCAAAAACAGTACCAAATGTATTAAAACAAAAAAACTCAGTCAAATTAATGACTGAGTTTTTATGCTATTAACTAACCAAAAAACTATAAATTATGAAAATTTATATGAAACTAAGAAGGAAACCACCCCTTCCTGATTTGCGAGTGCAAAGGTATGGTATCAATCTACGTTTTTTTAGCAAAAAGTCAAGTTTAACACAACATTTGCAATTTTATGATTAGATTAACTGTTATTTTTTTTGATAATGCAATAAAAATCAAATTTTACAGCGTTCCTCGCAATTCCTGTTCGCGCTCTATCGACTCAAAAAGCGCTTTAAAGTTCCCCGCTCCAAATCCTTTGGCACCCATTCTTTGTATAATTTCAAAAAACAAAGTTGGACGATCCTGAACCGGTTTGGTGAAAATTTGCAATAAATAACCATCTTCATCAGCATCGACCATAATGGCTAGTTTTTCTATTTCGCTCAAATCTTCTTTCATCATATCCATGTGCACTCCCAATCTTTCTGGAATAGCCTCATAATAGGTATGCGGTGGTGCCGATAAAAATTCCACACCTCTTGCTTTTAATTCTGAAACTGTTTTTATGATATCATCGGTGGCGATGGCGATATGCTGAATTCCAGGTCCACCATAGAAATCCAAATACTCTTCGATTTGTGATTTTTTCTTTCCTTCGGCTGGTTCATTGATTGGAAATTTGATTCTTCCGTTTCCGTTGGACATTACTTTACTCATCAAAGCCGAATATTCAGTGTTGATTTGTTTGTCATCAAAAGAAAGGAAATTTACAAATCCCATAACATCTTCGTAGAATTTTACCCAAGTATTCATTTCATTCCAACCCACATTTCCAACCATGTGGTCAATGTATTTTAACCCCGTTGGTTCGGGATTATAATCGGATTTCCATTCTTTGTATCCAGGCAAGAAAATACCGTTGTAATTTTTTCTTTCGACAAAAATATGAACCGTTTCTCCATAAGTATAGATACCTGAACGCACTACTTCTCCAAACTCATCTTTCTCAACTGTTGGCTCCATAAAGGAACGAGCACCACGTTTCATGGTTTCTTCATAGGCGCTTCTTGCATCTTCTACCCAAAGTGCGGCTACTTTTACCCCGTCACCATGTTTTTTTAAATGATCGTGAAGAGGAGAATCCTGAGTTAATGGAGTGGTTAAAACAATTCGGATTTTGTCTTGTTTTAATACATAAGAAGCTCTGTCTTTCACTCCTGTTTCCAATCCGGCATACGCCAATGATTGATAACCAAAAGCGGTTTTATAATAATGTGCCGATTGTTTTGCGTTGCCTACGTAGAATTCGACATAATCGGTTCCTAAAAGCGGAAGGAAATCTTGTGCTCCTTCGAATATTTTCTCTAATCCGTATTCTACTGATTTTACTTCTTTTGCCATGATGTTTATTTGTTTAGTCGGTTAATCGCTAAATTGATTCACCAAAATGTTGTTGATTATCCTAAAGCCCTAGCCCTGATAGTAGTGGAAATCCCACGCTTTTGGGCGTGGATTGCAACGAATAGCAGGAATAGCTCCTAATTAATTTATTAAATGTGATTTAATTCGTTCTTAGCAATGACCTACTCTATCCAAGATTTATAGTATTGTCCATCGTCTATCCCCATGGCTTCCTCGGTTACCATAAGCGGACGGAAAGTATCGACCATTACAGCCAATTCCTGCGTTTCTGTATGCCCAATACTTCGTTCCATAGCTCCTGGAGCGGGGCCGTGAGGAATTCCTTTTGGGTGCAATGTGATGTGTCCTTGCTCGATATTGTTGCGGCTCATGAAATCGCCATCTACATAATACAATACCTCGTCGCTATCAATATTACTGTGATTGTATGGCGCCGGAATGGCTTTTGGATGGTAATCGTACAGTCTTGGCACGAAAGAACAAACTACAAAAGTGCCTGTCTCGAATGTTTGGTGTACCGGTGGCGGTTGATGCACACGCCCCGTTATAGGTTCAAAATTGTGAATTGAAAATCCATAAGGAAAATTGTAACCATCCCAACCCACAACGTCAAAAGGGTGTGTTGCATAAACTACTTCATGCATCATTCCTTCTTTTTTCATTTTGATGACAAAATCACCTTTTTCGTCATGCGATTCCAATTCGTTTGGTAAAATAAAATCACGTTCACAAAATGGCGAATGTTCTAAGTGTTGTCCTGATTCGTTTTTATAACGTTTTGGAGTGTAAAACGGAGAATAGGATTCTACATAAAACAAACGATTGTCTTCGGTTTCAAACTCGATTTGATAAATGATTCCGCGTGGAATAATCAAATAATCTCCATACTCAAAAGGAATATTCCCAAGCATGGTTCTAAGTTTTCCTTTGCCTTTGTGTATAAAAATCATTTCATCGGCATCGGCATTTTTATAGAAATAAGATGTCAATGATTTTCTTGGCGCTGCCAATCCTATGATGCAGTCTTTATTAACCAACATAGCTTTTCGGCTGTCTAAGAAATCGTCTTCGGGTTTCAATTCGAAACCTTTCAATAATAATGATTTTATGTTTTTCCCAATCGCGATTTTGGGCTCAACCGAATACGATTTTAGTATTTCTTTGACCTGAGTCGGTCGATGAATGTGATAAGACAATGAGGAGTGACCATGAAATCCCTCTGTACCAAATAGTTGCTCGTAATACAAACCTCCATTTGGTTTTTCAAATTGGGTGTGTCTTTTAGGAGGAATATTTCCTAGTTTATGATATATTGGCATAACAATTTAAATTAGATAGTAAACAATTCTTAAAAATCGTAGCGTCAAATAGTTTCTCTTTTTTAAGCAAAACTTTGATATACACAATCAAGTATTCAATTCTTTGACAATACTAATAGGGCTAAATGCTCCTATAAAATCACTCTGGATTTCTTTTGATCAAGAATTGAAGATACTCTAATAAACCTGTCCAATTTGTTTTCATAATTACAAATGTCGTAATTTTATTTAATAAAAAATAGAAATTAAAAAATAAATCCAACAGTAAACCAAAGGTAGGAATTTGAAGTTTCCGGAGACCAGGAATATTTTACTTCGACTGGACCAATAACGGTTTCCAATCCATAACCCAAAGCATATCCCGAATACTTTGGCAATGAAATCCAATCTAACGAATCATAGAGATTGTCATCTAAATTGGCATAATTGGCCGAAAAGTTAAGATGATTCTTTTTGAAAATTTCGTAATCAAACGTAATTGTACTTTCCAAATAACTATTGCCCGCAAGACTTAAATAATCGTAACCATAAAAATACTTAAAATTATTGGTATTGTTAAACCCATAACCTCCCAAAATAAAATCAAAATATGGCAAACTTTTATTTCCGATTGAGGTTCCGGCTTCGGTCTGAAGTTTTATTGTTGCATTCTTAAAAATTGTTCTTGCAATACCCGCTTCGGCACTTAAGATAGAAAACGGTTCAAAATTTGCGGATTTTTCTGATGAAAACATATAAAACTGTGGGTTACCCGAAAAAAACCACCCTTTTTTAGGAAAATGCTTATTGTCGTAAGAATCGTATTTTATATAGCCAAAAATACTGGAATAGGTACTTCTGGTAATGACTTCATTCAATTCTAATGTTTCGGAGGTAATATCGAGATATTCAAATTCGACTCCTACACCAATAAGAAATTTTTGAGCAAATACAGATTGGATATACAGCTGATTGGACAAATCAAGATAATCAATATTTATAGAATTCGTTGCTTCACTATTATACGTTATCACACTCACCGGAATGTTTTTATTAAACCGGTTCAATTGGGACTTAAAACCATAACTCAATTGGAATCCATTATCAATATAGTAGTCAAAATAGTAACGTACATTATCTCCCAAAACCAAATCGGCAGATAAAAAATCATTTTTAAAAAACGTCTTTTTATTGGTCACATTGGCCAGAATCGCGCTTTTGTACAAGCCGTCATAATGCAATCCAAATTTCAAATTTGTTTTTACAGGACTTTCGGTTAACGTGAGAATCAAATCGTCATACTCTCCATTTTTCTCAAAATAATAACTAACGGCTCTGAAATTTTGAGTGGCATTAAGGTTATTAATTCCGGTTTCCAAGTTTCTAAAACTTATTTTGGATCCTGGTTTAAAGTTTAATTTACCTATTATATAATCTCTTGAATAATTTTGCAGTTCATTTGTTTTGATATCCACTATGGTCAAACTATCCGTTTCCACTTTTAATTTGGGCTTGTGGTATGGATTTGCTTTATCTACTAAAAGTTCAATTTTTTCATAAATTGCAAAAGTAGCGTCTTCTCCTTTTTTTATAATTTCAGCAGCTTTATCAAAGGTTACTACTCCGTAATCTTTTACGTCAGGTTTGATATAAACTTCCGTAAGATTGGCATTTACTTTCATTCTTTCGATCATTTGCAAATTGGTAATCTGAAAGAAAATTCTTGATGCACTTCTTAATTCTTCTTTATTGAGCAAGCCAGATTGCACATCAACTCCGATTATAATATCGGCTCCCATTTTTCGAACTTCTTCAATAGGATAATTATTGATTACTCCTCCATCAACAATGAGGTTATTATCGATTACAACTGGTGAAAATATGGAAGGCAATGAAGAGCTTCCGGTAATTGCCTGAGCCAAAATACCTTTATCAAAAACCACTTGTTCTCCAAGTGCAATATTAGTTCCTACACACAAAAAAGGAATCGACAGTTCATTAAAATTGCGAACATGTCTTACGGGCAAAGTCAATCGGCTTAATAAATTGAAGTTGTACATCCCTTTAGACAATGCTTCGGGTGCACCAATACTAAACTTATTAAACGGAAGTGTCAAGGCATACAATTCATCGTTTCTCTTTTCATAAAAATTCTTGGAAGATCGGGGAATATAATCGTTCAAAACATTACTAAAGTTTGTCACATCGATAATAGAGTCGATTTGTTTGGCATTGTACCCCATCGCATAAAGCCCACCTATAACGGCTCCCATACTGGTTCCACCGATATAATCTATCTTTATTCCAGCGTCTTCTAATACATTTAGAACACCAATATGAGCAAACCCTTTGGCTCCACCTCCGCTCAACACCAAACCAATTTTAGGTTTTTTGAGTGTATCTTGTGAAAATGAATTCAAACAGGTAAAAAACAAAAGAATAAAAATCAGTATTCTATTCATAAGGGCAAATTAGTTTGTTTTGTAAAAGTCGGTAATTTTTTTGGCTTTTGACATACCTATAACGTCAGAAATTTCTTTTTCGGTTGCCAGCTTCAATCTTTTAACACTTTTGAAATGTTGAATTAATGTTAGCATCGTTTTTTCACCAATTCCCGGAATACTTTCTATAGAAGAATTCAGTGCTGCTTTACTTCTTTTATCACGGTGAAAAGTAATTCCAAAACGGTGTGCCTCATTTCGCAACTGCTGAATAACCTTCAACGTTTCTGACTTTTTATCCAAATATAAAGGGATTGAGTCCCCCGGATAAAACAATTCCTCCAGCCTTTTGGCAATTCCTATAATGGCAATTTTACCTCGTAATCCCAAAGCATCAATACTTTTTAAAGCCGATGACAATTGCCCTTTTCCTCCGTCAATGATAATTAAATTGGGCAAGGGTTCGTTCTCATCCAATAATCGTCTGTAACGGCGATACACTATTTCTTCCATCGAAGCAAAATCGTCAGGACCAACAACTGTTTTAACATTAAAATGGCGGTAATCTTTTTTACTGGCTTTTCCATCCTTGAACACCACGCAAGCGGCAACAGGATTTGTTCCTTGTATGTTCGAATTATCAAAACACTCTATATGTCTTGGTTCTACCGGCAATCGCAAATCACTTTTCATCTGAGCCATAATTCTGTTGGTATGACGATCCGGATCCACTATTTGCAGTTGTTTGAGTTGTTCTATTCTGTAAAACTTGGCATTGCGAATTGACAAATCCAATATCTGTTTTTTGTCTCCCAATTGTGGCACCGTAATTTTTATCGTTGGTCCCAAATCCACTTCAAAAGGGACAATCACTTCCTTGGACAGTAACTGAAACCGCTCACGCAATTCTATTATGGCCAATTCCAGTAGTTCTTCATCGGTTTCTTCAAGCTTCTTTTTGATTTCCATGGTGTGCGAACGGATAATCGATCCGTGAGAAATTTGTAGAAAATTAATATAAGCCGCACTTTCATCAGAAACAATTGAGAAAACATCGATGTTGGTAATCTTTGGGTTTACAATCGTAGAACGCGATTGGTAATTTTCAAGAATTTCAATCTTTTCTTTTATTTTTTGAGCTTCTTCAAAATGCATATCTTGTGCCAAACTAGTCATCAGTCGCTTAAAATCTTTCATGCTTTCTTTGAAATTCCCTTTCAGGATTTCCCGGATGGCATCTACTTGTTTTTGGTAATGTTCTAAGGTTTCAAATCCTTCGCATGGCCCTTTGCAATTACCAATATGATATTCCAAACATACTTTGAATTTACCACTTTCGATATTGGTTTGATTCAAATCGTAGTTACAGGTTCGCAACGGATACAGCTCTTTTATTAAATCCAAAATCGTATGAACCGTCTTGAAATTAGTATACGGTCCAAAATATTCAGATCCGTCTTTGACCATTCTGCGTGTTGCAAAAATGCGGGAAAAAGGTTCTTTCTTAATACAAAGCCAAGGATAGCTTTTATCGTCACGCAATAATACATTATATCTGGGCTGAAGCGTTTTTATCAGATTGTTTTCCAGCAAAAGGGCATCTGTTTCGGTGGGAACAACAATGTGTTTAATGGTTACAATTTTCTTAACCAGCACATTCGTTTTAGCAGTATCGTGAATTTTATTGAAATAAGATGAGACTCTTTTTTTAAGATTCTTGGCTTTACCAACATATAAAATTTTCCCTTCCTTGTCGTAATATTGGTACACACCAGGATCATCGGGCAGGGTTTGTATTTGCAGGGCTAAATTTGGCTTGGTCATTTTAAAAAAATCTACTGAAAATTAGTCGATTGCAACAAATAAATCCTAATTGTTCATTTTTTCAAATTTACAAATAACATTTATGCAAACCAATACGATTTTATCGTTACCAAATAAATAATTTCTATATTTAGGTTTTTATTTTAAAGCATGAAAGACTCAAAACCATTAGTGATTTTTGGCGAAAGTGTTTTGCCTGGAGAAAGTAAAACAATCCAACTGGAAATTGCCCGATTGCATACCACCACCAAACTGACAATTCCAATTATTGTAAGACGTTCCAAAATTGAAGGCCCAGTTGTGCTCTTTTCTGGAGGAATTCATGGAGATGAATTTAACGGCATTGAAATCGTAAGACAACTCATCAGCAAAAAAATAAACAAACCCAAAAAAGGCACTATCATTTGTATTCCCATTATAAATATTTATGGATTTATAAATAGATCCCGAGATTTTCCAGATGGGAGAGATTTGAATCGGGTATTTCCGGGAAGCAGAAAAGGATCGTTGGCCAGCCGATTTGCCTATCATATCACCACAGATATCATCCCTCTTGTTGATTATGCAGTCGATTTCCATGCGGGTGGGGCCAGCAGATTTAATGCTCCACAAATCAGACTTACGCCAAATAACCCAGATACAAAACTGCTAGCCAATGTTTTTAATGCCCCTTTTACTTTATACTCAAAAAATATAGCAGGCTCTTTTAGAAGCACCAGTGAAAAATTAAATGTAAAAATGCTGCTGTTTGAAGGCGGAAAATCCTTGGATATTAATCACGAAGTCGCTCAGGAAGGTATCAATGGGGTCAAACGCCTTTTGAAATATTTGGATATGCTAGACCCAAAGCATTATGCTCCTACACAAAAGAAACCTACAATTTATATTGAAAAATCGGGTTGGTTACGTGCCAAATGCTCCGGCTTATTAATTGACAATAATCTAGTTGGACAGTTTGTAAAAAAAGGAACAACATTAGGAATGATAACAGATCCTTTTGGAAAATTTGAACGAAAAATAAAAGCTCCAAATGACGGTTATGTCCTCAACGCCAATCACTCTCCCATTGTGTATCAAGGAGATGCCATTTATCATCTTTCGAATACGGCAGAAGAAGACAACGAGTAAAACCTAACAATTATCATATTTTTTCCTAGTCGATACTCTTATTTTTGAATAAAAATAATGAGATTATGTTGTACTGGAAAAAGTTATCCCAAAAAGAAAGACAGGCCCGCATTGAAAAGGCTTTGGAGGAAAATGTCAATTTTACTCTTGACTCTTCTTTAGGCTATCCTGCATCAAAACTGGACAGCAAAGTGTATTATGAGGATGCCTCCTTCTTGGCAGATGCTCCCACTTTGAAAACTTATGTTGCCAATCCCAACCATATTGGCTGCCATACTTTGGGCACTTCCGAGAAAGCATTTAAAGGTACTCAAGAAATGGAACGTGAAGTTCTGGATGTACTGGCAGTCGACATTTTCAAAGCACAACCCAAATCATACGACGGATATATTTCTCCAGGAGGAACTGAGGCCAACATTCAAGCCATTTGGATGTATCGTAATTATTTCAGTTATAAACTGGGTGCCAATCCTTATGAAATCGCCATTTTAGCTTCTGAAGACACCCATTATTCTATCCCAAAAGCCGCCAATATCCTAATGCTCGATTGGCTGAAAACACCTGTTGACTTTCATACCCGCGAAATAGACACTTTCCAATTGGAAAACATCATTATTAAAGCCAAGGAAAAAGGTAAAAAATATTTTATTGTAATCTCCAATATGGGAACAACCATGTTTGGGGCTATTGACAACCCTAATGACTATATACAGGTTTTAGAAAAGCATCATTTGATTTATAAAATACATATTGATGGTGCTTACGGTGGTTTTATCTATCCGCTTAGCAATAAAGAATCTGAACTGAATTTTGAGAATCCAAAAATCAGTTCCATAACCATAGATGCCCATAAAATGCTGCAAGCTCCTTATGGCACGGGAATTTTTCTTTGTAGAAAAGGATTAATCGAAAACGTTTTGACCACAGAAGCCGAATATATAGAAGGAATGGATCTAACCCTTTGCGGTAGCCGATCCGGTTCCAATGCCGTGGCCGTTTGGATGATTTTATTCACTTATGGGCCTTTTGGTTGGTGCGAAAAAGTGCGTGTTTTACAAATGAGAACTCAGTGGCTATGCGACCAACTGGACGAATTGAAAGTAGCCTATTTTAGGGAACCGTTTATGAATATTGTTACCATTCAAGCTCAATATATTAAAGAAACATTGGTTAAAAAATTTGATTTGGTACCCCAAAAACACAATGGTGATAATTCATGGTATAAAATTGTGATTATGGATCATGTAGAAGTAGATCATTTGAGTACTTTTATAACCGATCTAAAAGAATCACTTTATGTTGAAAAAGGAATTAAGACAGAAGTATAAAGTATTAAGACAAAATATTACTACTACTGAAATTGAGACTCTAAGTCTGGCTATTGCCAATGAAATTCTAAAACTTCCTATTTGGAACAAAACCTATTTCCATGTTTTTCTGCCAATTGAAGAGCAAAAGGAAGTCAATACCGAATTCATACTGCACCTCCTGTCTGGAAAAGATAAAGAAATTGTGATTTCGAAAAGCGATTTTGCAACTAGAGAAATGACCCATTTTCTTTTGACCGACAATACCCGAATACAAAAAAACGAATACAATATCCCCGAACCTGTTGATGGCCTTGAAGTTCCCGCCAAAAAAATCGACGTGGTTTTTGTTCCTCTTTTGGCTTATGACCAAAAAGGAAACCGCGTGGGCTATGGCAAAGGATTTTATGATAAATTCCTATCGCAATGCAAACCCGAAACTATTAAAATTGGCCTGTCCTTCTTTGAACCCGAAGAGATGATTGAGGATGTTTTTGAGAGTGATGTGTTGTTGGATTATTGCGTTTGTCCAAATGAAGTTTATGAATTCTAGTTTAGATGTAGTATTTTTGCTTTTATAAAAACCTACAATTAAATTATAAAAATGTTTAAAACCCCAAGATTCGTTGCCCAAATTCTGATTCTATTATTTGCCTTTACATTGACAAACTGCAGTGTTATGGTTGGACCAAATCATAGTCATGCCAAAACAAAACAGGTTCCCCCTGGACAAGCCAAAAAAATGTCAGGCCAAAAAAGTGCCAAAAACCATGCTCCAGGTCATAATAAATAAACGAAAAGAGGCTGCCCGTAAGGTCAGCCTCTTTTCGTTTATCAAAAAAAATATTAATCTTTATGAAATGCTTTTTTGTTGAATACAATCAAAATTCCAACTCCTGTTGAAATGGCCACATCCGCAACATTGAAAATAGCATTAAAAAAAGTAAAATTACGTCCACCGAAATAAGGAACCCATTCTGGCATTGGATAATCTTTTATAAAAGGGAAATAAAACATATCCACCACTTGCCCGTTTAGCCAAGTTCCATAGGGGTTGTCTGTAAATATTGTAGCCAATTGTTGGTGACTATCGTCAAAAATAACGCCGTAAAAAACCGAGTCGATAATATTTCCAACAGCACCTGCCAAAATCAAAGAGATGGCTACTATCAAATAATTAGAGCTTTGTTTCCTTTCTACAGAATCCCATAGCCAATAACCAATTCCAGTTACAGCAAATAGCCTAAAAACTGTCAGGATTAATTTTCCGTACTCTCCAGGAATTTTAGTTCCCCAAGCCATTCCTTCATTTTCAATAAAATGAATTTGAAACCAATTGAACACATGAACTTCTTCACCTAAAATAAAATTTGTTTTTACATAGATTTTAGAAACCTGATCGACCAATAATATAAGTGTAATGAGAAAATAAGCTTTGACTAATGACATTTTTGAATTTTTAAAGGCGTAAAAATAGTAAATTAACCAAAAAAAACGCTCCCAAAGGAGCGTTAATTATTGAATGATAAGACTTTTTATCTTTGTAAATTTTTTGCCTCGATGCTCATAGTGGCATGAGGAACAATTTTTAGTCTTTCTTTTCCGATTAATTTTCCTGTGATTCTACAAACACCATATGTTTTGTTTTCTACACGGAATAATGCATTCTTTAAATCTCGTATAAACTTTTCTTGACGAATTGCAAGTTGTGAGTTCGCTTCTTTAGACATGATTTCGCTGCCTTCTTCAAATGCTTTAAACGTGGGAGATGTATCATCTGTACCGTTGTTAAGGTCATTCATGTAGGCGCTTTTAATCAAATCTAAATCGGCTTGAGCCTTTACGATTTTAATCTGAATGATTTCCTTAAACTCTGCTAAATCAGCGTCAGAGTATCTTGCAACTTCATCTACCATAATACTAATTTTTTGTAATTGTTATTTTTGTTGTTATTCCATCAAAGTCAATTTCCGTGCCATTCTCTATAATTTCCTCAAAAACAAGCACTTCTGTCAGTGTTTCCGATTTTATATAGTCCTCATTGGCCTTAACTGCTGTTTCCAAAGTATCATTATTTTGCAAATGAACTTTAATTTTATCAGTCACTTCAAATCCAGTATCTTTTCGGATATTTTGAATTCTGTTCACCAATTCTCTTGCAATTCCTTCTTGTTTCAACTCGGGTGATATTGTAATATCCAGCGCTACTGTTATTCCGTTTGAATTGGCAACCAGCCATCCTTCAATATCTTGTGACGATATTTCTACATCTTCCAGTGATAAAATTACACTATTTCCAGCAATTACAACCGATAGCGTGCCTTCCTTGTCAAATTGTGAGATTTGTTCTGCAGATAGATTTTGTATCTCTTTGGAAATCAATCCCATATCTTTTCCGAAGCGAGGTCCTAAAGCTTTGAAATTCGGTTTAATTTGTTTAATCAAAATACCCGAAGCATCATCCAAAAGTACGATTTCTTTCACATTTACCTCAGCTTTTATCAGGTCTGAAACCGCTTCAATTTCGAGTCTTTGATTCTCGTCAAGTACCGGAATCATTACCTTTTGTAACGGCTGACGCACCTTTATCATCTCCTTTTTTCTTAGTGATAAAACAAGAGAAGAGATGGTCTGCGCTTTCTGCATTTTGCTCTCTAACATTTTATTAACATACTTTTCAACTGAAACAGGGAATTGAGCCAAATGTACAGACTCAAATTTTTCTGTTTGTGTTGCTTTCGTTAAGTCTCTGTAAAGTGCATCCATAAAGAAAGGAGCAATAGGCGCACTTAATTTACTGATAGTCAACAAACAGGTATAAAGTGTTTGATAAGCAGCGATTTTATCTTGTGCATATTCTCCTTTCCAGAAACGACGACGACATAGACGAACGTACCAGTTACTTAAATTTTCCTGTACAAATTCGGATATCGCACGAGCCGCTTTTGTAGGCTCATAATCGTCATAATATCCATCAACCTCAGCAATTAAAGTATTCAATTCTGAAATAATCCATTGGTCGATTTCAGGTCTTTCGTTTATCGGAATTTCAGCTTCAGCATATTTAAAACCATCGATATTCGCATATAAACTAAAGAATGAATACGTATTGTATAATGTTCCAAAGAACTTGCGTCGCACCTCAGCAATTCCTTCTAAATCGAATTTTAAGTTATCCCAAGGATTCGCATTGGAAATCATATACCAACGCGTAGCATCCGGACCGTATTCTTTTAAAGTTTCAAAAGGATCGGCAGCGTTACCCAAACGTTTGGACATCTTTTGCCCATTTTTGTCTAGAACTAATCCGTTTGAGACTACATTTTTGTAGGCTATTTTATCAAAAACCAAAGTTCCAATAGCGTGTAAAGTATAGAACCAACCACGGGTTTGATCCACTCCTTCAGCAATAAAATTGGCAGGATAATCTTTGTTTTCGTCTATTTTATCTTTGTTTTCAAAAGGATAATGCCATTGGGCATAAGGCATCGCTCCTGAATCAAACCAAACGTCTATCAAATCGGCCTCACGCTTCATCGCTTTCCCTGAAGCAGAAACTAACGTAATTTGATCGACTACATTTTTATGCAAATCAATCAAATCATAATTCTCTTCAGACATGTTTCCAATCTCAAATCCTTTAAATGGATTTTCACTTTGAACGCCTGCTTGAACTGCTTTTTCAATTTCATTGTATAACTCCTCAACAGACCCTATTAACATTTCTTCGGTTCCATCTTCACTTCTCCAAATAGGTAACGGAATCCCCCAAAAACGAGAGCGTGATAGATTCCAGTCGTTGGCATTTTTCAACCAATTTCCAAAACGTCCTTCACCTGTAGCTTTTGGCTTCCAGTTGATGGTTTCATTCAAGTCAAACATACGGTCTCTAACCTCAGTAATTTTTATAAACCAAGAATCCAATGGGTAGTATAAAATTGGTGTGTCCGTTCTCCAGCAATGTGGATAACTGTGCACGTATTTCTCTACTTTGAAAGCTTTATTTTCTTCTTTTAATCGAATGGCAATCTCTACATCGATAGAACGCTCTGGAGCAACTCCGTCTGCAGCTGTATAATATTCGTTTTTAACATATTTACCACCAAATTCCCCCATGTGAGAGGTAAATTTTCCTTGTAAATCTACCAAAGGAACTGGATTTTCATTTTCATCCAACACCAACATTGGCGGAACTTCAGGCGTAGCTTCTTTAGCTACTTTAGCATCATCAGCACCAAAAGTTGGGGCAGTGTGCACAATTCCTGTACCGTCTTCCGTAGTTACAAAATCACCTGAAATTACTCTAAAAGCGTTTTCCGGATTTTGGTATGGTAGTGCATATTGCATCAATTGTTCGTAACGAATACCAACTAAATCGGCACCTTTACATTCAGCAAGTATGTGAAATGGTATTTTTTTGTCTCCTTCTTTGAAATTTTCAAAATCAGACGGATCGGTACTTTCAAAAAATCCTTTGCCAAATTGTTTCCCAACCAAGTTTTTTGCCAAAATCACATTGGATGGACGGAAAGTATATTGGTTGAAAGTTTTTACCAAAACATATTCAATTCTTGGTCCAACTGTCAATGCAGTATTACTTGGCAAAGTCCAAGGTGTCGTCGTCCAAGCCAAGAAATGGATTTCATCCAAGTCTAATCTCTCAAACTTATAATGTTTTAAATTATTGGAACTGATGTAATTATAAAAAGTATTGAAAACCAATTCTTTTTGATCTTCAAGCACTTTAAATTGTGCGACAACAGTTGTATCAGTAACGTCTCTATAACTTCCCGGTTGATTCACTTCATGCGAACTCAAACCTGTTCCCGCTTTTGGAGAATATGGCTGAATGGTGTACCCCTTGTACATCAAATCCTTATTGTAGATTTGCTTCAACAACCACCAAACCGATTCCATGTATTTGGATTTATAAGTCACGTATGGATCTTCCATATCAACCCAATATCCCATTTTTTCGGTTAGATCATTCCACACATCGGTATAACGCATTACAGTTTTCTTGCACGCTTCGTTATACTCCTCTACGGTTATTTTTTTTCCAATATCTTCTTTGGTGATTCCAAGTTCTTTTTCTGTACCCAATTCCACAGGTAATCCGTGGGTATCCCAACCAGCTTTACGCTTTACTTGAAATCCTTTTTGGGTTTTATATCTGCAAAAAATATCTTTAATCGCACGCGCCATTACGTGGTGAATTCCAGGCAATCCATTAGCCGAAGGTGGTCCTTCAAAAAATACGAAAGGCTCATTTCCTTCGCGAGTGGTTACACTTTTCTCAAAAATGTTTTTTTCCTTCCAAAAATCCAGCACTTCTGATGCCACTGTAGGCAAGTCAAGTCCTTTGTATTCAGTAAATTTTGTACTCATTTTATCCTTTTCTTAATCGTGGTGCGAAAGTAATAAATAGTTATGAATTATGAGTTATGAGTATATGAGTTTTTGCGCATGAGGAATTGTAGTCGCATTCTTTCATGGAGTGGAGAAGAAATAAAGGATATAAAAGAAAGCTTGACCCGAAGTTTTTAATATGGGTCACTCATAAATTTTTAAGAAAAAACCTCTTTCAAAACATCCAAAGATTTTGGTCTTTTGAATCCGTCGAGATGAAAGCTGTAATAATCAATTAGAATTTTCAAAAGCAATTGTCTTTCAATGACATGAAACGTTTTTTGGTCGTTATCAAATTTCAATTGAATTAATTTTTTAAACAACTGTGTTTCGTGTTCTGTAAGGGAACTAATAGCGTGAAAGGGAGTAAAAACACCTTCAATCATTTCGAAAAAAGGCATGTCTATATCCGAAGTATCTGGATAAAACCCGAGGTATTTTGTGGTTTCCAACATTAAAATCAAGTGGAAATTGGAAATTTCATCGTGTTGGTCCAGCCAATGCAAAGCCGTTTCTAAAAAGGTAAACAACGATTCGTTTTTTTCTTCTTCGTGTATTGAATGATGCAGAATTTCGGAAAGAAACAACACCATTGTACTTTTGAAAATATCTGAATGTATCGAATGAAAAGGAGACGAAATTTTTACTTCTTTAAAATTTTCCAAGGTCCCTTTATTTTTATGGACAGCTTCAATTTCTATTATCGTCAAAGGTTGAAAATAAGCCATTTTTTGACTCGCTTTCCGAGACGAAAAAGCATCCCGAACAAAGTACGACTTCAATCCGCTGGATAGCGTAAAACATTTCACAATCAAGCTTTTCTCTTGAAATTTTAATGTTGAAATTACGATGGCTTTGGTTTTGACTAGCAAAATTGGATTGTTAGATTGTTGGACTTCTTAGAATTTAATATTTTTAGACTTTCGACTATCTAATTATCATTACTTTTTTGACTTTGGTTTCACCTCCGTCTTGAGCCGATACAAAAATCATATACACACCCGATGCCACTCTGTATTTCCCGAAAGCGGTCGTGTCCCATTCTAGAGTTCCACCTTCGGATATGGCTTCGTAAACCAGATTACCGGCAACGTCAGTAATCTTCACATTTGCTTTGTTGAGCAGTCCGTTAATTTTCACCGTCCCTTGATATTCTGGGCGAACAGGGTTTGGATATACATATACATTACCTAAGTTTTTACTTGCCGACGTCGCAATTCCTTTGAAAGAAATCAATCCTTTGGATGTCGCGATAAAAACCTCCCCGCTACTGCTGTTGATACTGATGTCGTTTATCACATTACTCGGTAATGGCGAATTATCTGTTGTAAAATGATACTTGGTTTCCTGACCATTTGGCGACACCATAAATACACCGGCATCAGCAGTACCAATCCATTTATTGTTGGCACCGTCTACTTCAATATCACTTATAAATTGCTCATAAAGTAATTCCTGTGCTAAATTATCCTCCAAAATAATAATACTTTCTGTGGTCAATTGGCTCTCCGTTTGAAAATTGTTAACATTTGACAAAACCCTCAATCCTTTAGTTGTTCCTATCCAAAGTTGATTCTTGGTATCTACAGCAACTGTTCTAACATCTTGAATAGGTAAATTCCCCTGATCTGCGCCAAAAGTGATTTTTTTGAATGTATTACTACTTTCGTTAAATCCTATAACCCCGTTTTTATTCGTTGCGATCCACTTGGTTCCATACTTATCGATAACCATAGTAGCAAAATCATTACTGTTATAATCTGACAGAATTTTATCCATAGCATAACTTTTCCATTGTCCACTGGAACTTAACACTTTTAAGCCATTTGCAACCCTACAATTGGTTACCCAAAAATTGCCTGATTTATCAAATGCAGTTCCGTTGATTCTTACATCAATATAGTTGGGATCTGGCGGATTAATCTTTAGTGATTCCAAACCGCTATTGGTTTGATCGTACAAAATAGTTGGAATATCCTCTTCAATTTTTAACAAGCCTGAAAAAAAAGAACTGGCATAAACTTCATTTTCATTGGTTGGATTAACTGCAATTCGGGACATCGATTTGGCACCAAAAACTTTATCATAAGAAATATTCAACCATCCCGATGTCGTGAATTTACTTATGCCAAAATCATCCAACGGATACGGATTGTAAAAAGTATCATAATCCCCATAGACAGCCCAAAGCTGCGTTGGAGTAACTTGCATGGAAAAGATATTGTTTCGGGAAGGCCCTATGGGTGTAATGTTTTCATAAGTTGAACTAGGCGAAAGTGAAGTACTAATCAATCCGTTTTCGGTTGTACCAATATAAACTACAGCACTTATCACGGTAGCACAGCTAAAAGTTGAATTTATCTCTAGAACTTCATTCCTGTTTATTTGACGTTGCAATACCAGCTGTTTATTGTAAATAAAAACGGTATTGGCTGTCGTTATAATGAAATAATCTGTGGTGGAACGAAAATTTTTGGTTGGTTCCGATAATGGCAAAAACCCATTAAATGTATTGGAACCTGAATCGTATTTGTGAACGTAGCCTGCTGTATTTACTGCATATAATTCGGTGCCAAATGTCGTTATTCCTGACCAATCACCAGCGTTAATCACTTGCCATTGTTTGAAATCGATTAAATTGGGATTGGCAGTATCTCCTTTTCTAATTCCGCTTGAAGTGGATGCATAAATAAATCCGTTAAAAATTGCGGTTTGAGACACTCTGATTTCGGCACCATTATCGCCTATAAAATAAGTATCACCAAACTTGGAAGTGGCCAGATTGAATTGAACAATCCCAAAGTCGGTTGAGACATATGCAATTCCGCCAAATTCCATGAAATTATTAATTCGTTTAATGCTACTTGGCAAATTTTTATTAATAATATCGACCACTTTGAGCATTGATCCATCGGCTTCATTAATAACGATTAATAAGCCGTTTTGATAGCCAACAATAGTTTTATTGAAAGTTGGACTGTAATAAAGTGCCGTAATGGTTTCGCCCGAAAGTCCATCAATTGTGGTAGTGGTTTTTATAATGTTTGTATTGCTGTTTTTTGAAAACAGAGCATTTTCGGAAGCGGCATAAATAGTCGTTGGTGATTCGGAAACAGCTTTGATTTGGGTGTACGAGAAATAGCCTTGCCAAGACAAATTGGTTTGGGCAAAAGTGATTTGTAGCACAAATAAAAAAAATAGATATAAAAGCCTTTTTTGCATTGAATCGGTATTGATTCACAAATATAACAGCTTTTAATTTTAAACATATAAGTCATGTAAGTTATAAATGAAAGTAGTCTGTCAAATTTGTGATAAAAGGGAATATATGTTAAAAGCGTTCTTTAAAAGGCTATGAAACTTTGCTTAAATAAGCTATTGCTTTTACTTGATCGTATTAAAAACTTATATGACTTATCTGTTTAAAAATTTATTAGACAAAATGATGTTTTTTTTTAGAATTAAGCTGATTTTTGTAGCACTTTCTCATATGCTTTTCTTTGTCCTCCTCTGAAATACACATGACCACAGAAAGTGTAGCCCAATTTTTCAAAAACTTTCATCATTGCAATATTATCAAAATTCGTGTCTGCTTTTACACTGTATATGTTGTTCTGAATTGCAAAATCTTCTATACAGCCAATCATTTTTTGAGCACACCCTTTTCCCAAATACTTTTCGGAAATGGCCACACGGTGGAAAACGACAAAATCATCATTGGTTAACCACTTCCCTTCAATTTTTGCATATTCAGGTTCGTCATTGATCAATATTGCACAATACCCAACTATTGTTTCTCCATCGGTCAAAACAAATCCTGCCTCTTTTTCAATGTCTTTTTGCACGACATCTGGGTTTGGATAGCCATCTTGCCATTGGTCACTTCCTTCTTCTTTTCTCCTTATTATAGCCAATTGTAGAATATCCCATATTTGAGGGATTTCAGAAATTGTAGCTTTTCTAAAGTGATAGTCTGTCATTGTGATTTATTCTTTTTATATAATTGTAGTAACTTTATAATATTACAAGAAGTTTGGGTTTAATTAAGTCCAACCAAAACTGGATGAACACAAACCAATCAATATCCTTTTTGTATTATTCCCAAATATATTGAATAATAAATACAATTCCCCAAGAGTTTTTTTGAATATGAGATTTTGCTTTAGGTCTTGAAAGAACATAAATCTCTCGTTTTCCTTGAAGTTATTGTGTTTGCGAAAGGGATAGGAACTAGCTACCGAAGTAGCGTGGATAGCCCGACCGCATTATAGAAAGTGGGCAAATAAACGGCATCTAAAGTAGCCCACTTACTATAATGGGGTTTCGCCCAAGTAATTTTAGAATTTAGATTACAGACAAGAGCGATAGCGCAATGTCACTAAGTTAGGATTTGTTTGTTTTCGCAAAGGCGCTAAGTCGCAAAGTTTAGAGTCGATTCCTTTGCGTCTTCGCGCCTTTGCGAGAGTTATATTTAGAAAAAACTAGCGAGAAATCCTTAGCTTAATGATATTGAGCGATAGCAAACTGGCGAAACATTTTAGATTTTTTGAATTCCGTTCTATAGGCACAAAAAAATGCCTTTAATCTTTACAGAAAAAAGGCATTTTTAATAGTATTAAAAGAATGTTATACCACTCCTTGAGCAAGCATAGCATCGGCAACTTTTACAAATCCTGCAATGTTAGCTCCTCTTACGTAGTCAACATAACCAGATGCATCGCTACCATATTTCACACATGAAGCGTGAATGTCTTTCATAATCATTTTTAATCTTTCGTCCACTTCTTCTGAAGTCCAGCTTAAACGCAATGAGTTTTGTGACATTTCAAGTCCTGAAGTCGCTACTCCTCCAGCATTTGATGCTTTTCCTGGAGCGAACAAAATTTTAGCTTTTTGGAAAACGTGAACAGCTTCTGGTGTAGAAGGCATGTTTGCTCCTTCGGCAACACAGATACATCCGTTGGCAACAAGTAATTTGGCTTCGTCTTCGTTCAATTCGTTTTGAGTTGCACAAGGCAAAGCTACATCACATTTTACTTCCCATGGACGTTTACCAGCCACGTATTTTGCATTTGGATATTTTGCAACATAATCGCTGATTCTTCCTCTCAACTCATTTTTGATTTCCATTACATGAGCTAATTTCTCAGCTGTAATTCCTTCTGCATCGTAGATATAACCCGCAGAATCAGACATAGTCACTACTTTACCTCCTAATTGAATTACTTTTTCGGCAGCATATTGCGCTACGTTTCCAGATCCAGAGATTACTACAGTTTTTCCAGTGAAGCTTTCTCCTTTGGTAGCCAACATACTTTGTGCAAAATATACATCTCCATATCCAGTTGCTTCCGGACGGATTAATGAACCTCCGAAAGAAATTCCTTTACCTGTTAAAACTCCTGTAAATTCGTTTACTAATCTTTTGTATTGACCAAACATGTATCCAACTTCTCTTCCACCAACACCAATATCTCCAGCAGGTACATCTGTATCAGCACCAATATGTTTCGATAATTCAGTCATGAAGGCTTGACAAAAACGCATTACTTCGTTGTCTGATTTTCCTTTTGGATCAAAATCGGCTCCACCTTTTCCACCACCCATTGGCAATGTAGTCAAACTGTTTTTGAAAGTTTGTTCAAAAGCCAAGAACTTCAAAATACTTAAATTTACTGAAGGATGGAAACGAATTCCTCCTTTATATGGTCCGATAGCCGAATTCATTTGAATACGATATCCTCTATTTACCTGTGTATCACCTTTGTCATCTACCCAAACTACTCGGAACATAATGATACGATCAGACTCGACCATTCTTTCCAAAATCATTTTATTTTGGTATTTTTTGTTTTGTTCGATGAAAGGGATTACTGTCTCAGCAACTTCTGTTACAGCTTGCATAAATTCCGGCTCGTTCGGATTTTTTTTGGCAACCAATTCGATAAAATCTGTAATACTTTGTGACATGATCATAAAATTATAAACGTTTCAAAAACGTTTCCGTTAGTTTTGCAAAGATACATCTTCTTCAAATATTTTAACTTTTTTTATACCATATTATAATAAAATTATCTTTTTATTAATCATTTATAAAAAAGTCAATACATGACATATCGTTTTTACGAAATCGATATAGTTTTCGTAAAAAATAGAATAATATCCACTTATTTTTTATTTTGACATTATTAATATCTGTTCTGGTAGTTTTTATATCTTTGCTCCGTTTAGAATATACCACATCCCCATGATTAAAATTAAAATATTTGTATTATTTCTAGTAATAGGTCTGTCTCAAAATTCCTATTCCCAATTTGGTGTGGCACATGAAATTGGAGTTATAGCTGGTCGAATTGAATTACGATCCGACTATGGACAACGAGATAACACCAAAAACAATTTAGAAAATCAAGGATTTGGAATTGCCGTTGTTGACTATATGAACTTCTCGTATACTGACAACGTGAATGACTATTTCAAAGAGCATTTTAAAGTACGATCTGAACTTTCGTACAACAAAGCCAGTTTGAAGCACTATGGTGAATGGGTTGAACGAAATACCCCAGGATCTCAACGTCTCGCAGCAATGAGAGGTTCTACTCAATTAATCAACCTAGGAATGCAACTTGAGTATAATTTTAAACATATCCACGATTTTGAAAATACGATAGGCAGTTTTGGACCCTACATCAGTTTGGGGCCACAAATCAGCTACTATACCGCTACTGCTACTTCTACTTTGGGAGACATGGGCGATCCTAGCGTTACTCCAGTAAAATATTTAGTCCCATCAGACGGCCGTCCTCATGGATATTCTAATGAAAGTAAAGCTGTATTTTCTGCAACCATCAATATTGGAACTCGTTACAAATTAACATCTATGTCTGATCTTATTTTTGACATGAGAGCGCAATATTTTAGCTCGGATTGGGTTGATGGACTTAATCCTAACAAAGATTTGTTTACCGAAAACAAGCAAAATGATTGGCTTACTTTTGTTGGCTTAGGTTATATTCTTTATTTAGAACATTAAAAAAAGTATTCAAAAAAAAATCCCAACTTTTAGTTATTATAAAGTTGGGATTTTTCTTTTTATGCCAATGCCTGCTGTAAGTCGGCTATTAAGTCCTCTGCGTCTTCAATACCTACACTCAAACGAACCAAATCATCTGTAATTCCAACTTCTTTTCGTTTGTCTTCAGGAATAGATGCGTGCGTCATTAATGCCGGATGATTGGCTAATGATTCTACACCTCCCAGAGATTCTGCCAGCGTAAACACTTTTAGCTTTTCAAGAAAATCTATCGCCTCTTCTTTTTTGCCAGATGCAAATGTAAAAGAAACCATTCCTCCAAAACCGCTCATTTGTTTTTTGGCAATTTCGTGATACGGATGGCTCGGTAATCCAGGATAATAAACGGTTTTTATTTTTGGATGATTGCTCAAAAATTCAACAACTTTGGTTCCATTTTCACAATGTCTTTGTACTCTCAAATGCAGGGTTTTTATTCCTCTTAGCACCAAGAAACTATCCATTGGCCCAAGTGTTGCTCCAGTAGCAAATTGTTGAAAATGCAATTGATTACCCAACGCTTCGTCTTTAACAATTAAAGCTCCAGCGATTACGTCCGAGTGACCTCCCAAATATTTGGTAGCCGAGTGCATAACAACATCAGCTCCTAAATCCAATGGTTTTTGTAAATAAGGTGTCGCAAAAGTATTATCAACCGCAAAAAGGATATTATTAGCTTTAGTTATTTTGGCAATTTCTTGAATGTCTGCCAATTTCATCAAAGGATTGGTTGGTGTTTCTACCCAAACTAATTTAGTGTTTTCATTAATCAAAGACTTGAATTTATCCAAATCATTCATGTCCACAAAATGAAACACAATTCCGCTGTCTTTATAAATACGGGTAAACATGCGATAAGTTCCGCCATAAAGATCATCCATCGCGATGATTTCATCACCTGCCTTAAACGATCTTAAAAGACAATCCGTAGCTGCCAGTCCTGATGAAAAAGCCAATCCACGAGTTCCGTTTTCAATACTGGCCAATGCCATTTCCAAAGCAGTTCGTGTTGGGTTTGCAGCTCTACTGTATTCGTAATCCGGATTTAAAGGTTTTCCCGGACTTGTTTGCACAAAGGTTGACGTTTGATATACTGGAGGCATTACAGCTCCTGTACTAGGGTCATGATGTTGTCCACCATGAATCACTTTGGTATTGAATTTCATTTTATCTTTTTTAGATTCTTTCTCTTAATGTCTAGAGTAACTTCTTTGTTGTATTAAACTAATAAACAAAATTATACAAACTTTCTAATGCTCATCATTATTCCGATATGCAAGCCTTCATGAAAGTTATTGAATTCAATAGCTCCTACAGCACTTTTCAAAATATATCCAGTAGATGTTGGATATTCTTGATAATTGGCGAAAATCCCATTGTTATAATCTGCTTCTAATTTATGTAAAGTATCAAACAACAATTCTTGTATTTCATCTGCCTCTGCTTGTGTAACATCTTGTTCTGGCTTAGTTCCTTTTCTATATTTTTCTACCATTGCCTCCGAAACCATCATCGGCAATCCTGATAACTTATAAACTAATAATTGCTGTGTCACAACAATGTGACCTATATTCCAAATTAAATTATTACTGAATCCTTCTGGGACTTTATTCAATTGTTCTAATGTGTAATTTTCAAAATAAGCATTTAGCATTTTTCTGCTAGTGCTGTTAACTTCAAATGTATCTTTCATATTTTTAATTTTTGCATAAAATTAAACATTTTAAATGTCAAATGTTTTCCTTTGCATTTAGAAAATAGAAAAATAATGAACAAAATATACTATCTCGCTTCTTGTGACACTTGTCGAAAAATAATAAAATCACTTCCAAAAGACCATGATTTGGTTTTTCATGACATCAAACAAAATCCAATCACTGTTGAAGAATTGGAGGAAATGTATCTCCTTTCCGGAAGTTACGAATCGCTGTTCAGCAAAAAGGCACAATTGTATAAATCGATGGATTTAAAAAATAAATCCCTTACCGAGGAAGATTATAAAAAATACATTTTGGAACATTATACTTTCTTGAGCCGTCCTGTTTTTATCATTAATGACAAAATATACATTGGCAATACGCAACAAAATATTCTTCAAGTAATGAAAGCGTTGGGTTAATGTCAAAAAGAAATCTAGCCTTAATTGGCGCAACCATTGTTTCTATAATTTACGGTGTTACTTTTACCATTGCCAAAGATGTCATGCCAAAATACATCAATGCTTATGGATTCATCCTTTTGCGCGCTGGTGGATCCATGCTTTTGTTTTGGTTCGTTTGGCTTTTCATGCCCAAAGAAAAAATTACACTCAACGATTTTCCCAGAATAATAGCAGCTGCTTTTTTTGGCGTAGCATTCAATATGCTGACTTTTTTTAAAGGTCTGAGTCTGACCTCACCTATTTCGGCGGCGGTAATTATGGTTTCGACTCCTATGATTGTGCTGGTTCTTTCGGCCATTATCATGAAAGAGCGAATGAAAAAAAGGATGGTATTAGGAATTATTCTGGGTTTGATTGGAACAGCTTCCTTAATCCTTTACGGAAAATCCATTGGCGACAGCACCCAATCCGGACTGGGTAATTTTCTGGTTTTGGTCAACGCCATTTCCTATGGATTTTACCTGATTATCGTCAAGAAATTAATGAACAAATACAATGCTTTTACATTTGTGAAATGGATTTATTTGTTTGGATTTATAATGGTTTTACCTTTTGGGTGGAGTGAATTTTCAGCTACTGATTGGAGTATTCTTCCAACGGCTATTTACTGGAAAATAAGTTTTGTGGTCGTGATTTCGACTTTCCTGACCTATTTGTTGAACTTGCTTTCGATGAAGGAATTGAAACCAACCACTGTAGCCGTTTTTATTTACCTACAACCCTTATTTGCTTCTGTTTTTGCGATAAGTTTAGGAAAAGACACTTTGAGTTTGCCTAAAGTTGGTTCGGCTTTATTAATATTTTCCGGAGTCTATTTGGTTACTATGAAGAAGCATTAATTACAATTTTACTACATCATTTTAAGCCATTAAAACAGCCATTTATTTTTATTACATTTACATAAATTTAGGGAATATGGATAAACTCAAGGATTTTCTCTACCTCAATAAATATGAGATTTTGCTGTTCGGATTGATCCAACATTTATTTATTGGCATCTTATTTTCAGATTTATCAGGAGCTCTCAAATTCGTTTGGATCTTGAATATCGTTGTCCTTGGTTTTGCAACAATTGGAATTTTTATTCAAAAAGGAAAAAGGAAAAATCAAATCCGGAATTTACTTTTGTTTTTAGTGCTATTGATTACATTGGGAATCCCATTCAACAATAAAAATTTATTTTTTTTAATTGTAGCGAATGTAATTTATGTAGTTTTTTTTATTTTTATTTTTTGGGAAGTCTTAAAATTTTTGATAAGTCCTAACTATATTAATAAAGATGTTATTTCTGCCGCTGCTTGTGGTTATTTTTTACTGATTGAAATTAGTGTTTTTATCATGCAAACCCATTTTTATCAAAACCCCAATTCCTTTAAAGGAATAGATACTTCCACACCTTATACGTCCTTCACTGATTTGATTTATTTTTGTTGCATCACTTTTTCGAGTATTGGCTTTGGAGATATTACCCCAAACAGTCAACAAACAAAATTATTCACTTCTCTGTTGGGTATTATTGGACAGTTTTATTCTGTGGTGCTAGTTGGAATTCTGATTAGTAAATTTTCCTCGGATAAAAAAAAATAAATTATACTTTTCAAATAAATTGAAGAATACTGTCACTCACTATAGAATAAAAGCTACTGAAAACTTTTTCCTTATCTTTGAACACTTTTAGAAAAATATATGATACAATCGATGACTGGTTTTGGTAAAGCGACTTTGCAATTACCATCCAAAAAAATTACAGTAGAAGTAAAATCTTTAAACAGCAAAGGTTTAGATTTAAATGTACGAATGCCTTCTCTTTATCGCGAAATGGAATTGGGTTTACGCAACCAAATCGCTCTAAAACTTGAAAGAGGTAAAGTGGATTTTTCTATTTTTATCGAAAGTACCGCAGAACAGACTTCTACCAAAGTCAATGTGCCTATCGTAAAAGCATACATCAAACAATTGAGAGAAGTGTATGCCGATGCCGATGAAACCGAATTGATGAAAATGGCCGTGCGCATGCCCGACACCATGAAAATAGAGCGAGACGAAATTGACGAAAATGACTGGGTACAAATCCAGACCGTTATCGAAGAAGCGTTACAAAATATTCTGAATTTCAGAAAAGACGAAGGGCAATCATTGGAAAATGAATTTCAATTGCGTATCGGAAATATTCGTCAATATATGAATGATGCTTTGGCACTAGATCTAGAACGCGTTCAGGCGATAAAAGACCGCTTACAGACTGCCATTTCTGAATTGAAAGTAAATGTAGATGAAAATCGTTTTGAGCAGGAATTGATTTATTACCTAGAGAAATTGGACATTACCGAAGAGAAAGTGCGTTTGACCAACCACTTGGATTATTTCCTAGAAACCATCAACGGAACAGAAGCCAACGGAAGAAAACTAGGCTTCATTACCCAAGAAATGGGACGTGAAATCAACACTATGGGTTCCAAAGCGAATCATGCGCAAATGCAAAAATTAGTGGTTCAGATGAAAGACGAATTGGAAAAAATTAAGGAGCAGGTGTTGAATGTGTTGTAAAAGTAATTAGTCCTTAGTGATTAGTCCCTAGAAACTCCAGAGACTAATCACTAAGGACTAAGGACTAATCTTTTAAAAAAATGAAAAAAGGAAAATTAATTGTATTCTCGGCGCCATCGGGATCTGGGAAAACCACTATAGTTAGACATTTATTAGGAAAAAAAGATTTGAATCTGGAATTTTCCATATCCGCAGCTACGCGTGAAGCACGTGGTGAAGAAGTAAGCGGAAAAGATTATTATTTCATGTCTTTGAAAGATTTTAAAAATCACATAAAAGCAGAGGATTTTGTGGAATGGGAAGAAGTCTATCGCGACAATTTCTATGGTACGCTAAAAAGTGAAGTGGAACGCATTTGGGCACTAGGCAAAAACGTGATTTTTGACATTGATGTTGCTGGAGGGTTACGAATTAAATCGAAATTTCCAGAGGAAACATTGGCTGTTTTTGTTAAACCTCCAAGCGTAGACGAACTCAAAAGAAGATTGAAAGAACGCTCCACCGAAAGTGAAGACAAAATCAATATGCGAATTGCTAAAGCTTCGGTAGAACTGGCTACTGCACCACAATTTGACGTGATTATAAAAAACTATGATTTGCCTGTAGCATTAGAAGAAGCGTATCAATTGGTTAAGGATTTTGTACAGGAGTAAAAATTATTACACAAAGATTCGCAAAGAAAAAAAGATTCGCAAAACATTTATTAATTCTTTGTGAATCTTCGCGATTCCTCTGTGAGAACCTTTGCGAAACAATATTATATGAAAATCGGACTTTATTTCGGAACGTTTAATCCCATTCACGTTGGGCATCTTATCATTGCCAATCACATGGCGGAACATGCCGATTTGGATCAGGTTTGGATGGTCGTTACGCCACACAATCCGCTCAAAAAGAAAGCGACTTTACTTGATGATTATCACCGTTTGCAAATGGTCTATCTAGCAACCGAGGATTTTGCCAAAATAAAACCTTCTGATATTGAATTCAAATTATCTCAACCCAATTATACGGTAAATACGTTAGTTCATTTACAAGAAAAATTTCCTGATCATGAGTTCTCTTTGATTATGGGTGAAGACAACTTAAAATCGTTACATAAATGGAAAAATTATGAAGTGATTTTAGAACACCATGACATTTATGTCTATCCTCGCATTTCATCGGAAGGAGAAAATTTGGAGCTGAAAAACCATCCAAAAATCCATTTGATTGATGCTCCCGTTGTTGAAATATCATCGACCGACATTCGTCACAATATCAAAAAAGGGAAAAATGTTCAGCCTTTATTGCCTCATAAAGTTTGGGATTATATTGACCATAATAATTTTTACAGGAAATAATTAACTCAAAACCCCCTTTAATTCCATTTCTATATCCTGAAAAACAGAACTTAAATTATTATTTTTACCTGATAATAAAAAAACTTCAGTACTTGGCATTTCTTTGCTGTTCCATATCAATTTCAGTTTCTTTTCTCCAAGCAAATTTTTAGCATTGACATTCCAAGTAATTGCGACTCCATTATTTTTACTAAGGATTTCCAACATTTCATATTCTGACGGAATGATATAATTGGCCACAATCGAAGGCCTTTTTTTAGCAAAAACATGAAGCCAAAATAATTTTATATGTGGAATTCCAGCATCATGGCTGTACCATTTTTGCTCATTCATCCAATTTTCGATACCTAAAAAATCTTTGTTTTTAATTTTTGTTTTTAAAACCGAAATATCAATATCCGTTGATCCCACAATAACTTGCTTGATATCACCCACTTTTTTCTGAATCGTATCAAAAGTGTCGAACTTCTTGGTTCCTATAGCAAAATCTAGTTTTTTGGAATTCACCAAATCAAAGAGCGCATCATTTGTATGGAACGTAAAATCAATAAAATCAAATTTCGAAATCAATGAACTTCCTATACTACTCATCAAATGCCTAGAAATCCCGACAGTAAGCAATCGATTAGCATTAAAAGCTTTGGCACGAAATCCGTTCTCCACATTTTCCAAACGGTCTAAGGCATCAATAATTAAATTATTGAGTAACTTAGCATATTCTGTCGGTTCAACCCCTTTGGACTTTCGATTAAAAAGCTTGTAGCCTACATGTGCCTCCAACATGACTATCTGCTGACTAACAGCTGGTTGACTGATAAATAATTCTTTGGCCGCTAAAGAGAAATTTCCGTTTTTATAAACAGATTTAAACGTTCGGTACCATTCCAGATTAACCATGATATAAATATATTTATCACAAACATAATTTAAATTATTTTTACTAATATCATATTCGCCATAAATTTGCTGTACTAAAAAATTACATCATGAAAAAATTTACAGTCTTAACTATTCTAGCATTAACCGTGAGTTGCTTTATGGCAACTGCACAAAAACAAAATAATAAAAAGATGAAAAAAGTATTATTCGTAGTTACCAGCCACGATCAATTGGGTAACACAGGAGAAAAAACAGGATTTTGGACAGAAGAATTAGCGGCTCCATATTATGCATTGCTTGATCAAGGCGTGATTATTGACATCGCTACGCCAAAAGGAGGACAACCTCCAATTGATCCAAAAAGTGCCGATCCGTCATCAGCAACCGAAGACACAAAACGTTTTGATGCCGATACCGTTTTATTGGAAAAACTAAAAAATACCAAAAAACTAGCTGACGTGAATCAAGCTGATTATGACGCCGTTTTTTACCCAGGAGGTCACGGTCCACTTTGGGATTTGGTTGAAGATAAAAATTCCATTACACTGATTGAGTCTTTTTATTCACACAAAAAACCTGTTGCTTTTGTATGTCACGCTCCTGCCGTTTTAAAAAATGTAAAAGTGAATGGGCAATTTTTGGTAAAAGGAAAAAAAGTAACTGGATTTGCCAATACCGAAGAAGAAGCAGTTGGGTTAAGTAAAATCGTTCCTTTTTTATTGGAAGATGCACTAAAGGCAAATGGTGCAGTATATTCCAAAGGAGCAGATTGGAATCCTTATGCTGTAGAAGACGGTTTACTAATTACCGGTCAAAATCCAGCTTCGTCCAAACTAGTTGCTGAAAAATTGTTAGTACAATTGAATTCAAAAAAATAAGAAGAAAGTCTCTAAGATTCTGAGATGCTAAGTTACTAAGTTTCAAAAATTAGAATCTTAGTTTCTCAGCAACTTAGTTTCTCTAAAAAAACTCACTATGTTAAATTTCGAATTATACAATCCTACCAAATTGATTTTTGGTAAAGGACAAATAGAAAAATTACCGACGTTAATTCCTGCAGGTGCCAAAATTCTTCTTGCCTATGGCGGAGGAAGTATTTTTAAAAATGGTGTTCATGAGCAAGCTCGAAAAAGTCTCGAAGGATACAATATTGTAGAATTTGGAGGAATTGAAGCCAATCCACATTTTGAAACTTTGATGAAAGCAGTTGCGATTATCAAGGAGGAAAATATCGATTTTATTCTTGCTGTAGGTGGCGGAAGCGTTATTGACGGAGTAAAATTTATTTCGGCAGCAGTACATTTTGATGGAAATCCAATTGATATTCTTCAAAAACACATTTTGATTAAAGAAAATGCAATGCCTTTTGGAACAATTTTAACGTTGCCTGCTACTGGAAGTGAAATGAACTCTGGTTCTGTCGTGACAATTGCAGCTACCCAAGAAAAATTGGCTTTTGGAGGCTCAGCACTATTTCCGCAATTTTCAATATGCGATCCAACCGTTATTCAATCATTACCAAAAAGACAATTACAGAACGGAGTTGTAGATGCCTACACACACGTGCTGGAGCAATACCTAACTTATGTGCACGAAGGATTTTTACAAGACCGAATTGCAGAAAGCATTTTGCAAACTTTAATCCAAATTGGCCCTAATGTTATTGAAAAACCAACTGATTATGCTTTGGCTTCCAACTTTATGTGGAGCTGCACTATGGCTTTGAACGGACTGATTCAAAAAGGAGTTCCAAGTGATTGGGCAACTCACATGATTGGCCATGAACTGACAGCGCTGTATGGAATTGACCATGCCAGAACACTCGCAATCATTGGCCCAAATCTATATAAAGTTATGTTTGAAACCAAAAAAGAAAAATTGGCTCAATACGGAAAACGCGTCTTTAATTTAACAGGTTCCGAAGAAGAAATTGCTAGAGAAGCTATTGAAAAAACTGTTGCCTTCTTTCACAGCATGGGAATGAAAACTGCACTCTCTGAAAATGCAGAAAATATTGAGAAAACTGCTGATTTCATTGTCGACCGTTTTGAAAAAAGAGGTTGGAAAGGATTGGGAGAAAAACAAAATATCACTTTAGAAAAAGTAAAAGAAATTGTTTTAGCAAGTTATTAAGTCTGTATCAAATGGACATAAAAAAAGGCGTTCATCTAACCAATAAGAACGCCTTTTAAAATACTAAAACAAAACTAACTCAATCCTTATATTTAAATTCTAAACAATTTATTTATAATGACTTACAACGCAAGTGTTGTGTTTATATTGTATAAAATCAAAAAAAAATATAAATAATCTATTTTTTTAGCAAAAACTTTATAAAGCTCCATAAATTCAAGGCTTATCATTAAAATTAATTTGTGTTATTGGTATATTTTTAAGTACTTTTGATGAAATTTAATAAAAAAATGGCCGATAATTTAAAATTTGCAGTGATTGGTGGCGGAAGCTGGGCTACTGCCATTGCTAAAATGTTGTGTGTAAATCTTCCCGAGATTTCATGGTATATGCGTAATGATGCTGCCATAGAACACATTAAAAACCACAAGCACAATCCTAATTATTTAAGCTCTGTAGAGTTTGACAATACAAAACTAAAACTTACCAACGATATCAATGAAGCTGTTGCTTATGCCGATTATATCATATTTGCAATTCCTTCCGCTTTTTTAAACAGCGAGCTGGAAAAACTAACAGTTTCCCTGAAAGACAAAATAATTTTTTCTGCCATAAAAGGGATTGTTCCCGAAACCAGTTTAATCGTTGGAGAACATTTTCATTACAAATATGATATTCCTTATTACAATATTGGCGTAATTACAGGGCCTTGCCACGCTGAGGAAGTAGCGCTGGAAAGACTTTCGTACTTAACCATTGCCTGTGGTGATCCTGACAAAGCAGGTATTGTTGCCAAAAATTTATCCGGAAACTATATCAAAGCCAAAATATCCGATGATATCATAGGAACGGAATATGCAGCAATGCTAAAAAATATTTATTCTATTGCTGCAGGTATTGCACATGGATTGGGTTATGGCGATAATTTCCAATCGGTTATTATGAGTAATGCCATTCGTGAGATGAAAAAATTCATCAAGAAAGTGCATAAAATGAAACGTAACATTAATGATTCGGCCTATTTGGGCGATTTATTGGTTACGGGATATTCCGTTTTTTCGAGAAATAGAATGTTCGGGAATATGATTGGAAAAGGCTATACCGTAAAATCAGCACAAATGGAAATGAGCATGGTTGCCGAAGGTTATTATGCCGTAAAAAGTGCCTATAAACTAAACCAAGGCTATGGCGCCAAAACCCCTATTATTGATGCTGTCTATGCTATTTTGTACGAAGGAAAAGAAGCCAAAGCCGTGTTTAAAAAATTGACAGAGGAACTTGACTAGATTGCAGATTTTAGATTGAAAAAACAAAAAAGGCATTTTCTAATTTATGAAAATGCCTTTTTTGTTTGATTTCCTCAGCTAATCATCGGACACTAAAAAACTGAATACTTATTTCACCATCACTCCATCAACAAACAAAAGCGGCACTTCTTCCACATTAGTTTCATTGATGCTGTTGGCTTTGAAAATAAACTTTTTGTCGTATAATGTGCTTCCGATGAAATAGGTCACCATAAACTCATTGTTTAGTGCCAATACACTTTTTTCCATCATTTCGATTTTAACCACTGAAACGGCTGGAACTTCCATAAAAGCGTGACGCAAAAGAGAAGTTTTCTTCATTTCTCCGTCGATGGTTCCAAAAGCTTTGGAAACTACCATAACACTGTCAAGTTGAAAATCGCTATCGTTTATTAAATACGCATACCACACTTTTTCCATAAAATCGTCGCTCCATTCTTGAACGGCAGCAAGGAATACGTTTTCTACTTCGGGGATGTTAATGTCTTTTTTCATTGTTGTCAAAAGTTATAAAGCCGAAAGTCGAAAGTCCCAAACATTGAAACTTTCGACTTTCGGCTTTTGACTTAAATTATATGCTTGATTTAAATTGTTCTAAGAAACGCACGTCATTTTCATAAAACATACGGATGTCACCAATTTGGTATAGTAACATCGCGATACGCTCGATTCCCATTCCGAATGCAAAACCATTATATTCGTCTGGATTAATGCCACAGTTTTTAAGAACATTTGGATCTACCATTCCACAGCCCATAATTTCTAACCAGCCGGTTCCTTTGGTGATACGGTAATCGGTTTCAGTTTTTAAACCCCAATAAATATCAACCTCGGCGCTTGGTTCAGTAAACGGAAAATAAGAAGGTCTCAATCGGATTTTTGATTTTCCGAACATCTCTTTCGTGAAATACAAAAGGGTTTGTTTCAAGTCGGCAAACGATACGTCTTTGTCAATGTACAATCCTTCTACCTGGTGAAAAATACAGTGTGAACGAGACGAAACAGCCTCATTACGGAAAACTCTCCCCGGAGAAATGGTACGAATAGGCGGTTTGTTGTTCTCCATATAGCGCACTTGCACTGATGATGTGTGCGTACGCAACAAAATATCAGGATTGGTCTGAATAAAAAATGTGTCCTGCATATCACGTGCCGGATGGTATTCCGGTAAATTCAATGCGGTGAAATTATGCCAATCGTCCTCAATTTCCGGACCTTCTGAAACGTTAAATCCGATGTTTGAAAAGACATCTATAATTTGGTTTTTTACCAATGAAATAGGGTGACGTGAACCAATAATTGTCGGTTCGGCCGTACGGGTCAAATCTCCGTAAATTCCTTTGAACTCTTCTTTGTCAGCCAAAGCTTCCTGAATGGATTTTACTTTGTCTTCAGCAGAAGTTTTAAGTAAATTGATTACTTGTCCAAATTCCTTTTTTTGGTCATTGGGTACGTTTTTGAATTCAGCAAAAAGATCTTTCAACAAACCTTTGGTTCCAAGAAATTTTATTCTAAATGCTTCTAATTCTGCTGTGTTTTCTGTGGAGAACGCCTGAGCTTCACCAATATATTCTTTTATCTTATCTATCATTTTCATTCCGTAATTGAGAGTGCAAATTTAGGAAATTTGTTTCAAGTATCCCGTTTAAAGTATAAAGTTTCCGTTCCAAAATCTGAAAACTGGTATCTATCCTCAAAATTTAATCAATCACTTCTCTTTCCAGAAAATAATTGACGATTGCTTCTTTCATTAAAACGGATTGCTCTCCTGCTTTTAATGGTGGTAATTGTTCTTTTACCTTATAATGGGGCCAGCCGTCTTCGTCAAAATAGTCGAATTCGTAGAATCCATAAGGCTCCAATAATCGGCAAATAGCGATATGCATCAAATTTAGTTTCTCGTCTTTTTTGTATTCGCGATGAACTTTTCCTAATTCCTGTACTCCTATTAAATAAATAATGGCGTCCAAATCCAAATCTTCGCCTTGCGAAAATTGATTGGAAAGTATATCGACAAGCCGTTCCCAGCGTTCTTTTAGTTGTGTGTCTCTTGACATTTTGATCGTTGATTGTTGATTTTCAAAAAGGATAATCAAATTATTTTACGCAAAGATAAGAACTTGAAAATTGACAATGGTTAACGATCAATTCTTTTATATTTGCAACTCCAAATTTTAAAATAAAAAAATGAGTTTTTTTGATATTGTTATAGGCGGACTATTGTGTTTTTCATTGTATAAAGGAATCCGAAACGGTCTTTTTGTCGAAATGGCTTCGTTCTTTTCCCTTATTTTAGGTATTTACATTGCCATAAAATTTTCGGATATAGTGAAGAATATTTTGTCAGGCTGGCTGCATTGGAATCCATATACTATTCAGGTTTTTGCTTTTATCTTAACTTTTATTGTCGTGGTTATTGGAATTTATATGCTTGGAAAGTTCCTGACTAATTTAGCTGATTTTGCTTTTATGGGATGGATGAACAGTCTGGGAGGCGGTTTTTTCAGAGTTTTGAAAACCATTTTAATCATCAGCATATTTTTGACGCTTTTTGAAAAAATAAATTACCAAAATTATTTAGCCAAAAAAGAAACATTGGATAAATCCATTTTCTTTAACCCAATTCAAAAGATATCAGGATTTATATTTCCTTCTATTGAAAAATGGTATGATAAAGCGAGGAAGTAATTTAAGTTAGCAGATAGCAGTTTTAAGGTTGCAGATTTTAGATTTCTTGAATCCGATAAGATTATTTTTTTACGAATTATACATAACATCAAAAAACAGAGTAGCCCACAGTTCTTGACTGTGGGCTACTCTGTTTTTATAAATCCAATGATTATTTTTTTGAAATCAAAATATAAATATGGAAACTAATTAAATCTATCTCCTGCAAATTTCTGAATTCTTCCTTTCTGCTTTCTGAAATCTTCCGTCTGCAAACTAAACACTAATCTTTAACTTCCTTTATTGCCCTAGCGTCTATCCAGCCTTCGGTTCCATCTGTCAATTGAATTTTTTTCCAAGCCCCTAAAATTTCCCCCACGTACACTTTGGTGCCTGCGTGCAGTACAAAAGTGGTTGCGCTTGCACTTTGAGGCTCGCTCCTTACGTCTACAGATTCAGCAAAAACGATGGCTGGTCTTTCATTATCGAAATGACTTTTCTCGAAAAAAGCGGCAGAAATACTCATTACAAGAAGCAACAGTATTACAAACATTCCCACAAAGAAAATTCTTTTCACAATTACTGTTTGATAAAAATAATACCCCATAAAAAACGACAAGAACAAAAACGCAAAAACAATCGTAATCCATGCCCAAGTATCAAAAGGATAAATCCCGGTAAAATCGCGAAGCAATTTCTCAAAACCAACTTTTGGCACAACTTTGATTTCGTCTATTGTTTGCTTTTGGGCAAATTTTATATTGTTTAAAACATCTTTGTCGGAAGGATCCAAAACCAAAGCTTTTTCATAATTATAAATTGCCGGGGCTGTTTGGTTTAACTTATAATAACAATTCCCTAAATTAAAATACAACTCAACAGACTCTTTGTTTGCCTCCAAAACAGATTCATAAGCTTTGGCAGCCTCTGCGTACTCCCCGTTTTGGTACAGAAGATTTCCTTTTTCAAAACCCGTTTGAGCATAGAAAACTTGTGTGATTAATAATAGTATGTAAAAAATATTTTTCATTTTAATTTTTTTTAAGCTGCTGAGATTCTAAGTTGCTGAGATTCTAAGTTTCTTAGGTATTAAATCTGTTTTTCCAATTCAGAAATGATGGCTACTGCTTTGTCAAAATCGTGCTGTATTGTTGCACTTGATGATGGCGCATATCTTGCGATCTCACAATTCTCGGTAAGTGCAATAAAATCATTGACCACTTCGGGTTTGGCTTTTCTGGACAACAACAATTCCTGAATATTATCTTTACTCATTTCCGAAGTCTCGATATGGAGTTTGGCTTTCAAGAAATTATGCATTGCTTTTTCCAAAGCCACATAGAAAGGCTCTTTGTTGTTAATTTGTTTTTTGGCCTCGGACAAATATTTCTTAGCCAATTTGTTATTCATTTTGATACGGTTACCAAAAACATCACTATCAATTGCTTCTTTTTTCTTTTTGAACAATACAATTATTGGAAGCAATAGGAACGGCAAGAACAATAATCCATAGAATTTATCCGAACCAAAAAACACCGGTTCATTCCTTGTTACTAGTTTTGTTTTTAAATCGATATATTTAAACTGCTCCACACCTTCAATTCTGTTTTTTCCTACACTAGCAGTTGCAGACGAATCAGCTTTTTGTGTAGGTCCGTCAAGAACATTAATTTTAATTTCCTTGGAACTTATCGTTTTGTAGGTTCCTGTTCCTAAATCAAAATACGAAAAATGCATTGGTTTTATGACATATTCCCCTTTAAACTGCGGTATAATAGTGTAGGAATCTGATATTTTACCGGTCATTCCTGATAGTGGTGTGTTTACTTTCTCGTCGTGAACTGCATCATACATTTCTAATGCATTTGGCACTTCCGGCTTAGGCAAGGTAAATAATTTAAGATTACCTGTTCCTGCTACACTCAAAACCAAATCTAAGCTTTCTCCATTTTTCAATGTAGTTTTAGACGGAATTGCCTTGAAATCAAATTTTCCAACGGCACCTGTAAAATCAAGTGGTTTACCAGCTTCCGGCAAAGGTTTTACATTAATGGTTTTGGCTCCCGCAGAAACTCTTTTGCTGTCTTCAACCAATATAACTCGACCGAATATATCTCTACGATTCGTTGGTAATTGAACTCCAATATTTAACGAAAGTGGTTCTATAACCAGTTTTCCTGACTTTTGAGGGTATAAAACTGTTTTTCGCAAAACAACATAACGGTATTGCTCACCTTTGAACATTCCTTCTTCAGGAACCAATCGTTTGATATCAATGTTCTGATTCCAAAAATCATTATATTTTGGTTTGCTAAGTTCTTCAAAACCTCTAATCCCTATGTTATTGAAATACAATTTATACACTATCGTGATAGGTTGATTAATGTATGGATTTGTATTTGAGATATCGGCTACTAAATATAGATTATCATCTGCTGAAACCTGTGAATCATTTGGATCTCTAGGTTGTTCTGTAGCCGCAGTTACATTGATTCTGATAGGTTGTGTTTTGTATATCTGCCCATTATATTCAATCATTGCCTGCTTGATTACCAAGTTTCCTTTTTGGTTGGGCAATAAAAAATATGAATAGCTTTTCTCGAAAGATGTTTTTCCATTTATCCAAGATTGACTTACCTGCTGACTCGGCCCTGCAATAATTCGAAATCCGTCAAAAGAAGGCTGCACAAAATTATCTCCATCAATATTCATCACAAAATCGATACGCAGTCTCTCGTTTAGTCCAAGCGTCGTCTTGCTTACTCTTGCCTCAAACTGCACTTGAGCCAAAAGTCCTTGAAAACATAATAGGAATAAAATTAAATATCTTTTCATTACTTTTTTAATCGTTTAAGTGTTTAACTGTTTAATCGTTTAAGTGTTCCAAATAAACAAATAAACGATTAAACAAATCAACTTGAATTTTACCAATCTTTCTCCGTTTTTACAGGAGATCCTTTTACTTTATTAGCATTTACTTTATCCTGTATTTTCTTTTCCTCATTGTTTACTGCATCCAAAAGATTTTCGGTACGCTGTTTGGGAATATCACCCGGTTTGGGTTTTGGTTGTCCCTGATCGTTTTTGGGTTTATCCTCTTTTTTATCTTTATCCCCGTCTTTCTTATCGTCCTTTTTATCTTTATCGCCTTCTTTCTTGTCGTCCTTTTTATCTTTATCCTTGTCCTTATCTTTATCCTTGTCTTTGTTTTTATCTTTTTTCTTATCGTCCTTTGGAGGTGGATTATCTTTTAGCATTTTTTTTGCCAAAGCATAATTATAACGCGTTTCTTCATCCTCAGGATTGTTTCTCAAGGCATTTTTATAGGCTTCCACAGCTTGGGTATAATCCTTCTCTTTCATGAAAACATTTCCCAAATTATGAAAGGCTTTGTGTTTTTGAGTTCTAGTTTTCAAACTTTTCAAAGCATTGGCATACGCAAATTTGGATTCCGAAAATTGGTTTTGCCTGTAAATGGAATTCCCTAAGTTGTACGAAGCCACCGTTCGGCTTGGAAATTTAGAGTGTGAAATTCTATAATCGGCTTCAGCTTCCACAAAATTCTTCGCTACATATTCCTCATTTGCTTTAGGCAAAACTTTGTCTTTCTCTTGAGCATTAGCCGCAAAAGTTAAAAGTATCAGCAATAAGTATATAATTCTATTTTTCATTTTCATTTCAATATTCCTTTCAAGATGACTGAACAGCAGTTACTTTTTGTACTTTATTTATTTTCTCCAAATAAATTCAATTTGTTTACCCATTTGGTTTTTCTTTCCAAAAAGAAAACATCCAAAAACAGAAGCAGAAAACCAAATCCTAAAAACCATTGAAACTGCGATTGGAAATCAGCCATTTGAGTAGCTTCAAATTCTGTCTTTTGGATTTTATCCAATGTTGCTTTTATATATTCTAAAACTTCTTTAGTATTGTTTCCGTTTACATAACCTCCTTTTGTGGCTTTCCCAATTGCTTCAAGGTTTTTTGGAACCAATTTTGTGATAACAATTTCTCCGTTTTTGTCTCTTTTATAGCTTTCGACAACTCCATTTCTTTTCAAAGGAATAGTACCTCCTTTTTCTGTTCCAACTCCAATCGTGATAATCTTAATTCCTAATTTGTATGCTTCTTCTGCGGCTGCTTCAGCTCCTTCGGAATGATCTTCTCCGTCGGATATCATGATCAGCAGCTTACTGGTTTTTTTATCATCAAAAAAAGTAGAAGATATCCTAATGGCTTCGTCAAAAGAAGTGCCTACCGAGGAAACCATATCGGTATTTGTACTTTGCAGAAACATTTTGGCTACGCTATAATCGGTTGTTATCGGCAATAACGGAAATGCGCTTCCGGCATAAGCCACAATCCCTATCCTGTCATTTCCCAGCTGATTGATAATTTGTGAAACGATTTGTTTGCTTTTGTCCAAACGGCTTGGAGCAACATCCTCACAAAGCATACTTTTGGATACATCCATAGCAAAAACGATGTCAATTCCTTCTCTTTTTACGGTTTCGACTTTAGTCCCGATTTTAGGGTTCACCAAACCAATAATTAGAGCCAATAATGCTAAAAGCAACACTATCAATTTTAAAACTGGTTTGAAAACTGAACGTTCCGGACTTAATCTTTTGATTACTTCCAAATCTCCAAATTCACGTTGTTTCTTTCTTTTCCAATATAAATTAAATAGAAAAAGTACCGCCACAACTGGCAGTATAAAAAGAAAGTATAAATAGTTGCGTTCGTCTAATTCCATTTTTATTTAACCACTAAGGTCACTAAGTTTTCACTAAGTTCACAAAATTAATTGCAAACTGTCTTTTATAAAGTTCCGTTTATTACTCTTTTAACACCGTTTTTCAATAAATTAACATTGAAATTAATTAACAATCCTAATTTACAATTTGACAATCTTAAGTAGGTTAACACTTGTGCCAAATGCACATCATTTAAAGCTTCAACTGATTTAATCTCAACTATAAATTTATCTTCTATACTAATATCAATTCTATAACCTGCATCCAACTTCACTTCTTCATAAACCAAAGGCAATTGTTTTTGCTTCTCAATTTTTAAATTGTGTTTCTCTAACTCATAGAACAAGCATTCCTCATAAGCACTTTCTAATAAACCCGGACCAAAGTTTGATGAACTTTTAATGCACTTTCGAAAACAATTTTTGATATATCATTCTCGCTCATCTCTGTTTTGTGTCTTTTATATTATTCACTTTGTGCTCTTTGCGCATTCTCCGTGTACTTTGTGTTTAAACCTATATAAAACTCCTATACACTGTATTGCGTAAACCTATTTCCAACAACAATAAAAATCCAGCGAGCAAAACGAAAGGTCTAAATTTTTCGTCATAATCGTAGAATTTTAATTCTTCAATTTCAGTCGTTTCCAGTTTATTGATTTCGCCATAAATTTGGGCCAATTTGCTATTACTGGTTGCTCTAAAATATTTACCTCCGGTTTTATTCGCAATACTTTTCATCATTTGTTCGTCAATTTCCACCTTCATCATTCTAAATATCAATTGTCCGTTAGGTCCAAGTGCATAAGGAGATTCTGCCATCCCGTTGGATCCAATACCAATAGTATACACTTTGATCCCATATTGGCGTGCAATATCAGATGCTGTGTCCGGCTCAATGAATCCGGCGTTATTAACACCATCTGTCATTAAAATAACCACTTTACTTTTGGCTTTGCTGTCTTTTAATCGGTTTACGGCTGTCGCCAACCCCATTCCGATTCCTGTTCCATCCACCAAAATATTATCGTATTTAATACTCCTGATGGCTTCTTGAATAATGGCTTTATCACTTGTCACCGGTGATTTGGTGTAAGCTTCGGAGGCATAGACTACAAGCCCTATTCTGTCATTGGGTCTTTCATCCACAAAATCTGCAGCCAAACTTTTAAGCGCTTGCATTCGATCTGGCTTTAAATCTCTTGCCAACATACTTCCGGACACATCAATTGCCAAAACTATATCAATTCCCTTTGTGGTTTTGGTTTTATTGCTGATGTCTACCGTTCTTGGTCTTGCCAATGCAACGATTAATGATGATAATGCCAGTATTCGTAAAACATCAAGCCCAGGCTTTAATTTTGCCAATAAAGATTCTGTCCCTTTGAAGCCTTGAAGTGAACTCATTTTCAAGGCCGCTGTCTGCTGGTTCCTTTTCCAAAACAGCCAAGCCACCGCAACAGGCATCAGAAGAAACAACCAAAAAAATTCTGGATTTAAAAAGGTTATTTTTTCCATTAGTTACTTGCTGATTTAAGTTCAACCGAATTCATAATACGGTCTGTCAATTCCGTTGCATATCGATCTCCTTCTTCGTGAAGAATCATAATTTGCTGTAGTCCTCCTTCTTGTCCAAAAAGCAGGATTTCATAATATATTTTGGAACTTGATTGGCTTTCACCATCAATTCTTGAGAAAGTTCCATATCCTTTTTTACCAGTAATTCCGTTGTTGGTTTGGAAATCCTCTTCTTTGACAATCATATTTTGTGCGCCTTGAGTTTCCAATACTTTCAAAGAACTTTCTATAGCTTTCGATAAATCTAAAGCGCCTTCTTTTTTGTATTTCATTGTGGACACCATAATATAAAAATTGTCCAGCAAACTTCCATATCCAAATGACTGCATCTCTTTAATCAGTGCCATTCCATCTTTTGGCAATGATTTGGTCAAATCCATTCGTTTTAAAACCTTTGGAGTTTCAATGATAACGCCCGGATTTCCATACTCACTTTTAACCCATTCGCCTTCCAGCAATTCTTTGGTTGGATGTCCCAGCACATTGTCCTTTACATAATCAAAACCTTTGGTGGCGACAAAGAAAGCTGTCGTTGCAAAAAGCAGAAAAAGAACAGACCCAACCGATATTGCAATACGCTGATTTCTCTTTTTTCTAAGCAAAATTTTGATTTGTTTTTGCTTTTGAGCTTCATTCAGGATAGTGTCTTCCTCTATTGGAACTTCAACAGGAATTGCTTCGTCTAGTGTTAAAATCGCTTTTTGAATTCTATTTCTGTCCTCGGTGATTTCATACTCCAGCGGTTTCGACTTTGCAAACTTTACTAAATCGGCCTGTTTCAAAACGGTAAACAAATTCTCTATTGTTTCCTGAGAAAGCTTCATTTTCTTTTTTAATGAAGCGGTTTTTAATCCGTCAATCAATTCAGAAGTAGTACTTTCCATTGCGGGAATTTCTATTGCTTCTTCAATATAATTTCGGGCAATATCCGTCAGTTCACTATAATATTCTTTGACTTCTCCATGCTGCCAAAGTTCTTTCTTTTCTAATATATTAAGCAGACTTGTCGCTTTTTCAATCGGAGTTTTATAAACTTCTTCTTCAATTTTTTTCTTCTGGCGAATTTTGGTGTACCAATAAACAAAAGCTCCAATTCCTAAAATCAATAGTATTCCCAAAAGATATTTCCACCAGTCTGAAGAATCTTCGGCTTTAACAATCTCTTTGATGTCATACATTTTTTGTCTTAATGTATCAACCTCAACATTGGCAACCTCAACTTTTATGGAGTCCGTCAAAAACTCTTTGTTGTTTATCAAGATTTTTATACTTGGAATTGTGTATTTCCCCGAATCAAATTGAGTCAAACCATACTTTTTGATTAATTCGTATCGGTCGTCTTTTTTGATGGTGTCAATTGGATACGACTGAATTACTTCCAGCGCTCCAATGTTTTTTAGTTTTGGAAAAACAACTTTAGATAAAGTATCTACTGAAGTTTTTAAAGTCAGTTTAAACTCAGCTCCAATTTTATTTTTTGTGGTATCGATACTGGTAACTACTTTTTGCTGTGCAAAAATAGAAGTCGAAATCAGCAGTAATAGTAGGTAAAGTTTAATTTTCATTTTTTATCTAATTAACCTTGTCAGTTCCAATGGATATTCCAGAACTGATTGGGGCTAGGTTTCGTCTTATCGTGATTTAAAATAGCCTAATAATTTGGTGACATAACTTTCATCCACTCTTGTGTTTACAACACCTGAACCCGATTTGCTGAAAGTTTCTTTAAAATAATTCACATTATCATGAAAGTATTTCTCATAATTCATTCGCACCGATTTTGAACCTGTATTAATCAATTGTGTTTCACCTGTCTCAGCATCAATCATCGACACCATTCCTAAGTTTGGCATTTTTTCTTCTCTAATATCATACACGCGAATACCTGTGATATCGTGTTTTTTTGAAGCAATTTTCAAGGTTTGCTCATAGTCTCCCGACATGAAATCGGAAATAACAAAAACGATTGCTTTCTTTTTTTGAGTTCCCGACAGAAACTTCAAAGCTTGAGAAATATCTGTTTTGTGACTTTTAGGTTCAAATTCTATCAATTCACGAATGATGCGTAATACGTGAGACCTCCCTTTTTTGGGTGGAATATACAATTCGATTTGGTCCGAGAACAAAATCAATCCTATTTTGTCATTATTTTGAGTAGCCGAAAATGCCATTGTTGCAGCAATTTCGGTAACAATTTCTTTCTTAAACTGGTTCTTGGAACCAAAACTTTCAGAACCCGAAATATCGACCATTAACATCATGGTCAATTCTCTTTCTTCCTCAAAAACTTTGACGTGAGCTTCGTTGTACCTAGCAGTCACATTCCAATCGATGGAGCGTATATCGTCGCCAAATTGATATTGACGCACCTCACTGAAAGTCATACCTCGCCCTTTGAAAGATGTATGATATTCACCCGAGAAGATATGATCGCTCAATCTTCTGGTTTTGATTTCTATTTTACGTACTTTTTTTAAAAGCTCTTTTGTATCCATTTTTTTTAGTAATTAGTAATTAGTGAATAGTGAATAGTAACCAACCAAGGCTAATTACTTTTCACTTATTACTTTTCACCTATTATGGTACTTCGATTTCGTTTATGATTTTATTGATAATGTCAACCGATGTAATATTTTCGGCTTCGGCTTCATAAGTAACTCCGATTCTATGACGTAAAATATCATGAACTACGGCACGAACATCTTCAGGAATTACATATCCACGACGTTTGATAAAAGCATAACATTTGGCGGCAGTAGCAAGATTAATACTTCCACGTGGTGATGCTCCAAAACTGATTAAAGGTTTCAAATCAGCCAATTTATATTTCTCTGGGTAACGAGTTGCAAAAATAATATCCAGTATGTATTTTTCGATTTTTTCATCCATGTAAACCTCACGAACTGCTTCTTGAGCACGAAGAATTTGCTCTACAGAAACTACTTGATTTACTTTTTCATAACTTCCTTTAAGGTTTTGACGAATTACCAAACGCTCATCTTCCATTTTTGGATAATCGATAACTGTTTTCAGCATAAAACGATCAACTTGCGCTTCAGGCAATTGATATGTTCCTTCTTGCTCAATTGGGTTTTGAGTTGCTAAAACTAAAAACGGCTTGTCTAATTTGAAAGTAGTATCGCCAATAGTTACTTGTTTTTCTTGCATCGCCTCTAATAAAGCCGATTGCACTTTGGCAGGAGCACGGTTAATCTCATCGGCAAGAACGAAATTAGCAAAAATTGGTCCTTTTTTAATAGAAAACTCATTGGATTTAATATTATAAATCATGGTTCCAATAACATCCGCGGGCAATAAATCGGGAGTAAACTGGATTCTGCTGAAAGAACCATGAATGGCTTGTGAAAGAGTATTGATGGCTAATGTTTTTGCCAATCCTGGAACTCCTTCCAACAAAATATGTCCTTGGCCCAAAAGTCCAATTAACAATCTTTCGACCATATGTTTTTGTCCCACAATAACTTTGTTCATTTCCATAGTGAGAAGGTCTATAAAAGCACTCTCTCTTTCGATTTTTTCATTGATTGCTCTAATGTCTAAAGTCGTTGTATTTTCTTCCATTTTTATATATTTATTCCCTTAAATTTTTATCTCTTTTATTTGATGGTGCAAATTGAATTTTTTTTTAGAAGTAAGATGTTAAAAAATGGTTAAAACTTCTACCAATCCCCTAATTTTAAGGACGAATTATGATAGTATTTACCTATTTTTAAGAACAAAAAAAAATAAACATCAAATTCATAGATTTACCCCCAAAATCACTAGGGGGAATAACAAAATAAAACCATGAGCAAAATTCCATTTTCAAAAATAATTGCAGGCACAATGACTTGGGGAGCTTGGGGCAAAAACTGCTCTACTCAACAAATTATAGAACTAATAAATTTATGTCTCGAAAGCGGCATTTCAACTTTCGATCATGCCGATATTTATGGGGGTTATACTACAGAAGAAGACTTTGGAAAAGCTTTTGGCGAGAGCCAAATAAACCGAAAAGACATCCAGTTGATTTCTAAATGTGGTATTCAAATGATGTCTGAAAAAAGAAACAATACAATCAAACATTATGCTTATTCCAAGGAGTACATTATCGCCTCGGCAGAACAATCTTTAAAAAATTTACAAACTGATTATTTGGATCTTTTGTTGTTACATCGGCCAAGTCCATTAATGCAAGTAGATGAAATTGCTGAAGCTGTTGAAAAATTAAAAATTGACGGAAAGATTTTGGATTTTGGTGTTTCAAATTTTACACCAAGCCAAAGCGATTTGATTGAGACAAAAACCAAAATAAACTACAACCAAATTGAGTTTTCTGTTACCCATTTGGATCCAATGATTAACGGAAGTTTAGATCACATGCAAACCAACCGAATCACTCCTATGTGCTGGTCACCTCTAGGAACTGTCTTTAGAAAAGATGACGAACAGTCACAACGCATTCAAAAAGTTGCAAACGAATTGGCTTCCAAATATGATGTTACCGATGATATTATTTTATTGGCCTGGATACTGAAACATCCCGCTGGAATTTTACCCGTTTGTGGCACCTCAGACAAAGGTAGACTTGCCAATTTAATGCAAGCCACGACGATTGAAATCGAGTTACAGGATTGGTTCTCACTTTGGACAGCGAGTACTGGAAAAGATGTAGATTAGACTATTCAAAATTGATTTGGCAGTTGGATAAAACTGTTCTCAAGTAACAATTTTAGGTTGCAAATTCAGAAAAAATGATAAACAAGCGTCTTCTTATTAAAAACCTATTGGCTCACAATGATGAGTCCAGTTTTTATGACAAAAAGCGACAGCTGAATCTGCATTCAAGAGAAGGAAAAGCCAAGTTTTTGAAACACATTTGCGCGTTATCCAATTCAAATCCAACCAATAATTCCTATATAGTTGTAGGGGTTGAAGATGAAAGTAATCAAATTGTGGGAGACGATTTTTTTGATGACAGCAGGATTCAGAATTTAGTAAATGCTTTTCTGGAAAATCCGCCCAAAATTCAATACGAAAATGTCCCTTTCCCTAATTTGCCAAAAGACAAAGTGATTGGACTCGTAACCATAAAACCCAACAGCAAAACTTCCTTTTTCAAAAAAGGAATTCATACTATTCCCGTCAACAGTATTTTTATACGACAAGGCAGTAATACGATGCCAATTGAAGGCGAAATTGAGAAAAATTTTCATAATATTGAAACCGTTATTGGTATCGAAAATAATTCGAGAAACAGCATCGAATACACACTTGACGGCGTGATTGATTTTATGAATTTTCGCCATAAGGACATGGCTCCAAAATACAAAGTTTTCAAAGAATTGTTTGTGATTTGCTGGGCTGGAATTGCCAAAAAATCCAGAAACAAAACCTATTTGTCACGAGTCGATATTGAACTGATTAACGAACAGATCAAATTATTTTATTCCGCTCAAGATGTGGTTGAAATCAGTTACGACGAAGATAGTTTTACGATTATTGAATACGTTCCTTTGGGCTTGAATGACATAACCAGTTACTATCCTCTAGAGCAACAAACAATCCATTTTCATGATAATGGGTATTATAAAATTGATCGAAAAATACTTTTTGAACCGCCGGAATACAACAAAAAAATGTTGTACCATATTTATAATTCAAACATGGCATTACTCCATAAACTAGAAAAAAATATTAAATTGTCGGAACGGGAACGAAAAGATCTGAATCATTTGCCTTCCACTTTTATGATTTGTTATCTTAATGGTTTTGAAGATGCCAAACAAAAACTAATTGATGCCAAAACGTTATTAAAACCGTTTACGCAAGTCTATCTTTCGTTTAAAGAAGCATTACGAATTCTGAGAAAAATGAAATATGATGTGCAATAATAAATTTACTTATTGCCATTTGGTCTGCCTTTATTAGCTGAACAATCCTGTTAGCCAAACAACCACATCATTTATAACTTGACAAATAAAATTGGTCATTAAAAGCAATAAAGTGAGAAGTGCGTTCATCTTAAAAATTTTAAGTAAAATTATAATGTTTTATTACAGCATGCAATCACCAAAAACAATGATTTTTTGAAACTCAAAAGTACTGAAAAATACTATACTATCATTCGCATCAAGTTGGAATTCAACGGGTATAAATGGCAATTTGACGGTTTTATTCTTAATAAAAACTTAAAGCCTTTTTAATTAACATACTTCTAACATCTCTTTCAAAAAAAAGTTAAACCAACACTTCTTTTCCCTTATTTTTGTAAAAGAACAAATTAAGAATAAATGAGAACATTAGTTATTGGTGACATACATGGTGGTTTGAGAGCTTTACATCAAATTTTCGAAAGAGCAAACGTAACCCCAAAAGACAAACTCATTTTCCTGGGGGATTATGTAGATGGCTGGAGCCAATCCCCACAGGTAATTGATTTTTTGATAGAATTGAAAACGACCCATGATATTATCTGTATTCGTGGTAACCATGATGAATTGCTAAGGGAATGGCTCAAGGACAGTAAAGACAACGAACAATGGTATCAGCATGGTGGCGAAGCAACAGTATTAGCGTATCAAGATGTTAATAATGAAACCAAAAAAAAACATATCCTATTCTTAGAATCCTTAAAAGACTATTACTTGGACGAACAAAATCGGATGTTTATCCATGCCGGTTTCACCAATATGAATGGGGTGAACTTCGAGTATTTCCCTAAATTATTTTATTGGGACCGAACACTTTGGGAAGCAGCTTTGGCATTAGATCCAAAAATGAAATCCGATCATCCGTATTATCCAAAACGATTTACATTATATAACGAAATCTATATCGGTCATACCCCTGTCTCGCGTATAGGAAAAACCACTCCTGTGCAAAAAGCTAATATTTGGAATATCGATACCAGTGCTGCTTTCAAAGGTCCCCTGACAATACTTGACGTCGATACAAAAGAGTTTTGGCAAAGCGAACTTTTACCCAGTTTATATCCTACTGAAAAAGGTCGAAATAGAATCTAAACACTATATTTGCCGAAAATTTATTACCTATTTTATATTATGAAAAAAATTATTACAGTTTTATTTTTAGCTACTTTTTGTATAACAAATGCACAACAGGCCTTTAAAGGAAAAGGTGACGCAAAAATTAATATTGGAGCCAATATTCAAGACGGAGGTTCTGGAATTCAGGCTTCTGCTGATTTTGGTCTTGGTGAAAATTTCTCTTATGGATTTGTCGCTTCTTATTTATTGGGAGTAGATGAGTTTTCAGGAATCTATGGCGAAAACATTTACGTTGACGCAAAACCAGAATTTCAAGACCGTTTTGATGCTAAATTTAGAATTAATGCTAATTTAAGCAGTGTACTTGGTGTAGATCAATTGGATATCTATCCAGGTTTAAGCTTAGGATTACGCAATTTTGGAGGTCATCTTGGAGGCCGTTATTTTTTTACAGACGGTTTTGGTATTTTTACTGAACTTGGATTCCCAATTGCAAAATACAGCAAGGAAAAAGAAGTATTCGATCATTTAAACAATCAAGTTACCTTTAGTGTAGGTGCTTCATTTAATTTAGATTAAACCTTAAATTCCAAATAAAAAAAGTGGCTTGTTAATCAAAACAAGCCACTTTTTTTTATGAATTATAATTGTCTACAAATCAAATTTGATTCCCTGTGCCAATGGCAGACTCGTAGTATAATTGATTGTATTCGTTTGTCTTCTCATGTAGACTTTCCAAGCATCAGAACCAGATTCTCTTCCACCGCCGGTTTCTTTTTCTCCACCAAAAGCACCGCCAATTTCAGCTCCAGAAGTTCCAATATTTACATTGGCAATTCCGCAGTCGGATCCTACTACAGACAAGAAATGTTCAGCTTCACGCAAATTATTTGTCATAATCGCAGAGGATAATCCCTGAGCTACTCCGTTTTGAACATCAATTGCATTCTCAACAGTTCCTGAATATTTGATTAAATATAAAACTGGAGCAAACGTTTCGTGTTGTACAATTTCGAATGAATTTTGTGCTTCAGCAATAGCTGGTTTTACGTAGCAACCACTTTCATATCCTTCTCCAGAAAGTACGCCACCTTCAACCAGGATTTTACCACCTTCGGCAACAACTTTGGTTAATGCATTATTATACATTTCAACTGCGTGTGTATCAATTAATGGTCCAACATGATTTTTCTCGTCCAATGGATTTCCAATTCTCAGTTGTCCGTAAGCCGATACAACAGCATCTTTTACTTTATCGTAAATACTTTCGTGAATAATCAAACGACGAGTAGAAGTACATCTTTGTCCTGCAGTTCCTACGGCTCCAAAAACTGCTCCGATAACTGTCATTTTGATATCAGCATCTGGAGTTACAATAATTGCATTATTACCACCTAATTCCAATAATGATCTACCCAAACGACCTGCAACAGTTTGTGCCACAATTTTCCCCATACGAGTAGAACCGGTAGCCGAAACTAAAGGCACACGTTTATCGGCAGTCATCAATTGTCCTATTGTATAATCACCGTTAATCAAACAGGAAATTCCTTCAGGAAGGTTGTTTTCTCTGATTACCTCAGCAATAATATTTTGGCAGGCGATTCCGCACAATGGTGTTTTCTCAGATGGTTTCCAAACGCAAACATCTCCGCAAATCCAAGCCAATGCAGTGTTCCAAGCCCAAACGGCTACCGGAAAATTGAAAGCCGAAATGATTCCCACAATTCCCAAAGAATGGTATTGCTCATACATTCTGTGTCCTGGACGTTCAGAGTGCATAGTCAATCCGTGCAATTGACGTGACAATCCTACTGCAAAATCACAAATGTCAATCATCTCTTGTACTTCGCCATATCCTTCTTGCAATGATTTCCCCATTTCATAAGAAACCAGTTTCCCTAAAGCTTCTTTATTTTGACGCAATTTCTCTCCAAACTGACGTACAATTTCTCCACGTTGTGGCGCTGGCATCAATCGAAATGTTTTGAAAGCTTCGGTTGCAGTTTGCATTACTTTTTCGTAATCTGCTGGTGTGCTAATTTTTACAGAAGCAATTAACTTACCATCTACTGGCGAAAAGCTTTCTAGGATTGCTCCGTTTGAAAAATGATTAATCCCTGTCGAAGTTCCTTCGTTTATGGCTTTAACTCCCAATTGCGCTAATGCCTCTTTCATCCCAAATTGATCTGCTATTGTTGTCATTGTAACTTTTTTAGTTAAAATTGTTATATTTTTGTGTAAAGATATTATTTTAAGGTCAATTTTTCACACTCCATAAGATGTTAAAATCAAAATTGCTGCAAAATTAACTTCTTTTGAAACACACAATCTTTAATATGAATAGTAAAATTATAGCATTTTAATGGGTTGTTGTCATTTTTTACAAAAAAACACATTCGTTAAAAAAGAAGGAAGTAATTTTATCACGGCAAACAGATTAAGTTAAAAAACAACCGCAGATTCGCAGATTTTTTCTTTATAAAGCTAAATTTTGTGATTTTAGAAAATTTAATTTGTGTTAATTTCACTGAAAGTGATTAATTTATGATTCAAAATTTACTAAAATCTGCGAATCTGCGGTAAAAATAAGTCATCTGTTGCCTTGCAGTTTTATAGGCATAAATAAAATTTAAAATAACACCCTTCATAATATGACTTCTTTTAATCGATACTTCATTGGATTATTTTTGATATCTATTCAACTTTTTGCACAAAAACCGGCTTTTGAAGTTGTTCCTTTGGGTATAAAAGGCGGTGTTGACGAAGCAAATCTTTCGGCCTATTTGGTTGCTCCCATAAATACCCACGATTATATTTGCCTCGATGCAGGAACCATTAATGCGGGGATTGAAAAAGCAATTTCGAATAAAGTATTCAATGTTCCGGCTAGTGAAGTTTTGCGAAAATATATTAAAGGATATTGCATTTCCCATGCGCATTTGGATCACGTTTCGGGTTTGATAATTAACTCCCCTGCTGATTCTTCCAAAACGGTTTATGCCACAAAGAAATGCATGGAGATGATGGAAAAGCATTATTTTAACGGAGAGACTTGGGCCAATTTTGGTGATGAAGGCCCTGGTTTTCAACTAAAAAAATATCATTTTCAAACACTTACCTTCGGGGAAGAAACCAAAATCAACAATACCGCAATGACTGTAAAAGCATTTCCGCTAAGTCATGTGAATTCCTTTGAAAGTACTGCTTTTTTAATCCAAAACGGCAATGATGCCATTTTGTATTTGGGAGATACAGGTCCAGATTCGGTTGAGAAAAGCAATCATTTAAGTGAGTTATGGAAAGCCGTTACTCCTTTGCTTCAGCAAAAAAGATTGAGAGGAATTTTTATCGAAGTATCATTTCCGAATGAACAACCTGACACCTCTCTATTTGGGCATTTGACTCCCAATCATCTTATGAAAGAACTTCACAAACTGGAAGAAATGGCAGGAAAAGGAACTTTGAAGAACTTCAAAATTATCATTACCCATTTGAAACCGCCAAGTCAAAACATTGTAAAAATTAAAGAACAATTGCAAAAAGGAAATGATTTAGGAGTAGTACTCATATTCCCCGAACAAGGAAAACGTTTTGAATTGTAAATTTTTAGATTTAAACTTAAGTTCAATTAATACTGCACATAATTTATTTATAAATTAAGTTTTGTTTAGTATTAATTGAACTGAGGTTTTAAGGGAAGTTTTTGTATTCGTTTGTGTCCCGATTGAACATTCTCCTCTTTTCTGCGAGATAGAGCGAAAATAGTTCCTGAAGAAAATTATTTTTACATTCAGTTTAATATATTGCTTTTTGACTTCAATAACTCTATATCAAATTATAAACATATTTTTATATAATGCTTTTTCTTTTAAACCAACTATAAATAATAACACTTACAAAAACCATAAACAAGATCACATATAAGTAGCCGTATTGCCATCGAAGTTCAGGCATAAAATCAAAATTCATCCCATATACTCCAACAATGAAAGTTAGTGGCAGAAAAAATGCTGAAAAAACTGTAAGCAATTTGACGACATCATTATTCTTTTGTGCCGTTACAGACAAGAATGTATTCATTAAATTTACCGCATTTTCCGTTGCTTCCTCATATTCTAAAATTAATTTGATCAAATTGTCTTTTACATCCTGTAGTGCCGAAGAACTTTCCTGAGGAACCACAACCTGATTAATCACATTTTGGGTAAGTAGGAGTAATTTTCTGCTGATTCTGGTTTCTGCCTTTTGATAATACAAATCTTCAAGAGAGATTTTATATTCTTTTTTTAGAAAAATTGTTTTCTCAACTTCATCAATTTGATTTGTTTGCCATTGCGAAGGGATGCTATATGTTAAAATTATTTCCTTGAAAATAGAAATCAACAATTCAAAGACGGAGTTATATTTTAAATCTTCGTCAAAAGCTTTCTTCAAAAAAGGAAATGGCAATCTGTGAATTGTAATTAATTGGTTTTCATTATAAAAAAAAGCCACTTTATTTGACAATTCCTCTACCGTAGAAATATTGTCGTATTCATTTGCCGTGTAGGCCCTTAAAATAATAAAATCAAAATTCCTTATTTTCTCAATTTTAGGCAAATGTCCCGGTTCTAGAGCATCTTTTATTGGGAAAATATCCAGATCAAATTTTGTTGCTATTTCTTCCAGTTGTTGTGTTGACGGTTTTTCAATATCAATCCAATTAAAAGTTTTGAATTGTTTTTCTAATATGTTTTTATTCATTTTTTTAATTTTAATTCAAATTTAATCCAAATGCTAATCCGTACCATAATTTGTTCTGGTAAATCCAATATTGCTTGTTTTCATCTAATAAATTGTCATAGCCAATTGCTATTCCAATGGTAAAATTATTAACCCCAATAATTCCTGCAATTCCTTTTGACCACACTACACCGTCATATTCCTTCACTATTTTTTCCTGAGTTACCGATGGATTCATAGCGGTACCGCCAAAACCGGTAAACAATCCAAAAGAAAAGGCATAGTGATTTATATTTCGGTTAAATTTTTGAAAAGGATTTAGTTTATAATCTAAACTGTAGGCATCAGTTCTGTAACCAAAATACACTTCACCATTAAGATTTGTAGTAAATTGATTGGGTAAATCTTTTTGTGCAGGTCTGTATTTAAAAGGTATAGTTAGAAAATCAACATCAAAACTATTTTTTAAAAACACGGAAGATTTAATATGATCACTGTTGTATTGCTCTAAATAAATTTGCTTTTTATGGTGCAGAGTATCAATTATTAGATTTCCTTTTTCATCTTTATTAATTGGATAAATAACAACTGTTTCTTCTTTATTATCGATGTAAACTAACTTTTTTTTATCATCAAAAGTTGTGCTTTTATAAATTCCAGAAGATAATTGCTGCTTTGATTTTTGCTCTAAAACACTACAGCTGCTACAAAATAGTATACAACAAATGGAAATACAAATTATCTTCATTATTAAAATTTAGGTTAAAATATGTGACGAATTCTGATGACAACTAAACTCCAATTATTTTCAGTTTCCATCTATGATTGTTCATTAATATCTCAAAAAAAGTGACTATTTTGTAACTATAAATCTTGAATCGGTTTCCAAAATTATTCCGCACTCAGGGTTTAACGCTGTCCATTTTTTGTATGCTAAATTACTGAGATGCTAAAGTTACTGAAAAGTTTCAATAGCTGTGAAAGCTTTGTGTAAACGCTTATTTTTTTTCTTTAATTAAATAAATGTACACCGGAAAATGATCGCTAAATCCTGGAACAGTTGGAGTATTTCTTAATCCATATCCTTTATATTTGCCTTTTGGATTTATCAAAAAAGGTGCGTTGTAAACTCCAGCTTTCCAATATTTATAACTCGAATACTCCTCACTTATTAAAGATTGCGTTACAATTATCTGGTCGAAAATATCCCAACTGTCTCTAAATGCGATTGTCCCTGTTCCTTTTTTAGCTAAATTTTCCATTGGGTTATACAGCCCAAATGGTTCTACTTCATTTTTACTAGCTTTAGTTTTAAGGATTTTTTTTAAACTGGTATTAAACGGGCCGTCGTTTAAATCGCCCATCGTAACCACTTTGGCATTTGGATTTATCGATTGTAAGGAGTCAATAATTTTCACATTCAAGGTTGCTGCTTTTTCCCTCAATAAATTACTTATTGCCTCACCTCCTCTTCGCGAAGGCCAGTGATTTACTATGAAATTTATTTCTTCTCCTTCAAGAAATCCCGTTAATAGAATTTGATCGCGAGTGTAAATTCTTTTTGTAATCTTATCAGAATCGATAATATCTTCGCTATCTTCATTTACTATCTTTTCTTTAATTGGTTTGGTATTCACATCATAAATTAGTAACGGAATATTTGTATAGCTAGTAGGTTTGAAATATTTTTTTTGATATAAAAAAGCACAATCTATTCCTCTTCTATCTGGGGAGTCGAAGTGTACAATACCATAACCTTTATCAATTATTTGAGGATCCTTGACCAAATCTTCTAGAACCTTTCTGTTTTCCGCTTCGGCTAGACCAATAATTGTTGGAGAATTAGAGTTTTCCCCAGTACCAATTTTTGACAATACTCTTGCAATATTACTAATCTTTTTTTTATAATATTCGGTAGTATAAATCCAATCTTCATCTCGTGTAGCAGGATCATTAATAGTGTCATATAAATTTTCCATATTATAGAAGGCTACCGTATGAACTAAAAAAGTCTTCTTTTGCGCATTGGCATTGACCATTAAAAGAAATAGAAAGAGATATACTAATTTATTCATTTTATGCTTTTACAATTGGGTTCCAGTTTTGTAAATATAGTAATTTGATTACAATTATTTGTTGTCTTCAAGAAATGCATATCTTTGCTTTAACCCTGAATCTTTAACAGCAATTCATTTTTCAAAAAATACAGCATGCAGACCAATCCATTTTCTTTTATTCAAAAACAATCTGTTTTGTATCCAATGCTATTGCTTATTTTTGTTTTTCAATCTATGAACAGTCAAGCTCAAACCACTATGATCACACCACCTTATTTACAAAAAGGAGACACCATTGCCATTGTTGCCACCGCCAGAAAAAATGTTGATGACAACCTAAAACCAACAATAAATTTACTACACTCTTGGGGACTGGAAGTCGTAATAGGAAAAACCATTGGATTAGATCTTAATCAATTGGCAGGAACTGATGAACAGCGTGCTGCCGATTTTCAACATCAAATGGACAACCCGAATATCAAAGCAATTTGGTGTGCACGAGGTGGATATGGTACGGTACGAATGATTGATTTATTGGATTTTACTAAATTCAAACAGCACCCAAAATGGATTGTGGGTTTTAGCGACGTAACTGTTTTACACAATCATCTTAATACAATGGGTTATAAATCGATTCACGGTACAATGCCCGTCAGCGTCGAAAGAACAGCTCCCGAATCTATAGAAACTTTAAAAAAAGCGTTGTTCGGAAAACCTTTGGAATATCAAATCGATCCGTTCCCGATGAATCGTTTTGGGAAAGCTACCGGCGAATTGGTTGGTGGAAATTTGTCTATTTTATATAGTCTATTTGGATCTAAATCGGCGATTGACTGTACCGATAAAATTTTATTCATTGAAGATTTGGACGAATATCTTTATCACATTGACAGAATGATGATGAACCTGAAACGCAACGGCTGTCTCGAAAGTATCAAAGGAATTATTGTGGGCGGCATGACCAAAATGAAAGACAATGATATTCCTTGGGGAAAAAATGCTAATGAAATTGTTCAGGATGTAACCAAAAAATACAACATTCCGATTCTTTATAATTTCCCAGCCGGACACGTTCACGATAACAGAGCCTTGATTATGGGAAATATTGTGAGTATGGATGTGAATGAGAGTTGCAATACTGTGATTTTTAAATAAAAAAAACTAAAGAATAGAGTAAAGACTTAATCACCATCTTTATTCTATATTCTCTTCTCTTTTTTCTATCTTCTAAAATGTAACTTCTAATTTCTAACTTCAAAAATGGCTGCACACAACGAACTGGGAAAGTTGGGAGAGGATCTTGCTGTAGATTACCTTAGAAAAAACGGATACACTATTCTGGACACCAATTGGACCTTTCAAAAAGCGGAAATTGATATTATTGCCAGAATAGAAAATACTCTTGCTATTATAGAAGTTAAAACCCGTTCGTCTCTCGATTTTGGATTACCGCAGGATTTTGTGAAACCAAAAAAAATTCAGCTTTTGGTCAAAGCTGTAGATGCTTACGTAGTTGAAAGAGATTTGGATATTGATGTCCGTTTTGATATCATTGCCATCCACAAGGAAGAGAAATCCTTTGCAATTGAACACCTTATAGATGCTTTTTTTCATTTTTAAAGAAATTTAACAATGTTATATTTGTAACAAATTGTTTTTTATGTATATTTGTCGAGAATTTAGAATCAAAAACTAAGTATTAACTACGTACAAACCACTATACATTATGAAAACTGTTTCCTCAATTGTTGAAAATTACATCAAAACCAAACCTTTTTTATTGAATGCATTGTCACTTGGAATTATCAATCTGACTTCTTTGTCCAGAAACATTATGACCGAATTGGAAAGTGAATTTGGGAAAGAAGTAAAACAAGGAGCTGTAGTTATGGCTCTGAAACGATTGACCGAAGAGCTTGACTTTAGACTCAATCACAAAATCAATAAAGTAATAAAAAACATAGGTGAAATCACAGTACGATCTGCCTTAACTGATTATACCTATGTTGTTTCGGATACTGTTTTGAACAAACAAGCCGATTTAATCACCGACATTAATTCATTACCTGATATTTTTTATACATCGTCTAAAGGTGTAAATGAAACTAATATTGTGGTTAGCAACAGTGTAAATCATTTGGTTGAAAAGCATTTTGCTTCCGAAAAATTGATTCAAAAATTGGAAAATCTGGCTTCGATTACGGTAAAATTACCAAAAGAAAACATTGTGGTTCCAGGTATTTATTATTTCATCTTCCAGCGTCTAGCTTGGGAAGGGATTATCATCAATGAGGTAATCTCAACTTCTAACGAATTTACGATTTTAGTAAGTGAAAATGAAGTGGATGTTGCTTTCAAGGTGATAAAAGATTTGAAAAATTAAAATAAAAAATATTTTATATAATGAAACGAGGCCAAGTGCTTCGTTTTTTTTTGTTTGAATATAGAATTAACATTTACTAATCCCTAATTTTACATTTTAAGTAAAAGACATTAAAGTTTTCGCTTCTGATTTATAATTAGTGTATTCATAAATACAATCGCCATGCTAGCCCCTTCTTATCAAAAGTTAAAAGATATTTTATCCTCCTCTATTGATCCCAAACGCATTTTGACCAATCCTTTGCAAACCCTTGCTTATGGAACCGATGCCAGTTTTTATAGACTAATTCCAAAAATCGTAATTCTGGTACACGATGAATCGGAAGTCATTGAAATTATAAAACAGGCCAAAAAACTGGACATTGCTTTGACTTTTAGAGCTGCAGGAACCAGTTTATCTGGTCAAGCCATTACGGATTCGGTATTGGTGGTAGCCACGCACGGCTGGAAAGATTTTGAGCTATTGGAAAACAATCAAAAAATAAAACTCGAGCCAGGTATTATTGGAGCAAAAGCCAATAATTTCTTGGCTCCACATGGTTTGAAGATAGGCCCAGACCCGGCATCTATCGCCGCCTGCATGATTGGCGGAATAGTCGCGAACAATGCCAGCGGAATGTGTTGCGGAACAGCGCAAAACTCCTATCAAACCATAGCCGATATTCGAATTGTATTGCATGACGGAACGATTTTGGATACCGCCGATACGCAAAGTATTACAGCTTTCAGGAAAAACCAAACTGCGTTAATTCAGGAAATCGAAAACCTCAGGGATCAAATAAAAGGCAATGAAATTCTTTTCAATCAGATAAAAAATAAATTCAAGATAAAAAATACGACTGGCTACAGTATCAATGCCTTGGTCGACTATCAAGATCCTATCGATATCATCAAACATTTGATGGTAGGTTCTGAAGGAACTTTAGCGTTTATCTCCTCTGTCACCTTAAAAACGGTCATTGACGAAAAACACAAGTCCTGTTCATTGATTTTTTTCAACACGATTCAGGATGCCTGTAATGCCACTATTTTATTGAAATCTGCTCCCGTATCGGCCGTAGAGTTATTAGACAGGGAATCGATTCGCTCTGTTGAAAACGACAATGATTCCCCTGAATATTTCAAAACATTACCCGAATCGGCTTGTGCTTTATTGGTGGAATGCCGTGACAATGATTTGGCCACCTTGAAAGAAAAACAAACCGCTATCAGAAATCAGATTCAGTCCATCTCTACTTACACTGATTATGAATTTACAAGTAATCCCAAACAATATTATTTTAACTGGAAAGCCCGAAAAGGTTTGTTACCTACAGTTGGCGGACTCAGAAAAAACGGAACAACGGTTATCATTGAAGATGTAGCATTCCCTTTACCTCAACTAGCAGATGCTTGTCTGGCATTGAAAGATTTGTTTAAAAAGTATGAATACCACGATGCAGTTTTATTTGGTCATGCCTTGGAAGGAAATCTTCATTTTGTCTTTTCACAAGACTTTTCAAACCAAAATGAAATCGATCGTTACGAAAAACTGATGTCAGAATTGGCTGTTCTGGTTGTCGATCGTTTTAATGGCTCCCTGAAAGCCGAACATGGAACGGGTCGTAACATGGCGGCATTTGTGGAAAAAGAATGGGGATCTACGGCCTACGAAATCATGAAACGTATCAAAAACATTTTTGATCCCAATAATAAAATCAATCCAGATGTATTAATCAATCCAGATCCCAAAGCGCATCTCAAAAATTTAAAACCGCTACCCGAATGCAATGATATTGTTGACAAATGTATGGAGTGCGGGTTTTGTGAACCACATTGCGTATCCGAAGGCTTGACTTTGTCACCGCGCCAACGTATTGTGATAGCACGAGAAATTAGTCGATTGGAAGAATCCAAAGATGATCCGCAACGGTTAGCCGATATCCGAAAAGATGTTACCTATCAGTTGGATGAAACCTGTGCCACCGATGGCCTTTGTGCCCTGGCCTGCCCTGTCCATATCGACACAGGGAAATTTGTAAAAACTTGGCGTGCCAATGAATTAAATTCTGGCAATAAAAAAGTGGCTGCATATATTGGCACACACATGGCAGGAACTACATCGATTTTGAGAACCGGATTAAAAATTGTTTCCTTTTTTCACGCTATTCTTGGAACCACCGTTATGACCGCATTGTCAAATGTGTCCCATTTTATCACTTTTGGAAAAGTTCCGAAATGGATTCCAGAAATGCCAAAAGGAGCCGACAAAATTAACACGAAAAATTAACCACAGATTGCTCCGCCTATTCGCTATCGCTCGGGTCGCAGATTATTTTTAAAATCTTTGACAAAAAATTTAAAATAATCTACGAATCTGCAGTCAAACATTTAATAAAAAAGTAATGAATACAACCGCTGATTTAAAAGTCGTTTACTTTCCTTCGTGCATCAACAGAAGCATGGGGAAAAATCGTTTCCAAGACTCGGATGATCTTCAATTGACCGAACTGACCCATCGATTGTTGGTTCGTGCCGGATTCACAATAATTTATCCTGAATCTATGGATGCTCATTGCTGTGGTATGCCTTTCTCTAGTAAAGGTTTTGCAGAAGCTAATCATGAACAATCGGAGGCATTAGAAAAAGATTTGTTGAAGGCTTCGGAAAATGGTAAATATCCCGTTTTGTATGATATGAGTCCTTGTTTTTACCATTCGAAAGAAGAATTTACGAAAGCCTTAAAAATCGTCGATCCTATCGAATTTATGTTGGATTATGTAATGCCACAATTGGTTGTGAAAAACAAAAAAGATACTATAGCGGTTTTCCCGGTTTGTTCTGTCAAAAAAATTGGAAAAACAGAACAATTGTTGGCATTGTCAAAAATGTGTGCCGACAAAGTGACCCTTATTGACAGCAATTGTTGCGGTTTTGCCGGTGACAGAGGTTTCCTGATTCCAGAATTGAACGAACATGGATTGCGCGAATTGAAAGCACAAATTCCTGCCAATTGCCAAGAAGGTTATTCCACCAGCCGAACCTGCGAAATAGGTTTTGAAAAAATAAGCGGCATTGATTTTAAATCCATCTTTTATTTGATTGAAGAAGTGACGCGGTAAAACAACAAGTACAGCCCAAAACACCAACTTGGATAAGATAATTTCACACTATACTATTTATTTGCAACGAACTAGCTGCCTTACAAATGCTTAAATTACAAGAGCTTTTTTTAAAAGTAATGTCATTTTGAAGTTTGATAACTAATGTTTTTTAAGCCTTTGTAATTATTATCGCTGCAATCTTTTTTTGCGTATTGAAAAATTATAACCTATTAATACGCAACCAAATCATTAAAATAACATCTATAATAATAAAGCATAGAAAACATGAAAAACAGAATTTATCTTATTGCATTATTATTAATCGGTGGCCTAATCTCTTCTTGTGAATCCGATGATGTAGATCAAAATGAGTTTCAAAATAGTGTCAAGGTCTTATCAGATTTCAAAAAATCAACCAATAACTCATATAGATACATAGTCACTGGTGTGTCTTGGGTTGGTACTGCTTGGGAAACTACTATAACTATTTCAGGCGGAAAAGCAATTCAAAGACATTTTAAATACACTAATACCCAAGGATTAAGAAATGATATTCCTAAAGAAGAATTGGAATGGACTGAAAATGGAAATGAAATAGGCAGTCATAAAAACATAGCTGCAACTGCTCTAACTTTAGACGAAATATATAATAAAGCCGAACAAGAATGGTTAATTAAAAGAGATAATGCAAAGACATACTTTGAAACCAAAAACAATGGATTAATCTCCATTTGTGGTTATATTGAAAATGGTTGTCAAGACGATTGCTTTATTGGAATACATATAAAAAATATCGAGCCATATAATATCATTTAGAAATATAAAAACCCTTTTTTGTTTTAATCCTCTCCCAAAAAAGAAGAAATAAAAATTGGCCACTTTATATTTCTAAATGACATAAAAAAAGATTCATAAACCCTTAAAATTTCTTTTACAAATTCACACCCCCCGAAACCTCAATACGTTGTCCATTTATCCATTTGGCATCATCGGTACACAAAAAAGCAACCACACCTCCAATATCATCAGGCAAGCCTACTCTTCCCAAAGCTGTTAACGAAGAAATAAGCTGATTTAACTGCTCATTATCACGAACCACACCACCACCAAAATCGGTTTCAATAGCACCCGGAGCCACAATATTCACTCTGATTTTTCTCTCCCCCAATTCTTTTGCCTGATATTTAGTCAACGTTTCCATTGCTCCTTTCATACTCGCATAAGTGGAATATCCTGGAAATGAAAAACGAGTCAATCCCGACGAAATATTTACAATTCCACCGCCATCATTCATAACTCCTAATGCTTTTTGAGTTAGAAAAAAGGGTCCTTTAAATTGAATATTAACCATTTCGTCAAATTGGGTTGTGCTAGTTGTCGAAAAACTTTCGTGAAGACCAACACCAGCATTGTTGATTAAGAAATCAATTTTATCGGTTCCGAATGAGTCTTTCAATGCAGTTTCTACTTTTTGAAAAAACAAATCAAAACCACTTACCTCAGCAACATTCAATTGAATGGCTACAGCTTTTTGCCCCAGTTTTTCAATTTCGTTTACAACACTATCAGCTTCTTCCTTTTTACTGTTGTAAGTCAATACAAGATCAAGCCCTTTTTTAGCAAGATTCAAAGCCATGTCTTTTCCTAATCCGCGGCTTCCTCCAGTTACTAATGCTATTTTGCTTTTAATTTCCATCTTAAAGTTTGTTTTAAATTATATATGACAAAATTAGTTCAGATGTAAAGTCTTGGAATTGTAAATATCAATCCAGAGTTTGCGAAATTCAAATCAGGTTATTTAAACCCGAAAAGAAATAGGCGTCAATGTTGTTTGTTTTTTGAAAAAATTTGAGAAATGTGCCAACTCCTCAAAACCGAGCGAGTAAGCGATTTCCGAAATATTCCAGTCGGTTTCTTTCAATAGAATTTTGGCCTCATGAATCAATCGGTCGCTGATTAATTCGGTGGTCGTTTTTCCTGTATTCTCTTTTAAAACTTTATTGAGATGATTGACATGAATTGCCAAACGGCTAGCAAAATCTTTGGCGGATTTCAATTCCAGTCTTTGGCGCGGCGATTCGATCGGAAATTGTCTTTCGAGTAATTCCACAAATAAAGAAGAAACTCTCGCAGCCGAATTATGCTTGGAATATAAAGCGGTAACGGGTTGCAGCTTTTGCCCAAAATGAATGAGCTCCGCCACATAGTTCCGAATCAAATCGTATTTATACACATAATCCGAATTGATTTCTTGATGTATCTTTTTGAAAACCAATTCAATTTCAGCAGCTTCATCAGTCGTGAGCTGAAAAACGGGATATCCATCTGTTTGAAAAATAGGCAATTTATCCAAATCAATTCCGCTCTTGTCTTTGGTTAAAAACTCTCCGGTAAAAACACAAAAATGACCCGATTGCTGGGTGTCCTGCGGAACATAATTATAAGGAATTTTGGGTGTGGCAAATAGAAGTGCATTTTCCTCAATATCAATTACCCGGTCTGCATACTCGACTCTGTTTTTGCCACGAATCAGGCTTATTTTATAGTAGGCTCTTCGGTCATAAGGCATAACCGGTTTTTCCTTTAGTCTTTCGTAAAGTTCTTTAGTGCTGAAAACATTAAAATGTCCAATTTCTTTTTGGATATCCTTGGGTAATAATGAATTCTGTTCCGTACCTGAGTCTCCAGAAATTTCTTGGTAGAACTCTTCTATTGATTTTGGTTTCATTGGGAATGAATTTGTAAAAATCAAATATACGGATTCTTTGAAATAATTATTCTATCAATCAAAGATTTGAAATTAAGCTTGATAAAATGTGCCAAAAATTTTTAACTTTTCAAATATGCATTTATTCCCTTTCGTTTCTCTTTGTTAGAAATTGGTAGACATATACTATAAACGGGAAAGTCACAAAGACAATCCATATAGCAATATGTTTTGGAACAACTTTATAGTAAAAATTCAAACTAAAAATTCCACCAGTGAAGACAATACAATATAAAGAATGTAAAATATCTATTTGTTGCATCGAATATCTTTTAATGTGATCGTTTTTCAACTCTTTTAGTTCTTTATAGTATTGTTTATTGAAGAACCTTTCTTTGCTTGGTAAAAAACCTAATATCATAAAGTAATTTTGAACAATATAGACACTTGAAACTCCTAAAAGAAAATATTGAAGTCCAATATAAAATCCGCTGCTTATATCTTCAGTGTTTTCAATTTGTTCATTTTGAAAAGTTCGAATTATGTTTTCAGTCGCAAGTAAGACAAATATAATGGTACTCCAAACGCTTAAAGTTAGCCTACTCGTTGGTGTTAATTCTGTATGTGTAAATGCGTGAAAAATTGAAAAAATTGAGAAAAACAAACCCACACCCATTAAAATAATTAGAAATAAATTATGCGTTTTAATTAATCCAAAATCTACAACCCAATATATTATCGCTATTGATTGAAGCAAAGTAATTCCTTCCGTTAATTTTGGAATTATTTTATCCTTGTTAAAACCAATTGTCAACATTAAAAAGAAAACTAAAAAAACGTATGGCCAAATTTCAATATGTTTTTCAAAATCATAATTGTGCTCTCTTTTACCGGGAAGGAAAGCTAAAAAGCTTAACAAAAATGAAAAAAGTGCTGTAGATAGAACAGTTCCCCATTTTTCCATTATCCGTTTTGTTTCAAAAACAGCTCCAGCAATTAAGGCAAAAATACTTATTGGAATTAAATTTCGTTCCGTAATATACAATCTGTACGAAATGTATAAAAGTAAAATTAGAGACAAACCACCTACTGCAATCATATATGGCATTAAATCAAATCCTTTACTTTTAGTTTTTGGCTTTTTTACTTTTTCTTCTGTTGTTATCAATTATCTATCCTTTTTTAGATTTAAAACTAACTTTAATGTCTAACAGTTTACAAACTATTAAGAGTTCATAGATTCCATTTATTACTGATTTATTGGAAAAGTAAAACCAATAGCAACTGCTCCAGAAGTTTGTTCTGCTGATGGATGGTCATAATAGGTAAAGGCAACATCAATATTATGTTTACGCCCTAATGCCAGCCCAATAGAAATAGGAATATGCATTAATAGCCCACTCTTCTTTATATCAGTAAAAGGCGTATAAGTATCAAATGAACCTATCGAGGCGCCAACACCGATTTCAAAATAGGGCGCAACCCAAGGTATAGGTGCGCAAATACGGGCTTTCCCGCCAAATAAAAATGCTTTGGATGTTACCTTGTAACCCTGCTGTTGGTATAGGGGATCAGTGATTCCATCAGGTGATGTAATAATAATTCCGGCATAAGGTCTTATGCCAACCCATCTAGTTAAACCAAAAACATATTCTCCTTGAGTATAAAACCCAGAACCTCCAATATTTACATCGTCATAAGGAGCACTTATTCCCATACCTACAGAAACATCAATAAATCTACCTTTTCTAGGTTGTGCTTTTGCAGGGTTAGAAAGAAATATTGTAAAAAGGGCAATAACAAAAAAAATACGTAAAGTTGAAATCATAATTAAGGGGCTTGGATGTTACAAAAATGTATTCTTAATGTGCTGCAATTTTGTGAAACACATACGATATTTGGTGCCAAAATAAGTCTATTATTCTGATTTACCAAAACACAAAAACCTCCTTTTATTAAACAGAAAATCTTACTCCCCACCCAACAACTCCATCAATTCCAAAGCTCTTCTAGTCGATTTCACATTATCAAAAGTCAATAACAATCGTAAACCGTTTGGAGTTTGCTTTTCTTTCATAACACAAATGCTACTATGGGTTTGCACAAACTGAATCACTTTATGGAAACGTTTCGAATGGTAATAATCGGATTGTTGATCGGAGACAAAATAGCCAATCATCTTGCCTTTTTTCATCACCAGTTTTTCGATTCCTACTCGAGTGGCAATCCATTTGATGCGAATACTGTTCATTAAGGCAAGTGCCCTAGGAGGCATTGGGCCAAAACGGTCGATTAATTTATTTTGGAAAACAACCAGTTCTTCCTCGTTTTTCACATCGGCCAACTCGTTGTACAAACTCAGACGTTCGGTGACATTATTAATGTATTCATCTGAAAACAACAACTCAAAATCAGTGTCGATTTGCAGGTCTTTTACATATTCCTTGGTTTCAATATTATTCTCTTCTGGGTATAAATCCTTGAATTCGTTTTCCTTCAATTCCTCGATGGCCTCGTTCATGATTTTTTGGTACGTATCAAAACCAATGTCGTTTATGAAACCGCTTTGTTCTCCTCCTAATAAATCTCCGGCACCACGAATTTCTAGATCTTTCATCGCAATGTTCAATCCACTTCCCAACTCGCTAAATTGCTCCAAAGCCTGAATTCGTTTTCTGGCATCTTCGGTCATGTGGGAATACGGTGGACAGATGAAATAACAAAATGCTTTCTTGTTACTTCTTCCTACTCTACCACGCATTTGATGCAAATCAGATAAACCAAAATTATTGGCATTATTGATAAAAATGGTATTCGCATTCGGAACGTCCAATCCGCTTTCGATGATGGTTGTCGCCACCAAAACATCAAATTCTCCATTCATAAAGGCAAGCATCAATTCTTCTAGTTTGGCTCCGTCCATTTGTCCGTGGCCAATTCCCACTCGGGCATTTGGAACCAAACGCTGAATCATTCCTGCAAATTCCTTGATATTTTCGATTCGGTTATTAATGAAAAAAACCTGTCCGTTTCGCTGAATTTCATACGAAATTGCATCCCGAATCAGTTCTTCATTAAAACTTACCACATTCGTTTCTATAGGATATCTGTTTGGCGGAGGTGTCGTAATTACCGATAAATCCCGTGCAGCCATCAACGAAAACTGCAAGGTTCTCGGGATTGGGGTTGCCGTCAAAGTCAAAGTATCCACATTGGCCGCGATGGTTTTGAGTTTGTCTTTTACGTTAACACCAAATTTCTGTTCCTCATCGACAATCAATAATCCAAGGTCTTTGAAAACCACATTTTTGTTGACCAATTGATGCGTTCCAATGACAATATCAAGTTTGCCTTCGGCCAATTGTTTAAGGGTTTCGGCTTTTTGTTTGGCAGTTCTAAAACGGTTCAAATAACCAATAGAAACCGGCATATCTTTTAATCTTTCGCTAAAAGTACGGTAATGTTGGTAGGCCAAAATAGTTGTAGGAACCAAAATTGCCACTTGTTTTGAATTGTCCACAGCCTTGAAAGCCGCACGAATTGCCACCTCGGTTTTACCAAATCCTACATCCCCACAAACCAAACGGTCCATCGGGCGCTCGCTCTCCATATCGGCTTTGACTTCTTGAGTCGATTTGATTTGGTCTGGCGTGTCCTCATAGATAAATGAACTTTCCAACTCGTTTTGCAGGTAACTGTCGGGAGCAAATTGGAATCCTTTTTCCAATCTACGTTTAGCATACAACTGAATCAAATTGAAAGCGATATGCTTGACCCTTGCTTTGGTTTTTTGTTTTAAAGTCTTCCAAGCACTGGATCCCAATTTGTAAATTTTGGGAGGCGTTCCGTCTTTTCCGTTGTATTTCGAAATCTTGTGCAGTGAATGAATACTCACATACACGATGTCATTATCGGCATAAACGAGCTTGATCGCTTCCTGTGTTTTGCCTTCGACCTGTATTTTTTGCAACCCGCCAAACTTCCCGATTCCGTGGTCGATATGCGTTACATAATCGCCAACGGACAAAGTCGTAAGTTCTTTTAAGGTTAGATTTTGCTTTTTGGAATAGCCGTTTTTGATGCTAAATTTATGGTAACGCTCAAAAATTTGATGGTCGGTATAACAGGTAATTTGGTTTTCCTGATCGATGAAGCCTTGGTACAAAGGCAACACAATCGTCTTGTATTGTTTGCGAATATTCTCAGAATTTGCTTCATCCAAAGATTCGAATATATCATGAAAACGTTTCGTCTGCGCTTCATTCGAACAAAACAAATAATTTTGATACCCGTTAAAATGGTTGTCGCTCAAATTATTCAGCAATAAATCAAATTGCTTGTTGAACGACGGTTGCGGCTGAATGTGAAACTCAAACTTCTTAGTCGTTTTAAAAACCGGCTTGGAATTAAATTCCACAACCGAAAAATCCAATGCTCTTTTTACAAATTGCTTTTGGTTCAAGAACAATTGTTCTGGCGTGGCGTGTTTGATATCTATGGATAATTTTTCAAAAGCTTCTTCGGCTCTGGCAAATTGTTTATCCAATTCATATAAAAGATTCTCGGTATTCTGAAAAAACAAAACCGTTCTTTCGGCTATATAATCCAGAAAACTTTCTCTGTTTTCTTGAAAAACTTTATTCTCGACATTCGGAATAATGGTGATTTTTTTCTGCTTTTCTAATGACAGTTGCGTATCAACAGCAAAACTGCGGATGCTTTCGACTTCATTGCCAAAAAATTCTATTCGGTACGGATTGTCATTCGAAAACGAAAACACATCGACAATTCCCCCGCGAACAGAAAATTCGCCGGGTTCCGTGATAAAATCAACCCTTTTAAATTCATATTCAAAAAGCACTTCGTTCAAGAAATCGATCGAAATTTTATCACCCAAACTTACTTTTAAAGTATTTTGATCCAAGTTTTTTCGGGTCACCACTTTTTCAAAAAGCGCTTCGGGATACGTAACGATTATGGCGGGTTTCTTGCGGGAATTGATTCGGTTGAGCACCTCAGCGCGAAGCAAAACATTGGCATTATCGGTTTCTTCAATTTGGTACGGACGACGAAAAGAACCCGGATAAAACAACACATCCTGCTCGCCTATCATTTGTTCCAAATCGTTCAAATAATACGCCGCTTCTTCTTTATTGTTCAAAACCACCAAAAAAGGAAGTTCCGATTTCTTGAAAACAGACTGAATCACAAAGGAAGCCGCCGATCCCAATAGACCGTCCAATTGCATTTTTACCTGATTGTTTTCCAACAAACGGGCCACAATCTGAGCCGTTTTTGGAGAAGAATCATAAACCGAATATATAGTTGCTTTACTCAACGCGCGCTTCGTTTGGGTTTTTTGGACTAGTTGCCGCACCTCCCGGATTACTAGGTATTGTCAGATTCGCTGGCCTTTTAGGATTTCCAGGAATCGACTTACTTCCTGGTAGTACTGGATTTCCGGATTGAATCGCTCTTGAGGTATCCAGCATCATCAACAATTCCGTCTCCCCAACTTCCATCGGAATCTTACTTTTCTCAACAATCTTGTCCATTTGTCTTTGCAAGGAAACCAGTTCCAAATTAATTTCGGCAACTAGCTCCGTTACTTTTTTATCCGAAACTTTATCCAGGTTAATATATAGATCCAACATTCGAACTTGAGTAATCAACGTCGCTATTCTGCTTCTTATTTGCGATGTGTCAAATTGTGTGGGTATATTGGTGTTCAAAGCCATCACTTTGGTTGACAAAGCCTTGGCTTTCTTTTGAAAAGCAGTAATTGTTTTCTTGGGTTTAATAGACAGTTCTTCCATAAAGGCACGCCATTCAGGCCAAGTCTTCAATGTAGATTCTGAAGTAGTGTTGATAGGAGTGTCAATAAAATTCCACCCTTTATTTATTGTTTTAAAAATTAATTCTTTCTTTTTTGCATCCCTTAAGTTATCGGCAAGACGTTCCTCGTTGTCGTTTTTACACGAAAACTGCATCAAGATCACCAAAAAAAGTAGCGTTAATTTATTATTCATTTCCTAAATTATTTGAGTCACAAAGTTACAAAGTAAATTTACAATGGCAATCGGAAAATAAAAGGCAATCCGTTCAAATCTATGAGTTTTTTTTACCGCAGATTCGCAGATTTTAATGTGGCTTATTATCGTGAATTAACCGCTTTCAGTGGAATTAACGCAATTTTTTTTCTAATTATAGTTACAAAATTCTTTTTTTAAATAAAATCTGCGAATCTGCGGTAATTTTTAACTCATATAATTGCAACATCAATGACAGAATATTAACACCTATAATTACGACCTTTTTCCGATTTTAGCTATTTTTTTACAATATCTACAAAAATGATTGTCTTTATTCAAGATAATTTACGAAATCGTTATCTTTGCATTTCAAAACAACACACAATGAATCCAAAGATCTTAATTATTGGCGCTTGCGGGCAAATAGGTACTGAATTGACTCATCAACTTAGAGCCATTTATGGAACCGACAATGTTATTGCTTCTGATATTCGAAAGCTGAATAACGATGTGGTGAATTCTGGTCCTTTTGAGGTAATCAATGCGCTAGATTTTAACCAAATCGAGCATTTGGTAGAACTTCACCAAATCACCGACGTGTATTTGATGGCCGCCTTACTCTCGGCAACTGCCGAAAAAAACCCTGCCTTTGCTTGGGATCTAAATATGAATTCGTTGTTTCACGTTTTGAATTTGGCGAAAGCCGGAAAAATAAAAAAGATCTTTTGGCCTTCCAGTATCGCCGTTTTTGGACCGACAACTCCAAAGGAAAATACGCCGCAATATACCGTCATGGAACCTTCAACCGTTTATGGAATCAGCAAACAGGCTGGTGAAAGATGGTGTGAATACTACCACAACATTTTTGGGGTCGATGTGAGAAGCATCCGTTACCCGGGATTAATCAGCTGGACAACATTGCCCGGCGGAGGAACCACCGATTATGCTGTAGATATTTACCACAAAGCACTTTCGGATGGAAAATACGAGTGCTTTTTGAACTCCGAAACCAAAATGCCAATGATGTATATGGACGACGCCATTGCCGCCACCATCAATATCATGAAAGCGCCTGTTGAACAAATCAAAATACGCTCTTCCTATAATTTGGCCGCAATGAGCTTTACTCCAACGGAGGTTGCAGCCGAAATCAAGAAACACATTCCAGAACTGGAAGTAACCTACGCACCTGACTTCCGTCAAAAAATTGCCGACAGCTGGCCTGCCAGTATTGACGACTCCCGCGCTAGAGAAGACTGGGGTTGGAACCACGAATTTGACCTGGAAATGATGACCGTCGATATGCTTAAAAACCTAGCACCTCAATACAATACCGATTTACAGTAACACACCAATTAATATCACTTGGGCGTGCCACCATAAAGAGAAGGGACTAATCACTGTAACGGTGATTCAGTCCCTTCTCTTTATGCTGTCGGGCCATCCACGCTACTTCGGTAGCTTGCTCCAAACGAAGTTCACTGAACTCCAATTAAAATAAAAGCTAAGTGAAGTAATCCCTCACGCAGCATCAATGTTCCAAAAATATTTTTATTGCAAATTATCCTGTGTAGGATTCTAATTATTATTTTCTACATTTGAAAAAAGGAAAACGTGATACTTATTACACAAAGCTATCATGATTAGGATGGATAAGTGTGATTTTGTCAGGCATATATATAAGTTATAAGCTATTAAAATGAACAACTACATATGAACAACTACATTCTAGACAAATTACGAGCCGATAGCATACATTTACTTCATTTGTCCTCAAACGAAGAAAAAGTTCAGCATACTGGTTTAAGAGGACGACTTAGAGAACTTTTAATTGACAATATATTAACTCCCTGGCTACCTCCATACGTTTTAAGTGGCACAGGGACAATTATTGAGGCTGAAAATTTGAAAAGAGAATCAACTCAAGATGACATTATTTTATTTGATAAGACATTAGCACCTCCAATATTAGGCTCACATAATTCCAAAGAAGGAATTTTTCTTTTTAATTCCGTTTTAGCAAGAATTGAAGTAAAGTCAACTGTAAATAGAGGATATATAAAAGATTTTTCTGCAACTTCTTTGGAAATTTCAAAATTAAAATTTACTGTCGGTCCTAATTTTAACGCAAATTATTTCGGAGCTTTTAATTTGTTCTTTGCGTTTAAAAGTGATGCTGACTTGGATAATAAAAATCCAAATTTTGAACTAAAGCGACTTGTAGAAGTAATGAAAGAGCTAAATATTGACCCACTTTCCGGCATCATTTCAATGGTCTGCATTCTTGGTAAAGGTTTTTGGAAAATTGGAATGAAAACAGATGGTATAACAAGAACATGGCAAAAATTAAATTCCGATGAAGTAGCTGATCAAATCACTTGGTTCGTAGGATGTGTTTCAAATTCATGTTTTAATGCCCATATGCAAAGGCAAGGTAGAAATCCAGATAATAGTTTGGAATCTGGAATAGGAATGTATCTTGACCACCCATTCACAGATATTGATATTAACAGCTTATAACAGCCACTACAACGGATTTGGGCATTTGGCTTAATGGAAAATGGTCTTGTATTTGGAATATTTGGCTAATCCGAAAATAGGGCTTAATTTAATCCCAAACCCGCTGTAGTGCCAGAACGTTGGCAGACAGCTTGAGAAAACGAAATGCAAAAAAAAATTAACTAAAAACATAAACTATGTTAGAATTATTTTGGGGAATATTAAATACTGTAATTTTAATTTATTTTATAATTATCTGCTTCAAAGCAACAAAGATAATTCGTGATAATTTAGGAATATTGGCAACTCTTATTTTTGTTTTTGGTCTTTTGTCATTTATTGGAAAAACAAATGAAGAAAATACTAAAAACAAAACTTTTAATTTACAAGAAGAAACTGAAAATATAGAGCGTCCTAAATTTAATGGAAATACTTATTTAAGAGAAAAAAAACTTGAAGATAATTTAATGACAGATATTGATATTTCAATTTCATTTGGTGAAAATACAATTGAAAAAAAGCTGTTAAATGCAAATGTTTATAGAAATGGTTTTGTGAGTGGAACTGATTGGAAAACTACTAACATAAATGTTTTTAAATTAGAGAATAATACATACAAATACAATGTAACAGGAACAGTTGATTGGAGAATTTTAGGAATAAAATTTTACACTGAATTGAAAGAATTTGATGGAAAAATTGAATTGAAAAAATAAAGCCGATCTGCCAACACACGCTACAATCAATTTGGGGATTTGGCTTAATTTGAAATTGGTTTTGTATTTGGAAGATTTGGCAAATCCGAAGATTGGGCTTAATATAGTCCCAAACCCGCTGTAGCCCCAAGACGTTGTGCGACATTACCATAACAAATCTTAAACATTGATTCATGAAGAAAATTCTATTTCTTTCCTTTTGCATGGTAATACTTAGTTCTTGCAACTTACCGTCTTATGTTTTCTACAATCCCGGACAAACAACAGGTGTCGATTTCACCAACGGAAAATGGCTACTTAATGAGATAGATGCGCCGGCAGATTGCACAAAATATCTTAAAGAAACTTCAATACGTGACTTTAAGATTCTTCTCGGCGAAAGATTAAATTATGTGACCGATGTTTCTGGTTTACTTTTGACACAGAAAAAAATTCCTTTGAATCCAAGTAAGCAAATCATTGCAGACATTAAAAAAGGAACTAACTATGACTTTTTCATAAACATTAAAGCTACCCAAACAAGAAATGATTTTGGTTCAATCGATTTGACTCCACATAGAATGAGCAGAGAAGGCATGAACAGTAATGAAGTAACAATCGAAATCTACGATTTAAAAAATTCTCAAATTATTTACACTCAAAAAGTAATAGCTTCTGTAGGAAAACCAAAAGATAACTCTGATGTTCATTTTTCTAAGCCTTCAAGAAGTTTAATAATTGGCGCATATAATAAACTAATAAGAGATATTAAAAACAAGTCAATAAAGTAGTAAAGCCGCTCAACACCTACTACAACGGATTTGGGCAATTGGCTTAATCGAAAGTTGGTTAAAAGCAATATTTGTTTCTCCAAAAATCAATAATCAAACTCCCTTTAATAGAATTTCCCCACCACTCTATAAGAAACAACTCCCCCCTTTTAGCCCAATTCTGTAAATAAAATAATAAAACAATTCATAAATAACTTTTCATTAATTATCTCCGATGATTTTTGCCAATTATATACCAATTTTTATACGTGTTTTGTCTAAATTGCGACTAGAAACAAATTAGACAGGGTATGCCAGAAAGAGATCCAGAAAAAAACGCCGAAAAAGCACGTTTACAGCTAAGAACCGATAACAAAGGCTGGAAAAAATGGGGTCCCTATTTATCCGAAAGACAATGGGGTACTGTAAGGGAAGATTATTCCCAAAGCGGTTATGCATGGGGAAGCACTACTCATGACATGGCTCGTTCCAAAGCGTATCGCTGGGGCGAAGAAGGGATTGGGGGTATTTCTGACAACAAACAACACATCTGTTTAGCTTTTGCCTTTTGGAACCATAAAGACCGTATCCTAAAAGAGCGTTTCTTTGGACTAACCCCAGCCGAATCGAATCATGGCGAGGATGTCAAAGAAATTTACTTCTACCAAGATTCCACTCCTACACATTCTTATCAAAAGATGCTTTATAAGTATCCTCATGCTGTTTTTCCCTATGAAAAATTAATTGAGGAAAGTAAAAAGCGTAGCCGTCTGGAACCCGAATATGAATTGCTGGACACGGGCGTTTTTGACAAAGACGAATATTTCGACATCACCATAGAATATGCCAAAGCCGATGAGCAAGACATATTGATCAAGGTAACGGTAGAAAATCGTTCCAAAGTAATCGCTCCAATTACGGTTTTACCAACCATCTGGTTCAGAAACACTTGGAGTTGGGGATATGAAAATTACAAACACAAACCTACTTTAATTGGAGTAGAAAAATCACATATAGAAGTCAATCACCGATTGGTGGGACACTTCAATTTGTATGCCGAAAATGCCAAAGATCTTTTGTTTTGTGACAACAAAACCAATTTTGAAAAACTATATAAATCACCCGCTCAATCCACTTATGCCAAAGATGGAATAAACGATTATATTATCAATCAAAAGCGAACTAGCATAAATCCAGACGCCATTGGTACCAAAGCGTCGGTGCATTATGATGATTACATTCCGCCACTAGGCAAAAAAGAATACCGTCTTCGCTTTACAAATACCAATCCTGATAAACCCTTTGAAGACTTTGATGCTATTTTCAAACAAAGAATCGAAGAAGCTGACGAATTTTATGCTCCACTTCAAAAAGGAGTAAAGGACGAAAAATTAAAATCCATTCAGCGACAAGCTTACGCCGGTATGCTTTGGACCAAACAATGGTATTACTATAATGTTTTTGAATGGCTAAAAGGAGATCCTTCGACGCCAAGACCTGATGCCAATCGAAAAGAGGGACGCAATAGTGCCTGGAAACACATGTACACCTCCAATATTCTTTCTATGCCGGACAAATGGGAATATCCTTGGTTTGCCGCTTGGGATCTGGCATTTCATACCTTGCCTCTGGCCAGATTGGACCCTGATTTTGCCAAAAGGCAATTATCGGTTATTCTTAGGGAATATTACATGCATCCAAACGGACAAATTCCGGCTTATGAATGGTCGTTCTCGGATGTCAATCCGCCCGTTCATGCGTGGGCTACATGGAAAGTATATGAAATTGACAAAGAAGCCAATGGTGGTATTGGAGATACCGTTTTCTTGGAACGTATTTTTCACAAACTGCTGCTCAATTTTACATGGTGGGTGAACTTAAAAGATAAAAATGGAAATAACGTCTTTGGGGGAGGGTTCCTCGGAATGGATAATATTGGAGTGTTTGACCGCTCCGCCGATTTGCCAACTGGAGGTCATCTCGAACAAGCCGATGGCACGGGTTGGATGGCTATGTACTGCCTTAACATGCTTCGGATAGCCTGTGAAATAGCACTAAAAAATCCTGTTTATCAAGATATGGCATCCAAATTCTTTGAGCATTTTCTCCAAATTTCGGGAGCCATGCAGTCATTGGGTGATAACAAATTGAACCTTTGGGATGAAGAGGATCAGTTTTATTATGACATGTTACATAAAGAAAACGGTGATGCCCAACTACTAAAAATCCGTTCGATGGTTGGATTAATTCCACTATTTGCCGTCGAAGTTTTAACCCCAGAATTACTGGAAAAATTACCCATATTCAAGCGACGTGTGGAATGGGTCTTGAAAAACCGTCCTGACTTGGCCAGTTTGGTTTCCAGTTGGTACAATCCAGGAAAAGGGGAAACTCGTTTGCTGTCTACACTTAGAGGGCATCGAATGAAAATGATACTCAAGCGTATGTTTGACGAAAAGGAATTTTTGTCTGATTATGGCGTTCGATCTTTATCCAAATATCACAAAGAACATCCGTATAAATTCAAACATGATGGCGGAACCATCCAAGTAGATTATACTCCAGCCGAAGCTACCGGAGACATGTTTGGTGGAAATTCGAATTGGAGAGGCCCAATTTGGTTCCCTATGAACTATTTGATTTTGGATTCTTTGGAAAAATTCCACAGTTATTATGGCAAAGACTTCAAGGTCGAATTTCCAACCGAATCTGGTAAACTGATGAATTTACAAGAAGCTGCCGAAGGTGTTGCCGAAAGATTATTGGCGTTATTTGTTCCTGGAGCGAATAAAAAAATTCCAATGTATGGCGAATACAAAAAGTTTCAGGAAGATTCTCTTTTCAATAAAAACCATTTGTTTTTTGAGTATTTTGATGGAGACAGCGGTAAAGGACTAGGTGCCAATCATCAAACGGGATGGACAGGACTTATTTCTGAAATTATTAGGCATTTGCATGAGGATTTGGAATAGGAAGAGCTCTTTGCAAAACTTTGTCAAAGTTTGGAACTTTGACAAAGTTGGCTTTTCAACAACTATAATGTAATTCATCGGATCTTCCCTTTAGATCTTTGTCAAAGTTTAGAACTTTGATAAAGAAACTCCCGGATCTTTTCATCATTTCCAAAAATGAACGTTTTAATCATTTCCAAAAATCAAAACTTTCAAATGGATTGTTATGACAAAAAATAAAATTATCTAAATCATTAAACAATTCTATTACTTCAGTTCGTTTTAAATTCGTTTTAGCATTAGATAAAATTGCCACATAAGAAGAGAATTTGTAGATTTTAAAGTCTATTTTTAAATCTACAGGGTTCTGATGAACATAAAGAATTAAGTTTCTTAAATATTCTTCAGATTCAATTTTTTTCGTTTAAAAGGAGATTCTAATAATGCTCCATGTCTATTATACACTTTGTTATAAGACTGACTATAAGAACTTATGAACTTGCTTATTTGTTTACTAACCACATTCTGTATGGCATGCAAACCCTCATTATTCTCTTTGTTCAATTTTAACTCATTTATTGCAAAAAGCAATAAGTCTTCTTTAGATTTTATTTTTATTACAAAATGAAAATGATTTGGCATCAAACAATAGGCATAGATATCACAAACTGGAATTACATATTTTGAAAATTGTTTTAGAAAGAAAAGATAATTATCCGTGTTTTTAAAAATTTTCCCTCCATTAATCCCACGATTATAGATATGATAATAGCAATCGGGTTCTAAAATTTGAATTCTTATATCCATTCTGTTTGGTTTTATTGTGAACCTTTGTCAAAGTTTAAAACTTTGACAAAGGTGGAAACGACAAATCATTCGGGCTTATTCTAAATACTTTTGAACTTTGACAAAGATGCACCCGACATATTCATTTTATTCTGCTTTATGAACCTTTGTCAAAGTTTAAAACTTTGACAAAGGTGTAGATGAAATTATTTAAAATTATTTTTTAAAATTTAAATTTACTAATAAAACGTAAACATATAAAACAAAATATAGGAAAAAACCTAAAATTAAAAAATTGCCCTAATGCTCTTTTAATCGGGTAAGGGATAGAAACTAGCTACCGAAGTAGCGTGGATAGCCCGACAGCAGTAGCAAAAGGGGCGAGTAAGCGGTGCTAAAAGTAGCCCCTTTTGCTAATGGTGTTACCCCCAAAAAATTATTGTGTAAAAAAAAGCTCTTTTAAAACCTTACATTTTAAAAGAGCCTTTATAGGATTGTTTACAAAGAATTATTTTACTTCATAAACATTATTGGTTTGTTTGATATCGGCCATTAAACCGCTTGGATCGATAGTGATTTTCTTGATAGTAGCCTTAGGTTTTGCAATATTAAATTCAAAAGTAGGATACGCCCAAGCCCAATCGTTAAGAACGGTTCTGGTAATAGCAGGAGTTGGATTTTCTTTTTCGAAACTCATCAAACGCAACGGAATGTAGAAACTTTCTTTGGTTCCATCTGCATATTCTACCAATACATCAATAGGCATTGGCGTTCTACCGATTCTCTCTAGGATTACGCTTGTTTTATCTGCATTTTCTTTGACATCTTTGATTCCGTAATCGATAGTATTCAACGTTTGTGTCCAATCAACCAAATACCAATCCAAATTAGCTCCCGAAACACGCTCGGCAGTTCTCTTGACATCGTTTGGCGATGGGTGTTTGAATTTAAAATCTTGGTAATATTTTTTTATCGTTTTGTCCACGTTCTCCTGACCAATCACATAAATCAATTGCGATAGGAATAAGCTTCCTTTTACATAAGACGCAATGCTATACGGACGGTTTTCATCATAACGATCCCCATGCGTGGATAGTGGTTGTTCTTTTCCTGATTCTACTAATTTATAATAAGTTGCATAGTTGCCTTTGAATGGGTTCTCTTCTTTTTTATCATTCAATTCATTCAAAGCCAAATCTTCGATATAGGTAGTAAAACCTTCGTCCATCCAAGGGTGCTTGGACTCGTTGGATGCCAAAATATGTTGAAACCAAGAATGTCCCATCTCGTGGGCCGCAGTTCCCAACATTCCTTGCGTTGTTCCATTTCCTAACATCAAGGTACACATGGCATACTCCATTCCGCCATCGCCTCCTTGTATAAACGAGTATTGTTTGTATGGATAATCCCCCACATTTTTATTATAAAAATCCATAACTCTTACCATTAAAGGTTCCAGTTTTTTCCAGTTTTCAGTTACTGCTGGTGTGTTTTTGTATAAGAAATGCAAATCAACATTGTTTGGCCCTTTTACTATATCATGTTGGTAATTTTTATCGGCAGCCCAAGTGAAATCATGTACCATTGGCGCTACAAAATGCCAAGTCAAAGTCTTTGCTTTTTTAGGATAAACTACAGTAACTCCTGTGTCTTGGTAACCATGACCTATTTCGTTTGGTTTTTGCAAGTAACCAGAACCTCCTAAAGTATACTCCTTGTCGATAGTGATTTTAACATCAAAATTCCCCCAAACACCGTGAAATTCTCTGGCAATATACGGATCAGCATGCCAGCCCTCAAAATCAAACTCGGCCATTTTTGGATACCATTGCGACATTGATAATTCGATCCCCTCTGAATTATTTCGCCCAGAACGACGAATCTGCACTGGTACTTGACCATCAAAATCTAATGTGAAAGTAGTTTTTGAATTTGGTAAAATGGGTTTAGCCAAAGTCACTTCTAGAATCGTTCCCACTTCTTTGGCAACAGCCACAACACCATCTTGTTTGAAATTGGAAATTTTCAAATACCCAATTTCGTTAGGCTTCAGGTTTTTGATTCGGCTTTCTTTTACATCCTTTCCATCGACTTTTATTTTGGTAACCATACGCCCATCAGGATCTTTGATGGTTTGCAGTCTAGCATCCATTTCACTTCCTGGTTGAAAGGCATTATTATACAAATGATAATATACTTTCTTCAACGTATCCGAAGAGTTATTGGTGTAAACCAGTTCTTGTTTTCCTTTGTACTGGTAGGTTTTGACGTCCATTGTGACATCCATTTTGTAATCGACCTGCTGTTGCCAGTAACCCGCTTTTTGAGCGAATAAATTCCCCAGACTTACAGAAAAGAAAATAAATAAAAAAAGTTTGCGCATGGTATTTAAAATAAAAAAATGGAAGAGCCAAAAACTCTTCCATTGGGTTAATAGATGTTGAAATTATTTTTTAGACATTTTCTCTGCCAGCAATAATGCATTGTAAGCATTGACCATTTTGGCTGATTTTGAAGATTCAGTCGATGAAACAGCAACAGGTTCCTGATTTGGATTTGGATTTTCGCCCAAAACTACTTTAGCAGGAAGTGCTGTACCCGATTCCATTATAATTTGCTTTACTTGTTTGGCGGATAATTTTGGATAATACGAGCGAATCAAAGCTGCAACACCAGCCGCATTTGGTGCAGCCATTGAAGTTCCCTGCAAATATTTGTATTTGTTGTTTGGAATGGTCGCATAAATCTCGTCGCCTGGAGCAAAAACATCCACATTGAAACTTCCATAATTTGAAAATGAAGCAATTACTCCCTCTCCATATTTATTATTCAAGGCTCCAACAGTCAATACATTTGAAGCAAATTCTTTTGTATTGTCATCGGCGTCATTTGGAAAATTCTTTTTATCCTCTAAATCGATATTATCTCCATCGTTTCCTGCTGCATGAACAAACAATACGTCTTTCTTTTCGGCATATTTTATGGCATCAAAAACCCATTGTTTATGAGGAGAGTAACTTTTTCCAAAACTGCCATTGATTACTTTAGCACCATTATCCACTGCATAACGAATTGCCAAAGCAATATCTTTATCGTACTCATCCCCATCTGGAACTGCCCTTACGGCCATAATTTCCACATTATCGGCAACTCCGTCTCCACCAATATTATTGCCTCTTACTTGTGCAATAATTCCAGCTACGTGAGTTCCATGAAGGGCTTCTTCTTTGTCTGGTCCATAAACAGTGTTATTACCGTATTTGGTGTTTTTTATGTCTTCTGGATTGTCTCCTACAATTTTTCTACCATCAAACTCTTTGTTCAAATTATAGTTCAATTGATCGTAAACGTATTTCCCGTAGTCTTCAATTTCGGTCCTGAAAGTAGGCCCAGCATTGGTCAGGATACGAGTCATGATCATTTTACTTTTGGTCAAATCGGGATCTGTAGTAACGATTGCGTTTAAATCTTCAATAGTATAATTTTCTTTATTCAAATGCTTTTGAATGGCTTTATCCGTAGCAATCAAGAAATCAACTTGTTGCTTGTCTTGCATTGCCTTATTGTATTTTTTATCATAAGCCGCCAATGCGCTTTTGTAAGTAACCGATCCGTCATCCCCTTTTTTTACAATACGAGTCATTTCCAGTGTTTCATGTCCAGCATCACCTAGAAAATTCCATCCGTGAACATCATCAACAAATCCGTTTTTATCGTCATCAATTCCATTTCCGGCTACCTCTTTTTTATTGGTCCAAACAACTGATTTCAAATCTTCATGGTCAATATCTACACCCGAATCCACAACTCCAACAATCACTTTAACTCCTTTTTTGCCTTTAAGTAATTCGGCATACGCTTTATCCACGCTCATTCCCGGAATACTGTCTTTGGCTAAATCCAGATGCGACCATCTTTGCAATTGAGGTTCACTTAGTTCTCCTTTTTTGGCGGTATAATTTGTTGTATTTGCCACTGTTTGTGCATTAGCCGAAAGGGATAAAGACAAGGCAACGAGTAATGCTAATGAAGTTAAATTTATTTTTTTCATCTATGTAGTTATTCTGTAATTAATAATCAACTCCAAAAATAGTAGAAGTAATTTAGATATTATGTAATCGTTAACTTTATTTTAGGACGCACTTGAAAATAACAATGTTTTTAATAGAATATTTTTGTTAAAATGTAATAATTTGGCAATTTAACAGCATTATTAGTTTTTTGTCTATTTTTTTAGAAAACTTCCTACAATTAAAGAGGAAATACCGTACATTCGCGCCAACCGCAAATCGTTATAACCTATGAAAACAAAATTACTTGTTTTGCTATTTTTAGCATCATTAACTACTTATGCACAAACCAATTTGGTGCCTAATGGTGGATTCGAAACTTGGACGAATAGCACAACCTTGTCTAACTGGACAACAGCAAACAATGTAATCCAAAACACTTCCTCGTACACAGAAGGAAGTAAAAGTGTACAATTATCTATTACAAGCACTGCACTTTCTCCAAAAATTACAGCTCAAGTTCCTATGACTGCTGGAACTACTTATACTGTAAAATTCAAGTATAAGTATGTAAACTCTAACTATAGCGGTCAACATCCCATCAGCTTAAATATTAGCCAAAACGGGAGTGCTACAACGCTTTCCAGTAGCACTTTTGCAACAGACAACAACTGGACCATAAAAGAAACCACTTTTACGCCAGACCAAAATATGTCGTATGACTTGGATATTTCCTTATATACTTTTGATTCTGAGGCTTTCGATGTCTTGATTGACGATGTACAAGTATACATCCAAGGAACAGAACAATATACGCTTATTCCTGATGTGAATTTTGAGAACAAATTGATTGCCTTGGGGATTGATTCTGGGGTAGCTGATGGAAAAGTGATGACTAATAGCGTTAACAAATTAACTTCATTGAATGTTTCTAATAGTTCTATTGCTGATTTGACAGGAATTGAGGATTTTGTGGCATTAAAAACTTTGGATTGTCAAAGTAACAAATTGAACAGTTTAAATGTTACAAAAAATTTAGACTTAATCAATTTAAATTGTAGTGCGAATTACCTAACTTCCATCAATGTTACAAAAAACAGTGCTTTGAAATCTTTAAATGTTTCATATATGGCAGAAGGTGTTTCTAGTAGCCTTTCAGGCCAAGGAAAAATTGAATCTCTAGACCTTTCTAAGAATTTAGCTCTTACTGATTTAAACTGTTCATATAATAAACTTACTAGTTTAGATGTTTCTAATAATGTTTTATTAATAAATTTAATTTGTAATGCAACTTTTCTAACAAAAATTGATGTTAGTAAAAATATTGCATTAAAATCTTTATCTATTGCAT
>NZ_MUNX01000126.1 GCF_002001005.1 Flavobacterium sp. A45
TTATCACACTAAATGAGAGTAAGGATTTATTACAAATTAAGTTCATTGAGTCAAAAGTTAAGTTTTTATTTATTATTTCAACAAACAAAAGGTTCAACCACATCGATTTTGATAGAAAATCTGTATGTTTTTTAGATAGTTATAAACTTAAATCAGAAATAATGCAACAGATTGATTTTCGGATTAGTGCACTGGATTAAAATAGAATTACTCCTGATTTTTGATTTTACGAAATGACATGTTTTTTTTGATATTAAATTTTTAAAAATGTTTTTATTGACTTTAACACATCCGGAAGCTCAAATGTTTTCGCTTTCTAGTACTAATGAGGTTTAATTTTTTTTGTTTTATATATCCCATGTCGCATTAAGATTAGTTTATAAAGTGGAGTTTTAATAAGAGCAACTGTTATTTGATTACAATTCAATAAGCCCTTTAGTATATAAATAAGTAATCAATATTTAGCTTTTATTGCTAATATTCCAATCATGTGAAATTTTGATATATGTTTAAATTTTTCAAAAAAAAGAGGAGAGTGTTTACTAAAATTGAAAATCATATTTATGGAATAATTTTAGAGCTATTAAAAGTTAGCAGTACTGAGATTAATTATGATGAATTAGGCGGTAAATATTGTTTAAGTAATGAAGAGAAACATTTTAATATTATAATTTTTTTTAATGAATATGTAATAAGGCTGACCAACACTAAAGATTCGGTAGCAGAAAAATACAGTAAAGATTTTGTAGAAGAAATTTTAATCTTAGTGAAAAATGAGAAGCATCGAAGAATGGAACTAGTCACAGACTCCATTACCAGCAGTATAGAGAAGATGGCAGAACGATTGCATAATTCCCTAGTAGAACCAAGCGACTAAGAAGTTGTAAAGGCATTATCTAGACATGATTATGATTTAAGATTAAAAAATACGATGTAGCGCTTTTTTTTGAAAAATATTTTCTTATGAAACACATAAATTTTTAGATGGTAAAAAATCATTGCCTATTACTTTTTTTGCTATGAGGATAATTTTTTTTTGCATAGCAAAATATTTAATCGTAAGTATTTAATGATAAATGTAAAAATTGCTATCATAGCACTAATCCAGGTCTTTTTATAAAATAAAATATAACCAATAAATAAGAAACATATGACGAAGATGTGATCTCGACAAGAGGTGAGATAGCTCTTGGATTCTTGTGCAACTTGTTCTGTACAGGATATCTAACTCACTTAAAAAATTGAAATGTAGGTATTTCAAAAGCTGTCTATATCAGATAGCTGCTTTTTTAAGTGAGCGTCTATGTTGATTATATAAGTAGTTTATTGGATAAAAAATGTAGTTACGTGATAATAAATTTTAAAATCATTGTTACAAATTAAAAAAGTACAACTGCTATGGCATTGGTGTCATAATCTCTCTGTAAGTAAGAATATAAAAAAATAAAATTAAACAATAATTGACTTTACGTAAACTAAGTTATTTAAAAGAATAAATGTATGAGATTAACTATTATATTACAATTGGTATCATTTTTAATCTGTTTGACCACAAGTGCACAAAAACAGGAGATTAAGTTGGCTTTTGAAGAATTTCATGATGGATATCCACAGAAAGCTCTTTCTTTAATTTCTGATTTAGATTATAAAATATTAAATGCAACAGATGAACAAAAGGCTGATTATTTCTATATAAAAGGTATTTGCTACCATCGGATTGCAGATAGCCAGAAAGACGATAATGTTGGTTTAGTCCGGGCTGTAGAAGCGTTCAATGATTTGCTTGCAACAGAAAACTTAACACAAATATTTAAATATTCTGCTGAGGCAAAATCGACAATTTATGGTATTAAGCGTAAATTAGTGGAAGAAGCGACAGTTCTTTACGCTCAGAAAAAATTTACTGAAAGCGGAAGTAAGTTTTATGGCTTATACCAAATTGATAAAAACGATCTATCTAATTTATACTATGCAGCCTTATCCTTTATGGGCGCAAAAGAATATATTACTGCATTAAAATATTATAAGGTGTTAAAAAAAGCTAATTATTCAGGCAAGGTTTTTTATTATGCCGTTGATAAATCAACAGGAGTAGTTGACCAATTTGAGTCAAAAGCTGATAGAGACAAAGCTTTAGTATACGATAGTCACGTAAAACTTAGCTTAGAAATGTCCGAGCCTAAAAAAGAGAATATTTTAAAGAGCATTATAGTATTAGATCTGTTGTTAAATGATGCACAAAATGCTAAGAAAGCAATGTTAGAATTTAAAGCCAGCGAACCTTACAACAAAATTTTTGACTTAGCTGAATTAAAGTTATATTATGAAACAAGAGATTATTTAGCTTTTGAACAGATACTTTTAGATCGAGTTGAAAAAACTCCAAATGATGCAGATTTATATTTTTGCTTAGGTAGTGTAAGCGAAAAATTAAATAAAAAGAAAAATATTAAAAAATACATAAGTAAAGTAGTGGAAATAGATCCGTTTTACCAATTTGAAAATGATGGTAGTTTAACCTCTTCTCAGGAAGCACAAAAAATCTATCAAAATTGGATCAGAAGCAATTAACTTTTTACTGAATATTAGAATAATTATCTGATCAATTTTGGTTTAGCCACTTATAATACAAAAGTTGACGACAACGACTTACTTTAACTACTAATGGTAAAAACTTGATTTATTGCTTGATAGATTTGTCATAGTATGGGCTTTTGTGTTGAAGAGTTATAAATCCACTTAGGATTTTTTGCAGAGTAAATTTGTACGTAGCCGAATATAAGTAATATAGAATCACCAAGCATAACAGGAAATTACATTGCAAATTTTTTTTTTTGGATATTTTGAATTAGTAAAAATTTATCGTTAAATTAATTGTGAGTTATGTTCATCCAGCTACAAAGCTGGGTGAAGGTGATTCCTATTACTAAAATATCTCAATAAGATAAATGAGTACCAATCGCTAAAACAAAATTTTAAAGAACAACGTTTTGAAAAGATCAGCTATTTCCCGCGGAGTTAAAAAAGATTTTATCAAATTAATTTGGATAGTATTTATTGGGGGCGCGGTACTGTGGGGGGTTATGATGTTTAAATTAATTCAGCTACTTATTTTTAATTGGGTTTACTGAGATCAAAACTAAAATAATTACAGTTTTAAATACTTTATTCTGGGAGCCAATTGTTTTTTGATAGCCTTTGTTAAAGGTTAGCTTTTTGAAAACTATTTTATAAAGTAATCATTGATAAATTATTTGAATTTCAGATGTAATAAGTTGTTTACATTGTCATTATAACTTGGGGGCATTGGAATGAAAGATCAATATGTGAATTAAAATTGTCTGCATTGAATTAACTGTTGAATTTGTCTAATAATTAATTGTTTGAAGCAGATATTCATACGGAAAGATGAAATGTAATATACCTATTAAATCAATTTATTACTAAAAAAATAAAATTTCTTTTGGGTTCATAAAGAAATTAAGAATTTAAGTGTGTTCTTCTTTTCATCAGTTGGTTGATTATTTTAATATAAATGTGAGTGCTTTGGAAGTAAGTAAATTTTCTTTTCTTAATAGAATTACAAAAGGTTAAAATAAGTTTGAAATCGCCCCGTGAAAATAATTTTATCATGACCAAACAAACTGTTTCTTTTGCATCGATGCAGATGAAAGTTTTGTTTTACTTCAATAATTTTTCATTCCTGAGGAGTTAGAAGCAAAAATGATGTGCATTTTTTAGAATAGTAAAAGAGAAAAGGTGTTCGTTTGGAATGGTGATAGTGGATATACATCTGCAAACAAATAACTTGTTTTCAAACAATAGAATTTAAGTTGAAAACAGTCATCAAAGGAAGTGCTCAAAGAAGTACAAGCACCAACTTATATTTTGATAAAACAACTAAAGTATATGTATTTTGTTCTTTCAATTATGTACTAAATCTTAATCAGAAATTATTACACTAAAAACTTAGAAAGGTTTAAAAAAAGAATTGTAGTCGAAATTACTGTATTGACTTTGGTTTAGTACAGTGAAAAATTTGTCTTTGCGCGGCTAATTTATAATATTAAAAAATCACTTGATTTAACTGCAATATCGCATTATGGATTAAAATTCACATTCTATGCATTCTTAGGCTTATGAATTCCTTTAAAATTTTGATTCTTTACGATGGTCAGTCAATTTGACCGTTTACTACTTTTCACTTCGTTGCTTATTAAAAAACACAAATCTTTACTTTCGGTACCACTTACTAAAAGTGATATTAACAACAACGCTCTCGCTATTAATAATTTGGATTGCGCGGAGATATGTGTACAACTCACTCAAAATTACTGCCTATGGGATTACTAGAATTTATGATGGTGGAAATAGCAATGGATTTAGGTACAGTCAATACTTTGATGATTTTTGATGGAAAAATTGTTGTGGATAGTCCGTCGATTATAGCTCGCGATTTAAGAAGTGAAAAGATAATTGCTTTTGGCAGCGATGCTAGTCTAATGCAAGGCAAGACTCATGAGAACATACAAACAATCCGACCATTGAAGGAGGGTGTTATTGCGGATTTAGATGCTTCAGAAAAAATGATAAGCTGGTTTATAAACAATATTCCGGGAATAAAAAAAAAACTCTTTGGTACTGTACTCAGAATGATGATTTGTATACCCACTGACATCACTGAAATGGAAATTCGAGCCATAAAGGAATCCTGCACCCGAGTAAGAGGAAAAGAAATTTTATTTATTCACGAACCTCTAGCATCAGCAATAGGACTTGGTTTAGATGTTATGAAGCCACAAGGAATTATTATAGTAGATATTGGCGGAGGAACTACGAAAATTGCAGTTATTTCACTTGGAGGTATCATTTGTAGCAAATCTGTAAAAATTGCTGGGGATGTTTTTACTAATGACATTATCAATTACGTGAAAGATCAACATTGCATGCAAATCGGCATAAGGTCAGCTGAAAAGATAAAAATTAAAATTGGTGCAGCAACGGATGAACTTGAGGAAGTTCCTGAGGAAATTACTGTGAGGGGAGGAAATGTGGTTACAGGAAGTTCTAAGACTATTAAAATTAATTATATGGAGATTATAGCGGCTTTAGATAAATCAATTCAAATAATTGAAGATGCAATAATTTTAACTCTCTCCATGACTCCACCTGAACTGGCAGCTGACATATATAGAACTGGATTATATTTAGCAGGTGGTAGTGCAATGCTTAGGGGCTTAGATAGAAGAATATCTAAAAAAACAGGTCTGGAAGTTTTTGTGGGAGCAGATCCAATACATGCGACCGTAATAGGTACTAATATTGCGCTAAAGAATAAATTTAAATATCAAAGGGCCCTGATAAAATAGTGTTATTCAAATCAAGTTTTTCACAATAAGTTTATTTTGAAATAGTACTTGAGCAAATTGTAAGTGAAAACGTGATTTTCTGATGCATGTATTTTTATTTTCCATTCTTGTTGTTATTGAGCTTGGCTTTAATAGCTTTTCTAGAAAACATGTATTAATTAACTTACTTAATAAAAACCACTTTTTTTATTTTCAAGAAGACGTTAATCTGTTTAGCAAAGCTTTTTTATTCTTCATTTTTACCGTTAACTACTTTTCGTTATTTTTTGTATTTCTAAATTTTGATTTTTACAGTCCAAAGTGATATATGAAGCGATAATATTGCTTCCATTATGCCATTTCAGGATGTTTATCTTTTTTCTCTCAAAAGGTTAAGAATGTTTTGTTGAAGCATTCAGACTTAGGTGCTTATTGAGTTGTTTCATTAGAGATATTGTAAAAAATGATTTAGAATGTAAGTATTTAAAATGAAAGATACCAACTCTTAAATACTTTGAAAAAGTATGTTTCTACAAAAATTTAAAAAATGATTTTAAACTGGTACGGATTATGAAAAAAACTACTATTAAAAGAATTACTGTATTAATTTTTATTTTGCTACTAAATCTTGTGTCCAATGCACAAAATTTAGTTTCTTTTAATTCAGATGAGTTATACGACCGGAATGATTTTTCTATAATGGGCACTTTATTTGATAAATCGTTTCATGCGAATGATAAAGCAAAGGTTTCACTAAAAGTGGCAGCTGTAGCGATGGATAATCCCGTAATCAAATATGCTGAAAGTCCGTATGCTGGGATTGTTTCTCAATGTCCTAATGATGGAAGCTTGTTACCAAAATTATTCTTGTGCGGTCTAAATGATTCTCGATTAATTCACACGGAAATTGCTGATGCTTCTCTTATAACCTGGCAAAGAAAAACAGGAGGCTGTCCACCTTCATTAGATGGAAACTGTGCAAATAAAGACCAAAGCTGTACGTGGGCGGATGTAGGTCAAGGTCCCGATTACACAGCTAATAGTAGTGGGGAATTTAGGATTAAAATTAAGTTTAAAAATAATTTAGAATCTATTTTTTACTTCCATGTGTATAAAAATGAAATAGATCCTACCAGAGTGATCAAAAGTGATATTGTCAATGACAGTAATAACTGTAATATATCAGGGCAGTTAATAGTAGGTGGTTTCGGAAACGAATATGAGTATAGTTTTACGACAAATCCTGCTCCTAATAAATGGCAGGACAGCAATATTTTTGAAGTTTCAATAGCTGATACTTATAATATTTTTATCAGGTTAAAAGGAGTAGCTGGAGGATGTATTTTTAATGTTAAAAATATAGTGGTTGCAAAAATTGATTTCTCTACTTCATTAACCGCTACTCAGCCGTTATGTTCTGGAGAAAAAGGGATTATTAAAGTGAATACAAATGTGCTTAATAATCAGCTTAAATTTGCTATTTATAAAAATGGAAGTGCAACACCTGTAAGTGAGGTGGGACCACTGCCAGTTTCAGATTATGAATTTACAGGTCTAGATGCAGGATCATACAGGGTTATAACTACAATAGATGGTACATGTGCCATTGACGAAAAAGTAATCCAAATTACAACAGCAACGAAAATTGTAAATAATTCTGCAATTACTCAAACTTTAACTTCATGTAAAAATGGAACGATTAAAGGGTCTGCAACTGGAGGTAGTAAACCCTACCGATATTCTTTTAATATTGATGATGGTGGTTTTCAAGCTGCTCCAAATGGTACAATTGTAGTTTCAAAAGGAGGAACTTATGTAATTCGTGTTGAAGACGTAAACGGTTGCGCAGTAGATAAAAAAATTATTGTTAATGGTGTAATTAAGCCAGAATATACTATTACGACAACTAATGGAAAATGTGGTGAGAGTAGTAGCATAAATGTAAATCTTACAAATGATAATGGTTTTGCAATTGAGTATAGCAAAGATAATGGGACTACCTATCAAAATGGTACAGGTACTGGTATAATTTTTAATAATTTAACTGCAGGACAGTATAATATAATAGTTAAATATACTAAAAATGGTGTCAACAATGGTGGAAGTTGTTCAGATGCTCCCCAAACAGTTAATATTGGTGCAACCACTCCTTTAACCGCTTCTGCTGGTATAGGTTCTCTATCGGGCTGTGGGCCAGATTCTGATCCGTCATTAGGTATAGCAAGAATTACCAATCCACAGGGAGGAACCCCTTTTGCTGCGCCAAATTTATATTTGTATAGCTTTGATAATCAATCGACTTGGGTGACTAAAAACGAAGGTTTCATAAAACCAGGAGGTCCTTATTCAGTTTATATAAAAGATGCAGCTGGTTGTATTTTTGAAATGGCAGGGCTGAAGTTAGATCCTAAACCCGCATCACCGACTATTTCAATTAGCGAACCGGTTTATAACTGTGATGGAACGGCAACTGCATCAGCTGTCATCAATGGTGGCGAAGGCGATCCTAATTTTTCTTATCAATATTATCTTGATGGTCAATTGAATCCAAATCAAGCTAACCCTAATGTTTTTTTAAATGTTACCGGGGGAGATCATTATATTACAGTAGATTATAATGTATTGGCAGTTAGTACCTATAGTAATTTATTAACTGAAAGTTTCGGTAGTGGAGAAAGCACTACTTCCCCAGGTATTAATAGTTTCTATTATTGTTTTGAAAGACAATTGCCAAATCAACCAGAAACTCATTGTAATGGTAATTATGCTATAAACGATGGTGATTATTCAGTAACAAGTTATATAGATCAAACCATGACTGCAGATTGGGGTTGGCGATATCCAAAAGATCATACTACTAATGGAGCAGATAATAAAGGAAGGTTTCTAGTTGTCAATATTGGTGACAAAATTCCAGAAACCACGATATTATACGAAAAACAAATTAATAATGTAATTCCAAATCAACCCATTAATTTTGATTTTTATGTGATGAATTTAATGAGGCCTAATGCAGGTAATGCAGATCCAGATTTAAGAATTGCTTTAGTTGATGCAAGCGGTTCCGAGATATCATGGTTTTCTACAGGTGCTATTGAAAGATCGAACACAAATACGGATTGGAAACATTTTCCAAAAACCCCGATTACCCTTAACCCAGGAAATAATACTTCGTTGCGATTAATTATTCGCTCTAACGTAAGAAATGAATCTGGAAATGACTTTGCTATAGATGATATTAAAGTATTTCAAATTCCTAAAAGCTGTGGAGCACAATCTTTATTCAAAGTTAAAATTAACACAAATAAAGTATTTACAGCCAGGGTTGAAAATGTTGTAGATGCAAAATGTAAAGGTGAGAGTAATGGATCATTTAATATCTACGCAGAAAATTATGCAGGTACATTTGAATACTCAGTAAATGGAGAACCATGGAAATCATCAAATGTATCACCTGTAAAAGTAGATGGTTTAGGAGCTAGCGATAGTCCATATAGTGTTAAAATCAGATACAATGCTTCTACTGCAAATTGTGATTTTGATATCCCTACAATAGTTAGCGAGGCTAAAACATTTTCAGTAGAGGCCTCAGCTTCGGTAGCAACTTGTTCTGATGGTGCAACTGTTGAAGCAACTGCTACAGGAGGAACAGCGCCTTATTCTTTTATACTTAAAGATTCAGCTGGTCTTCAGACGCCATTCCTTAGTGATGGATCTGGAGGTGGTGTTTTAACTCAAGTTCCTTCGGGTACCTATACTGTTGTAGGTACTGATAAAAATTCATGTACCAATAATACTAAAGAGACTACTGTCGTTATCAATCCCCCTGTACCACCAAAAGCAAGTATTGTTCAGAACAGGGATTTATGTTTTAATAATAACACAGGTGCTTCAATAACAGTTAATATTACGGATGGTATAGGACCTTTTAGTTATCAGGTAAGTCGTGATGGAGGATCTACTTACGGACCTCTAAGTTCAAGTTTTAATGACCGTACATTTAAATATAAAGTACTTGCAGCGGGAACATATGATTTTATAATTATCGATAAAAATAGCTGTAAGTCAACACAAGTAAGTCAGACAATTGCGCCTCAGTTTGACGCAGTAACAGAGATTAAAAAAACATTAAGCTGCACAACTGGTTCAACGGATGCGAAAATTACTGTTACTATTAGTGGCGGGAAAACACCATATACCTATATTATTAAAAACGGTGAAGGAGTTGTTTTGCCAGGTGGTGCAGCAATTAACACTAACACTTTTGATTATACAACAGGAACAGCTGGAGTGTATACATTTGAGATTACTGATGCTAATGGATGTTCAAAAGAAACTTCCCCTGTTACAATAAGTGATCCTGAACCTGTCACAGCTTCTTATACAAAAGTTGACCCTACTTGTAGCGGATTCAACGATGGTATTATAACATTACAAGCTCTTACAGGAGTTGGACCATTTCAATTTAGTATAGATAATGGTGTCACTTTTAGTAATGTGTTTAAATTTGGAAATTTAGTAGCTGGAACTTATAAATATGTTGTTAGGGACTTTAAAGATTGTGAGCAAGCTGGCACTATTGTTTTGAATGACCCTCCAGAAATTACCATGAATATTGTTACTAATGGGATTACTTGCAATGCAACAAAACCTGGAAGTTTTGATGTGAATGTAGCTTCAGGCGGAACTGCTCCTTACGTTTATCATTTGTATAATAATTCGATGGATGAAGTAGATAAATATACTGCCGCTACTGCCGCAGATGCTGCAGCTGCACATAATTTTTCCGGATTAGCATTTGGGGATTATTATATTAACGTAACTGATGCTAAAGGATGTGAATATAAAAGTAGTAAATTAAGAATCGAACCACTTCCATATCTAAATGTTACAGGAACTATTGTTGGAGCTACTTGTGCTGATGGTATTTCTATTACTTTGGGCGTTACAGGAGGAACTGGACCAAATTTCACTTATACTATTTATGGTATTGGTACTACTTCAGGTTCAGTGGCCCTAAATTCATATACATTTGATCATCTGGATCAAAATACAAATTATGTTTTTGAGGTAACAGATTCGAACGGATGCCCATCTTATATTGAGATTAAAACTCCAAAAATTTCTAATCTTGCTATTGATCCAATCACAAGTACAGAAGTAACTTGTCATGGAGCTGCTAATGGAGAGGTTACATTCACTGTTGCAAATTACAATGCTACTGAGCTTCATTTTGAAGTTAGGGACAACTTAACTAATTTACCAGTAAACCCAGCAGTTAAAGGAGTTGCAACTGGTTTAGCAGGGGGTGCGCATACAGAAACTTTAAAAGGATTAAAGCCTGGTAACTATTCTCTTTTTGTTAAAGAATTTGATGGTACGTTATGCTCTACTTCCGAAGTTTTTCAAATTAAACAACCAACAATGCCTCTTGATGCAAAAGTTGTTAATGTAGTAAATGGAAATTGCCAAAGAGGTGCTTTAGTAACAATAGAAACTACTGGTGGTACAGGGCCATATTCATATGCGGCTGCCGTTGCACCTACAGTTCCTTCTGTGTTTGTGCCTAATAATGTATTAGAACTTCCAGCGCCAAGTGAAAACTGGAGTATAATGGTTAAAGATTCTCGAGGATGTACTTTTGCTTTAAATCAAATGACAATTATAGATCCAAGCCCTGTTATTGATTTATCCATAATTAGTAAGTGCGCTGATGAAAATACTTTTGCGCTTCATGTTGTTGAAATAACTTCGGGAACAGGAACATACGATATTAAAATTAATAATGGAGTTTTTACCCGCATAGCAGGACTTCCATACGATGTTATGGGATTAACTTCCGGATCTCATGAGATTACTATAAAAGATGCTGATGGTTGTTCAGATACAAAATCTATAACAATTGATCCACCATTAAAAGTTACTTCAATGATTACAAAATTTCCAACGTGTAATACTAATACTGGAGAAGTTACTTTAGAGCCATCTGGCGGAGCAGGTTCTTCTTCAAGTGATTACGAATACACAAGGGACAACTGGACTTCAACTCAGGCATCAGAAATTTTTAGCGGCCTTACTCCTGGAAAATATAATTTTATGGTTAGAGATAAGAGCACGAAATGTGAGACAGGACATGAGGTAATTATTCCTGATGCTACAAATGTAATGGGAGTTACGACAAATACCAAAGATGTAACATGCTTCGGGGGTTCAGATGGAAGGATATCAGTAAATATTGATGATGCAAATAACAACCCTCCATATACCTACAGCATATCGGGAGGATCAATTGCTCCTATAGTGGATCAGGTTTCGTCTGAGTTTAGTAATTTACAAGCTGGTACCTATACGATAACTGTTAAATCGGGAAGAGGCTGTGTATCGGCTCCTATAAAAGTTGATCTACATCAGTCGCCACTAATATCAGTAACGATGACAACTGTTAAGCAATACAGATGTGCATCAGGGACGAACAAAGCCGACAATGCTACTATTAGCATAGATAATGTAGAAGGCGGTTCTAATAAATATGTAACCTATCAATTCTTGAGAGATGGAGTTGAAGTTCAAAATAAAGATTCAAATGTTTACACGGAAACAGATCACTTAGGTGGTAGTTATATCGTAAATGTTTATGATCAGAACAATTGTGTTGGAACATCAGGGCCCCTTAATATTGAGCCTTTTGTAACATTGGATAATATTAGTTTTACTAAAGTTTTGCCTATTAGTTGTGTTAATGATGAATCAATAAAAGTAAATGTTGCCGTTACTGGAACGGTTGTACCTTCTTTACAATTTACGTTAGAAGGAATAGATAAAACAGTAATTGCTGCTCAGACAAATAATACTGGGGAATTTTCTGGTTTAGGAGTTGGTGACTATTTAATAACCGTTGTTAACACTGATTCGGATTGCGAAATTTCTGAATATTATCATGTATTTTCTCCAAATACATTTGAGATTAAAGTTAACCCAATTATAACTGATATCTGCTATGGAACTTCTAATGGAAGCGTCGAATTGATTTTAGTTGATACACAACCTGTACCAACAAATGAAGCTGGAGCTTTTAATTATACCATCACTGGGCCTATGCCAACTATTAATGGAATAACAAATAACAGTGGACCCCAACAAATTGCTGGATTAATTGCTGGTGAATATATAGTTGTTGCAAAATTGGTTAATGAACCCGAATGTCAAGTTATAACTAGTTTCCAGATTTCGCAACCTCTGTCTGAGTTAAATCTTAACGAAACGCATACCGAAATTACTTGTAAGGAAGGAAATATGGACGGAACGATTACGGCAACTGCAAGTGGAGGTTGGGTAGATAGAGCTTACCAATACGAACTAGTTGGTCCCGTGAGTCATGTATATTCCGAACAGTCTTATTTTGATAATTTAACGCCGGGAAATTATACCATAAATGTAAAAGACAGTAAGGGATGTATTGAATCAGCTTCGGTAAATTTGGTTATTCCAGATCCAATAGAGTTCACTGCGACACCAAACTTACTACCATGTTATGACGATGATAACGGAGTTATAACAGTTTCGAATGCTAAAGGTGGTCAGGGATATAATTATACCTATACATTAAATTATACAACATCTGAAGGAGAGGTTATACATATAGGACCACAGGATTCGAATGTATTTAATGGTCTTGGAGCAGGAAATTATACTGTCACTGTAGCAGATGGATTTAATTGTGCAAATACATCAGAAAATATTGAGATTTCAAATCCTATTAAAATTCAAGTAAGTTTATCTCAGGAAAAAGCTATTACCTGTTTAACTGACGCAACACTTACCTTAACAGCAACAGGTGGTACAAGCCCTTACACTTATAGTGAAAATGGAATTACTTATGGAGACAGCTTTGACAATAAAGTTACATTCGCTGTAAAAGAAGGAGTGCACCATTATTTTGTAAAGGATAATTTAGGTTGTGTAAGTGATATATCTGGTGATGTTAAAGTAGAGCCCATTGTTCCGCTTTCTATTGAACTAGACTTAAGAAACGCAAAAATTAACTGCAAAGATGAATTCACCGCAATAATTGTTGCCAAAGCAAATGGAGGATTGGGTAATTATCAATATTCATTATTAAATAAAAATGATGTAGAGATCAGACCTGTTCAGCCTAATGGAGTTTTTATGGATCTTAATGCCGCTTTAGGCCCATATACTGTACATGTGAAAAGTGGTGATTGCGAAATTAAATCGGAACCGGTTATAATTAAGGAGCCTCAGGAAGCGTTGCAATCAAACTATACAGCAACTCCTATTACATGTTTTGGAAATGAAGACGGAACAATCAACGTGGTGGCATCCGGGGGAACAGGAGTGATCAAGTATGCCATCACTCCCAATTTAAATATGTTTGTTGATAGCGGAAAATTTGAGCGATTAGCTAAAGGGTTTTATACAGTGATTGTTCAAGACATACAAGGTTGTACTATAGTTTATAATGACATCGAGATTACAGAACCATCATTTCTAGCAGCATCTGAAATTCCAAATTCAGCCGTTGAAGAAATCTGTAAAGGGGATAAAGACGCTTCATTTTATATCCAGATAAACGGTGGTACTGCTCCATACTTTGAAAGTCTGGATAATGAAACAGGACCATTTCTACCTGTAACAGGTAACACTAAAGATTATCTAAAGCAATCTGGAGGAAACCATATTGTTTATATTAAAGACAGTAATGGCTGTGTAAGCGAAGTAGCAATTGCGATGGCAGAACCAGTAGTACTTAATCCAACTTATGAGATTAATTACAACTGTGTGAACAATGGGCAATACAGCATGGTAATTGTTTCTGTTGATCAGAGTAATACTGATCTCTCTGCAATCGATTATTGTCTTGATAGTGAGGAGGGACCTTGGCAGCCAAGCAATATTTTTACAAATGTAGGTACGGGTAAACATTATATTGTAGCAAGGCACACCAACGGTTGTAAGGCAGCCACAGAACTTTTTGAAATCAAAACTTATTCGCGTTTAGCGCTTGCATTATCTTCTGGACAACAGGAAATGAACATAATTTCTGTTACAGCATCTGGAGGAGTTTCCCCTTATGAGTATAGTTTCAACGGAGAGCCTTATACGTCTGACAATAGTTACAAAATCTTTAAGTCAGGAGATTATGAAGTAATTGTCAAAGATAAGAATGGTTGTACTGATACGATTACCGTTCCTGGAATTTACGTTGACATTTGTATTGATAATTATTTTACTCCAAACGGTGACGGCGTATATGATACATGGGGTCCAGGATGTAGTAACATATACAACAAACTCGAATTTTCAGTATTCGACAGATACGGACGCTTAATTAATAAATTCCATTATGGTGAGAGATGGGATGGGTCCTATCAAGGTTCTGAATTACCATCTGGAGATTACTGGTATGTGTTACAGTTGAATGATGAAAAGGATAACAGGGAATTTTATGGACATTTTACACTCTACAGATAGCCAATTTAGACAAGATATATAAAAATGAAAAAATTATTATTATCCATTATATTTTTCAGTGCATCAACAGCTAATGCTCAAGAACTGCATTTGCCAGTTTTTACACAGTATCTTGCCGACAATCCATTTGTTATTTCGAGTGCATACGCTGGCATCGGTGATAATCTCAGGATTAGAGCCAATGGTCTTGCGCAGTGGGTGGGGATCAAAGATGCCCCTAATAACCAATCCTTGTATGCTGATTTTAGAATTTTTGACCGTGATGGAGTGGGTATCAACCTCTACAATGATAAAAATGGCTACACCAGACAAAGCGGAGCTAAAATTTCATTTGCACATCATCTCATTCTCGATTATTATGCCAAGGAGTATTTGTCATTTGGAATATCATATAACTTTAACAGCTTCCGTATTGATTATGGCGAATTCAAAACAACTGAAGAGCACCCTCAATTAGACCCAGCTGTAACAGATAATAGGAAGCTAGCTAACAATAATTTTGACATAAGCGGACTGTATCGTCGTGGAAATTTATATGCTAGTTTTAATGTGAATAATATCTTAAAGAAAAATTTAGATAATTACAAGGGATTGGAACCTAGTTTACTATCAAATTATCAGATATATTCAGGATATAAATTTACAGGGGTCGATAATAAGTTTATTGAATACGAACCGTCTATATACTATCAGTATTTTGCAAGTGATAAACGCTCAACAACAGATTTGAATTTCAAATATAGGCGCTACAATCGCTTTGAAGATTATTATTGGGCCGGAGTTTCGTATCGATTTATGAATGATCAGTTTCCAAAGCCTTTGTCGGTTGGACCTATGATGGGCTTCAGAAAGTCAAAATTTTATTTTGGCTATTCTTATCAGATAATGTTTAACCAGATTGGAAATTACAATACAGGATCACACTCTATAACTGTTGGTGTTGATTTTCTCGAATCAATAAGTAACTGTCCTTGTACAGAGGGGCCTGTCCGTGATTAATGGGTATGATGATTATTGTCTGAATAGTAAATGTAGAGTTGTTTAATGGAAAAATTACAGTTAAGAGCCAGGAGAAAAAAGGAACTTCGGTTGTGTTTAATTTAATACTAAGAAAATTAAATATTTAACGGTTTGAGCTGATAAGTATATAGACAATTAAAGTTTCAGATATTTTTTCAATTACGCATAGCTAAATAAAGATAGAATGTACAATGATTTTTGTTTGCTTATATATAATTCTAATGCTTATAATCTCTAAATCTAACCCCATGAAAAAAAATATTTTTTATTTTGTATTTTTTGCAATTTTCGCAAAGATAATTTTCAGTTGTAATGAGTCCGATCAAAAAGAAGTTATTGAAGAGTCTCATTATTTGCCCGTCATTGATGTCACGAATTTGCCCAAAGAAAATAGGCCAATGACGATGTTTAAGGATGATGAGAATCCTTCGAAAATGTATGATAGTAAAGATCGTTGGTTTCAGGTAAATCAACCGATGCAAATTATTTTAAATGGAAAAGATTCTGTTCAGGTTTCACTTTATTCTCCTGTTGCACTAAATGATGTGAAAGTATATGTAAAAGTAGCTGCTTCTGAGAAGCGATTTTTAATTTTTAATTTTAAAAAAATTCCGGCTTTTCATCGTTCTTTTCATCAGATTCCATTGGTCAATGGAAAAAGAGATTATTTAACAGAGGACGGAGGGACTGTTACAATTGATAAAATGGAAGGGTTTACAACTGGAAATATCGAGTTTTCGGTAGAATCGAGTGATCCTTTATTGGCGAAGTTTAAAAAAATAGAATCGTCCCGAATGGTTCAATTTAATACTAAATATCATTTGGAAGACCCGGTGAAGTTCGGACCAATGAATCCCGTTTTGGCCAAAGAAGCGATAACTATGATAATCAATTTTTCTTTCGCTTTAAGTCATCCTTTGTTTTATAATAATTTTATGAATTTTGACAAGTATAAAGAGGAAGTATCGAAGTTTAAGGGAGAACCATTAACCGGTGCCCTGAATTTGCATGGAAATGAAGAAGACCTAAACGGAGTCTATGATTATTTTACAAAAGAACAATTGGATAAAGTTTATACAAATTATATTGATAAGCGAACACTTAATATGGCAATGGCAATAAATGATACTGCCTGGGGAGCCGGTGCCCTTGTTTCACAATCTGAACGCAAATACATAGAAGGACATTGGAAAGGTGACATGTCAACATGGGCGCACGAATACGGACATCATTCTGGTTATCAACACAGCAGTAATTTGGCTAATAAAGCTGATGGAGGTGGTTTACAAACGATGATGGCTAATTTGTATGTATATTTAATATATCTCGATGAGTTGCCTTTTACAGATCCGGAAGTACTAAAAAGTTATAGTAAAACGACTTATTTGAAAGGAATTTATAAAAGACCTGTTTTTAAGATTAAACCGGATAATCCTTTTTTATTGAAATATAAAGGAGGAGGTAGAT
>NZ_MUNX01000033.1 GCF_002001005.1 Flavobacterium sp. A45
GTTTTAACATTGTAAATTAGGCTATTAAATAATGTTTGGTTACATTTGTAAATATATAAATTTGAAATACAATTTACAATGGTAAACACTGATGATTTCATAAAACGAGTTGAGATTATACTCGATTATTATAGTCTTAATGCCTCTTCGTTTGCAGATAAAATTGGCGTGCAACGTTCTAGTATGTCTCACCTACTCTCAGGAAGAAATAAGCCCAGCTTGGATTTTATTCTAAAAATTATTGATATTTTTCCAGATGTGGATTTGTATTGGATATTGAACGGAAAGGGAGTTTTTCCAAAAAAAACTGAAATAGATGAAAATTTAAAATCAAATACTATAGTTTCAAATTTAGATGCCCCTACTCCAATTGATTTATTTTCTGAAATTCCAGTTCCATTAGGATCAAATATTGTTCTTCCGAAATCAAAACAGATTGATGCTTCTACATTAAATGAGAAGGGTGAAGAAATAGAAAAAATTGTGTTTTTTTATAAAAATGGAAGTTTCAAAACATATTCACCGAACTAATATAAAAAATTGCATACGATGAATATTTTCCACTCAAAAGCATTGAGTAATTTTATCCGCCTTTAGAAATCATTAAATTTAAAAAAATCCTCAAAAATTAAAATCAAATCACAATTCACGAGAATTGAATATTCTGAATAAAGATTCAGAAAAAATATTTTATTCAATTCTTAACGAGGTTAGTTTTAGGATACTTTATATCCATTTTCGGGAATTTTACCCTTGGCATCAATAAAATGTTTATTCAAAATGATCAAATCCGATTCTATATTACCAGTTGGATAAAATGCATTTCCAAAATCAACAGTTTTCTTTTCAAAATTTATAGATACTGGAATGATGGGCACGTTAGCTTCTAAGGCAATGTAGTAAAAACCGGTTTTGAGCTGATCTACTTTTTTTCGTGTTCCTTCGGGAGACAAACCTAATCTAAATGTTTCTTTAGAATTAAAAATACTGACGATAGATTCCACTTTGTTAAGTCCGCCTGTTCTGTCCAATGGTGCACCTCCCAAAGATTTGAAAAAAAATCCAAACGGAAAACGAAACAATTCTTTCTTTCCAACCCAATTGATATCTACTCCTGTTGCCCCTCTGCAAATAATGGCCACATAAAAATCGTGCCAGCTTGTATGTGGCATTACCATCAAAACACTTTTTTTTATCTGTTCGTCGATACTACCTTCTATTTTCCAGCCCATTATATTTTCAAAAATCCATCTGTAGATTTGTTTCTTCATTTGTTGTCAATTTTGCACAAATTAAATAATTAATATCTTATTTTTGATAAAAACCAAAAATTAATGCTTCGAAAATTATTAAGTTATATTATACCCATTAAAATTTATAAAACTAATTCTGCACTAAGCAAAACAATTGAAGTTACATGGGCAAATGGGGAGTTAGTACTCGATTCCGAAAATACGAATTACTCTTATGGTAGTCTGCAGCGCATATTAAGAAAAGGATTAAAGCATTATGGATTTGAGAAAATTGTAAAAATGAATAATGCACTGGTGCTTGGAGTTGCAGGTGGCAGCGTAATTAAGACACTGGTAGATGAAATTCATTTTGAAGGTCAAATTACAGGTGTTGATATTGACCCAGACATTATTAAAATCGCAAATGAATATTTTAAACTGAATGAAATAAAAAACCTAAATATCATAATTGATGATGCTTTTGAATTTGTATTGAAAACAAAAGACCGTTATGATTTGATTATTGTTGACATTTTTCAGGACACTAAAATGCCAAATTTTCTATTTGAAAAATTCTTCATTAATAGAATTTGCTTTTTACTCAAAAGCAAAGGAATCATTCTCTTTAATACAATGTGTCTGACTTCTGGAGATAATGTAAGAAATCATAATTTTATTAAGGAATTCAATGATGAGGGTTATAAGATACAGTCAATCCCGAGAGTTGAACTTCATAATGAGTTGATTATTATCGAAAAACTGCATTAAAAAATGCTTCTTTAATTTAGATTAAAGAAGCATTTTTCTGGCTTTTTCTAAATCTTCGGCAGTATCAATTCCAATTCCAACGTGTGTAGTTTCAACCATTTTGATACGTTTACCAAATTCCAGATAACGCAATTGTTCTAATTTTTCTGATGCTTCCAATGATTTCATTGGTAAACTGTAAAAATCCAATAACGCCTGTTTTCTAAAAGCATAAATTCCGATATGCTGCATATAACGCACGCCTACATTTACCTCTCTTGGATACGGAATCACCGAACGTGAAAAATACAATGCAAATCCATTTTGGTCCACTACAACCTTAACATTATTAGGATTGTTGATTTCATCTTCATTTTTTATTTCTCTCATTAAAGAAGCCAAATCAACTTGTTTTGAAGTGTCGTTTCTAAAAACTTCTATAACTTTAGCCAAAGGGGCTGCGTCTATAAATGGCTCATCCCCTTGCACATTGATAACAATATCAACATCTAGATTTTCTACAGCTTCGGCAATACGGTCACTCCCCGATTCGTGCTCTTTAATACTTCGGATAGCTTTTCCTCCATTAGAAACAATTTCATCAAAAATCAAATCAGAATCGGTAACTACAAAAACGTCATCAAACAATTGAGTGTTTATGGCTGCTTCATAGGTTCTTAAAATTACTGTTTTACCTCCTAAATCCTGCATCAGTTTTGCTGGAAATCTTGTCGATGCATAACGGGCGGGAATGACTGCTATTATTTTCATTACTTTATATGTTTTTTAATTGCCACGAAGGTGGTAAATTACAAAGTTTTATTTTAATTTTTTATTTTCTACTTCTTTTAAAATACTCATTTGCTGTATAGCTATTTGATTGAGTTTTACTAATCGTTCTTTTTGTGATAAATTTTCGTTGATAAAAAGAGCGTTTAAATTTTCCAGATTAGATAAACAAATTAGCTCATTTATTGAGGCATAATCCCGAATATTTCCTTTCAAATCAGGGTTTTGTTCTCGCCATTGTTTAGCAATCATCCCAAACAAAGCCATATTCAATACATCGGCTTCATTAGCATATACCATTGAGATTTGCAAAGTAGTAAGTGTTTTGGGTGTTAAATTATGTTTAATAGCATCAGTATGGATGTGGTAGTTTATTTTTGTTAATTCCCTGTGTACCGACCAACCAATATGTTTTTGCTCTTCTTCTTTTAAACGCTGAAATTCTTTAACAATATAAAGTTCAAATTCAACTGAAATCCAACTTGCAAATTTAAAAGCAATATCTTTATGAGTAAACGTTCCGCCATATCTCCCTGATTTTGAAACAAAACCAATGGCATCAGTTGTATTTATCCATTTTTGAGGAGACATTGTAAAGGCATTTAAACCGGCCTCTTTTTTAAACCCCTCGAATTCGAGGGGTTTAAAATTTGGGTTATATAATGTTTCCCAAAGCCCTAAGAATTCTAATGTATTTCTATTTCGCATCCAATTCCCAATGGTTGCACTTGTATCATCAGTTTTGTGTTTTGCAATGTCTGTAATAGAAATATAATCATTATCATTGATTGATACTACGGTAACTTCGGTATCCTTAACTTTAATTTTAGCCATCTATTGAGTTTTCTACATTAAATATGACATTTTATAAAATTATATAAGCTATAAATTTTTGTCAAATATAAGATTTTTCTATAAATTAATTTGAAATCTTCACCGAAGTCATACTCAAAGACCCACCAACCAATTTGTCATTAAACAAACTCAATTCTTCTGATTTTTCTTTTAATCCCAAAGTATAAATCAAAGGCAAATAATGGTCTGGAGTTGGAATCGAAAGTTGAAAAGCTTTGCTCTGTTTTTCAAAATCAATAAGCGGTTGGAAATTACCGTCGAGTAAATAATCGTTTATTTCGGCTCTGGCTTCTACTGCCCAATCATAACCATAATTATCCGTATTGATATTTCTAAAATCGACCAATCTTAAATTATGGATAATGTTTCCACTTCCTACAATCAGTATTCCTTTGTTACGCAAGGCACTTAGTTTTTGTGCCAAATCAAAATGGTATTGTCCCGATTTTGTATAATCGATACTCATTTGAATCACAGGGATATCGGCATCAGGATATAAATGTTTAATTACACTCCAGGCTCCATGATCCAAACCCCAATGATGGTCTAGTTCTACACTGTTTGGTAATAATAATTCTTGGGTCAATGTGGCTAGTTCTGGACTTCCTTCAGCAGGATATTGTACATCAAATAATTCTTGTGGAAAGCCTCCAAAATCATGAATTGTTCTTGGCATTTCCATAGCGGTAACTTTAGTTCCGTTGGTAAACCAATGCGCCGAAATACATAAAATAGCATTGGGCTTTGGCAGCGTTTTAGCTAAATTTCTAAAGTTGGCAACAAACTGATTTTCTTCAATCGCATTCATTGGGCTTCCGTGACCCAAAAATAGAACAGGCATCTTTTCTGTATTCGAAAATGAACCTGATATTTTATGTAAGTCGTTTAGCGGGTTCATAATATAATTGTCTAAATAATTCTTAAATGTAAAAAATCTTTTCCGCTCAGTTATTCAATTAAAAAGAAAAACGAACAAATAAAATTGTTCGTTTTTCTAATCTTAATTGTTTTGCTATTATTTTGTATACACTTGCTTCAAGAAATCTTCCAATGAAATAGGTTTTCTGCCTAATAAATTTTCTAAATCAGTTGATGCAGTTAGAAATTCACCTTGTTGAATAGCTGCCGCAAAACCAACAAACATTCCAACGTATTCACCTGGAACACCCGCATTGCTTAAAACCTCAGAATAAGTTTCAGGAGTTGGACTTGTATAGCTCACCGCAGTATTTGCTATTTTACTTAAAAGATCCGCACTTTCTTTCATCGAATAATTTTCAATATTATTCATCGCATATTCTTTGCTTTCATTATTCTCAGAAATCAACACATTAGCAACCGCTTCTGCCAAATCATTTCGTGAAACATACGCTGCGCCGGTATCTCCTGCCGGGAAAAAGATTCCTGTTTCTAGAACTTTTTCACCAAAAAACATCGGTAAAACCTCTAAGTATAAATTATTCTTGAAAATACTATAAGTCATTCCGCTCGATTTGATGGCATTATCGGTATCTATATGTGATTTTGCCAAAAAAGCAATCGGTGAAGTTTCAGATTCGTTTTTACGTTCAAAACTAGTATATAAAATATGTTTAACACCTGCTTCTTTAGCGGCTTTAACTACATCCAATTGTTGCTTACCACGATTTTCTAAATCAGTTCCCGAAACCAACAATAGCTTATCTACCCCCTGAAACGCTGTCACTAAAGAATCATAATTGTTATAATCTCCAGTTTTTATCGTAATTCCTTTCGTTTTAAGCTCTTCTGCTTTTGTTTCATCCCTAACCAAAGCTGAAATATTTGTTGCTGCAATTCCTTTTTCTAATAAAAAATCGATTGTTGTTTTTCCAAAATTACCTGTTGCGCCTGTAACTAAAATTTTTGCATTCATTTTTTTTTTGATTAATTTTATTAATAAAACAAAGATAGCTACATTTGCTACCTAAAGTATAGTGACATACTAAAGTATAGTGGTATACTTTAGTATAGTAATAACAAAATCAGATAATTAATGGAAATTAAAATGAGTTTTAAAGAAGCCAAAGCCTGCCCTATTCAGTTTGTATTGGCACTAAACGATACTTTAAACGTAATCAATGGTAAATGGAAATTGCCAATTATTGGTTCTTTATTGTTCGAAAAAAGACGCTTCACAGAAATACAACGCAATATTCCAAAAATTACACCTAGAATGTTATCTAAAGAATTGAAAGATTTAGAAATGAACGGAATGGTTAAACGAACCGTTTATGATACTATTCCTATTTCAGTGGAATATGAATTAACGGATTCGGCAAAATCTTTGGGTGACGTTTTGGATAAAATGTTAGAATGGGGTTTGCAACATCGTGAAAACGTTCTTTCAGGAAGTTAGTCCACAAAGCTCTCATCCTTAAAGCCTATCAAATATAGCTTATTTTTGGCTCTTGTCATAGCCGTGTAAAGCCATCTGATATAATCTCTGTCAATGCCATTTGGCAAATAAGGCTGCTCAATAAACACTGTATTCCATTGCCCTCCCTGAGATTTATGACAAGTAATGGCATACGAGAATTTAACCTGAAGTGCATTGAAGTATTCGTTTTCCTTTACCTTCTGGAACTTTTTGTATTTTGTAGTTTCGCTTTCATAATCCATCATCACCTCTTGATACAATCTATTCGATTCATCAAATGTCAAAGATGGCGATTCACTTTTTATAGTATCCATCAAAAGCACTGTTTCAAAGGGTTTCTGATCGGGATAATCAATCATTCGGATTTTTACTTTCGCAAATTTAAAACCGTATAATTCCTTTATACCAAACATTTCCAAAACTTCGATAATATCACCATTGGCAATAAATCCGGCTTCATCCGAATCCTTTAGCCAAAAATAATTATTCTTCACTACCATCAGGAAATCTCCCGTTGACAATTCACTTTCTTTATCGAGAATTTTGGTTCTAATCTGTTCATTATATTGATTTGCCCTTTTATTGGAACGAACGATAAAAGCAGTGTCTTCAATACTGAAATTACTGTAAGCGGAATTAATCGCATCTTGAATATCATATCCGTCAACCAAACGAACAATGTCTTTAAATTTCCGAACATTGAACTTAAATTCGGTTATAAAAGTATCTTTTAACAATTCCCTCAATTCGGTCGCATTGTGCAAAATTCCTGAGTTTTCTTCCTGACGCATTACTTCATCAAGCTCAATATATTCGACCTCTTTGTTGTAATTTATACTAAGTGTATGAATATCCAAAGCCGGACTTATATCTAAATTCACAGGCGGTAACTGAGCCGTGTCTCCAAGCAGAATCATTTTGCAATTGGTTCCCGAATACACATATGAAATTAAATCATCGAGCAAAGAACCATTTTCATATAATTTGGAATCCGAATTAGTATCAGAAATCATCGACGCTTCATCGACTATGAAAACCGTGTTTTTATGTTTGTTTTGTTGTAAAGTAAACGAAATACCACCACCGGAATTCTTCTTCGGAAAGTAGATTTTTTTATGAATCGTAAAAGCTGGTTTATTCGAATAATTGGCAATTACCTTGGCCGCGCGTCCAGTTGGAGCCAACAAAACATACTTTTTATTAATCTCCAATAAACTATTTACGATAGTAGAAATAACCGTCGTTTTTCCTGTTCCTGCATATCCTTTCAGTACAAAAATGGTCTCGTTTTGAGTGTCTGTCAAAAAAATGGCAATTTTTTGAAAAAATATATCCTGATTGTAGGTTGGTGCAAAAGGAAATTTTCTCTGTAAATGGCTATAAAATGAGGAGGAATTCATTGGGTATATTTTGATTGCAAAGTAAGGCTATTTCAATGGCAATTTCAAAAATCAATGTCAATAACAATTACAATATCAATTGCAAAATTCAATTTTAAATTTACTTCCATTTTTTTCTATTGTCATTGCAATTGCTTTTTGATATTGCCATTGCCTTTTTAATTTGTAAGTTTGCATTGTTGCAAAAAAATACTATGAACATTAATATAACCGATAAAAAATACAAAAAGCTTTCCATTCAGGTTTCACTGACTGGGCTTTCCTTTTGTTGTTTTGACACACTTCATAATAGAATTGTATCGATAAATGAAATTCATTTTGATACTTTTCATAAATCGACCAAAATTGAGGAATTGTTTTCGGATGCTTTTAAAAATTATCCAGAATTGAATGACCAATATGATGAAATTCAAGTAATTCACAATAATAATCTTTCAACCTTTGTTCCCACTGCCCTATTTGATGAAAATTTTCTAGGCAGTTATTTGCAATACAACACCAAAGTTTTTGAAACCGATTTTTTTGCATTTGATGAAATCAACAATTATCAGATGAATGCGGTTTACATTCCTTATGTGAATATTAATAATTTTTTCATAGACCAATTTGGCACTTTCGATTATAAGCACGCCAATAGTATCTTGGTTTCAAAGCTTTTGGATGCATCCAAAAACAATGACAATAAGAAAATGATTGTTCATTTTAATCCTGGACATTTTGAAATTATTGTGATTCAGAATCAAAAATTACTCTTATTCAATTCATTCGAATATAAAACGCCCGAGGATTTTATTTATTATTTGCTTTTCACTGCCGAACAATTAAATATGAATCCCGAAAGTTTTCAATTGGAACTATTAGGTGCTATTTCTGAAGATGATGATTTTTATAAAATCGCTTTTAAATATATCAGGAATGTATCTTTCTTTAATGTAACTGATTTGCAAAAAAGCAATTCTTTTTCAACCGCACAAAATCAGCAACATTTTATACTTTTTAACTCATGAGAATCATATCAGGAAAATACAAAGGAAGACGCATTTCTCCACCAAAAGGACTACCCGTTCGACCGACAACCGATATGTCCAAAGAAGCATTGTTCAATGTTTTGAATAACCATTTCAGCTTCGAAGGTTTAAAAGTATTGGATTTGTTTTCTGGGACAGGTAATATCAGTTATGAGTTTGCTTCGCGCGGAAGTACACCAATTACCTCAGTTGATGGCGATTTTGGTTGTGTGAAATTCATCAAGCAAGTGGCATCAGAATATGATTTTAATATTGCAGCTACAAAGAGTGATGTTTTTTCTTTTTTGGAAAAAAACAAAACGAGCTATGATATTATTTTTGCCGATCCTCCTTATGGTTTAGACCAAAAGACATTCGAGCGAATTGTATTATTGGTATTTGAAAAAGGATTACTCAATGAGGAAGGAATGATGATCATAGAACATTCAAAGTATACCAAATTAGATCACATGATTAATTTTTCCTTCCAAAAAAGTTATGGAGGTTCAATTTTTAGTTTCTTCGAATTGGATTCAAGTGAAGAGGAAGAAATAGACGATGAGTCAAATCGAAAAGAAACTGAAGAAGACGAAGGATAAAATATACAAGGTCTATATTAAATTGAGCCTTTGCGATTGCAAGGGCTCAATTTATTTTACCGTTTTTGGTTTTTAAAACTATTTACCGATTACCCATCCCAATGTAAAGTTTAAAACGGGAACAAATTCATTTTCATCTTTGCTAACATTGTATCCTACTCCACCATTTAAATTTAGATTGAATTTATGCTTGTAAGTCCTTTGAAAACCCCAAACAGGAGCAATTGTTAAAGATGGATCTGAAGGAGAAACATATGTATTTGAATTAATAGATTCAAAATAATAAATTGCATTTAATCCATAAAAATTACCTGAATTACCCGCTGTTCTCTTTCCCTTACCTGCTCTTTTTTCTAAATTGTAATAATGACGGAACTGTTCATTTATTGTTGGATAAAATGACCAATTATTGCCTTGAAAACTACTAGTTTGATATCCAATACCCATGCTGATTTCTGAATAAAGTGTGTTTTTTGTTGTAAAACCATGTTCATACACTACACCAGGAAGCAATAAATTTATTTTGAATAAATTTTTCTCAACTGAAGGGATCTCTTGAGCAATAGTTTTAGTTAAAGGTGTGAAAAATAAAAGAAGAACAAACGGATGCAGTAATTTCATATAAGCTAGTACTAATAATTAATTTGTATTCAAATGTAATACAATTATTATATTTTAAAAGTATTTGTAGTTATTTAGTGTTTCTTTTTTCATTTAAATGAGCAATATGAACTTTTATCGAATTCTATTGGAATTATCATCAATGTTTTTCTCCTTAAACTCAGCTGATTTTATTTTGCCAAAAGAATATTTAAGCGCTATTGAAAATTCATGTGCATCAACCAAATATCTTGCTTTTGAACTGATATCATTTATGGTAAATCTTTCTTCGTAAATCGTATTGCTCAAAATATCATTATAACTTAAGGTACAGTTCCAATTGGTGAAAAATGTTTTTGAAACCCCTAAACCCATAATAATAGATATTGCTTTTCTTTCAAACACACCTTCTTTTTGTTCGGTTGAGCCCCAAGCTGACAGAGAAATGACATAGCCTTTTGGAAGTTTGAATTCATTACTGGAATAATAATATAAATATGGTTTCGATGTCATAAACTGAGCTGAATCATCTTCTATTTTATTTAATATAAAACTTAAACTATTGGTTGATGTCCAAATTTTATAAGTAAAAGGCAGAGTAAATTCTAAATTAAATCCTGATTCTTTGTCAAAATTAGTTTCTTTAAATATCAATATATTGTTTTCATCATCATATACAAAACTGCTGTAAACAGGATCCGTATTTTGATAATAACTTAGTTTTACAGATTTATCCTTGTATTGAAAACTAGACGAAATCTGATTGTTAATTGTTGGATCTAAATTTATATTTCGAGAATATAAAAAGTACGGATTTATATAAGTGGATCCTTGACTTGTCGACGAATAATTTGGCCTCGAAATGCTCTTTGAATAATTTAAGGTTATCGATTTTGTACTGTCAATAGGAATGTCCACCTGTACTTTCGGAAAGAAATCAGTGTAATTCTTGTCGATTAATGGCTCTTGATCATTTATGAATTTCCCGAGAATATCTGTGTTTTCAACTCTGAAACCTACAGAATAGCCAATCTTTTTTAAACTTCCTGACAATTGAGCATAACCTGCGCTGTTTTTCTCATCGAAATTATACATTGAACTGACTGTATTGTTTGTTTCAAAATTAAAAATTTCAAAATCAGTTTTTGCGTCAGCAGATAAATACAGACCTCCAACTTCCAATTTCATTTCATTTTTAAATTTCTTTTCAAGATCAATCCTTCCAGAAAAAACGCCAACATTAAATTTTTGATTGCTGTTTAGTGCCCATTCAAATTGTGTGTCATTAAAATTATTTTGAGCCAATGAACTTAAATCTTGATCAAAATTAGAATACTGTAAACCAGCAAATAATTGTGTGTCGATTGGTTTTATTTTCTTCGAATAATTTACAAAAGAGTTTATAAAATTCTTCTGGCTCTTATTGTCACTATGTGTTATAACATTATTTTCTAAATCTCCATTCTTATTATAAGTTGCTGTATTTATATCAAAAGGTTCGCTCTGTAATTTACTATTTACACTAATTGAAAAATAATCATCCTCATTAATTTTATAAAAAAGACCTCCGCCAAAAATGAATTGTTTTCTTTTGTTATTTGCGGTAGCAACATTATAATTCGAGATTATGTCTTCGTCAGGAATTTGATAATCGATCTTATGGCTTTCCCAAGGACTTAATTTGTTGTAATTAAAATTGGCTTTCCATTCGAATTTGTTCTTCTTGAAACTTGAATTTATTCCAAGGTAATTATTGAATTCTTTCTTGAACGAAGCCACTTCGGACACAGTTGTTTGTGAACCTTCTTTTTTGCTAAATTTCCTTGTAATCAAAATAACAGCCCTTCCTTCTGCTTCATATTTCGAGGATGGATTATTGATGATTTCAATGGTTTTTATGTCATCAACAGACAAAGCATTCAAATCATTCATTCCAACTTTTTGATTGTCTATGTATATCAAAGGATTTCCTTTTCCAATCACCGTAATACTTTCTTTGTCGGCACTGATCGTAATATTAGGTAATTTTGATAATAAATCTAATGTATTTGGGGTTGAATTAAGAATTGAATTGGCCACATCAACTTTGATATTTCCATTTTTATTGGTGAACATTTTCTTTTCTTTAGTGACGATTACTTCTGTTAATTTGTTAGATATACTGTCGTTTTCAGTCGTATTTTGTCCGTAACCAAATCCTGAAACGATAAGACAAAGTGTAATTAATGTATTCTGAATTCTTAAATTGGTATTCATTTAATAGTAAGTTTTGCGATTTAAAACATTACAAAAATGCTTCTAAATCCTCGCTTCCTAAGTTAATCGAAGGTTAATGCGGAGTTAATGACGAATTTGAATAATAAAAGAATTATTTTTGAATTCAATTTTCACCAAATGAAACAAAGAATCAATTTATTAATCGCCTTTTCAGTTGTTGCTCTGATCGTTTTATCAGTTGTGCAATGTTATTTGGTAAAAACAACTTACGATTATAAAGTAGCCCAATTTCACACGGAAATCAAAGATAAAATTGCTCTAATTACAAATGATTACAGTGATATTGATTCGGCTTATGTCAATAAAAAGGAAATGCTTTATAAGCAATTGGCACAAAATTATGTTTTGACCAAAAAGCCAAAATTCGAAATTGAAAGCAAATTACTTGATTATGAATCTGGAAGTGAATTAACTCGAAAACTCCAACTAAAATTCAAACGTGAATTTCCAGATATTTCAATTGATTTTGCTATTGTTCTTAACAAGTTTGTCATCTATAACATTCATAAAAAAGCAGATACTATTTTTTCCAAAAAGCCTCTTATACAGAACAAAATATACGGTAACTTAAAGTCTTTAAACAATGCTTTTTTAGTCAGAAATTATGTTAGCACCACCAATGGTCCTGAAACATTAAAAGAGTATAAATTACTTACCGAAGACTCTATGTATGTATCGGTAATCGATTGGGAAATGATAATTTTCGAAAGAATGAAAATGGTTTTGCTATTATCACTTCTATCCATTCTTACGCTAATAACGCTGTTTGCAATTGCCATCAAAGCTTTAATAAAACAAAAAAAAGTGAGTGATGTCAAAACGGATTTTATCAATAATATCACGCACGAACTCAAAACGCCTTTGACTACTTTGGGAATCTCCACAAAAATATTGGAACGAAAAGACATTCGGGAAAATGAAGAGCAATTCAGCAGTGTTTTAAATACTATTTCACGTCAAAATAACCGCCTTCAAAATTTAATTGACCAAGTAATGGCTAATTCATTGGGTGAAAATGATATTGAACTGCAAAAAGAGAAAATCATTGCAGAATCTTTTTTGAATGCAATAGTTGCCGATTTTAAGGTTGCGTTTCCAAAAGTGACTCTTGAAACTCATTTTAATACTAAAGAAACCCTTTTGGTTTTAGATAAATTTCATTTGACAACAGCAATTTTAAATGTACTCGAAAATGCCGTAAAATATGGTAGTAACACAATTACAATCAAAACCGAATTAATCAAAAACCAATTCAATATCAGCATCAAAGATGACGGAATTGGAATTTCAAAAAGCAAACATTCTTTATTGTTTGATAAATTCTACAGAGTCGAGCAAGGCAATCTGCATAATGTAAAAGGACTAGGTTTGGGGCTTTATTATGTAAATCAAATCATAAAAGCGCATCAAGGCACAATAGCTGTTATAAGTGATTTAGGTAAGGGGTCTGAGTTTAAAATTATGTTTAAAGTCTAATAATTTATCATTGAAAAAAATACTTTTAGCCGAAGATGATGCTGATTTTGCAGGCGTTCTCAAACAATACTTAGAATTGTACCAATTTGAGATCACTTGGGCCGAAAATGGTGAAGAAGCATTGGCTATTTTTCAAACTGAAAGCTTCGACATTTGTGTTTTTGATGTCATGATGCCCAAAATGGACGGATTTACCCTCGCAGAAAAAATCATTAAAATCAATCCCGATGTTCCTTTTGTTTTTCTAACGGCAAGAAAGCTAAAAGAAGACAAAATCATTGGACTAAAATTGGGTGCGGATGATTATATTGTAAAACCCTTTGAAGCTGATGAACTTGTTTTGCGACTGAACAATATTTTGAAAAGAAGCAAACAAAATCATTTTCCAAAAATAGATGATGAGTTACAAATTGGTACATATTTATTCGATACCAAACGTTTGTGTCTAAAAAATAATTCTATAACACAGCAACTCACCGAAAAGGAAGCTTCTCTTATACATTTTTTCTATACTCATAAAAATCAAATGGTAAAAAGAGAGCAAATTTTGAAAACGATTTGGGGTAACGACGACTTTTTTTCGGGAAGAAGCATGGATGTTTACATCAGTAAAATACGAAAGTATTTCAAGGACGATTCTCGAATAAGTATCGAAAGTGTCCGGAATATTGGATTGGAATTTAAAATTACTGATTAAAACCGTTATTTAGAGCTGTCTTTTGCTGTTGATGCAATTACTATCAGCCCTAAAATTAGTGCACAGCTATACTCCATTCCTCCTTCGCCATGCTCACCAACCCACCAGCCATTCTGATAATGAATAATAATATTTCCTATTATCAGCATCAAAATAAAGCCTAGAGATAAATACTTTACATAATAGCCAAATGCTAATGCGATTCCTCCAATAATTTCATAAACAGTAATTCCCCAAACCATTGCTGTAGTAGCAAAGAAGCCTTTTGTGGATAAAAAACCGGCAAATCGTTCTATTGTTCCATTTCCAATTCTAGTAACAGCATGGGCTACAAAAAACAATGGTAAAGTAATTCTAAAAAGTAAAAGTGACTGTGATGTGGATATAAAAGGAAAATTTCTCATATTTTTTTTACTAAAATAATAAATAAACATAAAAAACTGTAAAAAAATGCAGACCTATAAGCCGGATTCTGTTCTCATTATTACTAATGATACCTTATCATTTATCTAGATCCAGCATTACTGCTGGACTCAAGCTATCTACCCTTCAGCAACGGACGAGAAGCCCTTAAATGCTGATATACTTGATATTTCACCGCATAGAGTTTACCTGGTTTCACTACAGCATTACCTGTACATACTTTCTGTTGCACTTGTCCTAATCCCGATAAATCGGAACCGACGGGTGTTACCCGCTATGCTTCTCTGTGGTGTCCGGACTTTCCTCCCTCTTGTCCATAAAGACAAAACGACGATAAGGCGGTCTGCGGTGCAAATCTACAACATTAATCAAGGTTTATCAAGAGCAGTTATTTTTACTTTAACAAGTCCTTTGCAACCTATTATAAATAAAACAGTTACCTTTAATAATTACTTTTAATTTATTCGATCATGAAAACTAAATATCATTACACCACTGTTTTAGAGGCTTTAGAAGATTTAAAAGAAAAAGGTTTTGACCATGATTTTAATCTTCATAGCGATGCTATTAAGTCAAATCCGAACGATTATGGTGTTAAACATGTTTATCGCTATGAAGGCGACTCGGATCCAGATGAAGAATCAGTTGTGTACGGAATAATTTCAAATTCGGGTAAAAAAGGTGTGTTTGTAGCAGGTTTTTCTGCAAATTCTGACAATGAAGCTTCACAGATTCTTGAAAAATTATACATAGAAAGCAGCAGAAATTGATACTTTGGTGGTCACAGATAATAATTGTTTTAAAAATGTTCCAAAATATCCACTTTCGGGTTTATGAACCTTTAGTTTTTTATTCGTTTTCTTCCAAATTGTTATGATTATCTCCGCCAATGCTGTAATGGTTGTTTTCCTCATCTTCGTTTCCTGAACTTTCAAATTCATCATCAAACTCTGAGCCCGGTATATCCAAATCGCCACCAGACATATCTTCGTCAAATTCCTTTTGGTTCAACTCACTAACATTGTTTATTTCGACAGGAATTTTTTTTCTTGAAATATCTTCTGGATCGATGTCACTTTCTTTATGGAATTTTTTATAAATATCTTCTTCAGGCGGGTACAAAAGGGAATCTGGCAATTTGTTTTTGTCTTCCTTCTTTGGGGCTAAGCCATTTTTCCCTAATAATTTTTCTATCTCTTTCATGTTTTCTCTATTTTGCTGATTTACAATGTACTAATTTACGCAATTCAGCTAAATCTAGGAATCAATCCACTCTTTTTTTTAGCAGATGAATTATCAAATAAGATAGAAATAGCTAACTTTAAGTTATATTTTTTTATCATGGAAAAAAGTAATTTCATCAAAATTGAAGCGATTCAAATAGCCGAAGTGTTTAACATCAAAAAAATAAGGGCAGAATTTGGTTTTGAACCCCATTCAAGTTCACCTTCTGAAATTTTTTATACTTTGGCTAAAAAGCAATATCTCTATATATTTGATTATGGTGTGGTTGTATTTGCTAATTATAGTGCAGCAGAAAAAAAAGAGGCTATTGCTTTTGTCAAAAACTATGCTTCGACAATTGTTGATTTAGACTTGCTTGAAGAATACCGAATAGAAATTGACTCAAACATCCCAAAAGTAATCATAAAAAATGACTACGTTACTGTCCCTTATGTGGATCCTTCTGTTTTGAAAATCGTAATGTTAAATATCGCACAATCTGTTGCTTTGGATTATTATGAGGCCCTAACAGATGATCTTATCACTTCTTCCAAAAAATACATACAGGAATTGGAACATCGCGGAAAACTGAGCATTTCAAAGAAAAATCTGCTCAAATACATCGGAAAAGTACTGAACGTCAAAAATAGTATTGTTGACAATCTCTATATTCTCGATGACCCCAATTTAGTTTGGGACAATGAAGAGCTCCATCTTTTAAATCGCCACCTAAAAGCAAATTTTGATATTAATCCACGGTTTAAAGACCTTGATTATAGATTGGATATTGTGGAAGATAATCTTAGACTTTTTACCGATGTTCTTAATGTGCGCGAAAGCTCCCGATTGGAATGGATTGTTATTATTTTAATCTTTCTCGAAATAATGATAGCGTTACTTTTTCACTGATTATCAATCACTCTTTAACCAACCTGTAATACTCATTCTAGTACTTTGGGTAATCAAAACTTCATGAACAAGTTCATCGCTTTTAAAGAAAACAGTTTTGCCTTGGGTTGGACTAATCTTTTGATTGTTATCTAATTGATGAATCAGAAGCTCTCCTCCATCACTCTTCTGCCAATCACTGTTTAAATAGCTAATCATGGAGTATTTTCGACTCGGATTGTTTTTAAACTGGTCAAGATGTTTTAGATAGAAGTCTCCTGCTTCATATAACGAGTAATGAAATTCATAACCCGTAATTCCAGCATAACAGCTTTCATTCAGATAAAGTATAAAAGCTTCTATTTGTACAAAAAACTCATTCTCAAAAGCATTATTATTCTTTTTGTCAAGCCAATAGATAGAATCACTTCGAATGGCTCCATCGTAAGATAACTTTTCTGAATTGCCAATTCCTGCAGCTGATAATTGGCTATTTTTATTTAAATTATATAGATTCTGCTTTAAGTTATTAGCCAAATCATTACTCAAAAAATGTTCGGATATACCTACCTTATTTTCAATATAAGTAGTAATC
>NZ_MUNX01000077.1 GCF_002001005.1 Flavobacterium sp. A45
AAACAGTTGATTTAATTTATCGTTTTGAATAAATCATTCAAGGTTATATCCATATGGTATAATTTTAGAAATAAAGTATTAGATTTATTTTTTAGCTGCTCCGGGAGGGAAACCTGCCATAATGCTTTTTACGGAACTATTAATGAATTCTTCAGGATTGTCTGGTTTGTTGTCAATTTCGGCATTACCAATGCCCTGCCAAACTAGTTTGTCGGTTTTTGTGGATACAATATCAATCACCAAGGAGCCATCAACATAATCATAAGTGTTAAATGTTGTCGAGCCTCCCATCATTGCACCTCCACCCCAATATCCGTAGGGGCGATACATACCGCCATAACCATAGTAATTAGAATTGGCAGTAACCTGTGTTTTGTTTTTTAAAATCGCTACTGCATTTACTTTTAAATCGGGATTATCACTTGTTTCTTTAAAGCCTTTGGCGGTCATTTCTGCGCGAATTGCTTTTGTAACCCGATCAACGTTTAATTGGTTTACCTGGCCTTTCTGTGCATTTAAATCGAAAGTTGCAAAAGTTTTGAATTCACTAAAATTTACCGCACGATCATAATCTTGAGTAACAGTTACGGTTGGGCCACAGCTAAAAAATAATCCCAAAAACAGCATAGGAATTATACCTAATGTTCTTTCTTTAATGTTCATCTTATTAAATTTTGAGTTAATAATTAAATGTTTGTAAATTCTTAAAATAGGTATTGATTGTCATTTTAGACATCAGTTGCAATAGGCAGACGGCCTTCTTAAATTGTATCCTGCATTTTTACATTATCAATATCATTCTGTTCTGCATACAAAACTGACAAATGCGCTAATGCATGGTCGAATTCATCATTTTTTTCATATAACCAAACAATCCAATTTTACTCCCTTTTCAGTAAGGCTCAATCAAATTGATTATCTTTTTCATCTAAGAATTTATCATACATAGATTCAGTTTAATTAAAATTTATCCTCTTTTTGAAAATCTAAATAGACGCGTTAACATGTTGACTATCAGTGTTAAATTTACTAAAATTTAAAACACTATAAAAGGGATTTTGATTTAAAATACTTAGTTTTTATGAATTAATTCTCAATTCGTATAAGTCGACTTGTTTTATTTTCTGATGGAACCTAAGTTATTACTCTACAAATACCTTTTTCCAGTCTTCTTTTATATTAATTATATGCCGTTTGTTTTTTGAAGCTACGCCTAAATGAAGCGTTATCTTTTTCCTGATGGATTTATTTCTCTAAAAGAATATTCTGGTTGATTAACAATTAGTTTAAATTGTGAAGTGCTGAAAAGGAAGTTTATTTTTTTAGGACAGGTGTTTGTTGCCTCTCTTTTATAAAGTATTTCAAAGATGTAGGAGTAGTTTGCGGTATATTTATCTAGCTTTTTTGCAACTTGCATTTTAGTAGTTAATTAAATATATTATCTCTGTTGAGGTTTGACCAATTATTTTTTTAATTTTACATTATGGCTTTCAAGTGTTCAGCCAATCTAAATTTTAGAAAATGAAAAAAGAAATTTTTTTAGTATTTATGTTTTTATTAATAAGTACTGCTGGTTTTTCTCAGGTATACACCAATAAAGTGGTGGGTAAAAAAAACGCAGCTCTACTAGACAGTCTTAAAGTAGTGGAATATCCATATGCTTTACCTATATGGGGAGAAAAAGCAACACAGAAAGGTTATCAATTGCCCTATTCTGCGGGTTTTTCGGTTAACTACTTTTGGCAGGAATCAGACATTGTTATTAATAATCTCGAAGTTGGTTTTAATAATGGTCCTAAATATAATTTGGATCAAATTGTTCGTTTTACCGATTCGTATGTAACAGCATCTGCAGTTAACGTTAGACCGGATATTTGGCTGTTTCCATTTTTGAATATTTATGGGATTTTAGGTAAAGCCAATACTGCAACAACAATTAATGCTGGTATCTGGCTTCCGGATCCTGATAATAATTGGTCTAAAATAATGGATTTTGGAACAAAAGCTGAATTTAATGCTACTACTTTTGGATTGGGCATGACTCCTACCATCGGTATCGGCGGAGGCTGGTTGGCTCTGGATATGAATGTAGCGTGGACAGACATTAGTGCTCTTGATAAACCTGCTATGAGTTTTATTTTTGGACCTAGATTAGGTAAGACTTTTAAATTTAATAAACCCGAAAGTAATATTGCGTTTTGGACAGGAGCTTTTAGGGTTCATTTAAAAAGCGGAACAAATGGTTCATTAGCGATAAAGGATTTATTCCCAAATGCAGGACAAGCTCAGGACAAAGTAGATCAGGCGATAACCAAAGTGGATGAAAAACAAGTTCAGGTTGATGCCTGGTGGAATGGATTGTCTAGTGCTGATCAGGCAAAACCATCAAATAAAGCTAAATATGAGACGGCAAATAATGCTCTTGATAAAGCAGGTAATTTATTGAATGGAATTGATGGAGCATTAAGCACAATTGAGACCTCTACAGTGCAATATTCATTGGAAAAGGCACCAAAAGATATGTGGAATTTTATAATTGGATCACAATATCAATATAACAGGCACTTTATGTTGCGTGCCGAATGTGGTTTCCTTGGAAGCCGTACGCAGTTTATGACGAGTCTTCAGTATCGTTTTGGATTGTAATCGAATAGAATAATTACAGAGATAACAATTGATTTTAAAGAAAACAGATAAAATAACAGATGAAAAAACTTTTATCATTACTTGTAGTATTTTTTTGTTTTCAGCAGGCTCGATCGCAGGTTTTAATGTCTTTGATTTTTGGAGATAAATTAAACTCTCCCAATATAGAATTTGGGTTGGATGGCGGCGTCAATTTTTCAAGTATTTCAAATCTTGATTCGGATTATAAAAGAGACTTCAATTTGGGTTTTTATTTTGATTTTAATCTAAAGAACCCTTCCTGGATTTTCAATACAGGAGTTATCGTAAAATCCACTATGGGAGCGAAAGATATTGCCGTTTATTCATTGAATGATGAAAAATTGGATGCCGTTTTTGCTGAAGGTTCAGTGAAAAGAAATATAAACTATTTTAATGTTCCTCTGACGATTAAATACAAGTTTAATAATAATATTTATGTCAAGGCTGGTACACAATTGGGTTTGTTGTCTACAGCTCATGATTTGTTTCGTCAAAATTATGATGGAGAAGATGTCGAATATAAAAACAATATACGTGACAAGATTCATGTTGTAGATGCTGGTTTGGTAATTGGAGCGGGATACCGAATAAAAACTAAATACGGCATGAATATCGGTCTGCAATATTATTATGGATTGGTGCCGCTTCTCAAAGGCGACGACAGCCCAAACCAATACAATCGCTCTCTTTATGTAACTGCGGGATTACCTATCGGAAAAGGGAAAGCGGGGAAAAGAGCAGCCGAAAAAGCTGCCCAAGAGAAAGCACCAGAAGAAGGAACTACTTTACCTGAAAAGTAAGTTGGTTTTTATAACTTTGCTTTTATGAATTTTCCAAAAAACCTTAGCGATAAACTAGAAACACGAAGACAAAATAAATCATTACGTATTCTTCCACAACCTAATGATTTAGTTGATTTTGCTTCGAATGATTATATAGCTTTTTCAAAATCGGAAGCGATTTTTAATGCGACCCATCAATTTTTATTAGATCATAATATAAAAAGTAATGGCGCAACAGGGTCGCGATTACTTTCTGGAAACCATACTTTATATACTGAAACCGAAAATTATATTGCGAAATTTCATCAATCAGAGTCTGCTTTGTTGTTCAATTCGGGTTATGATGCCAATGTTGGTTTTTTTAGTTCCGTTCCCCAAAAAGGCGATTTGATTTTGTATGATGAATTATGTCATGCATCGATTCGCGACGGAATCCAATTGTCGAATGCCAAGTCCTATAAATTCAAGCACAATGATTTTGAGGATTTGGACTTGTTGATTCAACGTAATCCTAACACCTTAATTTACATTGTAACCGAATCGGTTTTTTCGATGGATGGCGATTGTCCAAATATGGAAGAACTGATTGCTGTTTCTGAAAAGCACAATTGTTATTTAGTGGTTGATGAAGCCCATGCTTTGGGAGTTTTTGGAGAAAATGGTGAAGGATTGATTCAGCATTTGCATTTGCAGGACAAAATATTTGCCCGAATAATGACTTTTGGCAAAGGTTTGGGCTGTCACGGTGCGGTGGTTTTGGGTTCGGAGGAATTAAAATCATACTTGGTAAATTTCTCCAGAAGTTTCATTTATACTACAGGACTTTCTCCACATTCTGTAGCCACGATTTTAGTTGGTTATCATCATTTAGAAAAGGATAAAAATGCACTTGAAGCACTTCGTGATAATATTGTCTTTTTTAATCAAGTGAAAAAAATGTTGTATTTAAGTCCGCTTTTTATTCGTAGTAAATCGGCTATTCAAAGTGTGATTATTCCTGGAAATGAAAAGGTGAAAAGTATTGCTGCTGCTTTGCAAGAAAACGGTTTTGATGTCAAGGCTATACTTTCGCCAACGGTTCCAGCTGGTCAGGAACGGTTGCGTTTTTGTCTGCATAGCTATAATAGCAAAGAGGAAATGACCAAAGTATTGACCCTATTGAGTGAACTTGTTTTTTAATAGTATGGAAGAAATGACTTTTCAAAAAATTGCTACTTTTCAATATTCTTCAGAAGCATCGATTTTTAGAGGTAAACTGGAATCGGAAGGAATTAGAGTATTTGTGCGAGACAATAATACTGTTGATGCAAATCCAATGTATAGTAATGCTATAGGAGGCATTAAACTTTTTGTAAAAAACGAGGATTTTAATAAGGCAAAAATGGTACTTTCTGAAATCAGTGAATATTCATTGAATGAGAATAATGAATTGATTAAATGTCCAGAATGTGGAGCTGAAAAAATTGAAATGGTAACTTCTATAAAAGATTTAAAAACTTTATTTGCATTCCTTTTCTCAATACTTTTTGTTTTAATACCTATTTATTCAAAACATAGATACAAATGTGATAAGTGTAATTTCGAATTTAAGTAATCCGGACACCAAGAACACTTCTGATTTTATATTAAGTTATAATTTGACCGGAGAAATTTCATCTCTGACAGCTTGTTTCTCCTCACTTCTTTAAAAAACAGTATATTTTTTTGTAACGTTTTGATTGTTTGATTACTTACGAGTCGTAATCAAATAAATCAAAATAATTATGAAAACCACATCAACATCAGTAAGCGATAAAATCTTCAACTTCGTATTTGTATTTTTAAGTTCTGCCGGACTTTCATATGCCTTAATCACTAACTTTATTTTAGATAAGCCAAATAAGGATTTCCTTCTTCTGTGGGTTTGTCTGTTTTTTGCCTCGCTGGCCGCTTCGCAGAGAAGAAAATACAGTAAATAGCTCGCAGATTTTATTAGCAATCAAATCAATCAATCAAACAATAATCAATCAAACAAATTTAAAATCAATCATCAATCAAAAAACAAACAAATTATGAAAAATGTATTTAAATCAATAGCAGCAGTTGCGATATTCGTCTTTAATCTTTCGGTTAATGCACAGACTCAAAAAAATGAAAATTCAGTATTGTGGGAAGTGTCAGGAAAAGGATTAGCAAAGCCATCTTATCTTTTTGGGACTATTCACATGATCTGCGGGAAAGATTTTGTAATGAAGCCTAAAGCTGCAGACGCTTTTTCGAAAACCTCAAAACTGGCTTTAGAGATTAACATGGGCGATGCCGAAGAGTTGAAAATTGTACAGCAGGCAGCCATGGGTAAAGAACCATTGTCCAAAACATTATCTCCAAAACAGATTGCACAATTGGAAGAAGTGTTGAAAAATAACGGTGGACTTACTTTGACTCAGGTTGACAGTTATACTCTGGAAACGATTATGAGTTTGCTCTTTATGAAATCGTTTGGCTGTGCTGATTTGAAATTTTATGAAATGGAATTTCTTGCCAAAGCCAAAGAAAGCAATAAGTCAATTGTCGGACTCGAAAAAGCAGCTCAGCAATTGGATATTTTAGGCAAATCATTTACAGATGACGAATTGATTGCTTATTTGCAAAAGATAGATACCAATATGGCTGATACTATGATAAAAGAGTATACCAGTGAAGATATAAACGGGCTGTATGCCATGACTACAGACAAAGAACTGATGTCTACAAGCACCAAAGAAACATTATTGGATGACAGAAATGTAAATTGGTTAAAAATAATGCCTGAAATGATGCAAAAAGAAAGTGTTTTCTTTGCAGTAGGCGCAGCACATTTAGCAGGAGATCTTGGAGTGATCAATTTATTAAAGAAAGCTGGATATACAGTAAAACCTATAATGAACTAAAATTTTGAAGACCAAAGAACAAGAGTTTTTAACCCGTATTGAGCAACACAAAGGAATACTCTATAAGGTTTCCAAGATGTATATGGATAATAAGGACGATCAGCAAGATCTGTTTCAAGAGATTGTCCTGCAGTTGTGGAAAGCCTATGACACTTTTAAAGGTGAAAGCCAATTTTCGACTTGGATGTACCGAGTGGCAATCAATACCTCGATTGTTTTTTTGAAAAAAGAAAAACGAAAGGTTGATAAATATGAGATAGCTTCAGAAAATATAAAGGAAGAAGAAAGCGACTCCGACCACAAAGAAAATCAGTTGAATCATTTTTATAAAGCCGTTCAGGAATTGGACAAAATTGACAAAGCTATTATATTCTATCAGCTTGAGGGATTTTCACATAAAGAAATTGGAGTCAATCTGGGTATCTCAGAAGGAAATGCAAGAGTGAAATTGAACAGAGCAAAAGACAAATTAAAAGAAATTATAAAAAAACAAGGTTATGGACTTTAACGATATACAATCAGCTTGGAAGAACGAAAAAACAGAAAATGTAACTCTTCCCACCCATTTGGATAAAATAAACTCGGCAAATATGCCATTAGAAAAAATAAAAAAGAATTTAAAAAATGAATTTTTCTATCAAATAATTTCTATAGTATGTATTGGATTTATACCGTACGTTTATGATATGCCTGCAAATGCATTTGCTCCATTCTATTTGCTTTTTTCAATATTTACGGCAGTCTGCATTTATTATTTAGCAAAATTATTTGTGTTTTACAGAAGATTAGGCACTACGAGTTTAAACACTAAAGACAGTTTATACGAAACCTATTTTGATATTCGGCTTAATATGGAGATTTATAAAACTTTCGGATTTGCATTAATACCTTTTCTTATATTGTTTTTACTAGGGTTTATGTATTATGAAACCCCCGATTTTTTTACAAAAGGGATAAACAGCACTCCCTTTTTGGTTGCGACTTTCTCAATCGTTATTTTTTCAATTCTGTTTATGGGTCTGGCTCTCGAATGGTGGGTGCACTATTTTTACGGGAAATACGCCAAAGAGATCAGGAAAGTTATTGATGAATTAAAAGAAGAGTAATATAACGAAACCCATCGCAATGATGGGTTTGTTTTTTTATTGGTATTTTTGTGTTTTAAAATGTGTTTTTACACAAAGATCCGCAAAGAGAAAACTCGAAGTTAGGCAAAGAATAATTAAAAACTTTGCGTATTGGGCCACGGATAATAAGGATATTGCTGATTTATGCAGGTTGAATATGGCAAATTTATTACACGGGTCTATAACGGATTCAATTTTAAAAGTTTATAATGAACTCGGAGCTGGTTTCCTTGAAAAAGTATATCAAAATGCAATGTATTTTGAACTTATAGCAAGAGGCTACAAAGTTGAAGCTCAAGAGCAAATTAAAGTTTTTTTCAAAAAACAGCTTATAGGCGACTATTTTGCAGATTTATTAGTCGAGGACAAAGTAATAGTCGAACTCAAAGCCTGTGAATTACTTATGAATGCTCATGTGGCTCAAACGATGAATTATCTAAAAGCAACAGAAATTGAAGTAGGTTTATTGTTGAATTTTGGAGAAGAACCAGAATTTAAAAGGTTTATCTACACAAATGATAGAAAAATTAATTTAAAAAATCAGTGATAATCCGTTCCATCCGTATTATCCGTGGCTAAAAAACATGAAACTATTTATTACAGGAATTTCTACCGATGTGGGCAAGACTGTTGCCTCAGCTATTATTGTTGAAGCTTTACAAGCTGACTATTGGAAACCAGTTCAGGCGGGAGATTTGGGTAATTCCGATAGTCATAAAGTGAAATCATTTGTTTCAAATGATAAAACGATTATTCGTCCAAACAGTTATATGCTGAATACGCCGGCCAGCCCGCATCTTGCTGCTGAAATAGATGGAATAACCATTGATTTGAAAAAGATAATTGAGCCAAAAACCGAAAACCATTTGGTTATAGAAGGAGCTGGTGGTGTTTTTGTTCCATTGAATGATACTGACTGTGTCATTGATTTAATTCAACCCGATTATAAAGTGATTTTGGTTTCAAGACATTATTTGGGAAGCATCAACCATACATTACTTACTATTGAATCCTTGCTTAATCGTAAAATAACGATAGGAGGAATTATTTTTTCCGGTGAGGAGAATAAATCAACCGAATCTATTATTCTGAACAAAACAGGAGTTAAATGTATTGGCCGAATCGAGCAAGAACCCTATTTCGACCAAAATGTAATCAAGGAATATGCGGATCGGTTTCGGGATAATCTGTTGGAACTTCAATAGCAATAGCAAAAATCAATTTCAATGGCAATTTCAAAAACTTTGCGACATAGCGCCTTAGCGGTAAAACAATAATCTAATATCAAATGAGTTTAATCGAAAGAGACAGCCAACATCTTTGGCACCCTTATACCCAGCACAAAACGGCGGCACTTCCTATTGCAATTATAAAAGGGGAAGGCGCTTTGCTTTGGGACGAAAACAACAAAGAATACATTGACGCCATCGCTTCTTGGTGGGTTAATCCGTATGGGCATTCCAATAAATATATTGCCGATGCGATTTACAAACAGTTGACCACATTGGAACACGTTTTGTTTGGTGGATTTACGCATGAACCGGCTATTGTTTTGGCCGAAAAGCTTCTGGCTATTTTGCCAACCAATCAAAAGAAAGTGTTTTTCTCGGATAATGGATCGACCTCTGTTGAGGTGGCTATTAAAGTGGCTTTGCAATATTTTTACAATAAGGGCGAAAAGAGAACAACAATAATTGCTTTCGAAAATGCTTTTCACGGCGATACTTTTGCCGCCATGGCAGCTAGTGGTATTTCATTTTATACACAGGCATTTCAAGGAATGTTCATTGATGTTGTTCGGATTCCTGTGCCAATTAAAGGGCAGGAGCAAGAAAGTTTTGATGCTTTAAGGAAAGTTATAAAAAACAATAATTGCGCCGGTTTTATATTCGAACCCTTGGTGCAAGGTGCTGCAGGAATGGTGATGTATGAACCCGAAGCGTTGGATCAATTAATCCAAATTTGCCAAGATAATAAAGTGATTACGATTGCTGATGAGGTAATGACAGGTTTCGGAAAAACCGGAAAAACCTTTGCCTGCGATTATTTGGCTCAAAAACCGGATATGATGTGTTTGTCAAAAGCCTTAACAGGTGGAACCATTCCAATGGCGATAACGACTTTTACTCAAGATCTTTTCGACGCTTTTTATGATGACGATATCAATAAAGCTTTATTTCACGGACATACTTTTACTGCAAATCCAACGGGTTGTGCAGCGGCTTTGGCGAGTTTGTCTTTATTAGAAACGTCAGCAATGCAGCATAATTTAGTCCGAATCAATAAAAGCCATTTGGATTTCAAAAAACGCATTGAAAATCATCCTATGGTCACGGCAACCCGAGTGCTGGGAGTTATTTTTGCGTTAGAAATAAAAACCGAAACTTCGGCAAGCTATTACGGGACTTTACGTAATAGGCTCTATGATTTTTTTATTGAGAATGGAGTGATTCTGCGTCCTGTTGGAAATATCGTTTATATTTTGCCACCTTATGTGATTACTGATGCTCAATTGCAAAAAGTGTATGAAGTGGTGGAAAGTGCTTTGGAAATAGTTTAGGAATTAACCACTAAGACTACTAAGAAGGTACAAGGCTCACAAAGTTTTTATTTGAAATAAATTTAAATGCAATACCCTAATAGATTTACAATAGTGTCCTTAGTGACTTCTTGGTGGACTTCGTGTTTAAATAGTTCTCGTTTTTAAGAAAAACTTTGCGACCTTTGCGGTTAAATCAGAATAGAATATTTTGTCGCAAATTATCTCCATAACAGCCATAGCTTCCATTTCGTCATTAGGAAATTCGCCTGAAACGGTTTGGAAAAATTACCTTTCGGAAAACCCTTGTTTTTCAAAACAATTTCTGGATCATCAAGATACAGCCGTTGCGGCGCTTGATGATTTCTCCAAGACAGAAGTCGAATCATTACGTCTTTCGGACATAAAATACAAGTCATTGGATAAATCGGTTTTGTATGCAATGGCAGCTTCTCGCAAAGCTATCGAAAAAGCAGGCTGGAATTCAAAGGATGATTTCGGTATCAACATTGGTTCTTCCCGTGGCGCAACCGACTTATTCGAAAAACATTTTCAGGAATATTTAGAAACCGGTAAAGCGCAGACTTTGGCTTCGCCAACGACCACTTTAGGCAATATTTCTTCTTGGGTAGCGCATGATCTGCAGAGTTCAGGTCCCGAAATTTCGCATTCTATTACTTGTTCTACGGCACTGCATGCGGTTCTTAACGGTGTGGCTTGGCTGCGATCAGGTATGGCCAATAAATTTTTGGTTGGCGGCAGTGAAGCACCTTTAACCGATTTTACGATTGGTCAGATGCGATCCTTGAAAATTTACTCCAAAAGTGACGAAAAGTATCCCAACCGTGCTTTGGATTTGGACAAAAAGCAAAACACGATGATTTTGGGAGAAGGTGCCGGGGTGTGCTGTCTTGAAATAGGGAAAAAAGAAAATGCATTAGCTTTTATTGAAGGCATTGGTTATGCTACTGAAATTTTGGAGCACAACATTTCGATTTCGGCAGAAGCGGACTGTTTTCAAAAATCAATGAAAATGGCTTTAGCAAACACAGAATTATCTGATGTTGATGCTATAGTTATGCATGCTCCCGGAACTATAAAAGGAGATTTGACTGAGTATAAAGCCATTCAAAAAGTTTTTACTTCGTCAGTTCGCCCTTCGGTCTCGGGTGGAAAAAGTCTTCCTTTGCTGACTACCAATAAGTGGAAAATTGGGCACACCTTTGGCGCATCGGGGATTTTGAGTATGGAAATGGCAATTTTGATGATGCAGCACAATCAGTTCATCGGTATTCCTTTTGCGGAAGCACAAAAACAGACAAGACCCATTCGTAAAGTTTTGGTCAATGCAGTTGGTTTTGGTGGTAATGCGGTGAGCATTCTTTTGAGTGTTTAAACATATAACAGGTGGTTTTTTTGGCCACAGATTGAACGGAATAAACGGATTTGCACGAATAATTTAAAAAGTTTTCAATTAAGGTGTGTTTGTATTTCTACAACAGTTAAAATAAAATCCGTTTTATCAGTATGATCTGTGTGCCCTTTTAAGCCGATAATCTGACGGATGAAATGTATGCTTGTCATTGGTTGTCAGTTTTTTCCAATTCCTTTACTTTATCATAAATCAAATTACTTTCAAATCCTCTGCGAAGCATATAGTCGCAAAACTTCTTTCTTTTTTTGAGGGTATTAGTCTCAGTTATGGAATTCCAATTTCTTTCGGCCAATTCTTCAAATGTGGTAATATATTCTTCGGGTTCAATTTCTTTTAGGGCGAGATTAATCAAGGTTTGATTGATTTTTCGCATTTTCAGTTCGTTGGTAATTCGGATCTTTCCCCAATGCTTGATGCGGTGTTTTCCTCTTGCAAAACTACAGGCAAACCGGGCTTCGTTTAGAAAATTGTGCTCAATAAGATGCACAATGACTTCGTCTATTTCATTCTGATCCAATTTCATGCTCCACAATTTTGAAACCACTTCCTCGTGGCAACGTTCCTGATAAGCGCAAAAATGTTCTATTTTTATTTTGGCTTCTTTGATGGAATAGACTTCTTTCATTGAGGGGTTGATGTGTTTTTTATTGGAAAAATGCTATCGTTATTCATGATCCTCGTTTTTGTTTTTTGGATGATGATAATTTTGGGTAAAAATAGCAATTTTAGAATGGTTTTTTAGTTTCAAAAAAGGGAAAGCTAAAGTTTACTAAAATTCTCATTTTGTGAACTTAAGAAAATAATTGCATTATTTTTTTAAATGGAAAACCTACAAAAAAGATGTTTTTTGGTTAATTAGCTTAAAATTATCGTTTTTATCGGCAACTTTATTTAAAGGCTAATTTTAAATGTTTAATTTTACTGCGTATATATACCTGTTTTAGCTTCGGCAAAACTAAATATACTGTAAAACAAAGTGATGTTATTAATAAAAAGCATATAAATAAGTGTGTTTGATAAGCATGTCTGTTTTGCAAGAATACTCATAAAATACCCCCAAATACTATGAATAGAATTTTACTTACTGTTGTTGCTTTTTTACCCTTACAAATTAGCACATTGAAGAAAGTGTTACTACGATTTTCTCCAATTGAAAAAGAAAATTATGTTTGGTTGTCAACTCAAACTAGATCAAAGAAGAAGGGCTTGAGTAATACTTTTGGATTTTTGCTCGTGTTGTTGTTTATTTGTTCGTTTGCGAATGCGGCGACAAGGACAGCAAGTGTAAGTGGTAATTGGAGTAATACTGCAACATGGGGTGGTGCAGCAGTGCCAACTTCTGTTGATGACGTCATCATTAATAACGGAATTACCGTTACTGTTAATGTTAATTCTGCTGTTTGTAAAAGTTTAAACATTAGCGGTACTCTTACAATAGGTAATAATAATACAAACAGATTAGTTACTGTCTCAGGGAATGTTACAGTAAACATTGGTGGTATTTTTAATTCTGCTGGAGACGGAGGAAATACTTTATTAATTAGCGGAAATGTTGTTAATGATGGGACTTTTGATATGAATATTGTCGGTTCTGATGCAGATGTAACATTCAATGGATCTTCAAGTCAGGCTATTAGCGGAGCTGGAGTTACAATGGATTTTAATTCAATAACGTTAACTAATGCTTTTCCATTAGTAATAAATAGAGGAATTACTGTTGATGGAAATTGGACTAATAATGCTAAAACCGTTTCAGGTTCGGGGGTAGTTACCTTTACAGGAACTTCGACTATTGGTGGATCTACAGTTACAGCTTTTCCAAACTTAATTGTTACAGGAACAGTAACACAAGGTATAAATACAACTGTAAGCGGAGATTTTATAATAAATTCAGGTACGTATAAAGTTAATAACGCAAGTAGTCATTCACTCACTATTCTTGGAAATTATAATCAAACGGGTGGAGTTTTTGATTTTAATGCTGGAACATCAGGAACTAGTAATGTTTATCTTGCTGGAAATTTGACAAACACTGCAGGAGCAGGTTCCATATCAACAGTAGGAGCGGTTAAAAATGGTATTATAACATTCAACGGATCTGGAATTCAGATATTGAATATGCCAACAGCAGGTGCAGCTATATGGGCAAAGTATGTTGTTAATGCAGGAAGTACATTAAAATTGGCTTCCAATTTGACTTTAAATAGTGCCGATCAAGTAACGCAAGCTGATTGGGTTGGAGAACTTACAGTAAATGGAACTGTAGATTTTGGGGCATTTCAGGTTTCTCAATCAGGAGGTGTTGCAGGTATAGCAAAGGTTAATTTAAACTCTGGTGCAACCTTAATTACAGCTAATGCAAATGGAGTTGACGGCTCAGTTTCTTCAACTAATATTACGCGTACATTCGATACGGCCGCAAATTATAATTTTAACGGAACAGTAGCTCAAACTACTAGTGCAGGAATGCCAGCAACGGTCAATAGTCTTACGATGACTAATGCTTTGGGGGTGACACTTAGTAAAGCAACAAGTGTAACAGCTAATTTTTCGATAGGATCAGGATCAGTTGCTAATTTAGGAACATTCACTCATATTGCTAATACACTTACTCTTGGGAGTTTTGTTACATCTGCAGGTTCGTGGGGGAGTACAATTTCGGCTGCAACAAATAAAAACGACACTTTTTTTGCGGCAACTACTGGGACAGTAGGTATTACCACTACTTCATGTACAACAGGGAATTGGATAGGAGTTACAAGTACAGACTGGAATACAGCATCTAACTGGTGCGGCGGAATACCAACTGCAACAACTGATGTAGTTATTTTAAGTGGTACGCCTTTCTCACCGAACATTGCCAGTGGGACTACAGCACTTTGCAGAAATTTAATTGTCAATGCTTCGGCTACTTTAACATTAGCTAATAGCTCAAGCAGTTTATTAAACATAAGTGGAAATTTTACAAATAGTGGAACTTTTACTGCTGGAACGGCTAGTGTTATTAGTTTTGTAGGAGCTAATCAGGCTGTTGCAGGAGTAACTTATAGTAATTTAACGCTTTCAGGATCTGGAACCAAAACTTTTACGTCAAATACAGTTATAAGTAATCTTATGTCTGTTTCCTCTGGAGTTGTTGTAAGCCTAAACGGAATAACAACACATACAGCAGCTACTCTTCTTTTAAATGGGGTAAATCAAATTGGTGGAACTTGGGGCGCCACGGGTTCTGGTGCAACAAATTTTAACAATATTTTTTTTACCGGAACTGGGCGTGTGGCAGTGCCAAATAATTCTGTAATTGACAATGATTTTGCGTCTTATGGCACTACAGGTGATGTAGCTGGTACTATAGGTGAGTATGGGGGGGCATTTACATTAAACGCACCAGTTGGTTCAGTACTTATGAATGTTAAATTTGCTAGTTATGGAACTCCGACCGGAACCAGTCCAAACTTTGCAATAAGTTCATGTCACGCATCAAGTAGTAAAGTAAATACTATAAGTCTTTTAGGAAACACTAGTTGGTCATTCAGTGCTACTAATGGTGTTTTAAATGGTATGTTTGGGGATCCATGTGTAGGGACGAGCAAAACGTATAGTGTAGTGGCTACTTATTCACAGCCGATTTGTGCTGATACAAGTCCAGGTGCAATAACAATAAATGGTTCTACTCCCACTGGAGGAAACGGAACGTATACTTACCTATGGGAAATTAGTACCACTAGTGCAACTTCAGGATATGCAACTGCTTCAGGAACAAGTAATGGTAGAGATTATATTGTACCAGCTGGTATTGCTCAAACAACATGGTATAGAAGAACGATAACTTCGGGTGCTTACACAAGTAATACTATAGTAATAGTTCAAGTTAATAAATTACCATCATTATCGACGCCAACAGTAGCAGCTATATCTGGAACGACAACTATTTGTGCAGGAGCTTCTACAACACTTACTGTGAGTGGGGGTTCGTTGTCTGGATATCCTACCGGAGGAGATAAAGGAGGTTATGCAGAATGGTTTTTAGGTTCGTGTGGTGGCACATTAGTAGGTACTGGTAATAGTATTACAGTTAGTCCAGGAAGTACTACAACTTATTATGTAAGATATACAAATTCATGTGGCAGTACAGCTAGTTGTATTTCTCAAGTCGTAACAGTGACTTCGCCAGTAATCACAGCACCTACAGCCAGTTCGGTTTGTAGTGGAAGCACTTATACAAGTGGAGCAATCACATCAACTGGAGCTACATTTGATTGGAGTCGTGCAGGAGTTGCAAATATTAATGCAGGCGCTGCAGGAGTAGGCGGAACAAATATTGCTAAAGCTACAGGATTCAGTGAAGTATTAACCAATTCTACAGCTGCCGCTATTAATGTTACTTATGTCTTAACACCAAAATCGGCATCTGGCTGTTCAGGGACACCTTATAATTTAGTGATTACCGTTAATCCGACGGTTGGTATAACCATCACAGCACCTACAGCCAGTTCGGTTTGTAGTGGAAGTACTTATACAAGTGGAGCAATCACATTAACTGGAGCTACATTTGATTGGAGTCGTGCAGGAGTTGCAAATATTAATGCAGGTGCTGCAGGAGTAGGCGGAACAAATATTGCTAAAGCTACAGGATTCAGTGAAGTATTAACCAATTCTACAGCTGCCGCTATTAATGTTACTTATGTCTTAACACCAAAATCGGCATCTGGCTGTTCAGGGACACCTTATAATTTAGTGATTACCGTTACTCCAACAGTAACCATAAACGCATTTTCGCCAGCAACCTCAACACGTTGTCAAGTAGCTGGAACTGTAACCACGACGACCACGGCAAACAATTCAACAGGTATTACCTATAGTTTGGATGCTACTACTGCTGCATTTGCAGGGAACAGTATTGTTGCGGCAAGCGGAGCAGTCACTTATGCTGCGGGATGGTCAGGCACAACAACAATCACAGCTAGTGCTGCGGGTTGTAACGGACCAGTAACTACGACCCATGTAGTGACTATAACCCCAACAGTAACCATAAACGCATTTTCGCCAGCAACCTCAACACGTTGTCAAGGAGCTGGAACTGTAACCACGACGACCACGGCAAACAATTCAACTGGTATTACCTATAGTTTGGATGCGACAACCGCTGCATTTGCAGGAAACAGCATAGTTGCTGCAACTGGAGCTGTGACTTATGCTGCTGGATGGTCAGGCACAACGACAATCACAGCTAGTGCTGCGGGTTGCAACGGACCAGCAACTACGACTCATGTTGTGACTATAACCC
>NZ_MUNX01000083.1 GCF_002001005.1 Flavobacterium sp. A45
ATACTATGAGGTATTAATCCAAATTTCTCTGGGCTATCCCTCTGTAAAAGGTAGATTGCATACGCGTTACGCACCCGTGCGCCGGTCTCTAGTCCCGAAGAACTATACCCCTCGACTTGCATGTGTTAAGCCTGCCGCTAGCGTTCATCCTGAGCCAGGATCAAACTCTTCATCGTATATTGTTTGCTTAATTAATTAAGCTATTAATTTTTGACTGAAGGTCTAGTGGTTATTCTCAAATCTTCCGATTCTATTACTCTTATTTTATTTGTTCCGATTTGCATCGGAACGGCTGTCAATTCAATATGTCTAGGAACGTGTTCTTCTTTATTCTTATACGCTAGTCTTTCGATTAGCGGGTGCAAAAGTACAAAGCTTTTTCTTTTCTCACAAGCTTTTTTTAATCTTTTTTGAAAATAAATTTTCAATCTCAATTCGTTTGCTTGTCAGTGTGTGAAAGAACTTGTGCGTTGTTGCGGGTGCAAAAGTAGCTAGTTTATTCGTTTAAACAATGGCTTTTTACATTTATTTTACTTTAATTTTACATTTATTTTTTAATGCATTGATATATCGAAATTTACACATCCCCTTTTTTATCGATTTCTAAATTTCAATAAGCCATTTCTGATAATTTAATCAGTTTTGTTCCTTTTTGGTTTGTTTTAGGGATGTTGATGCTTTAGAAAATGTGATAAGAATGGATTTATGCGGATCTTTCTTTTTTCAAACCACATCTCCTATTATATAAGGAGTGGATTTCCTTCTGCAAATGTATCTCCTAATATAAGGTGTAAATCTTTTTGTTTCTTTCTTGCGGAAACTTATGCCTTAGCCCAGATGGAAGCGGCATCCTGTTGTCCCGGGGTTCGGGACAACAGATATAGTGCACAGCTGGAAATAGCTCCTGAATATTTAAATGAATTTAATCAAAACGAATTGCTTTCACAGGGGAAATTTTGGTTATTATGTACGATGGAATCAATAGTACCAAGGCACAAATCGTGACTGTAAGCAGATTTAGAGCCAAGATATAACCCAGATTAAGATACACAGGTGCTTGATTGACATAATAATTTTCGGGATTGAGTTTTATAACGCCGAAATGCTGCTGGATTAACAACAAAGAGATTCCAATTAAATTACCCCAAAACAAACCTCTTACTATAAGGTAAAAGGCATTGTAAAGGAATATTTTCCTAACAGACCAATTGTTAGCTCCTAATGCTTTTAGAATTCCAATCATTTGAGTTCGTTCCAAAATAAGAACCAATAAGGCCACAACCATATTTATCGTTGCCACGAGTATCATTACGACTAATATCACTATAATATTGAAATCGAAAAGCTGCAACCACTCGAATATGTAACTGTATTTTTCAATAATTGTTTTGCTGTCCAGAGTAGAAGATGTCTTTTTATACACTTGATCCCCGGTTTCCTTTATAGTATTGAAATCTTTCGCGAAAACCTCAAAAGCTCCAATTTGGTTTGGGGTCCATTTATTGATTCGCTGTATGTGTCGAATGTCCCCTATTATATAAGTAGCATCAAATTGTTGAAATCCTGAATTGAAAATCCCAGAAATTTTGAATCTTCGAACATTCGGTAATTGATTTTGATCTTCTTTTATAAAAAAAGTATTAAAAGAGTCACCTACTTTTAAACTCAGCCTGTTGGCAAGAAATTGAGAAATCACCACTTCTTGAGTGACATTTTTAGAAAAATTAGGCAATTTCCCTGAAACGATATACTCCTTTATATTTCCCCACTGATAATCATTCCCCACCCCTTTGAAAATTATTCCCTCAAACGCAGTTTCTGTTCTGATTATTCCTGCTTTACTGGCTATTGCCTGAACATGACCTACTCCAGGAACAGAATTGAAATTTGGATAAAAATCTTGATTTTTTTCAATGGGCAATAATGTAATCTCGGACTGGTTATTGTCATAGTTTGAAATAATGATATGACCGTTGAAAGCGGCTATCTTTTCCCTTATTTTATTTTGCAGACCTATCCCAGTAGCTACCGACACAATCATCATAATCATTCCAATTGCAATTGCTGATATTGCAATGTTTATTATAGGTGCTGATATACTGCTTTTATAATCTTTGGCAGTAATGAGTCTTTTAGCAATAAAGTATTCTAAATTCAAATTGATTTATTTTGAGGAACTGAACAAATATACATAAACTTTCATTTAACGCTTTGTTACTCGTTTTGGTTAACTTCAAATTGGCAATGATATCTGAAAGCAGTAATTAGAGTGGCAATCTTTTTTTCATCTCTTCAACAATATTGAAAGCAGCTGGACAAATAGCAACATTCTTAAGTGTTAAATCAGTAATTTGCTGAAACTTTTTACGATCTGTATGAGGAAATTCTCTGCAGGCTTTTGGACGCACATCATATATCATACAAGCATTCTCATTATCCAAAAAAGTACAGGGAACACTTTGCAGCACATAATCTTTATCCTCATCGACACGCAAATATTGCTCTATAAACTGTTGTGGTTTTTGCCTCAAAGATTTAGAAATACGCTCAATGTCGGCCAAAGTAAATAATGGCCCGGTGGTTTTACAACAATTGGCACATTTTAAACAATCCGTTTTTTTGAATTCGGCATCGTGAATATCCTGCATTACATAGTCCAAATTCTTAGGCGTTTTCTTTTTTAGCTTATCGAAATACTTTTTGTTTTCGATATGCTTATCTTTGGCTAGTTTTCCTAATTCGTTTAAAGCTGGTTTCAAATCTGAAATTTGTTGATGATTTCGCAAAAGTACTAAACTTTAAACTCGGAAATTTAAACTTGAAACTAAATTTTATGAAAGACCTTTTCGGAAAAGCGATACTTGATTATCAAACCAACAACCATCCTGAAGATTTAATAACCGAAACTTCGATTTCTGAAGAAGACGAAATGAGTGTTGCCTATCTTTTTAGAAGCTATGACGAAATGCCAAAAATTGAACAAAAAGCATTGCAACTAGCAAAAGGAAAAACACTCGATGTGGGATGCGGAGCCGGGAGTCATAGTCTAACTTTGCAAAATGACAGAAATCTCGATGTAACTTCAATTGATATTTCAGAAAATGCAATTCAAGCCTGCAAACTTCGCGGCTTGAAGAATGCAAGAGTTCAAGACTTAATGACATTGGAAAACGAAAAATTCGACACCATTTTATTACTAATGAATGGAACAGGAATATTTGGAAAACTAAAAGAAACGCCCAACTTTTTGCAAAAACTAAAAACCCTTTTAAATCCTAACGGTCAAATTCTCATTGATTCTTCAGACATTATCTATATGTTTGACGAAGATGAAGACGGCGGCAAATGGATCCCTTCAGATAACGAATATTATGGAGAAACCATTTTTAACATCTCCTACAAAGGGGAAAAAGAATTACCTTTAGAATGGTTATTCTTAGATTATAACACGCTACAAAATGTAGCTTTCGCCAATGGACTCAAGTGCGAACTAATTCTTGAAGGAGAACATTATGACTATTTGGCTAAGCTTTCTATTTGATCAAAAACTAAATAAAAAATAAAATGGAAAATCCTGAATTAGAAAAATTACAATACCCAATAGGAAAATATACAGCGCCAGATGAATATTCGGCTGAATTCATCAAAGGGGCAATTTATCAAATTGCAACATTCCCAGAAAGACTTAAACAAGAAGTAATATATCTGAACGAGGAACAATTAGACACACCTTATCGAAAAGAGGGATGGACTATTCGACAAGTAATACACCACTGTGGTGACAGCCACATGAATTGCTATATACGATTGAAATGGGCACTAACTGAAGAAATTCCAATAATAAAATATTACTACGAAGATCGGTGGTCTCGTTTGGAAGACAATTTAACTATGCCTATTACCCCCTCTTTACTATTATTAGAAGGACTACATTATAGGTTGGCCTATTTGATGAGTAGTTTAAACGCAAACGACTTAAAAAAATCCTTTATACACCCAGAGCACAATAAAGAAATACAGATTAAAGAACTTATCGGACTTTATGCATGGCACAGTAATCACCATTTAGCGCATATAACAGAACTTAAAAAGAGAAAAGGCTGGTAAAAACAATTGTAGCAAGTCCACAAAACAAAAAAAAGCCAAATAGCAAACAAAATTTGGCTTTTTCTAAAATCAATAACTTTCGAATTATCCCTGACTTGCAATTTTTATAGGCAACTCATAAAGAACTCTAACCTTCTTGCCCCTATTCTCACCTGATGACCATTTAGGAGATGAAGAAATTACTCTTTTAGCTTCGGCTCCAGTTCCTTCACCAAGATCTTTCACAACCTTTACATTAGTAATTGAACCGTCAATTTCAATAATGAAAGCAATTTTCAAAGTACCTCCATTCCCTTCGTAATCAGGTATTTTAAAATTTTTACCAATATAACTCATCAACTCATTGTTTCCTCCTGGAAACTCAGGCCTAATTTCCACCTCTTCAAAATTATAGGGGGCATCATCAATGTAAGTAGCTGTTGCTTGTGCTGAGGCAAAACTAACAATAAACAAAGTTATTGCTGAAAATAGAATTTTTTTCATAAGCTTTTCTTATTTAAATATGTTTCTCAAAATTTAAAAAACACCGTAGGTTCTTTAGTAAATATATAAAAAAATACATGAATAAAAATCAAAAACATAAAAAAACCCCGCTAAAAATATCATATTATTACAGCAAGAAATAAGTCATTATATATGAGAGAGTTACAAAACAAAGAACAAAAATAAGATAAATTTTAACAAGAAAACCAATCAACACACATAACCACCTCCAAACCAGCGAATAAGTTTTTATTTACATCAAATACAAAAAAAATTGTCGCAAATAAATATACCTGCCACCATTTATATCAAATAAGCGAAATTAAATTAATACTATTCGCAAAAATTAGTTATAAATGGTGGCAGGTATAAAATTATACACCGATAAAATTTTATGGAATATTTAAATATTTATGAGTTTGAAGTGAAACACGCCATTTAGGGTTATTCATAACATATTCTACAATCAAAGGAGTCATTTCTTCTTTTTTACTCCATTCTGGCTGAAGAAAAAGAATTGCTTTGGGATTCACTTTTTCAGCTTGTTCCTCTGCAAAAATAAAATCATGCTTATTGTATATAATAACTTTAAGTTCATTTGCATTGTCATAAACAGTTTGGGTAGGTAATTTATTTTTCTTTGGTGAAAGACAAATCCAATCCCAGTTTCCGCTTAAAGGATAAGCTCCTGAAGTTTCTATATGAACTTTTAAACCATTTTCCTTTAACCTCTGTGTTAAAGGCGCCATATCCCACATTAAAGGCTCGCCTCCTGTAACAACAATTGTATCTGCATACTTGGCAGCATTATCCACTATTCGATCAATCTTAGTGGGTGGGTGCAATTCGGCATTCCAACTCTCCTTGACATCGCACCAATGACAACCAACATCACATCCCCCTACTCTAATAAAATATGCAGCTGTGCCAGTATGAAACCCTTCTCCTTGAATTGTATAAAATTCTTCCATAAGAGGAAGCATGGTTCCTTTATTGACTTCTAATTGAACTTCTTTAGATAACATTATATAAATTTAAGGCACAAAGATAAGGAATTAAAAGAAACCTCAAGAAATGTAGCTTTACAAGAATATTATAACATATTTATGATAATAAAAAACACAAAATGAAAATGAGAAAATAGATAAAAAAAAAGAGGCTGTCTAATAGTATAGACAGCCGCTTTTAAGCAATTTAAATAATATTATTTTAAAGATTTCAATGAATCAAGTGCATACTGATTAGCTGGATCCAAAGTCAATGTTTTATTAAAATACTCAATTGCTTTTGCTTTGTCAGTATTTGCATAACTAGCAGCAGAAGTATTATAACTTTCAATTATTTTTTTAACAGTTGCTGGTTTTGCCAACTCTTCAGGTCCTTTTTCAGTAACAACACTTACATAGTCATTGTAATACTTAATAGTCATTTCATCATTTTCCAATAAACTATTCGTTCTAGCTCTATATAAATAAGCATCCTGAGTTTTTGGAGATGCCTCGATAACCGCAGCATAAGCTAGATCAGCTCTTTGCAAAGCTATTGGATCTGGTTTCACAACATCTTTTCTAGTATTATCAAAATACAAGCTATTACCCAAGTAAAAATTATCTAAAGTATGATTTTTAGACTCTTTATTAGCCACTGCTATTTCATACACTGCAGCTGCTTGCTTGAACAACTTTAGTTCATATAATTTTTTTCCAATATCACTGATATTTAATGCCAAACCATTTGCATCCATTTCAGCAGATTTTTTCACATCAAGAATTCCACTATCAAACAAAGCATTATCAACAGCTTTACCATCTTCACCAACAGCCATTTTTATTTTAGCAAACCCTAATGTTTGATAATCCATTGCAATAATTTTGTTAGATGGATTAGCTATAAAAGATTCCAAAGACTTAATCGCAACTTCATAATTTCCATTTTGAAATGCTGAAATTCCTAAATAACGAAGAATTCTTGGATTTACTTTATCCAACTCTACCATTTTATTGGCTTCAGCTTCTAATGCTTTAAACTCTCCTGCAAGAACTAAAAAGTCAGCATGACGCATTCTTGAACTAAGAGAATAGTCTGTTAAATTCATGTATTTTTCATAATTTACAAGAGCTTTATCTACATAAACTCTGTATTTAGAAGGCTCGTTTCTTCCCCACAAATAATAAGTTTCAGCTAATTCACGATATACAGGTCCATAGTTTGCATTTATAGCGATCACTTCATCAAAAGCTTTTATAGCTTCTGTATAAGCTTTAGCTCCTTTTAACAAAACTCCCAATTGCATTTTAGCTCTAATCAAAGTATTATCACTAGTATAAGCATTTCGATAAGCAGAATAAGCTTCATTTTGGTTCTTATCACCAAAATATGCATTTCCAAGAGCCAAATTCAACTGAGCATCTTGAGGGCTAATCAATTTCGCTTTATTCAAAACTTCAATTGCTTTTTTATAATCTGGCTTCAAAGAATATGTATAAGCTCTACCAATAAACAAGTACTCTTCAATATCTTTCTTTTTTAAATCTTTGGTAGCTAAAGCAAATTTTTCTTCAGCAGCAGCAGTATTACCATTATCAAGTTCGATCAGACCAAAACCAATATTATTCAATCTTGCACCTTCGGTACCAGCCAATCCCTTTTGATAATAAATTTTAGCAGAATCAATATAGTTTTGCAACAAATAAACATTTCCTAAATAAAATGCAGCTGTCCCATTAGTTGGTTTTGCATTTATTATAGATTTTAAAATTGTTTTTGCGCTTTCAAATTGTTCAGCATCAATTGCTTTTTTTGCTTGATTAAGATCTTGCGCTTGGCTTGTCGCCGCTATAGCCAATAAAGCAATACTTAAAACTTTAACTTTGTTCATCTTCATTAAATTAATTTATTTTATTTCTTTTCCTTAGTCGATTGACTGCGTATTATATTTAATTTTCTGGTTGGTATTTGATAAGGTAACAAGCCTGATTTTAAAACAATTCTTTGTCCAATATCTCCAGCCATAAAAGAAGCAATTCCCATACCTAAACCAGTAGATCCTTGACAATTGACTATATACAACTCTCTTAATAAAGGATAAGTTCCTTCGGCAAAATTATTTTGCGAAGGTGCATAATATCCTTCCCTATCTAAACCTTTAACATTTAAAACATTAACATTATCAATAACGGAGTTCATAGAAGCAACAGGCTGTGATAACCAATTTACACCAACTACACCAATCATTCCATCATTTTCAGAAACAAATTTCAAAACTTCATTATTCGTCTTAAAAGTGTATACATCTTTAGCTGCTAATCCATTTGTCCCAGCTAAATTATTCATATAACTAACAGTACTTGAGTTAGGATTATCAAAAACTAAACCTTTAATTTTTGAACTTCTTTCTCCTTTCATGAATCCAATAACATCTTTCAAGGCTATCAAAGTATCATTACTTGACTTATTAGTAACAAAAGCTATGCCGTCAATCGCAAATTTAGTTATTTTAGGAACTATTTTACTTTGTTCGAAAATATTTAACTCTTTCTTGGTCAAATTTCTTGCAATTACAGCGATTTTAGCCTCTTTTTTAAACAACGAATTTAGAATTTCAGTTTCAGATTTAGAAATTAAAGTAAACTTTGCATCGTACTTACTTTCAAAAACCATTACCTGATCTTCCATAATTGGCGTAATTGTCTCATCTACATAAATAGTAGCTTTGCCTTTTAAAATTGTTTCTTCACTTGTATCTTTACTTTCATTTTTTTTACAATTAAAAAAAATGAAAACAAATAATCCCAAAACAACATAAACATTAAATCTAGACATAATTATTCCTTATTAGCATTATAAACACGGAAAAAACGGATAATTGAATATGCAATTAATACAACGCCAAGAGCAACTCTATATTGCATTTGCATGTTAAAAGGAAATTTTTTCCAAAAGATAACCATAAGACCTAAAAAAAAATAAGCCACAAAAACCAAAATGGTTATAATAAGAAGAAATCGCTCAATAAGCGATTTCTTCTTCAAATTATTAAATAAACTATTTAACATTACTCTGCTGATTGAATAGTAATTGGAAGAGAATATAGTACTCTCACTTTTTTACCATTTTGCTCACCTGGAAGCCATTTAGGGCATTTGTTCAAAACTCTAATCGCTTCTTTACCTGTACCATAACCAATATCTCTTACAACTTTGATATCTGTTAATGATCCATCCTTTTCAACAACGAAAGTTACATAAACTTTACCTTTAAGACCTTCCTCTTCTGGTGCATTGTAGTTTTTACCAACAAATTGATAAAACTTCTCAATACCTCCTGGGAATTCAGGTTTTTGCTCAATTCCTGCCAATGAGTGAACACTTGTGTCTTCCTCAATAACTTCTACAACTGGTCCATTTCCTACTTCCTCTACAGTAAGTGGAGCATCTGGATCTCCTTTGATAGTTTCAGCACCCGTTTTTTTGTCTTTGATATCATCCATTTTTGGTGGATCCTCAGTAACTTCTTCAGCCTTAGCAACAACAGGTTTAACAAATTTAACCTGATCTTGTTTAGGTGGTGGTGGTGGTGGTGGTGCAAGATCTTTTACATCTTCCACTTTCTTCTTAGGAGGTAACTTTACTGCAGTAATCTTGATATCGGTATCAACTTCCTCTCCACCTTCTGGCAAGTAGCTCGCAATAAGCGGAGCACTAACAGCTAGACTAAAAAGAACACTACCAATGACAAGCGCACGCATAGAAGTCTTGCGATTCGATTTTCTTAGTTCGTAAGCTCCGTAAAGCTTATTACGTCCTTCGAAAACGATCTCAATCCATTGATTTTTTATTAAATCTAATTTCATTTTTTATAATTATTAGGTTATTAGTAAAAAATTATTTTTTTACTTCTAACAATTTTTGTTCTTCCGGTGAAAATTCAGGTACAATAGCATATGATCCTGTAGCATTTACGCCAACAATTGCCATTTCATCCAAAACATCAACCAAATTACGATAAGTTGATTTTTTACTTGGTTTAATGATTACAATCATACCGTCTTTTGGCTTCCCTTTAGCAGTTGAATATTGTTTTACCAATTCCATTCTTGCTATTAATTCTTTACGAATCCCATCTTTACCGTAAGTAAAATCTTTTGGAGCCGCGAGCGGTTTGTCCAACATTCCTACATAACGAACCAATTTACCGTTCTCTCCAAGCAATAAAGTCATCGTACGATTCTCATCTACTTTAATATTAGTTTGAGGAGTATCATCTTTTTCTTTATCTGGCAACGTCAAATCCATCGATTGAGGTTTAGACAACGTAGTGGTAAGCATAAAGAAAGTGATTAATAAGAAAGCCAAATCCACCATGGCAGTTAAATCTACCTTTGAGTTTTGTTTTTTACTTCTTACTTTGCCACCTTTTCCGCCTCCACCGCCGTCGGTATTTAATTCAGCCATTTTAGTGTGTCTTTTTTAATTAAAAATTCTTTCCTCTTAAACCTGTAACCAAATTAAAGCTATTGACCTTTTGATCTTGCAAAATATCCATTACTTGTTTGATTGCAGGATATTGCTCCTTGGCATCTCCTTTGATTGCAAAATTCAATTCCTTGTCATTAACCTCAATATTTGCTTTGCGCGAATATAAAATCCAATCTTTCAACTGATTGTCCAAAGAATCCTTAGGTATTCCAGGCTGACCTGCTTTACTTCTATCTGAGCCTTTCATATTCAAAATTGTTTTTAAATTTTGAATTGGCACACCAAAACTTTCCATTAATCCAAATTCCTCTGATTCTTTTTCAGTAAAAGCAAGATTATATTTATCAGCCATAAATTCAAGTGCTTTTTTACGAACATCTTTTCCTTTTAGGTCAAAAAATACAGCAGTTTTACCGTTAGCCTTACCAATTGTCAAAGTAGACAAATTATCAGCGGGTAATTTTGTTTGCACAGTAGACTGTGGAGTATCAACTGGTAATACTTCAGGTGTTTTAGCAGTGGCAGTCAAAATAAAGAACGTAAGCAAAAGAAACGCAACATCACACATCGCCGTCATATCGGTAGATGTGGACTTTTTTTTCATTTTTATTTTAGCCATTATATATGTCTATTATTTTGATAAAATATTATCAAAAATTAATTTATTGTTTTAAACTACCTCTGAAGTGTCTGTAAGTATTTACAATTGTAGTTCCAGCTTCGTCAATTGAATAAGTTAAATCATCAATTTTTGAAGTAAAGAAGTTATAAGCAACAATCGCAGCAATAGAAGTAGAGATACCTGTAGCAGTGTTAATCAATGCCTCAGAGATACCTACAGCAAGTGCAGCTTGATCTGGAGTTCCTGCAGTTGCCAAAGCTCCAAACGCTTTAATCATCCCAGATACCGTTCCTAATAATCCTCCAAGTGTTCCTAAAGATACCAAAGAAGAAATAATAGTCATATTTTTTTCCAACATTGGCATTTCAAGAGAAGTAACCTCTTCAATTTCCTTGTGAATAACTTCAGAAGCCTCTTCACTATTGAATCCTTCTTTTTTAACTTCTTGGTACTTAACTAACGCAGATTTAATTGCATTTGCAACAGAACCTTGTTGTTTATCACATGAAACAATTGCTCCTTCAATATCTCCAGCTTTGATACTTACTTGGATTGCTTTCATGAATTTATCTAAATTTCCTTTACCAGCAGCTTTTGCAATTACAAAAAATCTTTCAAGAGAAAACACAATAACCATTAATAACATACCTAATAATACAGGTACTATAAATCCTCCTTTGTAAACTTGACCTAATGTATTCAACGGGTGCCCCTTTTCAATATCTCCACCTTCAAAATTCGAAGGATCTCCCATCACTTGAGACCAAATTAACCAACCTACAAATACACATAATGCAATAATAATCCCTGAAACCATTCCTCCTCCGTTTGAAGTGCTTTCTTTTTTAACTTTAACGTTTGCCATTTTTTTTAAATTTTAAATATTTATTTTAGTTTTAATAAACTTGTATAGGAGCAAATTTAATTTTTTAGTTGAAATAAAAAAACTTTTTTTTAAGTAATCTTACAATTTATTTTATCCTCAAAACAGAACTACATCGTTTTTTAAGAATATTAAACCATTTTATATAACAATTTATTCTAAAAATTTACAAATAAAAGCTATTTTAAGTATTCTCAATATTTTTATTCAAAAAAAGACCTAAATTACAAAAACAAGCAAATTTATCGGATTAACAATCATTTGTGATATTTTATTACAGAAAACACTTAATTAATGATTTGATAAAAAATTAATATCTTGCAGTAGATTTTAACACCCACACAAGAAATGAGCAAAAAAGAAAATTTTATTCAGCAAATAAACGAAGGCTATCTATCACGAGGAGAGAGCATAACACTAGGCGGAGCCATTCTTGACGGCGAAACAATATCAGATGCATTTGTAAAAATTCCACTAAAAACATTGAATAGACATGGCCTAATTGCCGGCGCTACAGGAACAGGGAAAACAAAAACCATTCAAGTTCTATCAGAACAACTTTCCTCTTTTGGTATTCCGGTATTGATGATGGACATAAAAGGCGATTTTAGTGGCGTTGCAAAGGAAGGTGAAGAAAAAGACTTTATAAAAGAGCGCCACACTAAAATGAATATCCCTTATTCTATATCCAGTTTTCCTGTAGAATTATTATCGCTTTCCAAACAAGATGGTGTTCGTCTTCGATCTACGGTTTCCGAATTTGGCCCTGTTCTCTTTTCCAGAATTTTAGATTTAAATGATACACAGGCGGGAGTAGTTTCGGTTATATTTAAATATTGTGATGACAATAAAATGCCATTATTGGATTTAAAGGACATTAAGAAAGTCATTAATTATATCACCGATGAGGGAAAAGACGAAATCGAAGAAAGCTATGGCAAAATTTCGACTTCCACTACTGGAACCATTTTAAGAAAAATAATCGAGCTGGAACAACAGGGAGGCGATTTGTTTTTTGGAGAATTGTCTTTTGAAATCGACGATTTACTTCGGATTGACGAGAATGGAAAAGGCTACATTAATATCATACGACTAACAGACATTCAAGACAAGCCTAAATTATTCTCCACATTCATGTTGAGTTTACTTGCCGAAATATACCAACAAATGCCTGAAAAAGGAGATGCAGACCAACCCGAATTAGTTATTTTTATTGACGAAGCTCATTTAATTTTTAATGAAGCCAGCAAAGCATTATTAGAACAGATAGAGACCATCGTAAAATTAATTCGTTCCAAAGGAATTGGCGTTTATTTTATTACCCAAAATCCAATGGATATTCCAAGTGGTGTTTTGGCACAACTAGGATTAAAGATACAACACGCTTTAAGAGCATTCACAGCCAATGACAGGCAGGCAATCAAACAATCGGCAGATAACTATCCAACGTCCGAATTTTATAAAACAGACGAAGTATTAACTAGTTTGGGAATTGGCGAAGCCTTTGTAACAGCATTAAGCGAAAAAGGAATACCAACTCCGCTTGTAGCGACCATGATGCGTGCTCCAATGAGTCGAATGGATGTTTTAACTGATTCTGAAATTGAAGAAATCAATTCTAAATCCAAACTAGTCAAAAAGTACAATGAAGTACTTGACCGCGAAAGCGCTTATGAGATGCTCAATAAAAAAATTGAATCAGCTCAAGAGCAAGCTGTACTTCCTGAAGAAAAAAAACCAGAAAGCAACGAGCCAAGTACGGCAAGTGTCGTTACAAAATCGGTTTTGAAAGTCGTTACCAGTGCCACTTTTATAAGAGGGGCATTTGGAATACTGTCTAAAATTTTTAAAAAATAATTCTTAATGAAAAATATCTTCAACCTATTTATTATTCTATTAGTTCTTAATGGTTGCACTCCAAAGCCAAAACCTGAAAATTTAACCTATGTCAAATTACAGATCGTCAAAACAGAAAAGGACTTTGAAAAATTGGTTGCCGAAAAAGGAATTGCCGAAGGTTTCTATCAATATGCTGATTCCAATGCCGTGATCATGAGAGAACACGACACTTTAATCATTGGCAAAGACAATATTAAAAAATATTATTTAAACCCAAAGTACCAAAATGCAAGCGTGACTTGGTCACCAGACGCGGTAACCGTTTCCGATGCTGGAGATATGGCTTCTACTTACGGAAAATATGCTTGGACTTTTAAAGATGCTTCTGGAAAGGAACAAATTTCAAAAGGTGTTTTTCATACGGTCTGGAAAAAACAAAAAGATGGTACTTGGAAATACATTTGGGATTAGGATTAGTTTTTTAGAGGAAAAAAGACAAGTTTAGTAGAAGATCCTACAATCTCCTTTTTATTCAATTTCATTTTTCTGAATTTTCCAGAATTATATAATTCTGCTTGATCTTTATAATGTGAGCTAAATGGATTCCCAGATTGTCCCGTTGGCAGAATTCCCCAACTATTTTCAATATCCGAGAAGTCGATTACTCTTCGACTTGAAGGCCCTCCTTTCACTTTATAAAATCCATCATCAACAAAATCAAAAAATTGATTATTTATAACTTCGACAGAACCTGAAACTTCAAAAGGGCCAACATTAAAAAACGGTCTTAATAACGCTAATTTCCCAATTGGATGATGATATTCTACTGAATGTACTTTTTCCCACTTCCAATTCAAAGGCGAATTACCCAATTGTTTTTCCAAAGCCACTATTGCTTCAGCAAATGATTTCGCTAAAATTTGGCTTCTGGTTTCTTTTATATTTTTTGTAGTAACATCATCCCACCATGGCGAATTTTTACTTGAAATTTGTCTGGCGACAATTTGCTTCATAACATGAGTTCCTAAAAACTGTTTGAATCCTTCATCACCCAATTCGTCCTGAAAAGTGTTTTTTAGATATAAATAAATCCATTTATTATGGATTGTGGGAGCCACATCATTCAAATTATTTGAACCATTCCATGATTTTAAAATTCGTATCGCTTCATTTTCCATTTTCGAAAGTGAATTTAAATTTAAATTCGAAATTAAACTTTTCACAACCTTGGGAGCGATACTTGATGTATTATCATTAATCATTTCACCCACAGAACTTTCATCCCAATCTGATTTTGAATCCAATAATTGTGTAATTCTTTTCGCTCTATCTTCTGGAAGATAATAGCCCGGATATTCAAAACCATCAATCGCTTCTGGCTGATTGTTTGCTGAATAAACATAATTCCAATCTGGATTGACTGCGGATGGATTTTTTGAAAAATCTAAATATTCCAAACTATCATCTTTACCATTGGCACCATCAAGTATAAAATTTGTATTCACACCGTTATTGTGTTTGTACAATTTACCGCTTGCCCACCAACCCACATTTCCTTTGGCATCGCCATACATTACATTCAATCCCGGCGCAGCAATAAGCGCAACTCCTTTTTGAAAATCGGACATTGATTTGGAATGGGAAATAGCATAAATCGCCTCAATACTTCGAATAGGTTGCTGTGTGTAAATCCAAGACATCGCAACTGGCTTAGTATTTTTCAAATCAGTCAGCAAATCATTCATAACGGGACCGTGCTGACTTACTTTTATGGTCAAATTCACATCTGAAGAATCTTTAACCTTTATTATTTTCTTTCTAATTTCATAATCTTGGAAACCATTTATGGTTTTATATTGATTATTATTTTTCGGATTATTTTCTTCTTGATAAAAATCGACATCATCATTTTCAAACATCGTCAACCCATATGCATATTCCCGATTGTGACCCAATAAAGGGAAAGGTGCGCCCGCCAAATAACAACCGTACAATTCGAAATCGGGAGTTTCTATATGAGCTTCATACCAAGTGCCGGGTTGTGAAAATCCAATATGGGGATCATTGGCAAAAATAACTTTTTTGTTTTTTGTCTTTTGCGGAGCAATTACCCAACTATTGCTCCCTACAAATGGTGCTACCGGAGATTGGTCCAAAAGCGATGCGATCGATTGTGCAATAGCTGAATATTCTTGCGTTTTCTGTTTGGAAATTTTAATTTTAGTCGCATTAAATTCTCCTTCTATACCAAAATCTTTAAGATAATCCATTCCATATTTGTTCCGAATATCTGTAAGTAGTGGATCCGTTTTTTGAGCCATTGCAAAACTAAAAGACATATATCCAAAAATATTATATACATCTTGAATGATAAACTTTTGTTTTTTAATTCCTAACAGTTGAAATTCAACTGGAGTTACACCTTCCTCAAGATATTGATTAATTCCATCCAAATAAGCCATTGTCAATTGATAGGCTTGACTCTTTTTATCCAAATTCCTTATTGCTTTTTCAGAGGCCTCCTCAATTCCCAAACCCACAAAAAATTTATCGTTCTTCAACGCAACCGAACCAAATATTTCGGACAAACGCCCTGGCACTATTCTTCTAAGCAATTCCATTTGCCATAACCGATCTTGGGCATGTACATACCCTAAAGCAATCATTGCATCTTTTGAATTTTTGGCATAAATATGAGGTACTCCAAATTCATCAAAATAAACAGTAATATCTTTTTTAATATTTTTTAAAAACAAATCGCCTTCATATTTAGGCTTTTGATAGGTTCTATAAATTAAAAATGCGCCAATTATAGCAATTAGCAAAAAAATAAATACAAATAAGGTCCAAT